>JBBQWR010000056.1:0-30360 GCA_038210495.1 Pirellulales bacterium
CAAGCTCAAGAAATTGCTCCGCGACGGAGCGGAAAGGACCGTCGACAAGCTCTGGAACCTCTGCGGCAGAATCCTCGACCAGTTCTCCGAAACCGAGTGCCGAAACTATTTTCAACACTGCGGATACCGCCACACCTAAAATGAAACCGCTCTAAGCACGAATGACGAAGGCCTGAAATTGGCTTTTTGCGGCGGTTTTATGGCGTCTCATTTTCGCGGCATCAGAGCAATGCTCGCAGCGCCACATAGAAACCTTAGTCATCCGTTATTTAAGCATTCGTCATTGATTAGACGTCGGGTGTTTCGTCATTCCTCATTTCCAACTTCCCGGCAGGATGCCGCGGCTACGTACTGGACCGTTCGTCTCTCCATAAACCTTGACATGCGTTGGTGAAACGTCCAGAATTGAACTCGCTGCGACTCGTTCCTTCCTGCCTGCCAATGCCCCTCCTCGCCGGACCCGCCTTAGTCCTGGGGGCGCCGCCAATTTGCCATGCAGCCAGACGCTCACCATCTCGCCGTCCGACCTGTGCTTGCGCGCATGGTAGTTCTTGCCGCCGTTTTGCCAAGTTTATTCTGGACGACGGCGTCACTGGCCGATGAGTTGACCGGCGAGCAGGTTTTCGCCAGCAAGTGCGCCGTCTGCCATGGCCCGCACGGAGAAGGCACAAAGAAACACCCCGAGCGACTTGAGGGCGACCGCAGCGTCGCCCAGCTCAGCGAGCTCATCGGGAAGGAGATGCCGGAGGACAAGCCGGGCACGCTGCCAGCCAAAGAGATCGACGTGGTCTCTCATTACGTTTACGACACGCTCTATTCCCCCTTGGCTCGCGAGCGCAATCGCCCGGCCCGGATCGAGTTGGCCCGGCTCACGGTCGCCCAATATCGTAACGCCGTCGCGGACATCGTTGGCGGCTTCCAAAGCTCACTGAATTGGGACGGTCAGCAAGGATTGCAGGCACACTATTACGAGGGGCGAGATTTCAACGACGGTCGCCGCAAGCTCGAAAGATTCGACCCCCAAGTCGATTTCAACTTTGGCGTCGAATCACCACTTCCCGGCAAGATCGACTCACGCGAGTTTGCTCTGCGCTGGTCGGGAAGCGTCTTGGCGCCGGACACGGGGGACTACGAATTCATCGTCAATTCCGATCAGGCCGTTCGGCTCTGGATCAACGACGACACTCATCCGATCGTCGACGCTTGGGTTAAATCGGGCGACAACAACGACCATCGCGGGTCGATCTATTTGCTCGGCGGCCGGCCCTATCGAGTTCGCCTGGAGTTCTCGAAAGCCAAACAAGGAGTCAATGACGGGAAGGACAAGAAGGGCAAGATCAAGCCGGCGTCGATCTCGCTGCTATGGAAACGGCCGCATGGCGTCGAGGAATTGGTGCCGGCCCGACAACTTTCGCCGGCTTGGAATCCCGAGGCTTGCATCTGTGCGACGCCGTTTCCGCCCGACGACCGCAGTTATGGCTGGGAGCGCGGCACGACCGTCTCCAAAGAGTGGGATCAAGCCACGACCGACGCCGCCCTGGAAACGGCCGCGGCGGTCGCGATTCGCGTGAATCAATTGGCGGGAACGAACGACAAGGACGGCGATCGGCCCAAAAAGCTCAAAGCATTCTGCCGCACGTTCGCCGAGCGAGCATTTCGCCGGCCACTAAATAACGACGAAGCCGCCGCGATCGTCGACAAGCCACTTGACGGCGCGAAGGACCTCGACGGGGCCGTGCAGCACATCGTCTTGCGAGTGCTCAAATCGCCGCGATTTTTGTATCGCGAGGTCGGCGCCCCTTCCGATGCCTTCGACACGGCGGCTCGATTGTCGTTCGGTCTGTGGGATTCGATTCCCGACCAAGACTTGTGGAACGCGGCCGCCTCGGGGAATCTTAAGACCAAAGAGCAAGTCGCCCAGCACTCCGAGCGAATGCTCGGCAACCTACGAGCAAAATTCAAGCTTCGCGCCTTTCTCTTCAAATGGGTCAAGGCCGACGAGCCGCGCGATCTCACCAAAGACGCCGAAAAGTTTCCCGGCTTCGACGGCCCCACGATCACCGACCTCCGCACGTCGCTCGAGCTGCAATTGGACAAAGGGCTATGGTCGGACGGCGCCGATTTTCGCCAACTGCTGCTCGGAGATAGCCTGTTCCTCAATGGTCGATTGGCGGAGCTCTATAACGTCGATCTGCCCCGCGACGCCGGATTCACGGAGGTCAAGCTCGACCCGACCCAACGGGCTGGCGTGCTGACTCATCCGTATCTCATGGCCACGTTCGCTCACACGAAAGACAGCTCGCCGATTCTGCGGGGCGTGCTGCTCGCCCGGGGCGTGTTGGCCGTGTCGCTTAAGCCGCCGCCGGAAGCCGTCGCGCCGCTGGCGGCCGAGCTACAACCCACGCTCACGACCCGTCAGCGGGTTGCGCTCCAAACCAAATCGGCCAATTGCATGACCTGTCACGGCATCATAAATCCGCTCGGCTACACGCTCGAGCATTTCGATTCGGTGGGTCGATACCGATCGCAGGACAACGGCAAGCCGGTCGACGCCACGGGGACCTATCACACCCGCTCGGGACAAACCGTCACGATCGACGGCGCCCGGGAATTAGCCGGTTTCTTGATCGCCAGCGACGAATCCCAGGCGGCGTTTACCGAGCAATTATTCCATCATTTGGTGCAGCAGCCCGTGCGAGCCTATGGACCGAGTACGCTTAAGGATCTTCGAAAATCGTTCGCCGACCGCCAGTTCAACATTCGCAAGTTAGCGGTTGAAATTATGGCCACCTCGGCCTTGACGCCGCGCGACGCGAAAGTCGCCGTGGCGAGCAAATAAGAATAGCAGCTCAACTCACCGGGGCTTCGGCGAAGCGCCTCCAGCCTCGGCCACCCGACGCCAAGCAGTACAATGCATCACCTTCGTTATTAGTCATCTAATAATTCGTCATTGACTAGACATTCATGATTCGACATTAGTCATTCCGGCCCCGTTCTCCGCAATCACTCGCGATAGAAACCACCATGTCCACCGCCACGACCCGCCGTGACTTCCTGCGTGCCCTGGGCATCGGGTCCGCGGCCCTGCCGTTCATTTTGAATCTGCCGAGTCTGGCCTTCGCCAATCAATCGAAGCGCAAGCAGCGGCTGGTGATCGTGTTCAGCCCCAACGGCATCGTGCCCAAAAACTTTTGGCCCGACGAGGAAGGGGAAAAGTTTACGCTTAAAGAATCGCTCAAACCGCTCGAGCCGTTTCAAGATCGCACGCTGATCCTCCGCGGTCTGAGCGACAAGATTCGCGGCGATGGCGATGGCCACATGCGGGGCATCGGTTGCTTGCTGACTGGCATCGAGCTTTATCCAGGCAACGTGCAGGGGGGCTCCGACACGCCGGCCGGCTGGTCCAGCGGCATTTCCATCGATCAAGAAATCCGCACCTTTCTCCAGAAAGACCAAGCCGCCCGCACCCGGTTTGGATCGCTGGAGTTCGGCGTCATGGTACCCGATCACGCCGACACGTGGACGCGGATGTCGTATGCCGGTCCGAACAAGCCGATCACGCCGATCGACAATCCTTATCAGATGTTCAATAAGCTGTACGGCAAGGTGAAGGATCGCGAGCTATTGGCCAGCGTGCTGGACGACGTTCAAGCCGATCTCAAAAAAGTCAGCGCGGTCGTCAGTAGCGACGATCGCCGGCTGCTGGACGAGCATGCCACGTTCGTTCGCGAGATGGAGCACGAACTGCACGCGGCGCAAGAGGCCAAAGCCGGCCATCCGCTGCCGCAGCTCGAACCGGGCATCAAGCACGAAAACGACCAAATCCCACGGATCAGCAAGACGCAAATCGACCTCATGGTTAACGGCTTCGCCAACGATTTCGCCCGAGTCGCGACGTTGCAGTACACCAACTCCGTCGGCGGCGCCAAGATGCATTGGCTCGGCGTCGACGAGGGGCATCACGAGCTTTCGCACGAGCCGGACTCGAACGAAAAGGCTCAGGAAAAGCTGACCAAAATCAACCACTGGTTCTGCGAGCAACTGGCCTATTTGGCCAAGCGTCTTTCCGAAACTCCGGAGCCAGGCGGAGAGGGCAATTTGCTGGACAACACGACGATCGTCTGGACCAACGAACTCGGCCAGGGCAACTCGCACTCGCTCGACAACATCCCCTTCGTGCTGGTTGGCGGCGGCCTGAACTTCAAGCTGGGCCGCTCGATGAAACTGCCCAACGTGGCCCACAATCGGCTGCTGATCTCGCTCGCCCACGGCTTCGGGCACGACATCAAAAAATTCGGCAACCCGGATCACTGCTCGGCGGGACCGCTCAGCTTGAGCTAACCCGCGCAATTCCGCGATTTGAGTTCGCCGTGGCGGTGGAGTAAGATGTTTTCCTGCCTTCGATTCCGGGACAATTGTCCGGCCGTGAATTTCTTCTTTGGAGCGCAACTATGAAAATCGGATCGTTTTACATCGTCGGTTTAGCGCTATTGATCGGCTCGAACGTTCGGGCCGAAGACGCCAAGTCGAGCAAGGAGCCGGCGCCGGACAAGGATGGCTTTTACAGCCTGTTCGACGGCAAATCGCTCGATGGCTGGAAAGTCGGCAAGAACCCCGATTCGTGGAAAGTCGAAGACGGTCTGCTTGTCGTTCACGGTCCTGGCCCGTCTCACTTGTTTTACGAGGGACCCGTGCATAATCACGACTTCAAGAATTTCCACTTGAAGGCGATGGTGATGACTTTTCCGCACGCCAACTCGGGAATTTACTTCCACACCAAATTTCAAGAAGAAGGCTGGCCGAATCAGGGTTTCGAGGCCCAGGTGAACGCCACTCATGGCGATTGGAAGAAGACCGGCAGTTTGTACGACATCAAAGACAATAAAGAGGCTAATCACGTCGACGAGAAATGGTTTCTTTACGAGATCATCGTCAAGGACGATCACGTCGAGTTGAAAATCGACGGCAAGTCCGTTTGCGATTGGACGGAGCCGAAGGGTTTCAAGCCGCCGGCGGGTCACGACGGTCGATTCCTCCAGCACGGCACATTCGCCCTGCAAGGTCACGACCCGGGCAGCAAAGTCGCCTACAAGGAAATTATGGTCAAGCCGCTGGATTGAGCTCAGCAGCAGCGCACGAAGTAAGCGCGGGGTGGTCTCGTTGCGGTCTTGCTTCCGCTTACTATCGTGCGCGGCTCCTAGCCGAGCGCCTTGATGGCCGCGAGCACGTGCTCGTCGTGGCCCTCGACCTTCACGCTTTTCCAGGCTTTGGCGACTCGGCCTTCGCGATCGATCGCGAATGTCGAGCGCTGAATGCCCATCGATTTTTTGCCGTACATGTTCTTTTCCCGCCAAGCGCCATATCGCTCGGCGACTTGGTGATCGACATCGACGAGCAGAGGAAAATTTAAGTGGTATTTGTCGCGGAACGCTCCGTGGCTTGCGGCATCGTCGGGACTCACACCGAAGACTTTGGCTCCGAGCTTGGTCAGTTCGGCCATTCGATCGCGAAACGCACAGGCTTCGATCGTGCAGCCCGGCGTGTCGTCCTTGGGATAAAAGTAGAGCACGACCGGCTGGCCTTTGAGCTGGGATAACTTCACTCGGGCTCCGCGGTCGTCGCTCAAGGTGAAATCGGGGGCCGGCTGGCCTTCTTCAATCCAATCGCTCATGGGCCGGTTTCTCCGGTTGTAATAGGGCCTGGGAGTATAGCTCCCAAGCGCGAATCGGTATTTGTCTCGTTATAGGCTTCTTAAAGCCCCTCACAAAAGCGCCGGGGACTATCCCCTTCTCTCCGGCGGTTTTGCGGTCGATCGGCAGAGCACTGGCTCTAAGCTGTCCGGCAGGTAAAATGAATAGGCAGTCGCGGCGAGCGGCTTAGAGCCTATCCGAGAACGTCGCGCCCCCTCTCCTCAGATGGTTCTCGGAGCGGCTCTTATACAGTGTTAACGTTATTAACCAACGAGGGCCCATTTGGCAAGTTCTCCCATTCGTCGGACGGCCGTTTCGACTCCAGCGTCCGACCGCAGTCTGCAACTAGCGCTGACCGCCGCGCGCGTCGCGGAAGAAAATCGGGGCCGCGACTTGATCGTTCTCGACATGCGGTCGTTGACATCGATTTTCGATTTCTTCGTGATCGCAACAGGCTCCAGCCGGCGGCAAATGCATGCCATCGGCGACGAAATCGATCGCACGCTGCAAAAGACACTCGGCGATCGGCGGCTGGGAATCGAAGGTTATGTCGAAGGTCGCTGGATTCTGCTGGATTACGGCGATGTTGTCATCCACCTGTTCGACCAAGAATCGCGAGATTTCTACGCCTTGGAGCATCTCTGGTGCGGGGCCCAGCGAATCGAGCGGGAGCCGGCGATCGCGCCAGCGCCAGTACCGCCGGCTGGCTGACCGGTGAAGTGGCGATTACCGCAGCTTGGCGTCAAATGCTCGAGTGCATGCGGCCACCACGGCATCGCGCACGCCGTCCGCCTCCGCGTTGGTCAGCGTTCCCATTTTTTTGCGCAGCACGAGCGTAAACAGCAAACTTTTCTTGCCGGCCCCGAGCCGATTCAAATCGCGATAGGTATCGCGGTAGACGAGCTGCTCGAGGTCGGGTCCGGCGGAAAATCGGAGAGTCGATTCGATTTGAGCCCAATGGACTTGCTCATCGACGACGAGATTGAGGTCGCGTTCGACCGCCGGATAAGGCGAAAGCTCGGCGGACTGTGGGGCCAGGTTGGCGATGGGTTCCAAGGCTGAAATGCGAATCTCAGCCACCGTCGCAGTCCCTCGCAGCTCGAATTGCTTCAGGCCGGTAGGGCTAAGCTCGCCCAAAAATCCAAAACGCGCTCCGTTTAATCGCAACTCCACGCTGCGGCCTGGCGACAACAACTGGTGCTTGAAGTCGATGACTTCCAAACTCGCCGAAATGTGCAGAGCAGCAAGCGCCGTCTCAAGGATGCCTTTCACCGTCAAAAAATCGCGACCGCTGACGATCGATAGCGTCAGTTCTTCCCGCGGCGAACCATCCGCCTGCGGCAAATAGATTCGCGCCGTTTCGAACAGCTCGACCGCCGGATTCGAGAGCGTTTCATTCGTCCGACGAGCCTGGAGCAAACTCGGGATCAAGCTTCGCCGGAGCAGATCGGCTCGTCGCAAGATGGGCATCGACAGTCGTAGCGGCGGCGCATTCGTCCAGGGCGTGAAAGCATCGGACGCAGGCTGTTCGACGACGCTCAGCGTGAGCGCCTCGTCGACGCCGGCGCCCGTGAGCGCTTGTCGCACTTTGTCCAGCACACGATCGCGACGGATCTTGGCCGACGGCGCCATCGGAACTTGCACATCCTCGGGAATGGCATCGTAACCGTGAATTCGCGCCACTTCCTCGACCAGATCGATCTCGCGCGTCAGATCGCGGCGCCAAGTCGGCGGAATTATTTGCACGGACCGCGAGTCGGCCGTCGTTTCTTGGGCGCCAAGCGCGGTGAGAATTCGCCGCGCCTCCGCCGAATCGATGTCGATCCCCAAAATGCGCCGCAACTGAGCAAATCGGAGCGTAACGGGCTCTCGCTGAGCGGCTCGCTGGCCAACGTCGATGACTCCCTCGGCCAGTTCGCCGCCGGCCAAATCGAGAATCATCTCGCAAGCTCGCCGGCTGGCCCAATCGACGCCCTGCGGATCCAAGCCGCGCTCGAAGCGATAGGACGAATCGCTGTGCAGATTGAGCCGGCGAGCCGTCGCGCGGATCGACGCGGGCGCGAACTCGGCCGACTCGATTAACAGCTCCGTCGTCCTTGGCGACACCTCCGTATCGGCGCCGCCCATCACGCCCCCGATCGCGACCGCGCGGCGGCGGTCCGCGATCGCGCACATACCCGGCTCGAGCGAATATGTCGTGTGATTGATGGCCTCGAAGGGCTCCTCGGATCGGGCTCGGCGCACAACGATTTCTCGGCCGTCGAGCCGGGCCAAATCGAACGCATGCAGCGGCTGCCCGCATTCCATGAGCACATAGTTGGTGATATCAACGACGTTGTTGATTGGCGCAATGCCGATCGTCGTCAATCGCTGGGCCAGCCAAGCGGGACTAGCGGCGACCTTCACGCCCCGGATCACCCGCGCCGTGTAGCGATGGCAAAGATCGGGGCACGCCAATGTCACTTTGGCCAACTCACCGATCGGCGTGTTACCGGTCGCGGGAGTCGCGGGGGGCGACTTTAACGTCCGCTGGAAAAGCACGGCCGCCTCGCGGGCCACGCCGATATGGCCCAGACAATCGGGCCGATTGCTGGTGATTTCCAGATCGATCGCCAGGTCGTCGCCGACGACTTTGGTCTCTTCGTGGTTGAGGCCCGCAAGCATCAACCGGCGCGCAAGCTCAGCGGCCGAAATGTCATCGAGCGAGAGATAGTCTTTGAGCCAGTCGTAAGAGACGATCATAAGCGGAGCGATTAAAACTGATGCAGGAAGCGCGCGTCGTTCTTATAGAATTCGCGGATATCGGTGACGTTGTGCCGACGGGCGCAAACGCGCTCCACGCCCAGGCCGAACGCGAAGCCAGTCACTTCCTCGGGATCGTAGCCGACAGCTCGCAGCACGTTCGGGTCGACCATGCCGGCGCCCCCCATCTCGATCCACCGCTCTCCCCAACTCATGTCGACCTCGACACTCGGCTCGGTGAACGGAAAGAACGACGGGCGAAATCGGATATGCACGTCGCCTCCCAAAAAACTCTTGGCGAATAACCTGAGCACGCTCTTCAGACAGGCCATCGTGACATGATGGTCAACGAGCAGACCTTCGATTTGATGGAACATCGGATAATGCGTGGCGTCGGCCGTGTCGGGCCGATACACGCGCCCCAGGGAGATGATTCGCACCGGCGGCGGTTGGCGCTCCATCACGCGAATCTGGACGGTGCTCGTTTGGCTGCGAAGCAGCAGCGGCTTGCCCGACGCTGGAATGCCGGCGCCAGCCGTTTTCGCGGCGGTCGCCAGGAAAAAATTCTCCAGCGGATCTCGAGCGGGGTGATCCGCGGGAATGTTCAGCGCCTCGAAATTATGGCGTTCGTCTTCGATCTCCGGACCATCGGCGACCGTAAACCCGAGCCGGCCCATGATCTCTTTGAGCTCTTCGATCGTTTGCGTGATCGGGTGTAACCGTCCCAGCTTGGCGCGAACGCCGGGCAGCGTCGGATCGAACGGCTCGCCGGCAACAACTTCTTCGCGAGCCGACAAATGCTGTTGGGCGGATTCCAGGGCGGCCTCGAGCGCCAGTTTGACTTCGTTGAACTTCTTCCCCGCCGCCGGTTTATCCGAAGGCGCGACGGCGCCCAGCCCTTTCTGCGCGGCTTTCAATCGGCCGCTTTTGGCGCCGAGAAATTCCACGCGGGCCGCTTCAAGCGTCTCGCGGTCGGTCGCCGATGCAAAGGCGGCGGCGCCGGCGGCAGCGAGCCCGTCCAGTTCGTCAAGAAATTCGGCGAGCGCCACAACGAGCCTTCGGGGAATCGGGATGTGAAAGTCCTGCCGGCCGGTGAGACCAAGCCGTGCTCGCGGCCAAGCAAGCCACGATCATAGAATACCCGCCGCGATGCGCGAAGCGGTATCAGCCGAAGCTATCGCATTCACGTTCCGCGTCAGGCACATTCGACTACTTCGTCAGATAGAGTCCCCACGACTCCGCGTCGGTGTACGTACCAGCCGAAAACCCCGGGCAGTTGCTTTCAATGCTTAGAGTTGGCTTGCCCGACCCATCATTGAAGGGCCCTCGCAGTTGTTCGGCCCATTGGCAAGCGACATGGACAAGTTTTCCGGCCCGATCGAATGCATCAACGATTTCCGCTTTGCTCGCTTGCGGATATTCGTTTTGCAGTTCAGCTAACGAGCCGGCGCAATGAGCCTCGGAACCTTGCTTGTACAACGCATAGGCATAGTCAAGAAGTGTTGCATCCATAGCCCAATGCTCAAACCTGCGGTAAAGCCAAAGACCGGGCGGTGGTTCGATAATTTTTTAACGAAATCGTCGGGAGCGAGTCTAGAACCTGAAGGCAAGTACACTTTAGTGCTTCGATTTCAACTGGAACTCAAGTTTTTTGTCGCCGGGTTCCAATATTACCAGAGCGTTGTTCCCCTCGGCGTCGGCAGGAATTTCATCGGCCCGCTCCACGATCCCACTCGTATCGCCGCGCATCGCTTGTTCCCGCGCGGCCGCCGATAAATCCACGCCTGTGCGGGCGAAGTTTACTTTCTTAACCGCCACAATCTGGACGGTTTTTTTCCCGGGGATCATTTTCTCCACGTGAAATTCGCCATTGGCGATCGGGCCGCCCTCTGTCGGGCCGAGACCATCCGCCGGGATGAACGTGATCCACCCGTCGCCGACCTTCTGACCGTTGTAGGCGACGCTGCCGCTGACCGTGCTTACCGGATCGCCGCAACCCGGCGCCAGCAGCAATAGAAAGCCGAGCGACGCCAACACGAAAAGCGGACGAGTCATTTAGGCACGAAGAGAAGAGGATAAAGCCGACAGGTCGCTAATAGCTCGCGATGTTAACCGTTTCGCCACCATTGCGCGTCGCCAGACCACGCCAGACAGAGATATTGATTGTGTCGGTGACGAATGTGCACGATCCGTCGGCCAGCGACACGTTCACTCCTCCGGCATGATAGCTCCGGGCTGCCGCATAGGCGCCGGCGGCGCTGGGCGTGTACCAAGCGGTCGAACCTAGCGAAAGACAAGGCGCCTTGTATTCGCCGTCTCCCTGGTCCTTCGGGCACGGACCGAGCGGACGGTCGGGCGAAGTCGAGTTCGGCGTGATGCTCCCTGAAAATAATGAGCCGCTCATATTGCCGTAAACTGTTTCGCTCATCGGCCCTCCCCACGAGGCAATTGTCGGGACGACTCCCTCGGAGAGTAGCAGAGTTTTGGACGAGCCGTCTCGAATATCCCGCCGGAGGGCGCCGGGAAATCGCTTGTCAAAGCTTTGACCGGAAATCACGCCAAACACGCCCAAGCCCCAGGGCCCCTTGGTGGCGTCGGTGGCCGCGCCGTACATGTCGCCGCTGCCCGCGCAGCCCTTGAAATTCATTCGATAAAATCCGTAGTCGGTCGTGTTAAATTCATTTTGGGCTGGCGCATTGGAATCGCTCGGACAGCAGAAATTCGGCAAGACGGCCATCCGCGCCGCTCTCGTCTTTGCGTCGTTGCCAATAGGGCCGTTGGGCCCGGGCGTGTTCTGCACAAACCCCTTTTTCGTGAGGAAAGTATAGTTTTCATAAACGGCCTTTTCCTCGCAGAAGGGCAAAATCAACTGCGTGAACGTGAACGTGTCCCAGCTATCGTATTTGCGCCCATAGGGAAATGCCCCACGCGCCGATTCGAAATTAATGCAGCCTAGGCTGAGCTGCCGGATATTGTTCATGCATTGAGTTCGCCGGGCCGCTTCACGCGCAGCCGAAATCGCAGGCAACAACAGAGCGATCAACGTGCCGATAATGGCAATCACGACGAGCAGTTCGACAAGCGTAAAGCCCGATCGGGCCCCGCCGCGATGCTCACCAATTCGATTTCGTTTCATGGGGTCGCCGCTTTTTGCCAGAGAGCCCGTCCGAACGGAAGGTCTTGAAAGGCATTGCCCAGTCCGGAATCCGCGAATCACAACACTCCGGGAAGCTATTTTCCCCAGGCGATCGGCCGCTTGTTATCCATTCAAACCGCACTGAATCGTGCGCTAGACTTCTTGGATTGTAAGCGTTGTGTTAGAAACAAGCTATGAGTTTTTTGGTTTTTCGCATGTGGTTTCTGCGTCATCGACGAGGCGATCCCATCGGCGATCGAATGGCGAAACACGAATCGGGACGCAGAAACCCAGTCCGAGAGTATTTCGCCCTGCGAACTTCCGCGCATTCGGTAAGCTCGATGCGTCCTGGGCCGGCGAATATTGCTGATCGAGAAGAGGATTTTCCGTTCGTGCCGGCTATTGATTGAACGCGCTGTCGTCCATCAGCGAACCGTCCGCTCGATTGCATAGATTGGCGAAGGTGGTCCGATCGATCGCATAGCTTAGCTTACGCGTCGATCCGTCGCAGAAAACGGTGTCGAACGTTCCTGAATGGGGACCGCCGAAATAGGAGGTGTCCTTATTGTGGTCGTCGGGCGCCGTGGGATTGAAGTCCTGCATGGCCCCCGGATCGATCGGGTTGGCGAAGCGAACCACATCGATATCGTAGCCGACATCCCAACTTTGATCGTCGCCCAGGCTCGCGCCGCTGATGTAATCGAGGGGCGCTATCCATTTTTCGCCGGCCAGCAGCACGTAGTTTTTGCCGTCGGTGACGTTGGCCATCCGAACTAGAGCCTTGGGAACGCAAATGCCCGTGGCCTTCGAGCCATCGGCCATGTTCTTGAGCGCTACTCCATCCGCGATCGAGGCGGGTCCGGCGACGGTCGTCACCACCAAATCGCCACCGTTCGCCGCGTAGTCGCCTCGCGCGATGCTCGACGGCGTCGTCATATTCTTGAAAGTCGAACTGTTAGGCCACGGCTGCGACTGTCGGCGGCTTGGGCATACATAGACCGAAATGACCGTCTGCGCGGCTATGGCGATTTGGTCGTTTTTCGCGGCGTTATTGCCGTTGCCCGCCAAGCCCAATTGCCAAGTGTTCTTCTCTTCGATGAACGGCAATAGATTGTAGAAAAATCCGCCGGGCTGCTGGATACCGACCCCCTGATCTGGATCGCCGGCCCATTGATAACCCCAGCCGGGCGCCGGAAACGTGCCCTTCTGCGATTCGTGGTTCAAGGCGCCGAAGCCAATTTGCTTCAGATTATTCAGGCACTGCGTCCGTCGGCCGGCTTCGCGCGCGGCGTTGACGGCGGGCAGCAGCAAGGCCATCAAGATTCCGATGATCGAAATGACGACCAGCAGTTCAACCAGCGTAAATCCAACCGGGCGCCGACCGTGGATAGCGCGACTCGAAGACCGCCGCATGATGAGCATCCCTTTCAGATTGCCTGGCCCAAGCGCATTGGAACCGAAGTTGGGCGGGAAGTCAATTTTTCATGCCAAACGAATGTCACGCTGGCAAGTTGTCGGCGGCTAAGCCGGGACGAGTGCCCCCTTGACCAATTCGACGACCGCGTCAAAACCGGCCGGATCGTTCACGGCCATGTCGGCGAGCGACTTGCGATCCAGTCCAATTTCGGCCTTTTGAAGACCATGAATGAACTCGCTGTATCGCAGACCGCGCTCGCGCGCCGCCGCGTTGATGCGAATGATCCACAGCTTGCGGAAGTCGCGCTTTCGCAGACGTCGGTCGCGGGTGGCGTAGACCCCCGCCCGAATCAGCGACTCTTTCGCCGTGCGGAGCAATCGGCGACGACCGCCGACGAAGCCCTTCACCTTTTGAAACAGTCGCTTCTTGGATCGATTGCGGGGTACGCCGCTGGTAGTTCTCATGGCTCGATAATTTGTGGGTGAGGAATGGCTTGTGGGGTCGGACCGGCAAGCGAAACGCTCGCTGCAATCCGGTGTTCATGGAGGGTGGCGCTGCAATCGAGTTGCCGGCCTCCGGTGGCTCGGGCGATTAGTAACTTTCCTTGGCCAGCACGCTGATGATCCGCTTCGCGTCGACGTGATCGAGCACGCCCGTGCCGCGCAGATTGCGGCGGCGCTTCTTGGTCATCCGGCTGTTCAAGTGGCTCGTGCCGGCGCGGCGGTGCTTGACCTTGCCGCGAGCGGTGACGCGAAATCGCTTCTTCGAGCCTTTGTGGGTCTTCTGCTTGGGCATGACTGATATTCGCCTGCGGCTAATCTGACTAAATGGCCAAAATGGCAATCCAGCATTATACAAGCGGCCGCGACCGCGCAAAGACCTGTTTTTTGAGGGACGTGTCGGGTTGGCGGAGGGCGATTGGCGAGCCTTTGCTCAACGGGTTTCGGTGAACTCCTCCAGCCCGGCCGTTTCGAAGACGCCGCCTCCAAAAGATTCGAGCCGGCAAAATGTTGCAGTCCGCGACGGCGAGTGTTTTAATGATCGCAGGCGGTCCCTCCGCCTCCTGCCTCGACTTCCCTCCTTCCGTTCCTTTTCGGAGCTTCCCATGAATCGCCTTTGGCGAACGGCCACCTCCCTGGCCGCCCTGTTGTGTGCTCTATGTTATTTCACCGCCGTCTCGGCCGCCCGGGCCGACGACGCGACGAAACCGGCCGGCGCGAGAATCCTGATGCTCACGCAAAGCAAAGGCTTCAAACACGGTTCGGTCTCGCGAAAAGGCACGGATCTCTCTCCCTCGGAGCGGGCGGTCACCGAGTTGGGCATTTCCAGCGGCCTGTTCCGCGTCGATTGCACCCAGGACGCCGAAAAGGATTTCACGAAGGAGAAATTGGCCAACTACGACATCGTGTTCTTTTATACAACCGGCGATCTACCCATCTCGGACGAAACCAAGGATTACTTCTTCAACGATTGGCTCAAGAAGAAAGGGCACGGGTTTATCGGCGCCCATTCCGCGACCGACACATATCACAACTACAAGCCCTATTGGGACATGATCGGCGGCACGTTCGACGGTCACCCTTGGGGAGACGGCTCGAAGATCACGGTCACCGTGCACGACACCAAATTTCCCGCCATGAAGCCGTGGGGCGACGAATTTGAGATCGCGGACGAGATCTACAAATTCAAGAATTGGCAGCCCGAAAAAGTTCGCGTGTTGATGAGCATGAACATGGCCAAGACCGAGCATCGCGAGCCGTATCATGTGCCGATCGCTTGGTGCAAAGACTATGGCGAAGGCAAGGTGTTTTACATCAGCTTGGGCCACAACGAAAAGATTTGGACGAACTCCAAGTATCAAGAGTGCCTGCTCGGCGCGATCAAATGGATCCTCAATAAAAAACCGGGCGACGCCACGCCGAATCCGGAGGTGTCGAAAGCCCAAGAGGAGAAGGCCAAGGCCGACGTCGCGGCGGCGAAAAAATAAACGCCGGCGAAGGGAATTTCTCGACCGATCTCGACAGGCCATGAGCGCACGCGGCGCTTCTGGCCTGTTGTTTTGCGATTCCGCTTATTCGGCGGAAACGGCAACTTGAGCCGCGCACGCAGTAAGCGATGAGTGGTGATTCAGCGGCGGATGATCTCCGAGAGCATCGAACCTCCTCGAACGCTTACTTCGTGCGCGGCGCCATTTTTGATCGGGCCACGGTCTCGTTACAAACCCCTTACACGCGCGGCCGCAATCCGCGGTTACGATTGTGTCGATGGAGAGGGATGACAACCGAACACCCGTAAAGGAGCGAACCATGCGGCGCCCATTCATCGTAGCCCTGACCGCGATTTTCTTTCCGCTGCTTGGCGTCCTCGCGGGAGCCGAGCCAACCCAAGAGCAACTGGACCACTGGGCGAACGACGCCGTTTCGGAAAACCGGGAGACCGCGGACCCGGCAATTCGCTCGCTCCGCGAAGCTGGTCCAGCCGGCTTGACGGCGCTTGCGTCGGTCCACGCCGATATTATCAAACAGTCGACGATGTTTGCGACGTCGGTCCGGCCGGCGACCGCCGAGTGGCTGCGGCTTCGTGGCGCTCTCGATGCGGTGGGCGCGCAGCACGATTGCCATGCGTCGCAGCTATATTGGTACACCGATTTCGAGGAGGCCAAGGCCGCGGCTCGGCGCGAGGGCAAACCGATCCTCTCACTCCGGCTACTCGGCAATCTGACGGACGAATTTAGCTGTGCGAACAGCCGCTTCTTCCGCGCGACGTTGTACTCCAATCCGGCGATCGGTCAGTTGCTGCGAGACAAATTCGTGCTGCACTGGAAATCGGTTCGCCCCGTTCCCAAGGTGACGATCGATTTCGGCGATGGTCGAAAGTTGGAGCGAACGCTGACGGGCAATAGCATTCACTATGTGCTCGACGCCGAGGGGCGCACGATCGACGCGATCCCCGGGCTCTATGGCCCGCAAGCATTCGCGAGACAACTCGAGCAAGCCGAAAAGATCGCCCGTCAGGCGGCCAAGGTTCCGGATCCAGCGCGGCAAAACTTATTGGCGGCCTATCATACTGAACGAGTCATCGCGATCGATGCCCAATGGCGGGCCGATCTACAGAAGCTTGGAATCGCGGTCGCCGACAACGCCGCTCCATCGGCAACGGCGCCCGCGCTCCATGTTGCCGCGGCGGCGCAAGGGCAGCCGGTGGCTTACGCTAAACCGAAGTCCAATCTTCAACCGCCGACGGCCGCGCAGGCCGCGCCTGTCGCGGAGTCTAAATATGTATTGGAAATGCCCATGCTCAAAGCCACGACGATCGACGCTGGCGCAGCGCTGGCAATGTCGACGACCGACGATGTCTGGAATCGCATTGCTCTGTTACACGCCGACGACGCCAAATTGGATCCGGCGAGCGTGGCCCTGATTCGCAGTCAACATCCGGCCGCGGCGAAGGCTGCCTTGCGCGCCGTCTCGAAGATGTACGTCGAGGATCCACTGGTGCGAATCGTGCGCAAGTTTCAAGGATCGATCGCGATCGACTCCGTGCGCGACGAATATCTGTATCATCGGCAAATCCACGCTTGGCTCGCCCAGGCTGCGGCGCCGAATGTCGACGTGCTCAACGAGCGCGTCTATGCCCAGTTGTTCTTGACCCCCAGCAACGATCCTTGGCTGGGCCTCATGCCGGCCGACACCTATACGGCGCTGGAAAACGACGGCATCGCGCAAACGAAATAGCCCGGCGCCTGCCGAGCGAGCGGCATAAGCCCCCTGTCCTCGACGCAAATAAGCCAAGTACCATAACGTAGCAACGACGATGTACAATTAAAGGTCGGGCTGGCGGCTTGCCGAGAAACTCGCTCGGCGTTTACTGCGTGCGCGGCTCTAAGGATTTGTCGGCAATTTGATCGTGTCATTTAGTCAATTGCGTCCGTCTCGTTCATCCCATGCAACAACCCTTGCGCGTCCTAACCATCGAAGACGATTCGGCCATTCGCCGCGGCATTGTCGATTCACTTCGCTTTGCCGGCTACACGCCGCTGGAGGCGGCCAACGGCGAAGTCGGGCTGACGATGGCGATCGAGCAGCATTACGATCTGCTGCTGCTGGACCTGGTGCTTCCGGGCCGCGACGGGTTGGAAATCCTGCGGCAACTCCGCCTGATTCGGCCGACGCAACCGGTCATCATTTTGACCGCCCGCGGCGTCGAGAACGATCGCGTGGCGGGCCTGCGATTGGGCGCCGACGACTATGTGATCAAGCCATTCAGCGTCAAGGAATTGCTCGCCCGGATCGAAGCCGTGCTGCGGCGATCGCCGGAACGGCCGAAAGATGTCGCGCAAATTGAGTTTCTCGATGGCACGATCGACCTGCCGCGATCGGAGATTCGCTTTCGCGACGGCTCGCGGGCGGAGCTCAGCGAAAAGGAGGTCGAGCTCGTGCGCTATCTGGCGGCCAACTCGGGCCGGGCGATTTCGCGCGATGAGCTATTGCAACGAGTCTGGCAAATTAGTCCCCGCGGTGTGACGACACGGACGATCGACATGCACGTCACCCGGCTGCGAGAAAAGCTGCGCGACGATTCGGCCGAACCGCGGATCGTGCTCACGGTGCGGGGCAAGGGCTATATGTTCGCCGCGAGCGGCATGGAACCCCTGGGAGCGTAGCCACAACATGATGCGTTCCACCGGACACGTCTGGCTGGCGTTCGCCGCTTGCCTCTCCACGATCGTGGCAGCAGTCGGCTGGCTGAGCTTCCGCGCCTTGGAGTCCGAAAATGCCGAGGCCTTTGCTCGGCAACAGGCGGCAGTCGAGGAGAATGCCCGGCTGGCCCTGTGGCGAATCGACTCGGCGCTGGCCCCGCTGGTGACTCAGGAGAGCTCTCGCCCGGCGTTTAGTTATGAGACTTTTTATCAAACCGAACGGCCCGTTTCTAAAGGCAAAACCAAATCCGGCCCGGAGCCGATCGTCTCGCCGCTCGTCGCGCAGTTGCCGCCGCAGATCTTGCTGCATTTTCAATTCGATGCGTCGGGGCACTTCAGCTCTCCACGAATACCGCCGGCCGAAATGCAATCCCGCGTCGTCCCGCGGCTTTTGTCGGCGGCGGAAGTCGCTGCGGCTCAAAAGCTTCTCGATGGCCTGAAAAAATCGATCGATCCGCCGAAGCTGCTCGCCATGCTGCCGGCCGCCGATGCTTCGGTGACCGATGTGGCCCCAATTTCCGGCGGCGGCGCCGTCGGAGCCACCTCGATCGCCGCGGGCAATGGCGGACAGTTGAACGCAAACCCAAATTCCGGGTACCAAATTTCCGGAAATTTGAATCGCCGAGCCAACGGGCAAAACTACGACTTCAACAATTCGATCGCCTCGCAACAACCGGCTCAGCAGGCCGCCAATCAGTTTCCCACCGCGCCCCAGTTAAACGGTTATCCCGGGGCTACGAACGTGCAGCAACTTGCCCAGCAGGCGGGTCCGCAACAGGCGCTCGATACGAACGAAATTCAGCGGAAGCAACGCGACGACAACGAGTTTACGGCCCGCTCGATCTGGTTGGCCCAAAACATGGTCAATTCTCCACCGAACTTCGACGACTCGGCTGCGGCGAACCCGGATGAGCAACGGTCGTTCACCATGACGCCACTCTGGCTCGCGGATCGACTGGTGTTGATCCGGCGGGTTCATCTTCGCGGAGGGGATAAAGTTCAGGGCTGCTTGCTCGATTGGTTGGCGATTCGACAAGAACTGTTGACCGCGATTGACGATTTGCTTCCGTCGGCGAAGCTGCTGCCCGTGACTGCGGCAGACGGAGAGCCGCAATCTCGTCGGTCGGCCGTACTGCCCGTGCGGTTGGAGTTCAGCGAGCAGCCGGCGATGGCCCTGGCCGGATTGTCCCCGGTCCGCATGTCGCTTGTGCTGGCATGGTCGTCGATGTTGCTGGGGGCCGCGGCGGTGGCGATGCTGCTACGTGGGGTGATGCTGCTAAGCGAACGCCGCGCGGCCTTTGTATCTGCGGTGACTCATGAGCTTCGCACGCCGCTAACGACGTTCCGCATGTACGCGGAAATGTTGGCCGAAGGGATGGTGCCCGACGAAGCCAGCCGTCGGCGGTATTTAGATACTCTTCGGATCGAGGCCGATCGGCTGACCCATCTGGTGGAAAACGTATTGGCGTATTCCCGATTGGAGCGAGGTGGACTTGGCAAGCGGGTCGGCCCGATCGCCGTGCGCGCGTTGCTCAATCCGGCCGCCAGTCGATTGAAGGATCGGGCCGAGCAAGCCGGCTTTCAACTTGTGGTCGAAGCGGACGACTCGGTGGCGGATCGGACGGTGATCGCCGATTCCGGCGCCGTCGAGCAGATTCTGTTCAACCTCATCGACAACGCCTGCAAATACGCCGCCAGAGCCGAAGATCGCACGTTGCACATCGAGTCAGATGTAGCCGGGGATTCATGCCTCCTGCGTGTTCGAGATCATGGGCCGGGTATCGACGCGGGGCGCCGGCGCGTGCTTTTTAAGGCCTTCCATAAAACGGCCCAAGAGGCGGCAATCTCGGCGCCGGGGGTGGGCTTGGGGCTGTCGCTGTGCCGACGCCTAGCCAGGGACATGGGCGGCGACTTACGTTACGAAGTCGCCTCGACCGGCGGCGCCTGTTTCGTGCTGAGGCTGCTGCGGATTGACTCCTAGTCCAGCAACTTCTTTAGAAATCCCGCCAGCCGGGCGCCTAAATTCCGAATCGACGCTTGCTGGTCTGGATTCTTGAGCGACCCGTCGGCGGAAAATGCCTCATGAGCTTTTGAGATCGCCACTTGCTCGGGCAGCAAGATCACACCGATATTGCCAAGAATTGACCGCACGTGAACAAGCGCTCTTAGTCCGCCCAGGCCGCCGGGGGAGGCGGCCATCAGCACAGCCACTTTGCCTTTGAAGCAATTCAGGGGCGGCTCACCGGCCACGGGGCGCGAGACCCAGTCGATCGTGTTCTTCAGCAGAGGCGCGATCGAGCTGTTGTATTCGGGAGAGGCGATCATCAAGCCCTGATGAGCGAGAAAGATTTCCTTGAGTTCGCGAGTCTTCGGTGGCAAACCTTCCTGAGCTTCCAAATCGCCGTCGTAGATCGGTAATGGAAAATCGCGGAGATCGAGGAGCGTAACCTCGGCGCCGGCATCGCGAGCGCCTTCGACGGCCACGCGGATCAGCCGCTTGTTGAACGAGTCCTTGCGAGCGCTACCCGCGAACGCCAAAATTTTCGACTCGGCTGGCATTTGGCGATCCTGTGGTGCGTATGATGGATTAGAGACGCCGGCCATTTTAGAACACGCAGCGGTCGGCGACGAGGGGACGCGACGCAATGACGGGTCCAACATGCGTTTCCCGATCGCTGCGCGATTTTGACGACAGGGCGCTGGGATGAACAAAGCCTTTGTGCGAGAACCGGATGACACGGGGGCGAGATATTGCCCGCGTTGCGGATCGCTTGGGGCGCCTGTCGCTGTCGAAACGCTCGCGGCGCAACTGGATTCCGCCGCACAGGCGGAACTGGCCGACGCGGCCTACTACTGCCCGTTTCCCAAATGCGCCGTCGCGTATTTCGATCAGTTCGAACGGACGATCGACGCCGACCGCCTCAAGCGGCCCGCGTATCCGAAGGATCCCGCGGCGCCGATTTGCAACTGCTTCAATTTCACAACGGCCGACATCGACGCGGACGTTAATGAGAACTCGGTCTCGCGAGTTAAGGCACTCCTGGCCAAAAGTAAATCGCCGGAGGCGCATTGTCTTACGGCGCAGCCCGACGGCCGTTCGTGCGCCGCCGAGGCTCAGCGGTATTACATGCGGATACGATCCAATTCATGATTTGATCGTATGGGTGGAATGAACCTTCGTCACCAGCCAATTGAGTGGCTTCCCCAATGAATGGCGATCGGGCGCAAACGGCTCTCGATGCGGCGCGGAAACTTGCCGCCGTTGATCCGATTGCGGCCGAGACGGCCCTGCGGCGGATTCTCGGTTCGAATCCGCGCGATCCCACTGTGCTTCGCCAGTTGTCGCTGGTGTTATATCGACTCGATCGCTCTTCAGAGGCGATCGCCGCGATGCGGCAGGCGGCGGATCTGACGCCCGCGGCGCGAGTCTTCAACGATTTGGGCAGCCTTTATTTTCGCGCAGGCGACATTCTCGCCGCGATCGACAGTTATCGCCGCGCGGTCGAGCTCGAGCCACTTTATGCGCTGGGGTGGGCGAACCTGGCCGACGCCCTGGGAACCGCCGGGCGAACCGCCGAGGCCATCACGTGTTATCGCCGCGTCCTGGAAATTGGTTTCGAGACAGAAGACGTGCTACTGGGATTGGCGGAGGTTCTTTCGCGAACCGGAAACCATTCCTCCGCGTTGGAAATCTGCCGACGGATGTTGGACGCCAATCCAACCAGCGGCAGAGGTTGGCACACGTTAGCCATCGCCGAGCGCCGCAGTGGCGATTGCGAAAGGGCAATTGCCGCTGAACGCCGAGCCCTTGAAATTGATCCAAAACTGGCCACCGGTTGGCATGCGCTGGGCAATCTTCTGGACGATTCGGATAACGCCGCTGACGCGGTGGTCGCCTACGGACGCGCCCTCGAGCTCAATCCCGAATTGGCCGAGGCTCGGTTCGATCTGGCGGCCCTCGGCAACGGGCCGACGCCTCCCATGATGCCACGCGAATATACGGTCAAGCTGTTCGACGACTTCGCCCCGACATTCGAGCTGACACTCATCGGGAAGTTGGATTATTCGGCGCCGGAAGCGCTGCGGCAGGCCATGCTCAGGCACATTGCGCCGCCTGACCAGCCGATTCGCAATCGCGTCGACATCCTCGACCTTGGGTGTGGAACGGGCCTTGTCGGCAAGCAATTCAAAGACTGCGCCCATCGGTTGACCGGCGTCGACCTTTCGCCGGGTATGCTCGCTCAGGCCGAAGCGGCCGGCGTCTACGACGAGTTGGCTTGCTCCGATGTCATCGAATTCATGGCGGCCACTCACGATCGATTCGACGTCGTTCTCGCGGCCGATTTGTTCATCTATATCGGCGACTTATCGGCAGTCTTTCATGTCGCGAACCGGGTTCTGCGGGAGCGAGGTTGGTTTGCGTTCACCGTCGAAACGATTCCCGACGGTCGCTTCGCGCTGCGGCGTACTCGCCGATACGCGCATTCGCGGGAATATTTGCGCGACCTCGCGTCGCAGGCAGGGTTTGCCTTTCGAGAGGCAACGCCAATTCCGCTACGAAAAGGGGGCGGCAGCACGGTGGCGGGGGACGTCGTCGTGCTGCGGAAACTCCGAGAGCCGCCGGCAAGGACGATTGGTAGTTGCCCGCCTCAACAGTCGGCAATCGCGGAGATCCCTCGGCCGTAGGGTCGCCGAGCCGAAAACGGTCCATTCGTAAAAAATTGCTTTGCCGTTTCCGCAAAACCGACTATATTTTAAATTGGGAATTATGCAAGTCTTCGACTTATTCCCTATAGTCGCGCCAACGGCAATTCACGCCGAACGCGAGCTCGAGGTTCGGTCGAACCTCGACCGATAGAGTCGATCGTAAATGGCGTCTTCTTGGCTTCGGCAAGCGGGTCACCGCTAACTTTGGCCCTAACCGCGCCAGTTTGACAATTTAATTCGAAAGTTGAACATGGCTAAGTTTGGTCGGCGGCGGATCGGCAAGAGCATCACTCGTTCAGGCCAAACGGGTCGCGGTCGGCGCGAGACCCGGCTGACACTCGAGAAGCTCGAGTCGCGGCTCGTGCTTTCGGCCAATGTCACTTCTTACCACAACGACAATCAGTCGACAGGCGTCAACAGCGCCGAGACGCTGCTCACGGTCGGCAACGTGAATGCGGCGACCTTTGGCAAGACATTCTCAACACCGGTCGACGGACAAATTTATGCGGAGCCGCTGTTCGTTCAGAACGTGAATATCACGGTCGGCAATTTCCAGGGCGTTCATAACGTCGTTTACGTAGCCACTGAACACGATGGCCTGTACGCCATCGATTCGGTGGGCGGCAACATCCTGTGGAACATCTCGTTCCTCAATTCGTCGGTCACCGGCGCCGCTCTCCCCGGCGCCACGTCGATCACCACTCCCACAAGCAGCGACGTCAATTCCGGCGATATAAGTCCCGAAGTCGGGATTACGGGGACGCCGGTGATCGACGTGTCGCAGAACGCTCTGTTCGTCATCGCCAAGACGAAGCAAGTCGTCGCCGGCAACACCCATTTCGCCCAAAGTCTGTTCAAGGTCGACATTCGCACCGGCGGGATCATCGCGAGCCATTTGATCGCCGACTACAACGCCGCGACGGGCTACTCGGCCCGCACGCTCACGTCCGCGTCCGATCCCAACCAAGATCCGTTCGTGTTCGGAAATGGGGACGGTTCGACAACGATTAATGGGCAGAGTCGAGTGTATTTCAATGCCCTGCGGCAGATGGATCGTCCGGGCGTCGAACTGGTGAACGGTCAGATTTACACGTTCTGGGCGAGCCACGGCGACAATGGTCCGTATCACGGCTGGATTCTGAGGTTCGATCAAAGCACGCTAGCTCTCACTGCGGCTCTCAACACCACGCCCAACGGCGGCCTAGGCGGAATCTGGCAAGGAGGCGATATCGCCCCCTCCGATTTTGACTCCTCTGGCAATCCGCGATTTTTCTTTGAGACCGGCAATGGCACGTTCGATGGCGACAAGAACTCGCAAGGAGTTGCAACGGGTCTTAATGCCCAAGGCTTTCCGACCAGGGGCGATTACGGCGACAGCTTTCTCCGCGTGGACACCGACGCGACGACCACACAAGCCAACCAGAACATCAATGGTTGGGGCCTCAAGGTTGGCGACTATTTTTCGCCTCATAATAATCACGCCTTGGACGGCGCCGATCGCGATCTAGGCTCGGGCGGGCCTGTGGTGCTACCCGACAGTCTCGGCGCCATCGAAACGAGCGGCGCCCGCCAAGGACTCCGACAACAATTGCTGATCGGCTCCGGTAAAGAGGGAAAGGTCTACTTGATCGACCGGAACAACATGGGCAAGTTCGACGGAGATATAGTTAACACGAGCAGCGGCGGCACCGATCACATCGTGCAGGAGCAAACGGAGTTGTCCGGGGTCCTCAATGCACCCGTTTATTACAACAACACGGTTTACTTCATTCCCGGATATGGCGGCCAAGGTCGAGCGTTCTCGATCGCCAGTGGCAGCTCGATGTTTTCTCCCGCGCCGGTATCGACGACTCCAAGCGGTTTTGGATTCGGGAATCTCGTGGGCAGCCCGACGCTTTCGGCTAACGGCGCCACGAACGCGATTCTTTGGGAAGCCGACACGGGCACGAGCACCTTGCGAGCCTACAACGCCGCGAATCTAGCGCTACTTTGGACGAGCGCTCAAGCGGCCGGCAACCGCGACACGGTTCCCGGATTTGTGCTCAAATTTTCGGTGCCTACCGTCGCCAACGGGCAAGTGTTCTTGGGCTCGAGCAACTCGCTCGTGGCGTATGGCCCGCCCGTTGTTCCGACGTCCGGTCCTTTGGCGCCGTCGGGCGCTGCCGCCACGGTGCCGAACTTTCAAACAGTCAAGCTCACCTGGCAGGACAATTCGAACAACGAAGATTATTTCAGCGTTCAGCGTTCCGCGAGCCAAACCGGGCCATTCGTCGAAGTCGGTGAAGCGAGCGCAAATTCGACGACGTATACCGACTCGAACAATTTGGCATCCCAGACGACTTATTATTATCAGATCGTCGCGCACAACGCTTTTGGCGGCGGCGCCGGCACGTTCTCGCCGCCGTCGAATGTGGTCTCGATCACGACTCCCCAGGCGCCTCCCACCGGCACGGGAGATGGCCTTGCAGCGAGCTATTGGAATGACGCTGGGGACGGGACTCATTTTGTCGGGTCTCCAAATTTGATTACGGTTGACCCAACGATCAATGTCCCGGTGAGCAACGCTTCGCCGCACGCCGGCATCAACGCCACGAACTATTCCGCCGAATGGACCGGCCGCATCCAGGCTCAATATTCCGAGACCTACACCTTCTTCACCGAAAGCGACGACGGCGTCCGGCTCTGGATTAAGCCGACCGCGAGCGGCGTCTGGACGCTGGTGGTCGATAACTTCACCAACCACGGTCCCACGGAGAACTCCGGCGCGTTCGCCATGTCGGGTGGCCAACAATACGATCTCAAGTTGGACTTTTTCCAAGGAACCGGCCCATGGACGACTCAACTGGAATGGGCCAGCGCCAGCACGCCGCAGGTCGTTATTGCCCAGAGCCAACTCTATTCGGGCGTGGCGCCGGCCATCCCCAGTGGCTTAACGGTCACGCCGGCCTCTGGCGTGAGCGCCAACGTCAATTGGACCGACAATTCAAACAACGAAACCGGCTTCACGCTTCAACGCACCAATCCTGACGCCACGACAACGCTCTTCACAGTTGCCGCGGGCACGACCGCCTACAACGACACGGGGCTAACTCCCGGCGCGACATACAGCTACCAAGTGCGGGCCAATAACTTCGCGGCCAACTCGGCGTTCACCGCGGCCACGACGGTGATCATGCCGACGACACCACCGCCGCCCACCAACGGCCACGCGACGGCGGCCACGACCAACTCAATTGCTCTGGCCTGGCAATTGAACTCGTCGACCGTCGCCAATCAAGAAACCAGCGTTCTCGTATCTCGGAAGATCGCCGCCAACACGTTCGCCCTCATTGCCACTCTGCCGGCCGGAACGACCTCGTACACCGATCACGGCCCCAACGGCAACGGGCTCAACGCGGGCACGCAATACGACTACCATATCCAAGCAGCGAACGCCGCGGGCGTGAGCGATCTGACGGGGACGTTGATCGAGACTCTAACTTTGGCGCCCAGCGGACTAACCGCGATGCCCGGCGTCGGGCTGATCTCGCTCTCATGGACTGCGCCGGCGATCGTGCCCGCCGACGGCACATACAACGTATATCGAGGAATATCGGCCGGCGGCGAGAATCCAACCGCCCTCGCTTCCGGTCTGACAAACGCCTCGTATACCGATGTCACGGCTTCGCCAGGGCAGCCCTATTTCTATTTCGTGCGGGCGGTCGATACGGGTGGCGCCAGCGCGATCAGTAACGAAGTGAATTCGACCGCTGCATCGTCGAACGTGCCCAATCCAGCGTCCGCCAGCGCGGTTGTCGCCGGCACGACAATCAATCTGAGTTGGAGCAGCGTCCCAGCGGCGACGAGCTACAAAGTGTACAGGTCTACCAGCCCCGGCGGCGAAGGCGTGACGCCGATAGCCTCCGGCGTTACCGCTACTAGTTTCGCCGATCCGAATCGGCAAGCCGGGCTTAGCTACTACTACCAAGTGACTGCCGTGAACCTTTCGGGAGAAAGCGCACGAAGCCCGGAAGCGATCGGCGTGCTCGCCCCCTCCGCGCCACTCAACCCGACGGCCGTTATCGAAGCGCAGGACCGCCAGGACGTCTTCGTCGATTGGACGCCGGCGCCCGGGGCCGTCTCCTACAATATCTTTCGCGGCGGCACGCCGGGCGGCGAAGGCTCGACGCCTTACGTTACGGGCGTGACGGGCGGCGAATTCATCGACACCGGCGCGGCGACAGTTCCCGGCGCCTCTTATTACTATAAAATCGTGGCGATCAACGCCGGCGGCCAAAGCGCGGCGAGCAATGAAGCGTTTGTCGCCACGCCGCCAGCCGCGCCCGCGACTCCAACCGCCGCGATTCAGGCTTCCGGGAATGTGGCTCTTAACTGGGCGACCGCGACCGGCGCCACCAGCTATAACGTCTACCGCGCGACGACTGCTGGCGCCGAAGGAACAACACCGCTTGTGATCGGTCTGAGTTCGCCTCATTACGTCGACTCGGCCATCGGTGCGGGCGGGTCATTCTACTATGTCGTCACCGGCCTGGGTCTGGGCGGCGAGAGTTTGAAAAGCGGCGAGGCGTCTGTCGCGTTTACCGCCGGCACGCCACATGGCCCGGGCAGCCCAGCGGCGACGGCGATTGCCTACAACCGAATCAATCTGTCTTGGACGGCGCCCTCGGGCTCAGTCACCGGCTATAACATTTTCCGCGGCACGACGTCCGGCGGCGAAGCAGCCACGCCGATCAACGGCAGTCCGATCGCGGCGACCACCTACAGCGATATCGGGCTAGCGGACAACGTCACTTATTACTACACGATTCGCGCCATCAACGGCGTCGGCGCCGGACCATCCTCCAATGAGATCGGCGCGCACACGCCCCAATTGATTCCGACCGCGACGATAACGCCGGTTAATCCCAACACGGTGGTCGCCGGTCCGAGTCAGATGCAAATCGTGTTCAACGAGGCAGCCACCGGCTTCACGACTAGTTCGCTATCGTTGAGCCGTTCCGGCGGCTCCAACTTGCTCACGGGCGCCCAGACGCTCTCGACAACCGACAACATCACGTACACGCTCAACAACCTCTCGTCACTGGATCTGCTCGGCGGCGCCTACACGCTGACGTTTACGGCGGCCGGCTCGGGAGTGATCGACTCGCGCGGCACGAGCGCAAACAGCAACGCCAGCGCCAGCTTCGTCGTCAATCCCACGGCGCCCGAGGTGACTGCCGTTTACATTAGCGGTTCGGCGTGGCAGAAAAGCGTTTTGAATTACCTGGTGGCCAACAATTTGGGCGACGCTCAATTGGGATATCGTCTGACGGGCGGGGCCGAACAGCTCAAGACGCTTCCCTGGACGAACATCAACACGCTTGCAGTGGCATTCAGCCGCGATGTCAATATCGACAAGACAAGCATCCAGTTAATCGGTTCGCCGTCGGCGCCGCCGCCTCCCGTGCTCAATAGCGTATTTTTCCAATACGACTCGACCAGCCATGTGGCAACGTGGATTTTTCCGACGTTTCTCCCGCTCAATAAGTATCTGCTCAGCATTCCATCGACCGCCGTGACGAGCAAGGCGTCCGGCGCCACGTTGGACGGTGAATTCGCGAATGGCGCTTCGCTTTTGCCGTCCGGAAATGCCAGCGCGGGAGGCGACTTCAACTTCCGTTTCAATGTGTTGCCGGGCGACGTCGATCGACTCGGCACGGTCACGCCCGCGGAAATCCCCGACCTGCGAGCCCACTTCCTGTACTTCGCGACCGACGCCGGGTACAGTCCCTACATGGATACGCTCGCAAAGGGCCGCATCTCCGGGCTCGATTTGTATCCCGTTCAAGACAACCAGAACCAAACGATCCTGACCCTCACCGATCCTCCGATTCCTGGCGGCGGGTCGGGAGGAGTTCTTGGCTCTCAAAATATCACGATTTCGGGCGGCACGTTCCAGAACTTAGTGATTGCGGCCGGCGTGACCGTCACGCTCGCGCCAACGCCGCCCACGGCGCCGACCGTGGCCGCCGCTTCGCCTGCGATAGCCACCAGCCAGGCGGCATCAAGCATGCTAACAACTTCGAGCTTGGTGGCGTCGGCCGCCACGACAGCGCCAATTATCGCGACGCCAACTATCGCGACGACCGCGGTCGCCACGCCGGCCGTCACTACGACAACGCCGGCGCGCGTCACGCCGTGGTCAATTATTGATTCGATCTTCGAAGAACTTTCCGCCGAGCATCTGACGGGCATCGCAAGACTTAATCGACTTAGACAACTCTATTTCGCGACTTTTCGAAAATAAGTCGGCCGCCATCGATCAAGTCTCGTAGACAATCCGCCCGTGACGCTGCGCGCGAGAAATTTTGTCCGTCGCGTACAGACCGGCCAGCACGAATTCGACGCAACTGGCTCGCACGGCCGCATCGCCCGAGGCGTTTACTTCGAACGCCTTGTCCCATACTGGTGGGACTCGCTTCAAGCGGTCGGCGTATTGGGCCGAAGGCAGCATGTCGCCCACCTCGATCTTCACGCCCTCGGCGAAGATGTGCCCGATCTGATCCAGCCCGTGTTTGTCGACGTACTCGGAGAACACGATTCGAATCGCGTCGGCCAGCAGAGCGTCGAGCACTTGCCGCTCGGTCATCTGGTGGCTGCCCATCATATCCAGTTCGAGCTTGCCCAATGACGACGAGTACAGATGCGCCAAGTCGCTGATTCGCGGCACGGCCGGCCGCTCGCCGAGGCGCACGCCCCGCTGCCGGGCGCTGGCGACCATCGTCCGATAATTGGCAATGCTGAACCGAGCGCTCACGCCCGATTGCTGGTCGATGTATTTGCTCTTGCGCGCCAGGACCGTCGTCTGCTCGATGATCTCGCGCATGAAATAGGGGACGACGACCGGGAACGGCCCGTTTAAATCCACGGCCGCCTCTTGCTCCATGATCTGAATGCCCAGATCGCGCTCGCGCGGATAGTGCGTATGGATGACCGTCCCGATCCGGTCCTTGAGTTGCGGAATAACTTTGCCGCTACGGTTGTACGTCGCCGGATTCGCCGAGAAGAGCAACAGTACATCGATGTCGAACTTGATCGGATACCCGCGAATCTGGACATCTCGCTCTTCCAAGATATTGAACAAGCCGACCTGCACGAGTTCGTCGAGCTCGGGCAGTTCGTTCATGGCGAAAATGCCCCGGTGCATCCGTGGGATTAGCCCAAAGTGCAGCGCCTCCTCGGCCGACATGCTCGTGCCCCCGGCAAGCTTGGCGGGATCGATTTCGCCGATAATGTCGGCGAACTTCGTGCCCGGCGCCAATCGCTCGGCATACCGCTCGTCGCGGAGCCACCAGCCGATCGGTACTTGGTCTTCGGGATGGCTGGCGATGAACCGCCGGACGACGCTGCTGATCGGCCGGTAAGGATCATCGTGAAGCGGCGCCTCGGGAATCGCGACATAGGGGATGCCGTCGTCGAGGAATCGCGCGAGTCGCCGCATGAGCCGACTCTTGGCCTGACCCTTCTCGCCGAGGAACAACATATCGTGCCCCGCGATCAGAGCGATGTTTATCTCGGGAACGACGGTATCTTCATAGCCGACGATGCCGGGGAAGAGTTCTTCCCCCTCGCAAAGCATTCGCAAAAAATTGTGCTGGATCTCTTGTTTCACGGTTTTGGAAACCCAACCGCTCGCGCGCAAGTCGCGAAGGTTGGTGGGTCGTTCGGACATAGAGATGAATCCGTGGAAAAAATCTGGGAAAGGAAATTGCGCCGCAGCGCAGTTGCCGTATGGAAGAAGCCAATATCCGGCCGCTTCCAGATTATAGCGCTGACGGCGAGCTAGCCAACCAGGGCGAACGCATTTCAGCTTGCGCATTTTAGCAGCTTTTCGAGGTAAGCATTGTTCCAGCCGGCCCGCAGTCGCTTACGGCGCAGGCTTCCCTTCTCGATGCGTTCTTGTTTGACCAGGCTCAGCGCGGCGCGGCGA
>JBBQWR010000057.1:0-27500 GCA_038210495.1 Pirellulales bacterium
CCGCCAAAACCGCTCGCGCTCTGGATCCCGCTGTAACCGTGCCATCGCTCGTCTCCCAGGAAATGATGGAGCTGAACCCGATGGCCAAAATCCTGACCGATCAGCGCGGCAAACCGAAGACGGGGTTCGCCGAACGGACACCGATAACCAACCGGGGGTTCGCGACGCTGCGCTTTGCTTCACCCCGGCTACACATGACGCCGCTAACGCGGCTTTGCCGTATGTTGCGATGCAACAATATCAAGAATGTCCGCGATTCATTTCGCCGGCGCGCTGGCCTCGAACACCAGCGGTTCGTCGGAGGCCGGATCGGCGATGCGGATGCTGAGTTTGCCTTGCAGCAGATCGTCGATCACTTGGCCGACGATTTGAGCGCGCCAGCCCTGGGCCAGTGCTGGGGCTTCATCGCCGCTGTATCCCAGCCGGAAGGCGATCAGATCGCGCACGTCGCTGGCCGTGCCTACAATGCTGGGGGCGATATTGGCCGACCGGCAAATGCTCGTGAGCGCCGACGACAGGAATTGCCCCAGCAGATTGATTTGGTTCGGCGTTTCCCGGCGGTCCGATTGCGGCAGCTCGCTTTCGGAAAGCTGAAGCGCCAGTTCGATGTGCTGCGAAATTTGCGGAAGCATTCGTAGCAGGTCGCCGCGCTCCAGGCCGCGGATGGCCCGAATCTGTTTGGGGTCCGCCGAGCGCCGCTTGGCCATCTCGACGATCAGATCGTCGCGGAGCACTCGCCGCACCGGCGAATTGCGGCGACTGGCTTCCGTGTCCCGCCACCGCCACAGCTCGCGAACGATCGCCAACGACCTGGCCGGTAGCCCATTAATTCCCGACACGCGCCGCCAGCGTTCCGCGGAGCGAGACCGCTCCACGTCGTCCTGCCAAGCGGTCATTTCCGTGTGCATCCACTCGACTCGGCCGAGCGACTCGAGCTTGCCGTGCAGTCGATTTCGCATCGGCGCCAAGTATCGCACGTCGTCCAGGGCATAGTCGATCTGCTGCGGGCTGAGCGGGCGGCGCCGCCAATCGGTGCGGGTCTCCCCCTTCTGCGGCTTCTCGCCCAGTAGCTTCGAGAGCAGCGAACCGTAGCCGGCTGGATACTCGTAGCCGACCATTCCCGCTGCGATCTGAATGTCGAACAACCGCCGCGGCCGCCGGCCGGTGGCATTCAGGCAAAACCCCAATTCCTCCCGCCCAGCATGAACGATCGTCTCGTGATCGCCACTGGCGATCGCTTCCCAAAACGACATCGTATCGCCCGTCGTCAAGGGATCGATGACCGCCAGCCGCTCGCCAACCGCGACTTGGATTAAACAGAGGTCGGAGCGATACGTGTCCTCGGAAACGAATTCGGTGTCGAACGCGATCCATTCGGCGCCGGCAAGTTGGGCCGAAAATTCGACTAGTTCGGCCGGCGTGTTGATCTGTTCGTAGGACACGGCACGCTCGAATTTCCGGAATTGGATTGGCGGGACGTAGAACCGTTCCCCGCCAGAATCGCGTCTATCGTAAACCGATTAGGGCCGATCGAAAATGGCAAATGCCGACGGAACTCAAGTCTTGCCCGGCGCCGCGGCCGCCTCCATTTTCTTGAGCTGTTGCAATTCGCTGTTGAGCATCTTGAGTCCGGTCTGCAAAAAAGCGACGGCCATCGGTCCGATGAACAATCCCATCGGACCCAGCAACTCGACCCCGCCGATCACGCTCAGCAACGCCAACAGCGGGTGGATGTTCGACTGCCCGTGCAACAGGGCCGGCCGGAGGATGTTGTCCGCGAGAATTACCACCACCGTACACCAGACCGCGAGCAGAATCGCCGCCGTCGGCCGGCCGGAAAAAAACAGCCATACACAGGCCGGTCCCCACACAACCAACGATCCCACCGCCGGCACGAACGCGGCGAAGATCGTCAGCATCATCAAGAGCACCACGCCGTCGAGACCCGCCAAATAATAGCCGATCATCATCAACACTCCGTGGCTGAGCGCGGTGACGATCGTCGCGGTCACCACCGCCCGAGTGACGTCGACGAACTGGATCGTCAGTTGTCGCTGGTACTTCGTGTCGAGCGGAAGCATTTTCGAACTGGAGGCGAGCAACTCGTCTCCGTCGGCGAAGAAATAGTAAAGCGCAAATACCAACACTAGACTATCGATCAACCAACTCCCCAAATACGCGGGCGTCTTGGCGGCGAGCGGACCAAACCACTGGTTCGCTCGCTCCGCGATCGCTTTGAGCACGTCGCTCGCCGAAAGATTCAATTGAAACCGGTCGTTCAACTGATCGATGATGTTCTCCAGCTGCTGGCGATCGATCTTCGGGCCCTCTTTGCCGTGAAAGAAGTGAATCGCGTCCACCGCCGCCCGATAGATCACGAAAGCGACGGGCGCGATCACGATCGCGAGGATCAGCACGGTCATGACCGCGGCCGCCACGCGATCGTAGCCACGAAATTTTTCCGACAATTTCAGATGCAACGGCCGAAAGAGAATCGTCAGCACCAGGGCCAAGAACAGCGGGATGAAAAACCCGACCATCACCTCGAAGAAGATGAACCCCAGCGCGACCACCAGCAGAATCAGAATGAACAGCGATATCAGGCGTGTCATAAAAAAGGCGAGCGGGGGGCGTAAGCCCCCTGTCCTAAATCTCAGCACTATCAAAAAATACAAAGTTAAGCGCGTGAAGCGTGGCGCCTGATCCTCCGACTGTCAACCGGCCGTGAAGAATCGCGAGCTTGTTCCCCCCGGGCCGATTTTGATCTCGATCCGCTTTAAACAGCGGGGGCAATGTCCAACATAGGCGGTCTGTTCCCGGTTCCGACCGATCTGAGCATAGACGCCGCAGCAGGCGAAATGAATCCCGATAAATGGCCGCCGTTGTCCCCGATTGCGATCGGGAGACGGCGGGTCGCTCGATAAGTCGAGATGGTCGCCAGGCATGATTGAAAGCCCTCGCATGGATGGAACCGCCAACCGCCATCGATCATTGATTTCGCATCAAGCAATCGCGCAAATAATCGATGCTGCCCTTGGCGAGCGATTCCACGCCCGGGCCATAGTCGAAAACTTCGACCGATACCCAGCCGCCGTAATCGATCTCTCCCAAGGCTGTCAGAATCGGCTCGAAATCCAAATCGCCAAAGCCGGGGCCTTGGCCATTAGGATCGTTGGCGTGAAAGTGAATCAGTTGTTGGTGGTACTGCCGGATGAGTTCGGGAATGGGAATCGATTCGCTCGACATGGCTTTGCAGTCCAGATGCAATCGGCAGTACGGCGAGCCGACTCGCTCGATCAATTCCGCTCCCTGGGCGGCCGTGAGCAAAAAATTGCCGTTATCGGGCCCCAGCGGTTCCACGGCCAGCAGCACATCGCAGTCTTCCAGCGTGGGCAGCGCTTGCTCGATCACATCGGCGGCGTACTCCATGCCGGCATCGTGCGTCACCCCCGGCGCGAGATTCCGCTGCTGCGGCGAACCGAGCACCATCAGCTTGCCACCGAGATCCCGACATAGCCGCGCCAGATCGCCGAGATAATTGGCCGTGCGGCGGCGGATCGTCGGATCGGGCGACGTGAGATGAATGCCGCGGGTTTTGGCGAGCAGCCAGTGCAAGCCGATGACTTCCAGCCCCACGCCATCGGCCAGTCGCGCGAAGCCTTGCCGCTTGGCGGCGCTGATATGGGCGACGTCAAAGTTTACCACCCCGGATTCGCCGAGCGTAAAAGGGGCTATCTCGATTCCCGTGTACCCGCACCCGGCGGCGAACTCCAGCGCGCGGCCGTGCGGCCAATCGACGAACGTCTCGTTGCAGATGGCGAACTTCATAGGACCTCTACCAGAATTCCGGGCTAAGGCGTGGTTCCTCGCTCGCGACTTGCTTCAGCCTTGGCCGGCGGCCGCGGCGATGTATTGCACGCGGCGGCGTCTCGGATACGATACCAAGATTCCCTCGCGTTGCGGAGTCGTGCGAACAAACGGAGTTGTCGAAGTGGGACTAACGGACAATACGATCCACCAAGGGGATTGCGTCGCGCGACTCGCGGAGCTCGACCCAGGGAGCGTCGATCTGGCCTTCGCCGATCCACCCTTCAACATCGGCTACGAATACGATGTCTATCACGACCGGCATTCGTACGAGGCCTATTTGGCTTGGACCCGGCAATGGATGCAAGGCGTCGTGCGGGCGCTAAAAGCCACCGGCACGTTCTGGATTGCGATCGGAGATGAGTACGCCGCCGAGATCAAACTGATCGCTCAGAACGAATTGGGCCTGATCTGCCGGAGTTGGGTCATCTGGTACTACACGTTCGGCGTCAACTGCACTCGCAAATTCAACCGTTCGCACGCCCATCTGTTCCATTTCGTGCGCGACGAAAAGAACTTTACGTTCAACGGCGACGATCCGGCCGTTCGCGTGCCGTCGGCTCGGCAGTTGGTCTACGCCGACGGTCGCGCGAATCCGAAGGGCCGGCTGCCGGACGACACTTGGATTCTGCGGCCGCAAGACATGGCGACCGGGTTCGGCGCCGATGAAAGCACCTGGTATTTCCCTCGCGTGGCCGGGACCTTCAAAGAGCGCGAAGGTTTTCACGGTTGTCAAATGCCCGAGCAACTGCTGGGGCGGATCATTCGCACGAGCTCCAGCGCGGGAGATTTAGTGCTCGATCCGTTCACCGGCAGCGGCACGACGTTGACGGTGGCCAAGAAGCTAGGCCGGCGGTGGATCGGATTCGAGCTGTCGGAGGAATACGCCGCGAACGCCACCAAACGCATGGCGCAAGCCGGCGTCGGCGATCTGCTCGATGGGGCCGTCGATCCGCTGCAAAGCGCTCCGACGACCGCCGAGGGCCGCTCGCTGAACTCGCTTGCCGGCCGCCGCCGAGCCCGCACCCCTCAAGATGATTCGCCGTCGCTATTTGCCGAGTAAGCCAGAACCTGGAAGGGTCACAGACGGTAGCCGGTGGTAAGGCCGTTAGGCCGACACCACCGGAACGGATCCCTCGTTGATCTTTTGGACCCCAGTCGGGGCCGCAGCGTCTTGTTTTCGACTCTATCCGGTGGTGTCGGCGGAGACAGCCTAACCACCGGCTACCGTCTAAGAATCCTACCGGATTCCGTTCTACGATTTGGGGGCTACCGAATTCGCCAGTTGTCCTAACGAGTACCGACCCCACCACCGGCGGATTCTGCTGTCGGCTGCAACCCCCATATAGCTCAAGCGGTTACGGCGGATCTCGCAATTCGTCGATACTCGCGGGCCGCGATGAGGGTTCTATAGGTTAGGGGCCCGCGATACGCATATAATTCGGCAAGCGACGTGCGGTGACTTCCGTCATCGAATTCGCCGCCCAACCGTCCCGCCTCGCAGTTCTCCTAAAGATTTCGCGATTTTTTCAGTTGCCCCATCTGTCGGAGCGTTTCCCAGTTTCGTCATTAGAGATTTATGAAAACAATCTTCATGCTTTTGATCGGCGCCGGCATTGTCGGCGCCGGCGTCTACTATGTCGTTTACGCTCGGGCTAGCGGACCGCAGGTGCTGTATACCACCGCTGAAGTCGACCGCGGCAATCTGGATTTAATCATTCGCGCCAGCGGGCCCATTGAGCCGGAAGAGGTGATCGATGTCGGCGCCCAGGTCAACGGGCTAGTCCAGGATTTCGGCCGCGACTTGGACGATCAAAGCAAACCGATCGACTACAACTCGCGCGTCGAGCCAGGGACAATTTTGGCCCATATCGACGATGCCTTGTATCAGACTCAAGTGAGTCAAGCCGAGGCCAACTTGGCCCATTCGCAGGCCGACGTCATGACCGCTCAGGCCAAGATCGAGCAAGCCAATGCGGATTTGGCCCGGGCCAAAGTGGAAATTCCGAAGCACGTCATCAGCCAGGCGGACTACGACGCCTTCGTCGCGAATCAAAAAGTCGCGGTCGCGTCGTTGGCTGTGGCCAACGCCGAGATCGGCCAATCGCAGGCGGCACTCAAACAGGCCAAGATCAACTTGAATTACACGATCATTCAATCGCCCGTCAAAGGCACCATCATCACGCGGCGCGTGAATATCGGTCAGACGGTAGTCTCGAGCCTCAGCGCGCCGAGCTTGTTTTTGATCGCCCGCGATCTGAAGCGGATGCAAATTTGGGCGAGCGTCAACGAGGCGGATATCGGACAAATCCATCCCGATCAAGATGTCCAGTTCACCGTGGACGCCTATCCCGATCGGATTTTCCAAGGCAAGGTCACGCAAATTCGCCAGAACGCGAACATGACGCAAAACGTCGTGACCTACACCGTCGTGATTACCACCGACAATTCCGACTTGAAACTGTTGCCTTATCAGACAGCCAACGTGCAATTCGACGCGGGCAAGCACCACGATATCTTGCGAGTCGCCAACGCGGCCCTCCGCTGGCGGCCGCAGGTGGATCAGGTCGCCCCCGATGCCCGCGAGGCATATGCAAATTCGCAGAAGGCTCGCGGAGCGGCGGCTGGCGGAGCCGGGGGTGGATCGGCCAATAGCGGCGGCCCGCCGACCGACTTGAAAGCCGAAAAGGCACGTCGCGAGCGCGGTCGCCTGTGGATGGTCGATGGCGATTTCGTCCGGTCCGTCCAGGTGAAGATCGGCGTCACCGATGGCGCGATGACGGAAATCGTGTCGGGCGATATCAAAGAGGCGGATCGCGTAATCACGGGCGAGGACCACAGCTCGACCGCCGATAGCGGCACGCAAAATCCGTTTGCGCCGAAGTTGTTCGGCGGCGCAAAGAAGAAGGAATAGAGCGGGAATCGCGCGCACAACAGAGCCGCGCACGAAGTAATCGCGGGGATCGAGTCATCGTTCTTTAATCGCCATTCAAGGCGTCAATAACTGAGAGTCGAGGACAGGGGGCCTACGCCCCCCGCTCGCCGTGCGTATGGAACTCATTCGAATCGAAAATCTGTTTAAGACCTACTTCCTCGGCGAAGTCGATGTGCCCGTCCTCAAGGGCATCTCGCTCAAGATCGACCAAGGCGAAATGGTCGCGCTGATGGGCGCCTCGGGCTCCGGCAAGTCGACCCTGATGAACATCCTGGGCCTGCTCGATCGGCCCACTTCCGGCAAGTTGTGGCTCAACGGGCAGGAAGTCTCCCGGCTGTCGGCGGACCGCCGGGCCCTCGTGCGGAACCGGAACATCGGCTTCGTGTTCCAGAGCTTCAATCTGCTCTCTCGGACCACAGCGGTCGACAACGTCCGAATGCCGCTCAGCTATTCGATCAACGGTTGGTCCAATAACGAGGAACGCGGACGCGCGAAAGATCTGCTTCAGCGGGTCGGCCTGGAGACTCGATTCGACCACATCCCATCGCAACTGTCCGGCGGGCAGCAGCAGCGGGTCGCCATCGCGCGGGCCTTGGTCAACCATCCGCCAATCCTGCTGGCCGACGAGCCGACCGGCAATCTCGACTCCGTTACGAGCGTCGAAATCCTGGAAATGTTTCGGCGGCTCAATCGGGAACAGGGCATCACCGTTATCCTGGTAACGCACGATTTGAACGTAGCCAAATACGCCGACCGCGTCATCTTCATTCGCGACGGGCTGATCGCCAAAGAGGGTTCGGAGGCGGGCCAACCGGTTAATTCTGACGGCGCCGCGGGCAGCAATGGAAACGGCAGCGGCGGCGGCAACGGCCATTCTTATGCGGCTTTCGGAAATGGCCATTCCGCTGGCGCTCGATCGGAAAACGGTCCGTCTCGAAGCGCGATTGGAAGCGAGCTTGTGCCGCGTGGCGATCTGCCCTCGATCGCGGTCGCGCCGGCCGCTTTCGCATCATCCTTCACCGGCGGATCCGCGCCCTTGGAAGCGGTCGCGGTCGCCGAACCGACGGTCGTCGTCCCGCCATCAATAGCGCCAGCGTCATCCGCGCCGAAGCCTGCGCCGCAGCCCGTTGCGTTGCAGCCGGCGCTCCGCAGCGTCCGATTTCGTTTGTTCCCGCGCACATTCGGAACCGCGCTGCGGGCGATTTGGCGGAACATGTTTCGTTCGGCGCTCACCGCGCTGGGCATCATCATCGGGATCGCGTCGGTCATCGCGATGATGGGCATCGGCCAAGGTTCGTCCAATTCGATGAAAAAGACGATGGCCAGCATGGGCGCCAATATGCTGCTGGTCATGCCCGGCACGGCCACCAGCGGCGGTGTCAGCTTCGGTAGCGGCAGCATCTTGACGCTAACGCCGCAGGATGGGGATGCGATCGTCCGCGAATGCCCGGCCGTGACGGCCCAAGCGCCCATCGTTCGCGCCCGCTGCCAAGTGGTTTATGGCAGCCGCAACTGGGTTCCCATGAACATTTACGGCACAACGGCCGATTTTTTGATGATTCGCGATTGGGAGGGGATGGACAAAGGCGCTGCGTTCACCGACCGCGACGTTCGCAACAGCGCGGCCGTCTGCCTGCTCGGTCAAACAGTGGCGAACAGCCTGTTCGGCAGCGAAAATCCCGTCGGCAAGGATGTCCGGATGCAGAACGTCACCTTCCGCGTCGTCGGCGTTCTCAGCCGCAAGGGCGCCAATATGGTCGGCATGGATCAAGACGACCTCGTCCTCGCCCCCTGGACGACCATCAAGTATCGGGTCAGCGGGTCCCAGCTAAGCAACGTGAACCAAAGTGCCTCGTCCGGCGCGACGGCCAACTCGACCGACACCGGCCAGCAAGTCAACTCGCTCGATGCGTTGTATCCGAATACGTCGACTCCGCTGTATCCGACTGCGTCGGCCATTGAGGCCGCCGATCGGCCGCAGCCCGTCCGGTTCGCCAACGTCGATCAAGTCATGTGCCAAGCGGCGTCCACCGAAGCGATACCCAGGGCCATCGAGCAGATTACCGAGGTGCTGCACGAACGGCATCATATTCAGGCCGGTCAGCCCGAGGACTTCAGCATCCGCGACATGACCGAGACGAACCAGGCTTTGTTGTCCTTGACGTCGCAGATGTCGGTCCTGCTGCTTGCCGTAGCGCTCATTTCGCTCGTCGTCGGCGGCGTGGGCATTATGAACATCATGCTCGTTTCCGTGACCGAACGGACGCGCGAAATCGGTCTACGAATGGCCGTTGGCGCGCGGCCGAGCGATATCTTGCGGCAGTTCATCACCGAGGCCGTGATCCTTTGTCTCGCCGGCGGAGTCGTGGGGATCGGAATCGGAATCGGGTTCTCGCTATTCGTTCGCGGGAAATGGCACTGGCCGAGCGAAATCTCGGTGCCGGCAATCGTCGCATCGGTCGTCGTGTCGGTGAGCGTCGGCCTGATCTTCGGCTTCTATCCAGCCTGGAAAGCCTCGCGTCTCGATCCGATCGAAGCCCTACGCTACGAGTAGCCGAAGAGCGGGGCGGTGTAAGCTTCGTGGCCAGGACAGATGGCGCTTCGCCATGGTCCCCAGGCTCGTCCGGGCATCTGTCCCCCGCCTCGCACGCTAGTTAGACTGCGGGCACGTTCATCACACATCGCGCCCCACGATCGAACATGCCGCAATCCATCAAAGTCAAACCGGGCGAGAAAATTCGCCTCTCCGATTACGACCCAGACCATCACGAAGGCCTAGACAAAGCCGAGGGGCTCAAACAATCGACCGTGCATGCCCAGGCGCTCGACGAGCTTGCCTATCGCCTGCAGGCCGAGCATCGCCGGGCCTTGCTGGTGGTGCTGCAAGGGATGGACACCTCGGGCAAAGACGGCACGATTCGCCACGTCATGAGCCACGTTAGCCCACAGACCTGCAAGGTGGCCTCGTTCAAGGCGCCGACCGGCGCCGAGCTCGAGCACGATTTTTTGTGGCGAATCCACAACGTCTGCCCGCCGCGCGGCAGTATCGGCATCTTCAATCGCTCGCATTACGAGGATGTGCTCGTCGTCCGCGTGCACGACCTCGTGCCGAAGCACGAGTGGAAAACTCGCTACGAGAAGATCAACGAGTTCGAAAAATATTTAGTCGGCGAGGGAACCGCGATCCTGAAATTTTTCCTGCATATCAGCCCGGACGAGCAGCGGGAGCGGCTCCAAGCTCGAGTCGACGACCCGCACAAACGCTGGAAAATATCGCCGAGCGACGTCGCCGAGCGAAAGTTTTGGGACGACTACATGCTGGCGTATGAAGAGGCTCTGATGCGCTGCAGCACGGCCGACGCACCCTGGCATATCGTGCCGGCCAATCACAAATGGTATCGCAACCTGGTCGTCGCCCGCACGGTGCACGAGACATTGAAAGAGATGAACCCGCAATTCCCGAAGTCGACGCTGGACCTATCGAAGATGCAGATCGATTGATCGGCCCGAGTCGTTGCGTGAACCGGGCAGGTTATTTCTCCGCCTCGAGCCTCGTTCACGAGGCTTTCCGCGCAGCCGTATTAGGCCCACCGTTGACGGTGGGTTTTCCACGACCGACAATTCCGGCCTCAGCCTCGTTCACGAGGCTTCTCGCTGAATTGGCTTGAGCCCTACCCAACCGGCGTCAACCCGTGTGGCAAGCGGGCTCAAGCGAAAAAAGGCGGGACCTACTTCTTGTCCTTCTTCGCGTCTTCGTTCAGCAACTCCCGGGTGGGCTTCTTTTCCTTGTAGCTCTCCAGTTCCTTTTTGAGCTGAACTTTCACGTCGGGCTCGCCTGTCTCGACGTCGTTGCCGGAGGCTTCCACGGCTTTGCTCGACCATTTGACGGCCGCGTCGAAATCGCCCGTTTCCGCATAGGCCCCGGCGAGCGTGCTCAGGATGTGGGCCGCCTCGAAGTCGGTCAACTCGCAGGCCTTCGTAGCCAACTCGACCGACCGCTTGCCGTCGCGGAGCTTGTCGTCGGGCGACGTGGCCAGCACCCAGGCAAAGTTGTTCAACAGGCCCGAGTCGTCCGGCTTGATTTTAAAGGCCGCTTCGTAGTCCTTGATCGCCTCGGCGTGCTTGCCGATGTTCAGATAAGCGTCGCCACGGCTACGATAAGCTTGAAAACTTTTGTCGTCCTGCTCGATCACCTGGGAGTATTTTTCGATCGCCTTGTCGGTCTGCTTGTTGAGCGTATAGAGAATGCCCAATTGAAAAAGCGTCTCGGGATTCTTCGGCATCAGCTTGGCCAGCTCTTCGAACTGCTCGATGGCTTTGTCGTAGTGCTTGCTCATCGTGTACAGCACGCCAATCTGCCGCCGCAAATCGGCATTCTGCGGAGCAATTTTGATCAGCTCCTCGAGGTCGACGATTACCTGATCGTAATCTCCCGACTCGGCGGCGATCATCGCTCGCAGACCGCGGGCGGCGAGCAATTGCCGAAACAGCAGCGGCCCCGCGCCGTTTTTGAGAGCCGTATCGATATCGGCCTGGGCTTTCGTCGGCTCGTTCATTTGCTTGTAAACACGGGCCCGCGTGAACAGGGCCGCCGGATCGTCGTTCTGCATCTTGAGCGCCGTGTCCAAGTCTTCGAGTGCTCCCTTGGTGTCGTTTTGCTCGGCGCGGATCCGAGCTCGATTGACGTAGGGAAACGCCGAACCGGGACGAAGCTGCACGGCCTGGTCGAAGGTTCGCATCGCCTCGGCGTTGCGCTTCAGCATGAACAACGTTTCGCCCTTGAGTTGCACGACAAGCTCGTTCTTCGGATCGACTCGCAAGAGTTGTTCCAGGTCCTTGAGCGCCTCTTCGTACTTTTTGTGGCCGACGAAGAAGATCGCCCGGCTGCGCAGCGCCTCTTGATCGGCGGAGGTCAGCTTGATCGCTTCGTTGAAGTCGGCAAGTTGCTTGTCCGGGTCCGTTTGCAATTGGCCGCGGATCACATAGGCGGCGGTTTGCAGAGCCGGCTCGTCCTTGATCAGCGTCACGGCTTGGTCGGCCGCTTTGAAAGCCTTAGTCCGATCGCCCTCGGGAAGATTTTCTAGCTTGGCGACCATCAGCTGCGCCGGGCCGGACTTCGGATCTCGGCCGACCACTTTTTCCAAATCGGCCAATGCGTCGAGTCGCATCTTCCGCCACTGCGGCGCGGGTTCGCCCGTCTTGCGATCGAACACGGCTTGCGTATAAAACGTGCCGCGCTGCAGGAGCGTGCTGGTGTACAGATCGTTGGCGAACTGTGCGTTGGCTGGCGAAAGGCCTGCTTTTAGCGCACTTTCGCAATACTTGAGCACATCGGCCAAGTCGTCGAGCGTTTCGGCGGAGAGTTTCTTTTCCGTGGCCTTGTCGAGATCGGCCTGACCGGCGTTGGCGTCGGCTTCTTTTCCGGCGTCGGCTGGTTTCTTGTCGTCGGCCGGCTTTTCGTCCGCCGGTTTGGCGGCGTCGTTGGCGGGCTTATCTTGATCGGCGGCCGGTTTATCGGCATCGGCGGCAGCGGCCGTGCGTGCGCCGATCCAAAAGCTTCCGCCCACAAGGGAGGCGGCCATTAGTCCCAACGACAATATGCGTCTCATCGCAGTTCGCTCCGGCGGAAAAGTTTTCCCAAAGGGACCATTATTACACGTTGCCCCCGCTGCCGCCAAGCGAGAACCCCGCCCGCGTGAGGTTCATCCGGGAGCAGGCACGCTCCAGGACGGCCCAGAGTCCCGGCGACGCGAGTTGACCGAACCCTAGTTCATGCGGTACGCTGACGAACTTAAGAAGCTCTCACAAAATCGCCGGGGACTGTCCCCTTCTCCGAGGCCAGTTTTGGATCCATCTACCGAACCCACGACACCGGGATTTGATTCTCTTTCTCTCTCGCCGATCATGATGGAGGCGCTGGTCAAGGCGGAGTACCTGCGGCCAACGCCCGTTCAGGCCGGCTTGATCCCTCGCGCGATGGCCGGCGTCGACGTGCTCGGTCAAGCCCGAACCGGCACCGGCAAGACGGCCGCGTTCGTCATCCCGATTCTGGAAAAACTCGGCACGCAGCACAAAGCCGCCGGGCCACGGGCGCTGGTCATGGTGCCGACTCGCGAATTGGCCGTTCAGGTCAAGGACGAAGCGGTCAAACTCTCGTACGGCCGCAAAGTGCATGTCGTGCCCGTCTACGGTGGCAAGCCGCTCCGCTCGCAGGTCGAAAAGCTGCGCCGCGGCGTGGACGTCGTTGTCGGCACTCCCGGCCGGGTACTCGATCACCTCGGCCGCGGCACGCTGAATCTCAACGAGCTTGAATTCGTGGTGCTCGACGAAGCGGACCGGATGCTCGACATTGGTTTTCGCCCGGACATTGAAAAAATCTTGCGCAAGTGCCCCGCCTCGCGCCAGACTCTGCTGCTCAGCGCCACGCTTCCGCCGCCTGTCGAGCGGCTGGCTCAGCGATACATGCGCGACCCGGAGATCCTGAATTTCTCGTCGCAAGATATTTCGGTGGAGACGATCGAGCAGTTCTATTTCACCGTCGATCCCGAGCGAAAGTTCGATCTGCTGGAGCGACTTTTAACTCGCGAAGATCCTCGGCAGGCGATCATTTTCTGCCGTACGAAGCGGGGCACCGATAAGGTAAATCACCGGCTGGGCAAAAAGTTCCAGGGCGTCGACTGTATCCACGGCGATCTCGGGCAGAATGTCCGCGATCGCGTGATGGCCCAGTTTCGCGAAGGCAAAATTCGGATCCTCGTCGCGACCGATGTCGTCGGTCGCGGGATCGATGTCAGCGGCATCTCGCACATCGTCAACTACGATATCCCGCAGTTCTGCGACGACTACGTGCATCGCGTCGGGCGAACGGGGCGAATGGGGCGCGAGGGAATCGCGTTCACGTTCGTGTCGCCGGAAGAGGGCAGCGAATTGACGCGAATCGAAATGCGGATCGACCGGCTGCTGACCCGCGACGAGATCTCCGATTTCGTGGCCGTCGTCGAGCGCAACGGAGCGAGCCTGAGCGATTCGCGACCGCCGACGAGGCCGGAAGCGGCCGCCGAAACGGAAGAGCCCACCGCGAAGAAGCCGGCGGGTCCGCCCCTCTTGGGTCGCGGTGGCCGGCCGCCGCGGCGAATTCGCCGAGCACTGTAATTAACGGCCAAGTCAATCTTGACGTCGGGTGCCCGGGGCTGGAGGCATCCTCGCCGAAGCCCCGGAGCGTTGGAGATAAAATGGCGATAGGGTGTCAGCAACCGAAACAAGTTCGATAAGATGCCTGACATTTTTCCTTTGACAAGACGAGCATGCCATTGGGAACGACACTGATCGGAAAGGTCATTGTCCCGGCCAAGCTTGAATCGCTCGAAGACTTGCTCGAAGTGCGCGTGGGCAAGAAATCCGCGGAACAAGTTCGCGTCGTCGAAGTCTCGGATGCCCTGGTGGATGCCGGCGCGACGATGTTATCGATGCCGAAACGCTTCATCGATCAGCTTGGGCTGAAACCGCGCCGGACGCGGCGAGCGCGCACGGCGGGAGGAGTTTGCGACTTCAACATTTACGACTCCGTGCAGTTGACCGTTCAAGGCCGGGACTGCGTGGTCGAGGTCTCGGAACTCCCCGACGATTGCCCTGTCCTGATCGGCCAAATCCCGTTGGAAATCCTCGATTGGGTCGTCGATCCCGTCGGCCAACGTTTGATCGGCAACCCGGCTCACAACGGCGAGCAAATGATCGAGCTGTATTCGTGGTTTGCAGAATAAATAGGTGCAAGGAACCGAAACTTCTGTGATTCGGTTAGACGCGACTTTCTTTTGACCGGGGGGCCCATCATCGGCCCGTGCGTGAAAATGTCGCTCCCAGGCAAGATCGCGATATTCTTTTCGGCCATGTTGACGATCGCCTTTGCATCGCGGGCTCCACTCGCCGCGGCGGATTCGCCGAGCGCTTTAGCTTAGCGAAACTGATTCAATTGAGGATTGCATTCGATGCCAAGAGTTCCCCGGTATATTGAACGTCGAATTCCCCGGCCCGTACCGGCGAAATCTTGCATCGTTCCTGGCTCGACCAACCTCTATAATCGCGTGCGAATTATTGGATGGACGACTAACATTCAATCGTCTCGGGGAGTGACGAAAGAATTGCGAGCCGAATTGCCGATTCGAATTGCAGCGCTGGCTGTTTGATGGACGATGTGTTACCTCACCATTAAATTGTGGCTAGTTATGGTAGTGGTCACAATCAGTCGCGAAGCGGCTTGCGCTGCTTAAACTGCTCCATGTTTTCATCCTGCTGACTTTTCGCGCGCGGAAAAGGGAGCAGATCGATCCCCTCCTGGCTCCAGTGTACGGCGGCGACGAAATCGCCGGTCTCGGCATAGGCGGCAGCCAGCGTGTCTAGGCAGGGACTGTTAGTCCATTTGGTCATTTCGCAGGCTTGGGTCGCCAACTCGATCGCTCGCTTGCCGTCTCGAAACTTAGCCTCGGGGCAGGTGGCCAATTGCCAGGCGAGACTGTTATAGGACATCGACGAGTTGGGCTTGAGGCGGATGGCTTTCGAAAAATCATCGGCCGCCTTTTCATATTCGTGGGAAGCATGCCAGACCCAGCCACGCTTGTCCAAGGCCTCAACCCAATACGGCTTGATCCGGATTGCCGCGTTCAGATCGTCGAGCGATTTGTCGTACACGCCGTCCGCATACCAAAAGTTGGCTCGCGCGAGCAGCGGGGAGGCGTCGGCGGGATTAATTTTCACCGCCTGAGCAAAATCGGCGATGGCTTTGGTCTTCTCGCGATTGACGAACCATACCCAGCCGCGACGCTCGAACGCGAGGGCAAGCTTTGGATCGATCTCGATCGCTTTATTGAGGTCGATCATCGCGTTGTCGTACATTTGTAAATTCACCGAAGCCCAGGCACGATTGCAGTACGCGACCGCAAATTTGGGATTGAGGCGGATCGCCTCGGAGTAATCCTGCATCGCGGCGCCGTAATCGCCACGATTGGTGAAGCGTTCTCCGCGCTCGTTGCGCACGACGGGATCGCTGTCATCCGAAAGGTTTGCGCCGGAGTTGACCTTTTCAGGTTCGCCACCCTTGTCGACGCGCTTGGCGCAGCCATACATGAAGGCAGCGGTCAGCGATAGGCTAAGGCATGTAAGCCGAAATAAGCGATCTGCCATTGGGCAATCCCGCCGAGAATTCAACCAGAAACCGTGCCACCGCAGCTGACTCTCAATTTAGCTAACAGACAGCGTCGGTCAATCGCGAGGTCGGTTACTATCGCCGCGAAGTTCAACAATTTAGACTTGGGAGATGACTGCCCCTCGGTTTGCCCGATTCTGCGCCGCGATAGTTGTCGCCACCGCGCTGGCTCCGATCGCGACGGCCAGCGATCCGAAAGTCGAATCGGGCGACGACGCCCCGAAGCATGAGCTTCGGATTCGCCCCAAACAGGACGCTCCCTGGGGCGGCGATATCGACAATGTGCAGGCCGTCCTCGAGTCGGCCGCCAAGCCGTTGTGGGTTCGATTTCCCGACCGCAAATTGCCGGTCATCGCCGTCGAGCCCAAAGGGGGACCGATCGCGCTCTTTGAGCGCCGCTCCGATGGCGCGATTCAGGTGCGACTCGACACGGGCGATCGACTTTGGGCCCAGCACGCTTATCAGTTTGCTCACGAATTTTGCCATATCCTGTGCAATTATCAGGAAGACCCGCATCGCAATTTGTGGTTCGAGGAGTCGCTCTGCGAAATGGCGTCGCTCTATTCGCTGCGGCAAATGGCCATCGCCTGGAAATCGGCGCCCCCTTATCCGAATTGGAAGGACTATGGGCCAAAACTCCAGTCGTACGCCGCCGAGCGAATCGCGAAAGCTCAACTGCCACCGCGGAAAACTCTTGGCGATTGGTACGCCGACCATTCATTCGAACTGTCGCAAAACGCGGTCGTCCGCGAAAAGAACACCCTCGTGGCCGTCGCCCTTTTGCCGCTGTTCGAGAAATCGCCGGAGCATTGGGAAGCGGTCGCTTGGCTAAACACGGGCAAGCCGCTCGGCTCGCAAACCTTGGCCCAATTTCTGCAAGAGTGGCGCGACAATGCGCCGATCGCACACCGCGAGTTCATCGCGGACGTCGCTCGGCAGTTCAAGATCGCGTTGACCGCGAATCGCTAACTTGACGGTTCACGGGTGGCCAATTCCGCCCTTACAATTAGTGTACATCCGCTATCTAAGCGCGTATAGCTGAACTGGACAAGACGGGCCGCTGCGTATTTTGACTAGAATCCAGTGTGGCCTGCGCGTGAGCCATTGTTAAAACAAAGATCGACTCGCGCAGCGAGTTGCCCTCTCTCCCAATGGGAGAGAGTTCCCTGATCGGCTCTATACCTTAAGCAGCTCGCGTGCCTGCGCGTAACCGGGCGCCGGGCGGCCGTATTCGCTGGCGGTCACTCGGGCCAACGCCACCAATTGCCGCCAGCGGAACGCAGGCCGCGTTTTCTCGAATTCCTCTCGCACCGTGCGGTAATACTTCTCCGCGTGCAAGGCACCATCCTCGCTGATTCCAAATTGCAAAAGCTGGGCGAAAATTGGGCCGGAGTCGTGGCCGAGCCGGCCATACTGGTGCGCGACGGCGCAGGCCTGAAACTGGTCCTTGGCCTGGATCGCCGACGTCAATTCCGCCAGCAGCGGCGCGGAGTCGGTCGCGGTCACTTTTTCCAAATGCTCGGACGCCGGGAACAAGTCCTTGTTCAAGCGGCCATCGCGCCCGGCCGTGTGATACGCCCCCACGATCAAGCTCGCGAGCGAGTTGCGATGGTTGCTCACCCGGGCGATATTGCGCCAAGCGTTCGCCGCGTCGGACGCATGCACGCCGATCGAATCGCCATGTACGCTGCCGGCCGGTTTTTCCGGCGACGCGGCTTCGGCGCGGCCCGGATCGCGGAGGACCAGTTCGTTCGCCGCCAGCGAAATCGCTTCGCCGATATCGTCGATCGAAAACCCATCAGCCAAGGCCGTCGCGACCGCGTCGGCCGCCTTCTCCGGCGACGAACTCGAAATCAGCCGGCTCGTCTGAGCGATCCAACTATCCTCGGCGCGGCGGACGCCCACGGCGCGGCCGAGCAGTTTGTATTGATCGAGCAGCTTGGGCAGCAGCTCGCGAATCGGCGACGCGGGTCGGCCCTGCTTCTTCTGATATTGCTCGGCCTCGACGCAATAGCGGACCGACTGACGGAGCAACGTCTGCGCATGTTCCTGACCCGTGAGGTCGAGCGAGATCCACGACCGCCACGCCAGCACCACGCGATGCACGTCGACCTCGTCCTGCACGGCAAACTGCAAGTGGTTGAAGGCCTCGCCGACCGGCCCCTTCGCGATCGCGGCGAACGTCCGCTCCGCGCGATCCATGTCGGCGCTGCGCGTCGCTTGTTGCAGCAAGGCGCCGCCGTTTTCTAAGGGCAACGCCTCAGCCGGTTCAACCGGATGCAGCATTTCGCTCCCCTTGCCCCCGAACGCTTGAATCCGGCTCGTGTTGCGATACAGAACCTTGAGCACCGGCAGGGCGCGCTTGGCCGCGGGCAGTTCCTGAGCCATCGCATACGCCGGCGCGAGCGCCATGAACGAATGAAACCCGACGTAGTCGTGTCCGCCGAACGTCCGAGCATTGGCCAGCGCTGCGGCGGCCACGATCGTCCGCAGCTCCGTCCCCGCGGACAGCTTTTCCACGAGCAGCGGTAAAAGTTTTTCGGGGGGCGTCTCTTGCATGAGCCCCACCAGAGGCTCGAGCGCGCCGAACGTCAATTCAGCCGGCGCGTCGCCCGCATAGAGCGGCGCCAACCCTAAATCGGCCGCCAGCCCCGCGCCGACACTCGCCACGAGCATCCCCTTCCCCACGTCCGCCAAGAACCGCCGCCGAGATTGATTGCCCATGGCCAGGTCTCCTGAAAAGAATGCGGCGCCGCGCTATTTCAATGACTAGCGGCGCGAACATCGACAACTGCCGCGGGGCACACCCAATGGTTATACCATCGCGGCGCGCCGCAAGCCGCTGTTATTGAAGAAGTCTCGCAATTGTTGAGTGATCAACGATTCAAGAACCCTTGCTTAGCTTTGGCTAGAGCAGTACCTCCCCGACTTTTTTCGCAAAATCTCGGCCGCTGGAAAAACTTCTTGCACCGCACTGAGTTTGACTAGACTGCCGGGCAAATTTGCAAGCCCCAAACGCGCTCCCGCAATTTGGCCGGCGATCGAGCCGATCGTATCGGTATCGCCTCCGCTTTGCACAAGTTCATCGAGAGCCGCCTCGAATTCTGCCGCGGTCAATCGGCAAGCAATGAACATTGCGAGCGGCACAGTATCGACAACATATCCCGACGAGCCGAACTGTTCAGCTAGGGCACGAATCGGCGTGTCGGATTGCACGTTGGCGAAGGCAAGCAGCCGATCGCGCACTCGACTGTCGGGCAACTCGTCCGCGATAATCTGAAACGCCGGCGGTTCGACATTCGTTGGCAAACGAAGAGACAAAAGAACCGCCAAGGCGCCAAGGTAAGCCTCGTCGTTGTGATGAGTGATCCGGCATACATCGCGAATAATCACCCGATGCTCGCGATCGACCGATCGAGCATAAACGCCAGCGGTGCGATCCGCATCGCCGCGCCGTTGCTGGCCGCCATCTCCCCGCGTGAGCCACAAAGTGCCCAATGACCGCCGGCGTCAAGATCGCGCAGCGCCTTAAGCGTGGCCGAGCCAAGACCGGTGAGAGCGCCGGCGCGAAACCATCGCAGCATGCCCTCCGCGATTGCCGCTGGCTCGACTTTCCCAGTCGCAGTGATGGCCTCGCAGGTAGCGAGGGTGAGTTGCGTGTCGTCGGATAGGCAGGGTCTCTTGCGTTCCGTTGCGCCGCCGAGAATATCACCAATGGCGCCACCGACGAAGCAGCCGAGAATTTGGTCGGGGGCGAATGTCATTGATTCAACATCGCATCGTCGCGTTCACGGCGCCAGCCAATCTGCCAGACGCAAGCCGGGAATGTTTTGAAAGTCCGACGTATCGTGCGTGACCAATTTGAGATCGTGAACACAGCGCCACGGACGCGACCATCAGGTCCACGGTTGGAGCATTGAGGCCGCTTCTCCTCATATGAACTCGGACGCGTCCGAACATGTCACCGCAATCCTGATCATAATCCAACACGTTGACTTCTTTTGCCAATAACTCGTCGATGCCATCCAAGATCGATGAGGTTGACCGACCGTGCGCCCATACGAAAAGTTCAGCCAGCGCGATGCTGGAAGCATACAAACGGCCCGCGTGCTGTATGAAACGATGAGCCAAACTGGTTGGGCGACGGACTTGAGCGGACAAGATGTTTGTATCCAGCAAAAAGCTCATTCAGCGATCTCCCGCCGGGTTTCTCGTTTTCGATCGCGATGAATTTCCTCGAGAATGCGGTCATCTTCTTCGTCACACACGTCAGCCAATATGCCAGCGGTTGGACTGGTACCGCTCGCTGTCCACTCGCGAGGTGGTCCCGGCAGTTTCTTTGTCGGGTTGATCATCGTCAATCGCACCTCGACATCTTGCCCGTCAATGACTCCCGGGTCTTCGTCAAGTTCGATGGTTTTCCCGCGGACTTTCCCACGAACTATTTTGATCATGGTTTTCCTCCAAATTGGAACTCTGAAGCGTTGAAAGCGTTGGCAAATCGTGCGTTCACGCGCTAAGGGCTCTTTGGCACGGCGACGACGACATTGCACTCAATTGAACTTCCCGGTAATTCCGGACAGTGCCCAACATCTCTTTCATTATATCCAGTTTTCCGGAATTTCCGGAGAACTGGTTTCTGACGAGAGCGCAGCCGAGAAGGAAGCCGCTACTCCCCCATCTTCCCCACCGCCTTGTCCGAAATATCCTTGCGGCACCAGGCGCCTTCCCAGCGGATTTGCTTGACGGCCGTATAGACGGACAGCTTGGCGGCCGAGATGGTTTGCCCCAGGGCCGTGACGGCCAGCACGCGGCCGCCGTTGGTGACGATGCGGCCGTCCGCTCGGGCCGTGCCGGAGTGGAAGACTTTCACATCCGGGATTTTCCCGGCCTCTTCTAGACCCCGGATCGGCAGGCCGCGCTGGTATTCGCCCGGATAGCCCGCGCTGGCCATGACGACCGAAACCGAGGGGCGGGGATCCCAGGTCGGCGCGTCGACTTGATCGAGCCGGCCGTCGACGACCGCTTCAAGGATGTCCACCAGGTCGCTCGTGAGCCGCATTAGCAGCGGCTCGCACTCGGGATCACCTAGCCGCACGTTGAACTCCAGCACCTTCGGCCCCTGATTGGTCATCATCAGGCCGGCGTAGAGCACGCCGCGAAACGGCCGCCGGGCCCGCTTCATCGCGTGGACCGTCGGCACGAGCACTTGGGCCTCGATCTTGCGGAGATCGGCCTCGGTGATGAGGGGCGTCGGGCAGATCGCGCCCATTCCACCGGTGTTCGGGCCCGTGTCGCCGTCGAACGCGGCCTTATGATCCTGGGCCGGCGGCAGTGTGATGATCGTGCGGCCGTCGGTGATAGCCAGGACGCTCGCCTCTTGGCCGTCGAGCCTTTCTTCGATGACGATTTGGTTGCCCGCGTCGCCGAACTGCTTGTCGCGGCCGATCCGCTGCACAGCGTCGATCGCCTCGACGCGCGTCTTGCAGACGAACACTCCCTTGCCGGCGGCCAGCCCGTCGGCCTTGACGACGACGGGCACGTCCTCGCGATCGCGGAGAAACATGGCCGCTCGATTCGGATCGCGGAAGGCCTGATACTCGGCGGTCGGCACGTTGGCCTGGCGAAGCAGATTCTTGCAAAAAACCTTGCTCCCTTCCAATTCACTGGCGAGTCGGCTGGGTCCGAAGATTTTTAACTTTTCGGCGGTGAAGGCGTCGACGATGCCGGCCACCAGCGGCGCCTCGGGGCCGACGACCGTCAGACCGATGTCGTTTTGCTTGGCGAACTTGATCAGCCGCGGAAAATCGGTCGGCGAGAGGTCGACGTTCTCGGCCTCGGGCTCGGTCCCCGCGTTGCCCGGCGCGACGAACACGCGCTCGACGCGGCTACTGGCGGCGAGCTTCCAGGCCAGGGCATGTTCCCGGCCACCATTGCCAACAACGAGCACTTTCATAAATTGCCACGCGAGAGAGAGCGGAAGTAGACGAAGGCCAACAAGTCAATTTTGGCGGCGCTGAGCCAAGTTGGCAATCGGCCGGGTATTCCAGGGGCCGTTGCATGACGTCCCGCGCGGTCGGGAGTAAAACTCGTTTGCGCTGGTATGCTTATTGTGACCTTGTTGGCGAGCTTCGCTCCCGACCCCGGGTGTGCGTCCCTCTTGCGTCGAGCGGAAGTTTTGGAATGACAACCGAAATCGAGCCCAGTTCGATGAACTCGCCCTGCGGCGTCGTCGAACTCTTTCACTTGCCTGGGCTCTACGAGCCATTCGCCGCTTTGAGCCACCTGCTCGGCGTGGCGCTGTTCGTGGGGTTGGGCGTCATGATCCTGCGTCGCGGTGGGCCGAGTTCGTCTCGCCGGGCGCTGTTGACCGTGTATGTCGCCGCGCTCGTGATTCAATTTGCGATCAGCAGCCTATATCACATGGCGGTTCCCGGAACGGATGCCCGAAATTCGCTGAGGCAATGGGATCACACGGCCATCTGCATCCTAATCGCGGGCACGTTCACGCCGACGCTCGGCCTGCTCTATCGAGGCCAGGTTCGCTGGATCGGCTTGGCGGGCGTGTGGGCCGCCGCAGTAGGCGTGAGCCTGGCAATGGGACCGGCGAGCAAGCTAGCGGAAGGAGTGTGTTTGTCGTTCTACTTGGCGCTCGGTTGGTCGGGCGTTGCGATCCTGATCGATCTTTGGCGTCGCTTCGGATTGCCGTTCGTCGTCCCGATGATCGTCGGCGGGTCGATCAATTCGCTAGCCGCGGTCGCCCAGTATTTCGGTTGGCCGATGATCGTGCCGCATGTGATTCACGCCCACGAGTTTTTTCATGTTGTCGTGCTCGTCGGATCGGTATTGCAGTATTGCTTTATTTGGCAATTCGCCGCCGGCGCCCCGCCGACTAGGACCCCTGCGGCTTCTCGCCCGACGAACGATCTCGAAATTGTTGACTTGCCTGCGGTCGGCCCGTTAAGTTAGCGTTTCTCAGGTCCACAACTCAATCGATGCGGAGCCGGCCCATGCGACGTCTTCAATGGTGGCTTTCCGGATGTGCTTGCTGTGGGATGTTGCTTGGTCCATCGGCGGGCGGTTGGGCCGCCCCACCGAACGACAGTAGTTCGCCGATCGCTATTACGACGCCGACCGCTCCCAAATCGGCCAAGCTCGACCTCAAGTATATTCCCAGTTCGGCGGTGGCGCTCGCGGTGATTCGGCCCCAGTCTCTGTTCACGGGGCCGAATGCCGAATGGATGCCGCTGGAGGTCATTACCGCGGCGGGCCTGGAACATCTAGGCGTCGATCCGCTCGACATCGAAGAGGCGATCGGCGTAACGGCTGCCGAAATGGGGCCGCAGCCCGAGATGGGGCTCATCGTCCGGTTCACCAAGCCCTACAACAAGGAGGCGGTGCTCGCCAAGCTGGCCGGCCGTACGGCGCCGGCTACGGTCAAGGGCAAGGCGATCCAAAAGAGCCCGAACGCCTCGGAACCTAGTTTTTATCTGGAGGATCCCACGACCATCGTCGTCGCGTCCGAGTCCATGTTGACGAAGATGATCGCTGCCCCCGAGGAGGACAGCCCGCTACGCAAGCTCGCGGGGAGCATGGATTTTTCCTCGGAATTTACGCTGGTGGCATCCGTGGACGCCGTGCGCGACCAACTCAAGGCAGTACTCGCGCATGCTCCGCCGATGCCACCGGCGATTCAGCCATTTCTTAAGCTGCCCGACTTGCTCTCCGCGATCCTCGTTCGATTGAACGTATCGGACAATGGCAAGCTCATGTTGACGTTAAAAGCTCGAGATGAAGCGAGCGCGGTCGAGGTCGAGCAGATCGTCAAGCAGGGGATGGAAAGCGGCCGGCAGATGATTCAGACTCAGGTGGCCAGCCAAATGCGCGGCGGCGCCGATCCGACGCAGGCGGCGATGGCGAAGTATTTGGCCCGTGTCACGAATCTCTCGTTCGACAAACTTCAGCCCGTCCGGCGTGGAACTCTTGTCACGACGTCCGTGCCGACCACGGCCGGCGCTCCGGCGACGATCGGAATTTTGATGGCGCTGTTACTTCCGGCCATTCAGTCGGCGCGCGCGGCGGCCCAACGGGTTCAGTCGGCCAACAATTTGAAGCAGATCGTTTTAGCTCTGCTGAGTTACGAATCGTCGAACAGAAAGTTTCCAGCCCACGCGATCTTCGACAAGCAAGGCAAGCCGCTGCTGAGTTGGCGGGTAGCGATCCTGCCGTATATCGAGGAGGACGCGCTTTACAAGCAATTCCATCTCGACGAGGCCTGGGATAGCGAGCACAACAAGCCACTGATCGCCCACATGCCGCGAATTTACATGAAGCCGGCGAGCAATCAAGCAGTGGAGGCCCGAAGCGGAATGACGGTCTACTTGGCGCCGGTGGGCAAAGGATTGGCGTTCGAGGGCGACCAAGGCCTGCGAATTGCCGACTTCGCTGACGGCTCGAGCAATACGATCATTGTCGTCGAGGCCAACGACGATCATGCGGTGGCTTGGACGAAGCCCGATGATCTCGAAGTCGATCTGACAAAACCGATGATCGGACTGGGGGCGAGTCAACCCAACGGTTTTCAGGCGGCTTTCGTCGACGGTCACGTCATGAATATTCCGGCGACAATACCAGCCGCTACGTTGAAAGCCATTTTCACCCGCAATGGGGGCGAGCCTGTTAATTGGAATGGCGAGTAAGGTATACTTGGAGGACTTCGCCGGCGGTCGCTCCGGCGCCAACCACACGTCGGTTTGTTTTTTTCATCCCCAACTGAGGACGCACCGCATGGATAACAACAACGAGATGAATCGCCGCGAATTCCAACGACTCACCGGAGCCGCGTTGGGCGGAATGGTGCTCGGCGCCGGCCTGCTGAAATCGGCGTCGTCGGCCGCCGGCCCCGCGCCCGCCGAAAAGTCGCCGATGTTCGTCGAGAAGCACGTCTGTCGCGGCCTCAATACCTGCAAAGGCAAAGGCGCTGACGGCAAGAACGATTGCGCCGGCCAGGGAAGCTGTGCCCTCGCCCAGAAGCATGGCTGTCACGCCGACAATGCCTGCAAAGGTCAAGGCGGCTGCGGCGCTAGTCCAGGCGAGAATGCCTGCAAAGGCAAAGGCGCCTGCGCCGTTCCGCTACGAGACGCGACCTGGACTAAAGCCCGCAAGCGCTTCGAAGACCTGATGAAGGCCGACAAGCAGAAGTTCGGTCCCGCTCCGGCCAAGAAAGCCTAGTAGGTTAGGCAGCCTGCCTGACGCGGCCCAAAGCGTCAGGCCGTGCCTCAGAGTTATTCTGCATATCATTCACGCCCCGGTCGATGGCTATAATAAACCATCCCCCGGGGCGTTTTTTTCTTCATCGCGCAAACTGAAAACCCCACCATGTTTTCATCCCCGGTCCCAGCTCGCCTAGGTTGCCCGAATCTCGGCCTGGGCGTTGGTCTGCGTTCGGTCCACTTTCCGCACATTTTGCACAATTGGCCCGAGGTCGATTGGTTCGAAGTGATCTCCGAAAATTTCATGGATTCCGGCGGCCGGCCGCGGTATGTGCTGGAGCAAATCGCCGAGCGGTATCCGGTCGTGATGCACGGCGTATCGCTGTCGATCGGCAGCACCGATCCCTTGGATCTCAACTACCTGACCAAGCTCAAGCGACTGGCTCAAGCGGTCAACCCGCTGTGGATCTCCGACCATCTCTGTTGGACCGGCGTGCTGGGCCTCAACGCTCACGATCTGCTGCCCATTCCGCTGAACGAGGAAACGTTGCGGCACGTCGTCCAGCGAGTGCGCGAGGCGCAGGATTTTCTCGAGCGGCCGCTCGTGCTGGAAAACCCCAGCAGCTATGTGACGTTCGCCGGTTCGACGATGACCGAATGGGAATTTTTGACCCGCATGGCCCGCGACGCTGACTGCGGACTGCTGCTCGATGTGAACAACGTCTATGTGTCGAGCATCAATCATGATTTCGACCCGGTCGAGTTCGTGAGCAACGTGCCGCACGAGCGGATCGTGCAGATTCACCTGGCCGGCCACACCGATTGCCGCACCCACCTGATCGACACGCACGACAGTCATGTGATCGACCCCGTTTGGGAATTGTATCGGCTGGCTCACCAGTACACCGGCGGCGTTTCGACGCTGCTCGAATGGGACGCCAAAATCCCGCCGTTCCCGGTGGTTCACGCGGAAGTGCTGAAATCCAAGCAGTACATGACCGCCGCCCTCGCGCCAAAGCAACCCGCATCGGCAAATGCCACGACTCGCCAGGACAGGGTGGGAATCAGAACGCCGAAAAACAATCGATCGGCCAGCGCATTGAGCCCATTGGCCGATGCCGCCGCAATTCCGCACCCGTTGGCGTACGTCCCGATCGAAGTCCAGTAGGCCATCGCCATCTTCATGTCGACCAGCGAGAACGAAAACTCGAGACCGGCCGCAGCGCCACTGACCGCAGCGCCACTGACCGCAGCATCGCTGACCGCAGTGCAGCGCTGGCTGCAAGCGGTGATCATGAACCCCGACGGCGTCGAGGCCGGTCTCGCATCGGCGGCTGCCCAAGAGCAGATATCCGTCGAACCCAGGCGCGTGGAAGAGGTCATCTCTCGCTCGCAAAATCAAACCAGCGTCGAGCGACTTAGGATCTATGCCGATGCGTACTACTCGCGATTGCTGGAGTGCCTGGGGGAAGAGTTTCCGATCCTCAAACAAACGCTCGGTGATGAGACCTTCGACGCCTTTGCCCTCGAATACTTGCAGCAGTACCCGTCGCGGAGCTACACGCTGAACGAGCTTGGAGCCAATTTCGCTCGCTACTTGGAAGAAACCCGTCCGCCGAGCGAAGATACGAGTTCAGGTGACGCCGATTCGATTGAGCGGAAAACTGAATCGGCGCCCGATTGGCCCGAGTTCTTGATCGACTTGGCCCGCATGGAGTGGACCTTCAGCGTCGTGTTCGATGGCCCAGGCACGGAAAATCAGCCGCCGCTTACGGCCGATTCGCTGGTGGGCCTAACCGACGAGCAGTTGTCCACCGCCCATCTGGAGCTCGCTCCGTGCGTCAAGCTGCTCGCGCTGCGCTTTCCGCTGAACGGATATTACACGGCTTCGCGAGCAGGCGAATCGCCGCCGCTTCCGCCACCGCGGGCATCGTGGCTAGCTGTCTCTCGCCGGGAGTTTATTGTTCGCCGCCATGAGCTCGCGGAGCGGCAATTTGTTCTGCTCTCCGCGCTCGCCGCCGGAGACACGGTCGGCGCCGCCATCGAGCAGGCAGCCGCCGGTTTGCCCGCGACGGCCGATGCGAGCGACATGATCGACAGCCTCGAATCGCTGGCCACGGCGCTGGGCGAGTGGTTTCGCCAATGGTCCGCCGATGGTTTTTTTACGCAGGTGATAAGATAACCGCGCGTCGAGCCAGCGATCCTCAATCGATGGAGAAGCCCATCGTGGCCGGTCGCCCAGACGTCGTAGGCTTTGTCGAACGGGCCCACGTTGAGGCTGGAGTTT
>JBBQWR010000058.1:0-28532 GCA_038210495.1 Pirellulales bacterium
CAAGCTCAAGAAATTGCTCCGCGACGGAGCGGAAAGGACCGTCGACAAGCTCTGGAACCTCTGCGGCAGAATCCTCGACCAGTTCTCCGAAACCGAGTGCCGAAACTATTTTCAACACTGCGGATACCGCCACACCTAAAACGAAACCGCTCTAGAGCGCGACGCAAACCCAAGGCGACTTGCCCGGGTCTAACGGGATATCGCGCCGAGAGGGATTACAGAGGATTCAACTGCAACGTCATCCGGATCAATTGGGCCAATGAGTCGGCCTGCATTTTCCGCATGATCTTGGCCCGCCGAGCTTCGATCGCTCGCCGCGTCAGTTGCAGGGCCGACGCGATTTCCTTATTACTCTTACCCTGGCAGAGCAGATCCAACACCTCGCGCTCGCCGGCCGATAGCAGCGAGAGTCGTCGCTGCACATTGTGCCGCTCCATGGCCTGTTGATTCGTGGCGGCGTTCTTCGCCAGGGCGTCGTGAATGCGATCCAACAAGGCCTGTTGGCTGAACGGCTTTTGGATCACGTCGAAGGCCCCCGCGTGCATCGCCCGCACGACGACCGGGACCTCGGCGTGGCCCGTCAACAGAATCACGGGCAGATCGACCCCTTGCTCTCGAAGCTGCTCCTGCAACTCGATGCCGCTCATGCCGGGCATCCGCACGTCAAGCAAAATACAGCCGCTGGGCAAGGGCTCCAAATTGCGCAGAAAGTCGTGGGCCGATGAAAAGACCTTCGCATGCAACCCCACCGAATGGATCAGCCATTCGATCGACTGGCACAGTTCAACATCGTCGTCGACGACATAGACCGTCGTTTGACTTAGGCTCTGACTTTTTTGCGCATCGTCAATCATTGTCGCCATGAGTGAATTCCTTTGTACGGTCGCTCATCCCCGCCTCAAGACGGGCAAATGACGACCATGCCGAAACAATTTTGGAGGGATTTGTATTTTAATGCAAGAATTGGATACGCAAAACGCCGTCGACCGCTTGGATTTTGCGGTTTTTACTATTTTCGAAGTCCACAGTTTGCACATGACGTGCCGCTCGCGCAAAAAGGCTTGCCCCATGTCGGAAGGACCGCCTACTTTTCTGAAAGGCAATTGAGCCGCGAGCGTTGACGTTGAAAGTTTGGCTCGCCGGTGGTCAACTGCTAGCTGTCAATTTCGTCTCGGGACTCGGCCAAACCAGTCGCGGGACGATGTCTCCCGTGCCCTGAATTTCGTACGACTGGCGGAAATCCTTTCCTCGCAATTTCCATGAATGAACGGCCCTTCGCCCATCTGCATTGCCACAGCCATTACAGCCTGCTGGACGGCGCCAGCCCGATCGACAAGCTCGTCAGCCGGGCCAAAGAGCTCGGGATGAGCGCGCTGGCGATTACCGATCATGGCAATCTGCACGGGGCGCTCGAATTCTATCAAGCGTCGAAAAAAGCCGGCATCAATCCGATCTTGGGCTACGAGGCCTACATCGCCCCCGACAGCCGTTTCAAACGCGACGCCGGTTCGCTGAAAGAGGCCAGCTACCACCTGACGCTGCTGGCCAAAAACCGAACTGGATTTCGGAACCTGATCAAGCTCGCCTCGTCCGCGTTCCTCGAGGGCTTTTATCACAAACCGCGGATCGACAAGCAGTTGCTGGCCGACCACAGCGAAGGGCTGATTTGCCTCAGCGGGTGCGTCTCCGGCGAGCTAAGCCGCACGCTGCTTAAGGGCAACGAGCCCGACGTGGCGCAGTGGCAAGTCGCCCAGCAGGTTGTGGCTTGGTTTCAAGGCGTGTTCGGCGACCGCTATTTCATCGAGATTCAAAACAACGGGCTGGAAATCCAGCGGCTGGCGCTCGAGCGATCGGTGCAAATCGCCAACCGAATGGGAATCCCGCTCGTGGCCACGAGCGACGCTCATTACGTCAATCGCGAAGACGCCGAAGCCCAGGATGTGCTGCTTTGCATCAATACCGGCAAGTTCCGCACGGACACCAACCGGATGCGGATGGAGGGAGACCAGTTTTTTCTTCGCTCGCCGGGGCAGATGTACGAGGCATTTCCCGGGCTCGACGAAGCCGTGCAGCAGAGTCAGCGAATCGCCGACTCGGTCGAGATCGAGTTGGAATTGGGTCAGCGGCATTTCCCTCGCTTCGATCCGCCGGACAACAAGACGCCGGACACGTATCTTCGCGAGCTATGTTTGATCGGCCTGAAAGAGCGGTACGTCGATCGCCCGGATCGGTTCAACGGCGGCGACCTTTCCGATGTAGTGATCGCGCGGCTCGAGCGTGAGCTCGACGTCATCAACAAGCTCGGCTTTCCGAATTACTTTCTGATCGTCTGGGATTTTGTTCGTTATTCTCGGGAGCGAGACATCCCGGCCACCGCCCGCGGGTCAGGCGTAGGCTCGCTCGTCGCTTATGCGCTGTATCTCAGCCACGTTTGCCCGCTGGAGTACGATCTGCTGTTCGAGCGGTTCTTGGACATCAATCGCACCGAGGCCCCCGATATCGACATCGACTTCTGCAAAGACCGTCGAGCCGAGGTGATTCAGTATGTGAAGGACAAATACGGCGAAGAAAACGTCGCCCAAATCGGCACGTTCGGCACGCTTCGGTCTCGAGCGGCGATTCGCGACGTGGGCCGCGCGCTGGGACTGCCGATCGCGCGAGTCGATACGATCGTTGCGATGGTTCCCGACGAACTGGGCATCGAGCTTTCCGAGGCGCTCGCTCAAGGGGGCGATCTCAAGAAGGCTTACGACGCCGACGCCGAGGTCCGCGAGCTCTTGGATTTGGCGATGAAGATCGAGGGGCTGGCGCGCAATGTCGGCACGCACGCCGCCGCGGTCGTGATCGCCGATCGGCCCTTGATCGAGTATGTCCCTTTGCAGCGAGTCCAGAACAAAGAGGAAATCATCACCCAATGGGCGATGGGCGACGTCGAGCGGGCCGGTCTCTTGAAGATGGATTTTCTCGGCCTGCGGAACCTCACGATCCTCTCCAAAGCTGTCGACATCATTCAGCAGACGACCGGCAAGCGAGTCGATCCCTACAAATTTCCGCTCGACGACGCCGAGACCTTCGCGCTGCTGTGCCGGGGCGAGACCAAGGGCGTCTTCCAGTTGGAAAGTGGCGGCATTCGCGACCTCTTGCAGAAGATGAAGCCCGACCATTTTCGGGACATCATCGCCACCAATGCACTGTATCGCCCGGGTCCGTTGAAAGGAGGCATGGTCGAAGATTACGTGCAGGTCAAGCATGGGCGAAAGCAGGCCCAGTATCTGCATCCCGTGATGAAGGAGATTCTGGAAGAGACGCATGGGGTGATGGTCTATCAAGAGCAGGTCATGCGGATTCTCAACGGGCTGGGCGATATCGAGTTGCCTAGCGCCTATACGTGCATCAAGGCAATTTCGAAAAAGAAGCTCGAAACGATCGCGAAATTCCGCACCGAATTCGTCGCCGCCGCCGAGCGAAAAGGACTGGCCAATCGCGACGCGGCCGAGCTGTTCGGCATGATCGAAAAGTTCGCCGGCTACGGGTTTAACAAAAGCCACTCGACGGCCTACGCGCTGATCGCCTACATGACGGCCTATCTCAAGGCACACTACCCGGTCGAGTTCATGGCCGCGTTGCTTTCTGGAGACATCAACGACCGCAACTTCAAGAAAAAAGATTCGCTCGTAGAGCATCTCGAAGATTGCCAGCGAATGAATATCGAAGTGCTGCATCCGGATGTGAATCGGTCGGACGCCGAATTCAAAGTGCTGGAGGGGCGAATCGCGTTTGGTTTGTCGGCCATCAAAGGCTGCGGCGGGCAGGCGGCCCACGCGATCGCTTCCGCCCGGGCGAATGATGGGCCATTCCGCAGCTTGTTCGACTTCTGCGGTCGCGTCGATCCGGCCTCGGCGAATCGAACGGCGATCGATAGCCTCATTAAAGCGGGCGCATTCGATTCGCTCGGCGCGCGGCGGGCTCAACTTTTGGCGGGCGTTGATCGAGCCCTGCAGACCGGCGCCTCAGCGCTCTCCGATCGTCGCTCCGGCCAAAAGGGCCTGTTCGACGATTTCGAAGAACCCGTGACTGACGCGAAAGCCGGGGCCGTCGATTTGCCTGATGTGCCCGAGTGGGAAGATCGCATCAAACAGGCGAACGAAAAAGAGGTGCTGGGGTTCTATCTCACGACCAATCCCTTGGCCGAGCACGCCGACACACTGGCGATGTTCGTCACGCATTCGACCCTCTCGGCCGCGACGGTCGCCAATCGCACCGAGGTTTATTTGGGCGGAATGATCGCCTCGATCAAGCTTTCCAATACCAAGAATCCAAGGCCCGGCTCGACGAACACGCGGTACGCGATGTTCGATCTGGAAGACGAGCAGGGAACCATGCGCTGCATCCTCTGGCCCGAGAGTTACGCTCAATATGGCGAGCAGGTGCTCGCCGATTCGATCTTGATCGCCCGGGGCGTCATCGAGCGCCGCGGCGGCAGCGAGGAGGCGAACATGATCGTCAACGAGCTAATTCCGCTCGACCAACTCGATGGCCGTTATACCCGAGGGATCGAGGTGCGAATCGCGGAAAGCCCGCGCGGCGGCGAGCAGCTCGAGCAGTTGCACGAAATCGTCCGCGGCTATCCGGGCAATTGCGTGCTAAAGATTTCGTTGACCATGGACGATGGCCATCAAGTCGGCTTGACCAGTCAGAATATCCGAGTCGCGGTCGAGCCAGAACTGCGGCGGCGAATCAACGAACTGCTCGGACCAGGGGACTCGAAGGTGCTCGTGGACCGACCCAAGTCGGTCGCGCCGCAGGCCGGCGCCGGGCAATCCCGCCGTTTCGCGGCAGCGACATAATCGCGACATAGCCGCGGCATCCTGCTGCGCCGTATTGTCCGGATTGTGACGGCGCGGCAGGATGCCGTGGTTCTTTACCCACGTCCTCAATTGCCGGTATTTCGCCCGTTTTGGTTGATTTCTCAAAACGGGCCAATTACGATCAACTGTGCATCGACCATTGACACATCTTGCGCCTCGCTCTGGCCGGGCGCCCGAGTCACTTTTGAGCATTTAGGAGCGTAAGGCATGGCATTCACTCCGAGCTATCGGCGTCTGGGACCATCGGCACGCCTGCGTTTGCCGCTATGGGCGATCGCCGGTTTTTTGGCGATTAGTTGTTTCGCCGGTCGGTCACAAGCTCAGGTGGTTGGCAACATCCCCGCCGGTGTCGAAGTCGACGCCAATGGCGTGCTGCGAACCAAGGTCGCTCAGGACCCCACGGGCCAGCTCCGCCGTGCTCGTCTCGATGCCGCCAAGGCCGAACTCAATCCAAAAATCGCCGCCCTCAGTAAGATGCGCAAGGTCTCGCTGAATCGGCTCGAAGCGGAACTCAAAAGCCGCATCGACGGCGGCAAGCGGCCCAACGACGAAATGCAATATCTGGCCGGCCTGACCCGAATTCAATACGTCTTTTGCTATCCGGATTCCAAAGACATCGTGATCGCCGGCCCGGCCGAAGGTTGGGTCACCGACATCGCGGGCCGCACGATCGGCATTCAATCGGGTCGGCCCGTGGTCGAACTGCAAGACTTAATCGTCGCGCTGCGTGCATTCCCGGCCAAGGGCAAGATGGCCGGAAACATCGGCTGCTCGATCGATCCGACGAAGGAAGGTCTATCGCAACTGCAAAAATATCTGAGCCAGAACCGGCCCAATCCGTCGGCCGAGGGCACGGAGCGGTTCATCTTCGGGATGCGCGACGCGCTGGGCCAGCAAAACGTGTCGGTCTACGGCGTGCCGGCCACCACGCACTTCGCTCAGGTTATGGTCGAAGCCGATTATCACATGAAGCTGATCGGAATCAGTCTAGAGCACCCGCTGCCAACGCTCAAAAGCTGGGTCGAACGCTCGAATCCCGCAGCCGTCAGTCGCAACGCGATGCAGCGATGGTATTTCGTGCCCGACTACGACTGCGTGCGAGTCAGTGGCGACGATCTGGCGATGGAACTCGTGGGAGATGGAGTGAAGCTGGTTGGCGCCGACGAAGTCGTCTCGGCCGGCGGCGAGCGCCACGCTTCGGCCAATGCCGACGGAGCCAGCAAAGCATTCTGCACGGACTTCACGAAGAAGTATCCGCAATTGGCCGCCGTGATGCCGGTCTACTCTCAACTGCGAAATCTGATCGACCTGTCCGTCGCGGCCGCTTTCATTCAGCAGCACGATTTCCGCGGCAAGGCCCAGTGGCCGATGACCACCTTCAGCGAAGAAGCCACCGTGCCTACCGAAACCTTCACCGCGCCCAAAACGGTCGAGTCGGCCGTCAACGCGATCTGGAAGGGGACGCACCTGATGACTCCCATCGGCGGCGGCGTGACGATCAGCCCGATGCAGGCGCTGGACACCTCGCACCTGCTCAAGGACGACAACGGCAAAGTCAGCGAAGCCCGTTCGAAGCTGAATTTGGACAATTTGCCCAAGGGCCAGTGGTGGTGGGATTGAAAGCCTTACTTTAGCCGGCTGAATCGTTTTCAGATCGCGCCCAGACTTCTCAAAATAGGAAGTTGTTGTCGTCGAACTCGGTGTCCGACTCGCTCGCCTCTCGCGGCGGTTCCACGAATCGCCGAAGGCGCTTTTGAAGGACGGCGCACCGATCCTCCAATTCTGGCCGAAAGGCCGCGATCTCTTCGAGCGATTCTTGAAAACGTTCGAGCACGGGATCGATCAGAGCGCCGATCGTCGCGACATCGCTCGCTTGTGCCACCTCGCGAAGATTGCCGCCAACGTGATAGTTTACCGAGCCTTGCTCCGCTGCGGCAAAGTACGTCGATTCGCAAACCACCAGCCGGGCCGCCAAATCGACGATCGCGATCCCCGCGTCGTAGGGCGTATCACCAATGCCGGAGTGAAATCCGCGGAAAAAACCCCCTTACCTCGGAGCTTCGAATCGCTCCATGGCCAGCGCCAATTCCTCGATCGATTCAGGTTCGGCGCTCAGCGCCGCGACCACCCGCTCGGCCACGCTGCCGTGGCAATCGCCAAAGATGTCTCGCTTCGCGTCTCGAATGATCAGGCGCACTTCGCTCATGGTAAGTTTCGCTTTTCGAGTCGAATCGAGGTTAGCTATCGGCTACGACCGTCAGAATACTAGCCGACAGCATCGTCCGCGAGCAGAATTTTAAGAAACTAGTCGTTTGCGGAGCCAAACTTTCTAACCAGCTATCCTGTCGGCAAGTAAGATCTGCAGATGCTTGCCCAGCGCTTCCGCGTATCGCGTAACGGTCGTTAGGGTCGGATTCGCTTCTGGGTCGGTTTCCAGCCGTGAAAGAGCGGAACGCGCGATGCCCGTTCGGGCTTGAATCGCCGCAAGACTCAAGCCTTGCCGAGTTCGTTCGTCGTGGAGAAGTCGGAGCACTTCGCGCAGCGGCGCCGCGGCTGCGTCGTGAGCCGCCTTATGACGTCTTCCCTCGGCAATGATTTCGTCCTTCTCGGCGGCGATCAACTCGCGCAATTCCCGTAACCTGGTTTGCTCGGCTTCAGAAAGGACTATGGTCACTCGCTTCGCGTTTCGCATAAATTTCGCCTCGTCCAGAATCACCTTTCAATTTCGTACGCGGTAACGGGCAAAATCGTGTCCGCGTCCACTAACTCGTATAGGCAAGCCAAATACCTGCCGCTACTTGTATAGCCAAACGCCACCGGCCGGCCGCTCGAGCGACTTTTTCCGACCGAATCCGGATTGCAAACGAAGTCTTCGAATTCATCCGGAGTGACGTCATGGTCGGCCAAGTGGCTCTCAGTTACTGGATCCCACAGAAACAAGTACCAACGCATCGACAATTCCGCCTGTTCACTTAAATGTTAATGATGTTCTATTAAAAGTCAACACGCGGCCGCGACATTTCAAGCGAATCATTCGAAATTGTTCCGAGCTATCGTCATCACGCGCAAATCGCACACGTTCGTGTGAGTCGGTCCCGTCTTAAGTAAACCGCCGGTTGACTTGAAGAAGTGATAGGCGTCGTTGCGACGGAGAAAGTCGGACGGGTCGAGCTTGAGGCGCTCGGCGGCGGCGATGATTCGGGCGTCGACGAAGGCCCCGGCCGCGTCGGTCGGGCCGTCTTCGCCGTCAGTCCCGCCGGACACGAGTGCGATATCCTGGGGGCCCCCTTCGTTCAAAGCAATAAGCGCGGCGAGTGCTAACTGCTGATTGCGTCCTCCTAGGCCGCGCTCGGATTCGGGGACCAGTCGCACCTTGCCTTCACCGCCGGTAATCAGGCAGTCCGGGCCGGCGCGCCCGCGCATCGTTAGAACGACCTCGACCATGCTTCGACCGATTTCTTCGACAAAGCCCTCGGGCTTCGTAGCCGACATCATGGCGGCCGAGTAGCCCAGTCGCTCGGCTTCAATCCCGGCCGCGTCGACCGCCACGGCGTTGTTACCGATGATCAGATTCGTCACTTCGCATTGGTGCGATTTTGAGTTAACCTTGGGCGATCGTTCGACGTCGTTCGCTGAGCGCTGTTCGAGATACTTAAACACGCCCTCGGGAATCGCCGAGCGGTGCGGGTCGAAACGCACTAGCACCGTCAGCGCGTCGATGGGCGTGGAGAAATCCCGCACGGTCGGCCCGGAGGCGATCAGGTCTAGCGGGTCGCCGGGCACATCGGAGATGATGAGCGAAATCAGCCGGCCAGCCCGACATGCCTTGGCGAGCCGCCCGCCTTTGATTCGGCTGAGCTGTTTTCGCACCGTGTTGAGCTCGGTAATGTCGGCGCCCGCGGCGCTCAGAAACCGCGTGATCGCAAGTTTGTCGGCCAGCGTAATTCCGCCCGGCGGCGCGGGTAGCAAAGCGGACCCGCCCCCAGATATAAGGCAAAAGCACACGTCTCGTGGACCCAGCGATTGAACGAGCGAGAGTATTTTCTCCGCGCCGACGACGCCATCTTCGGTCGGCTCGTTGCGGCCCGCCGGCCTCGCGGGATGGAAATGGATCCGTTTAAGCGACATGACGCAGTCGGCTGGCCCATTGACCCAGCCGATCACCTGCTTCTCCGCCAGCAACCGATCGCCCAGGATAGTCTCAAGCTCGGCCGCCATCCCGGCGCCTGCCTTGCCCGCCCCGACGACGACGATTCGCTCGACGGCGCGAAGATCGATCGGCTCTTCGTCGCGGATCGATAGCCAATTACCCTCAATATTCAGCGCCTCGCGCATCAGCCGATCGGACCGCACGGCGTCCAGCCCGGCCCGCCAGATTCGCAAAGCATCTTCGCGTAGATTCCGCATCAAAATCCATGACTCTTACATAACGCGGCTGTAGTCGATTTTCGATACCGGACCGGTAGTCGGCGTAACGCAGATCACGATGTATTTCGACGTCGGCGTGTTGCTTTTTTCGGCCACGCTATCGATCGGCACGAGCACGTTGGCCTCGGGAAAATAGCTCGCCGCGCAGCCCCGCGGAATGTCGTAGGGCACGACGATAAACTGCCGGGCGACACGAGTCTTTCCATTGTGGTAACTCGTGATATCGACGACCTGCCCGGCGGTCAGATTTCGTTCTGTCAAATCGTCGGCATTCATGAGCACGACGCGGCGTTCGTTGTGAATCCCTCGGTAGCGGTCGTTCAGACCGTAGATCGTCGTGTTGAACTGATCGTGGGTGCGAATGGTGGTCATGACCAATTGCCCGGGCTGGAGCGTCAGATCGGGCAAAGCGCTGACGGTGAAATTCGCTTTTTCGGTCGGCGTGATGAATTTGCCCTCTCGGGCCATGTTGGGCAAATAAAATCCACCGGGCTTACGCACCCGACTGTTGTAATCCTCGCAACCGGGAATCACCCGCGCGATCAAGTCGCGAATCAAATCGTAGTTGGCCGCCATGGCCAGCCAGTCGGTGCGGCTGCGCGAGCCCAGCGTCGCTCGAGCCAAGCGGGCGACGATCGCCGGCTCGCTAAGCAGTTGATCTGAAGCCGGCTTGAACCGGCCTTGAGATGTTTCGACGACCCCCATCGAATTTTCGGTGCTGACGAATTGCGGTCCGGCCGCCTGCACATCGATTTCCGATCGGCCAAGGCACGGCAAAATCAGCGCCTGTCGCCCGGTGACGAGATGAGCCCGATTGAGTTTAATCGAAACTTGCGCCGTGAGACGGCATTTGCGTAGCCCATCGGCCGTGTAGTTGGTGTCGGGCGTGGCGGAGAGAAAATTTCCGCCCATCGCGAAAAACACCTTCGGGGCGCCGGCGTGCATGGCCTTGATCGACTCGACGGTATCGAAGCCGTGATGTCGCGGGGGCTCGAAACCACAGACCTCGCTGAGCTTGTTGAGGAACGCCTCGCGCGGCCGCTCCCAGATGCCCATCGAGCGGTCGCCTTGCACGTTGCTGTGGCCGCGGACCGGGCAAACCCCGGCGCCCGACTTGCCAATGCTGCCGCGCAAGAGATGCAAATTCACGACGTCTTGTATCGTTTGAACGGCCGTCTTTTGCTGCGTCAGGCCCATCGCCCAGCAGGAAATGATCCGCTCGGCGTTTTTGATTTCCGTGCCGGCGGCGACAATTTGCGAGCGTGATAGACCACTTTGCTGCTCGATTGTTGACCACGGTAGTTGCCGCAGATCGTCGGCGAGCGCGGCGAACCCAGCGGTCTGCTCGCTGATGAATTTGTGATCCAGCGCGCTGCCGCGCACGGCATCGTCTTCCTCGATCAAGAATTTCGCGAGCCCCTTGAGCAGGGCCGCGTCGCCACTGAGCCGAACCTGCAAGAACTGGTCGGCCAGCACCACGCCCGAGCCGAGGACGCCGTTGACCTCCTGCGGATTTTTGAATCGAATCAGCCCAGGCTCAGGCAGCGGATTAATCGCGATGATCTTGGCGCCGCGCTCTTTAGCTCGTTCGAGCGTCGTCAGCATTCGAGGATGATTCGTGCCGGGGTTTTGGCCGATCAATAGAATCAATTGGGCGTGGTCGAAGTCGCCGATCGTGACGGTTCCCTTGCCGATCCCGATTGTGGGAGTCAACGCCGAGCCGCTCGACTCGTGGCACATGTTCGAGCAGTCGGGCATGTTGTTCGTGCCGAACTGGCGCACGAAAAGCTGATACAGAAACGCCGCTTCGTTGCTCGTGCGGCCGGACGTATAGAAGATGGCGTCGTCCGGCGTCGCTAGAGAATTGAGCTCGCGGGCGATCAGATCGAACGCCGCGTCCCACGAGATCGGCTCATAGTGCGTGGCCCCGTCGCGCAGGACCATGGGCTCGGTGAGCCGGCCTTGCATGCCCAGCCAATAGTCCGATTTCTTCGATAGCTCGGCAACGCTCCATTGCCGGAAGAAGTCGGCCGATACGCGATCTCGGTCTCCTTCCCAAGCAATCGCCTTGGCGCCGCTCTCGCAAAATTCGGCGATGTGCCGCGCGCCGTCCGGCTCGGGCCAGGCGCAGCTCGGGCAATCGATGCCCCCTTTTTGATTCAAGGCCAATAGCGCGCGCGACCCGCGATACACGCCCATCTCGCCCCACACGTGCCGCATCGTCTGGACCACGGCCGGCATCCCAGCGGCGTACTTCGCTCGCGGCGTCACGTGCAGCCCGGTGAATTGCTCGGGCGGCTGGGCCTCGATTCCGGCGCCATGCGTCTCGGGCGACGGAAGCGTATCGGCGGCGCCGCTATCTCCCGTCGCGGCATGCAACTCCGTCTCGGTTTTGACGTCGTTCTTGTCGGCGACCCAGTGCGCCGGATGAACCTTGTCGATCTCGTTTTCGGCGGCGCCCTGCGCCGTCTGATGCTCGCCTTGCGTCTTGTTATCCACCGAACTCATGACATTGTCTCCGCAACCGACCTCGGAAATCGATCGACTTGAGGGAACGTTATACGGGGCCGGTAATTCGCTCGCCGGCGCTGTAGATATTGAATCGCTCTTCGCGCACGAAACCCAGCAGCGTGAGTTCAAACCGCTGCGCCAATTGTACCGCTAAACTCGATGGAGCGCCGACCGCCGCCAAAATTGGAATTCCCGCCATGAGGGCCTTTTGCACGAGTTCGAAGCTGGCCCGGCCGCTGACCAACATACCCAGGTCGTTCAGATTCCAAGGCGTCGTCGCCAAATCGCCGGACCGACTCGACAGAAACTGGCCGCCAATCAATTTGTCGACGGCGTTGTGGCGGCCGACATCCTCTCGCACCGCCACAATCGAGCCTGCGGAATCGAAAAGAGCAGCCGCATGCAATCCGCCGGTTCGGTCGAACACGGCTTGCGCTTGGCGAAGGCGCTCGGGAAGCCGATGAATGGCCTCCGCCGATATTCGCGGTCGATCGACGGGCAAAGAAACAGGCCCCGCCATCTCGATCGCTTCGATCGACGTCTTTCCGCAAACCCCACAGCTAGATGTCGTGTAAAAATGCCGCTGCAGCCGCTTCAAATCGACGATCGCGTCCGGCCGCAGTTCGACCCGCACGACATTTTGGAGCTTAAGTTCTCCACTTGGCGGTCCCCACGGCAACACTCGTTCGATCTCGCTCACGCTACGAACGATCCCTTCGCTCAACAAGAACCCCGCCGCCAGTTCGGCATCGTGGCCCGGCGTGCGCATCGTGATCGAGATGGTTCGCTGCTCGCGGACGTCGTCGTCGTTATAGCCGAGACGAATTTCCAGCGGCTCTTCAACGGCCAAAAAGTCGGACCGCCGCTGGATCGGACCGGAGGCCAAAACTTTATCGATCGACACTTCCACAAACGATCTGGGTGGCGGCCCATCGGTCGACTGACGAAAGGGCTTACCGTTCGCACGGGCGACAAGAGCGTCGCTCTCGGCGCCCGATTTCTCATCGAAAGAGTTCGTCCGATTCATTTGTGACCAACATTTTGCCCCGCCGCGGCGGGCGCTTGGAACAGCATCGCCGATTTCATGAGGGTCTGCCATACGCCAAAGGCGAGCGGCGCGCCGACCCAAAGCCAACTCACCAGAAGCCAAACCAACACGCCGTTAGAAGTCGCCTCGCGCTCCGATGGCCGTTGCATCGATAGATCGCTCATCGTATTGCCTCGCTAATTTTGAATTGACTTTGCTTAACTTGGACGCCCGGCAGCGGCGCCGCGTCCCGCCGCCGGCGGCAAACCGGCCATCTCGCGATCCGCTCGATTCCCTTCTTGAAACCGGGCGTCGACCGGCGTGATTGCGAAATTACAAATGGCGCCCACGACCAACAAACCGGCCATCAAGTACAGCGAAAAATTATAAGCGTGCTCGCCGGCCACACCCGAGTCCTTCTGCCACTGAGTCAGTTTCGTGATCAACACGGGACCAGCGACACCCGCCGCCGACCATGCCGTAAGCAATCGCCCGTGAATCGCCCCGACTTGCATCGTGCCGAACAGGTCGCGGAGATACGCCGGAACCGTCGCGAATCCGCCGCCGTACATCGACATAATTACCACGCAACAACCGACGAAGAGCATGAGGTTATTGAGATTGCCGGTCGTCGGGATCGCGGCATAGAGACACGCCCCCAAAATGAAATAAATGGCATAGGTCGCCTTGCGGCCGATGTAGTCCGACAGCGACGACCACAGAAACCGGCCCCCCATGTTGAAAAGACTAAGCAGGCCGACGAATCCCGCCGCGGTGAAATCCTTGACGCCGAACATATTCTGAATCATCGGCGAGGCCTGTTCCAAAATGCCGATGCCGGCAGTGACGTTCAGGAACAGAACCGCCCAGAGCAGATAGAACTGCGGAGTCTTGATGGCATTGTCGGCCGTCACATGGGCCGTAGTCACTAACTTCTTCGGCTGAGCGGCGGGCACATAGCCCTCGGGCGCCCAACCCGGTCGCGGCAAACGGACCGTGGTGACGCCATAGAGCATGAAGGCGAAGTAGACGAGCCCCATCGTGATCCAGGTTTCCATCACCCCGATACTTTTCGGATTCAACTCGTGATAATGGGCCATGAGCATTTGACCCAGCGGACCGCCGATCATGGCGCCGCCCCCGAACCCCATGATCGCCATCCCCGTCGCCATGCCGGGGCGATCCGGAAACCATTTGATCAGCGTCGATACGGGAGAAATGTAGCCCAGCCCGAGTCCGATACCGCCAAGCACGCCGTAGCCCAAGTAGACGATCGGCAGTTGACGCAAGTAGATACCGAGCGCGCCGATCAAAAAACCTCCACCAAAGCAACATGCCGACGCGAGCATTGCCTTTCGGGGCCCCACGCGTTCCAGCCACTTGCCGAACACGGCCGCCGACAGACCGAGGAATACGATGGCGATGCTGAAAATGGCGCCGATCTCAGTCGATAGACCCTTCGTTGGTCGTTCCGGAAAGAAGACCTTCTCCAGCGGGATTTTGAAGACGCTGAACGCATACACTTGCCCGATCGCCAGATGGATCGACAGGGCGGCGGGGGGCACCAGCCAGCGGCTAAAGCGCGCGGGGGCGATCGTACGCTCGCGATCCAGAATTGACAGCAGCGCCATGGGTCACGACTCCAAGCTCACGCCTTGCGCAAACGGCAAAAAGACAGCAGCCTTCGCCCTCCGTGAAATGGGCCGGTCGATCGCATACGGGTAGGCGTTCGCGCTTGATCCTTCCGCTGAAAACAACCGGCGACCGGCGACGACAGAAGTGCCCGGCATTCACTTCGCCGAGCCACGGCCGCCCGCCAAGCAGCCAATGGACATGACCGGATCCATCGCCTTCATTCTAAATACGGCGAAGGGCGAAACAAGAATTAGCTCGAAATTTTTCGGGAAACGGCCAAGCCGAAGGCTCGGTCCCATAGCCGCGGCATCCTGCTGCGTAGTACCGAGCGGCTACCGCAGAGCAGAGGTATCGTTGTCGACGACCTAAAAACTCCCACGATCATCGTCCGTTGGGCAGCGGCAACTCACGGGCCATCCGTGTACTGCGCAGCAGGATGCCGCGGCTATGTGGCGCCCTTCGCGGCTCCCGACCCGCCGGGCGAGTTGTCTTGCGTAATTTTCCCCATTTTGCGATAGTCTGCCGCATTTCCCGGAATAATTTTTCGACACCTCGAAGTCGCAATAGGCGCTCAATCGATGGTTCCATCGGACGCGAAGCCACTGTCGTTAAGTCAGCCCAAACTCTGGGAGTGGCAGTTGGTTGCGCTAGCGGTCATTACGGCGGCGATCTATGGCAGTCGGTTGACCGATTTGCCGATTCGCGGCGAGGAAACTCGCCGCGCCGAGGTGGCCACGGAGATGCTGCGCACGGGCGACTGGATCGTGCCCCGACAACAGCTCGAACCCTTTCTGAGTAGGCCCCCGCTGGGCAGCTATCCCATCGCCGGGCTAATGTGGCTTTCCGGCGGCCCGACGCTTTGGACCGTGCGATTGCCCAGCGTATTGGCCACTTGGCTCACGACCCTGCTGATCTATGGTTATGGGCGACGTTTCATGACGCCGCTGGGGGCACTCGCCTCCGGATTGGCGTTCGCGACGATGGGAATGGTCTTGCAGTTGGGACGGCTCGCGGAGTCCGAGGCGACGTTCACGCTGCTCTTGAGCGCGGCGCTCTTGATTTGGCATTGGGGTTACAGCCGCAAATGGCCTGGGGCCTGGGCGTGGGTCGCCGGCTACTCCTTGGCGGCGCTGGCAGCACTGGTCAAAGGCCCGCAAGCGCCGGCGTATTTTGGCGCGGCCGTCGCGCTCTATTTAATCCGACAAGGCCAATGGCGAGCACTATTCAACTGGCGACACGTCGTTGGATTGATCGCTTTCGTGTTGGTGGTCGGCGCTTGGCAGGCGCCGTTTGCCTCGCGAATGGGTTGGCCGGCGGTGCAAGCGATTTGGCTGGGGGACGTAGGGCTGCGGTTTGAGGACACTCGCTGGCAAACGATCGCGTTGCACGCCCTGCTGTACCCGGTCGGAGTTCTGGTGGCGACGCTGCCTTGGTCGCCGCTGTTGTCGGCCTATTTCAGTCGTGGATTCCGCCGGTCTATTGCCGACGTGGCGCCGCTGGTGAACTTCTTGTCGATCGCGATCGCTGTCAGCGGGGCGACGTGCTGGTTGACGCCCGGCGCGAAAGAGCGGTATATGATGCCCGTCTTTCCTTGCCTGGCGCTATTGGCGGGGCTGGTATTCGAGCGGGCTCTGGAACCGGCCGCCGGGACATTGTTGCGACGTGGCTGGCGCGTCTTTGCGACGCTCTTTGGCGCCGCCGCGGTGGCTTCGGGACTGAGCATCGCCGGAGCGACCTGGATTGGCGCGCTTCGGGTCACCGCCTTGGCCGAATCAAATTCATTCGCGGCGCTGTTTCTTTCGGTCGCGATCGCGTCCGGGAGCGTGATGATTACTAGCGGCCTGGCGACGTCTTGGAAGGGCCGTGGGTATGGGCTGCTGGCCGGCAGCGTCGCGTTCGTCGGCGTGTTTTTCATCGTCCTGGTGATTAACGGCATGGTTCGTCTGAGCGAAGAAGCTGGGCCGGCGATCGCCCAGCTCAAAGAGAAGTTGCCGGCAAACACTCGGCTCGTCAGCTTTGGGATGGTCGAAACTTTGTTCACCTATTACTACCAGGATCCCGTCGAGCTGCAAAAATGGCCGGCTGCCCCGCAAGACCTCGATCCGAAGTTCGATTATTTTTGCTTCACCTGGGATCGCGAGACACTGCCCGAGCTACCGTTTGCGTGGCAAGTCGAGGGCGAGATTTCTTGCGATCGACAGCATCAACAGCGAGCCGTCAAGCGAGTGATCGTGGGAAAGCGCGTCGATGCGGCGCTGGCCGCCGCGGAGCCGCGAAAATTCGATCCAAGCGTGCGACCGGCCGCGTTTGAATCACCCGTCGCGGCAGCAGCAGGGCCGAAGTCGGCGGCGCCAAAGCGAATGTTCGATCCCAGCCTTCGGCAGGCGTCGTTCCGTTCGCCCGAGCCCGTCGGTAAAGACCCGCCTCAACAAAAGTAGGGTGGGCTGCCAGCCTACATATGGAATCCCAACTTATGAATTCGAGTCGCGCCGACTTGTGGCGACGCATCGCGCTGACGGCTTGGATCGTGCTGGCGGTCGCGGCAAGCATCAAGACGATCGCCGAACCGCAGTTGCACACCGTCTACACGGCGTTTTCCCATGCTTGCCGTGATTGGTGGTCCGGCCAATCGATGTACGAGAATCGGGCCTACTACTACAGTCCTACGTTCGCCGTGCTGATGACTCCCTTTGCGGTCTGGCCGGATTGGCTGGGAGGAGTGTTTTGGACTTGGGCTAGCGTGGGATTGCTCGCGTGGGGTTTGAAGGTGTTTTTTCGGGATGTGCTCAGTCAAGGCGTGAACGGAGCGGCCCCCACCGCGGCCCTCTCCCAAGGGGAGAGGGAACGGGACGTCGGCTTGCTATCGCCGGACGCCGAAGGACCATTTCAATTGCTCGTGTTAGTGGGCACGGTGCGGAGCGTCTGGTCGGGGCAAAGCAATGCCATTCTGATGGCGCTGGTCCTGTTGGCGGCCGCGGCGGTCGTCCGACAGAATTGGTGGCGAGGAGCGGCCTATCTGGCGGCGCCGATTTACATCAAGATCTGGCCCGTCGTCGTGGCGGGATTGTTCACGGTGCAGTGGCCAAAACGACTAGTGGCTCGTGTCGCGATTGGCGCCGCGGTTTTGGGCGCCGTGCCCTATTTAACCAAATCAACGGCGGATGTGGCTGAATCCTACCGCCAGTGGTCTCACTGCTTGACGAGCCGACAAGGAGACGACTTTCGCTTTCCTGGCTACCGTGATGCATGGACGCTTTGGGAGCAGATTCATTCGCCGGTCGATAAGCGAGCTTACGCCGGACTGCAATTGTCGGCCGCTGTTCTAGTGCTAGCGTGGTGCGTGTGGCAGCGCCGCCGAATCGCTTCGGTTCGGCGGCTCGCGATTTATACGATCGCTGCCTGGAGCGCTTGGCAACTGCTTTTCGGCCCGGGCACGGAACGGCTGACGTATAACATCATCGCCCCTTCGTTGGCCTGGGCCGTGCTGACGTCGATCGAGAATCGTCGCGGCGAACGATGGGCCGTGCTGGCGTACGGGACGACTTACATCCTCGGAGTCGGCGGTGTCGAACGATTGCTCACTCGGTTCGTGCCGGCGTCAATTGCACTCGAGCCGGTTGGCGTGCTGATGTTCGTTGGATGGCTGACTTGGCATGCGACGCTGACGGAGGATAACAGGGCCACGGACGCCGATGCGCCGGCCAAGTTGATTCGCGCGGCGTAGCATTCCGGCAAAAATTCAATTCTGCGCAGTAGGATCCCGCGGCTATGTAAAACAGCCCGGCGATTAGTCCATTCCGCGCGAGCCGGCGATCAACTGCACGAACTCTTTGTTCGACTTGAATTTGCCGAGTTGCTTGGTGAGTTGCTCCATCGCATCGACGTGATGCATCGTCGATAGGGTGCGGCGGAGCATGGTCACCGAGTGCAATGTATCGGGCGCCAGCAGTTTCTCCTCGCGCCGCGTGCCGGACTGCGAAATATCGATGGCGGGCCAAACCCGGCGATCGGACAATTTACGATCCAGCACGAGCTCCATGTTCCCGGTGCCTTTGAACTCCTGAAAAATCAACTCGTCCATCCGGCTGCCCGTGTCGATCAGAGCCGTGGCGACGATCGTCAACGAGCCCCCTTCTTCGAATACGCGAGCCGTGGCGAACAGTTTTTTTGGAATGTCCAAGGCCTTGATATCGACGCCGCCCGACATCGTGCGCCCCGTGTTGCCGACCCACTTGTTGAACGCGCGGGCCATTCGGGTAATCGAGTCCATCAACAGAAAGACGTCTTTACCCATCTCGGCCAGCCGCTTGCAGCGCTCGACAACCAGTTGAGATAGGCGGACGTGACTCTCCACGTCGCGATCGAGACTGCTGGCGATCACGTCGCCGCGCACGCAGCGGCGCATGTCGGTCACTTCTTCAGGGCGCTCGTCGACGAGCAGCATGATCAGTTTGACGCCAGGATAATTTTCGGCGACCGCATGGCTGATTTGCTGGAGCATGATCGTTTTGCCGGTGCGGGGCGGAGCGACGATCAGGGCCCGTTGTCCTTTGCCCAGCGGCGTGAGCAGATCCATGACCCGGGTGGTTAGCGGCTGTTGACCGGTCTCGAGCCGGAGCCAGCTTTCGGGATTGATGGGCGTGAGCGAATCGAACGTCTTGACGGCGGCGTAATCCTCGGGCTTCATGCCGTCAACGTCCATGATTTCCTTCAGCCGCGGCCCTTGCTGGCGGCGGCCCTGCTGGACCATGCCGCTGAGCAACACGCCCTCGCGGAGCCGGAATTTTTCAATCATGGTTCCCGGAACGAACGGATCGGTTCGCTCGCGGACCAGGTTGTTGTCGGGATTGCGGAGGAAACCGTAACCGTTGGGGTGCAATTCCAGCACGCCACTACCAGGTTCGACGGGGAGCGGCTCGCCGTTTTCGATGCCCGTGTCGGAATCTTGGTAGGGAGGGGGCGCCATATCGCTGCCATAGCGCTTTTGACCGCCGTGCGGCCGCGGACGGCCATTGCCGCCGCCGCCGTGCATTCGTCCCGGAGCGCCTTGGCCTTGACCCTGGCCTGGACCTCCATGCGGCGGACCGCCCCGACCACGACCGCGCCCTTTTTTCCGCTTACCCATTGAATTCACCTGAGAATCATCCATTTAGAAATTGCGCCGCAAGCGCAGAAAGAAAGACGCAATCATGTCGATCCGGGACCCTAGCGGCCGGCGCATGACGAACACGAGAACAAACTGAGCGTGCCTTCGTTGGCATGAAGACCGATTGGGTCCGGTCGCTGGATTGAAAGAGGATTCTCGCGAGTGACGCGAAAAACAAAGATTATAGCTCGCGCGATGGGCTGCAAACGGCAGTCGATTCGAAGCGAGTCAGTTAAAAGTGGCCCTGGCAAGGTGAGTTGTATCGATCGCGAAATCGGCAAAAACGCATCCTGCGGCAAGCAGGTTGAAAACTGCGGCTCATCGAGTTCTCGCTTATCCCGCTCTCGCAGCAGCCACACGATCCGTTCATTGGAACATGCGAGTCTAGGCGACCCCGCGCTGACCTAACAGCGTGTGCAGAGCCACCAACGAGGGTTGCCTCCTCGAGAAAAAGCATCCGTTTTAGAACGCCGAGCGAACTAAACGAAGGCCAACGGGATACGCTTGCGTCCAACCGGTACGCGAGGTTCTCCACAGCCTGTTGAACGCATTGTCCACGAGTAAGCCCGCGACACTGCTGGTCAACCGGCTCCCGAAAAGGAATCGGAAAAAAGAAGCGTTAAGGTTCCCGCGCTTCTTTTCAAGCTACGAAGGGCGACCGGCGAGTTACCGAGGGAGTTCTGCGTTTTGCAAACTTTTGCCCGCCAAGTATCTCGTCGGCCCATGGCGCCCGACTGTCAGGCCGATTATTCTGCCTAACAGAATCTCAAACCTGCGTCCAATCATAATCATCCTTCGGATGGTGTCAAGCGGTTTGTCGAGGACTTTATGAGCGAAATCGCGAAGATTTGTTAATTTCGCGCCAGCTTATCAAATTTGCCGGTCGCGCCGGATCGTCGTATTCGGCGGCAGCCGCCAGTTGGCGACCGAGGTCACTTGGCCGCTCGAATCGCATAGAGCGCGTTGAACGTTCGCAGATAAATCGTTCCGCCGGAGATGGCCGGCGAGGCCGACATGCTTTCGCCAAACGAATTGGTGGCCAGCGATTCGAATTCCCGGCCGGCTTTGAGCACAGTTACCGTGCCGTCGCGGGCGGTCAAATACAGCTTGCCGTCGGCGAGCACGGGACTGGCCCGATGGCGATCGGCATGCGTTCGCTTTTCATAAATCTGCTCGCCCGTTTGGGCGTCGAGCAGGATCAAATTTCCGTTCTCGCGGCAGAGATACACCAGCCCGTCGTGGACCAGCGGCGAAGGGACGTCCGGCGTGTTCGAAGGGCGCGTCCAAAGGTGCTCGGATGCATCACCGGAAATGTCTCCCTTGCCGTCCGGCTTGAGTCCCAGCACGGGGCCATTCTTGGCCGATGGCACGACGATCAGTCCCGGCGCCGCCACCGGAGAAGCCACGAACCGCAGCGTGTTGTTATAGCTTCCTTTCGGATTCAGTCCGCCGCAGCGCCAAATTTCGTGTCCATCCATTAATCGGTGGGCCACGATGAAATCGGCGCCGTGCGTTAAAAGCAGACTCAGCGCCGAATCGCGGTAAATGATCGGCGAGGCATACGATTGCTCGCATTCGTCTCGGGCGTCGCTAGGGCGACCTTGCTTCCAAATTTCGTCGCCCGTCAACTTGTCGAGCGCGAGGATCGTCGGCCCGCCGCTGTGAATCAGTTGCAAATAGAGCCGGTCGCCATCGAGCACCGGCGTGGAAGTCAGGCCGAACTGGATCTTGAATTTCCCATATCGCTGCTGAAGATCGAGCTTCCACTTCTCCTGCCCGCGGAAATCGAAACAAGCGAGCTCGCCGTCGGCCATCATGGCCCAAACGTGCTGGCCGTCGGTGCAAGGAGAATTCGACGCCGAATTTCCTTCGTCGCCGCGTACATCTCGATTGCCGCTCGAGACGACCTTTTTCCAAAGCTGCTTGCCGGACGTATTGGCGGCGATCAGGACCAGGTCCGGCCCATCGACCGAAGTCAAAAAGATCTGGTCGCCCCAGATCACGGGCGTGGCGCCGGCGGGTCCGGGCAGGGGCAGCTTCCAAGCGACGTTCTTGGATTCGCTCCACTGAGTCGCAAGGCCCGTTTCCTCGCTCACGCCGTTTTGACTCGGCCCGCGCCATTGCGGCCAATTTTCGCCGCGTCCCGAAGTGACGCAGATCGCGGTTGCAAACAAAAAACAGGCGTACGAAAACGATCCGGCAAAAAGGGGGCGGGGGCGCGCCATTAGGGATTTCCTTGCAAGAGCGGAATGCGGCGGGCAGTATCGGCAGTTCAACTCAGTGTTGCCTTGCCCAACGCTCGGGTCAAGCACGCTGCACAAGTAGCTAATCTCGAGAAGCCGCAAGCACGACGAACCTCGAACTACCCATCGGCCGCGGCCATCTCCGGCGGTCGACTGACCTCCAGCGCCTTTTCGATACGCTCGTTCAACTCGTCGAGGCGGCGCAGCAAATCTTCTTGGCGAGCCTCCAAATCGACCAGGAGCGATTCCGCGGACTCTGCTTCAGGCGCCATCGTTGAGATTCTCTGGGATGTGGCCCGGCGCCGGATCACGCCGTTCGACCGGGCGAATCGTCGATCCAGACGGTCGTTCGATGCTGCTCAACACGCATCGGCTCTGGCCTCACGGTGGATTTAGCGGCGGAAAGATTCAACCGGCCGACCGCGACGATTGGGGGAAATTCGCGCGGGGAGCCCCGTCGAACGTTCCGGCGGGGCAATCTTTGCCTGTTCGGTCGGCCCCTTATTCGGATGCTTTTCGAGCGAGTCGGGCGGAACCTGCCCCGTTTCGCCCGTTCGCCCGAACTTCGCATTTACGGCGCCAAAATTAAGCTGACCGGAATAGACAGGACGATAGCTAGACAGATACAATGCTTAATTCCCACTCAGACTAGATCGGCGGTCGAGCTGGAGGGCAGCGTGCCCACGACATATTTTCCAGGCCGAAAGAAGGAGGATTTGTGGTTAAGTTGAACGTGCGGGATCGAGAGTCGATTCAAGAAGCCGTCCGCCGCTTTCGCAAATTGGTGGAGCGCAGCGGTATTAAGAAGGAAATGCGTCGCCGCGAATATTACGAGAAGCCCAGCGAAACTCGCCGCCGTGCTCGCCTCCGGGCTGAGCGCCGCACCCGCCGCGTGCGCCTGTTGGGCGCCTAGACGCGGGTAACGGGTAGGTCAGGGCGGTAGGTCAGGCACTCCGTGCCTGACAATCCGCTCGATGGACCGTGGTCTTTCGAGTTGGCTTGAGTGCTCACTGTCAGGCACAGAGTGCCTGACCTACACGATCTCAAGCACACCTCAATTTGCATGCGGGCTGAAAACAAAAATCTCCAGCAATGCTCGCCGATGGTTCTTGCTCCTTAAGTCTTCGCTTGCGCGGATCACGTTAAGGGGGCATCCATCGTTGAGCATTGCTGGAGATGCATTCTCCAAGCGACGGCTTTTCGTGTCGTCTTTAGAAGCAGTGCTGCATCCGAACGAAGATGCCGTCGAACGACAGGATGTTTCCCGTGCCGGGATTGCCCTGAGTGCCACAGGTAGGGCACCCCGACGCCCCGTTGTTGCCGATCGCGTCGCCGAACGCCTCGACCATATAGCCGGCCGTGAGCGACGTGTTGCACGTCGGGTTCCAGCTCAGGCCCAGCGACAGACCGAAGTTCGGGACGACGCGTTCCTGATTCGTGTCGTTCGTTTCCACCGTGTCTTGGAGCAATCCCGGCGTCGTGCGGCGGAAGCTGCCCTTGAACGTGCCGACCAGAAGCGCGGCGTCGGCGCTGACGAACGTCGAGAAGCGCGAGCCCCCCAGGTTGCGATGGCCTTCCAGCCCGATTCGCGGACCGGCACCGACGAACGACGAACCGATGTTCACCGTTTCGATCGGATCGAACTCGTCGATCGTCCGATGGACGTTGCCAATCCGCACGCCATACAGCCAATTCACATCCCAGCCGGCGCCGCATCCCGCGCTGGGTAGTTCGAGATGCTGCAGGCGGTCGATGTCGTAGAGATCGACGTGGATGTGCGAAGTGACATTGAGCGTCGAACCGGGGATGATGATCTGGCTGGTCGAGACACCTTGCACGGCCGTTCCCGCGCCGCCGGCGAAATTGCCCGAGGCGGTGGCTGACTCGTTGGCCGAGTCTTGCATCCGCCAGTATCCAAAGCGAACGCCGCCGGCCTGCGTGCCCACGCCGACAAATACATGATAATCGCTGTTGTAGTCGTATTGAAAATCGACATTATTTGTCGCCGTCGTCGAGGTGGGCGTGCCGACGCCACCAACGGTGGAGGTGGAGAGCGCGCTATCGTTGCTGAACCGGGGCTTGAGCAGCAGATATTCCACGCCGCCGCACCAGTGAATGCAATTGACGCATGAATCGCAGTCGGGGCACGACTCGCCCCCTTCCATCATCGCGTGACCGTCGGAACTGTATTCGGAGGATGGGCCAGAGGGTGTCATTGGCTGCGACATGGTCGACTTCGGCGCCATGGCCGACTTGGGCGTCGGGGCCGGCATGGCCTCCCCGTCGGCGTTCAATCGGGCCGAAGCGGGCGTGACTCGATGGCGGACCGCCGGGCGGGGGTCGGCTTGAGCCAGCTGCTGAGCGCTGGATCGGCGAGCTGCGGAGTTGGCGCGGGGCGCCGTGGAACTCTTCGGCGCGAGAGTCGGATCGGCGTCGCTATCGGCGTCGGTCGAACTCGGCGCCGGTTTGGCCGCCGGCCGCTTCGCCTTTTTCGGAGGATAGGTAGCGCTGTTAGTCGGCTCGGGCGCCACGTCATCCCGCGGCGAAAAATCTTCGTTGGCCGAGATCAATTTCACCTGCGATGCGTCGCCGGTTGGCCCATACGCCGCGCGGTCGGCCGCGCGCAAACTCATCGTACCTAGTGTCACGCCGGCTGCGACGAGCGCAGCGACTCGGGCCCAATTGGTCATGTGTGATTCCCCCTTGTTCATCGAACGAAGCCGGTCGGCAGGTGGCGACCGCCTATGCCAAAGCGCGGGTAGGAGAGCCAGCAGTGCTTGCGATAAGAGGCTCTTCCGGCCGGGCGAACATTCACCCAGGCTTTCCAAAGTATCGGCTTCGTTAGGACCGGCTCTTGCCGTTTTTTCGGCAATTTCGGCACGATCCGCATAGCCAGAGCGGCCAGAATGACCGCCAGAAGGGCCGTAATCGGCAAAGTTTGCCAAGACTACGCCCGCACAAGTAGATGTTCCCCGTTAGCCGCGTCGCTCGCGACGCGCGTTTACATGTTTAACGCATGAATACCAGCTAGTTTGCGCCGTGTATTTCGTTTAGGCGATCGCTTCAGCTTGCTTTACGGCGGCCAACTTCCTGCGATTGCGCCAAAAGCCGATTCCCAGCGGCAGCGATCCGAGCATCATCAGCACAACGCTCGCCGGCTCCGGCGTTACGATCGACGGGCCGCCGATCGAGGCGTTCAAAAGCGTCGAAGCCGCCGTATTGCTGTTGCAGCAGGTCGACATCAGCCTCTGAATGAACATCTGGTTCGGATCGTTCGTCAGTTGGAGATTCGAGACTGACGTGGCGTTGCCATTGGACGGATCGACGTACGTCACCGCCAAATTGGCGTTGGTGTTCGGGCTGACGGTGCTGGACGACCACAGCGAATTTTGGAAACCGGGCATCCAGGTGGCCGAGGCGCCGGCGGTGGGCGTTAAGTTCAACGTGAAGAACAGCGACGCATTGGGCGCCAGCGGAGTCGGCAGCGCAATTTCAATGGTCTTTGTCGAGGAACCCCAAACGGCATTGGCGAATTGGCCCACGGCGTGAGCGCCCGGCGGACCTTGTAAGACTTTTAGCGCGTTGATCGCGCTGTCCGGATCGTTCACGATCAGCTTGACGTCGCTGATATTGGCGCTGACCGAGGTATTGGTGAGTTCCAGAATCGGATTGTTGTACTGCGTGGCGATTACGGCCGAGGTTTTGTTTTTGGCCGCCATTTGAGCCATGTCGCTCGCCGGATTTTGGATCCAGCCGTAGTCGTTCGACATCGACAAGCTATAGGACATGGTCGCCGCGCGAGCGACGGACGGGCCGCAGAGCAGCGCGACGATCGCCGCGAGACAGGCCGCGATTCGAACTTGGGTCGATCCGATGTGGTATTGGGGTGCGTTCATATTCGTGTGAGCTTTCGTGTGATTGATGATTGAGGTCGTTCCTCTCCGCGATTTGCTAGCTGGGGGATTCGCGCGAAGCCGCTGTCCCGCGCGACTGAAAGAAGGGGACGAGCGACGCCGCTGCCGGGGGCAAACGGAAAGATGCCGCTCAATCCACAGACGACGATTTGCGGTCCGTGCTTGGCCCACCGTTAGGGCTGCAAGCGTCGAATGACCGATCGTCGGATTGGCCTAGGCGATAGAAGAATCGGGCGAAAAATCGAGGTTGGAGACACCTTTGCGTGCCTCGCGATAAAGCCTCGAACGGCCGTCAAAACCATTCGCCGCGATTCGGGGGCCGTTTTAAAAAGCGAAAGCCAGAAGGCAAACACTCATTCAACGTGGCCGGACGAATCGCGAGCCAAAGACGCGGATTGTAACCGCAGAAGATAAACACAGCGTTAACCGGCCAACAAAGCCCAAAGCGTTCGAGTTGCTATGCAACGTCAAACTCAATCGCGTTGGTCCGATTTCGACTTCACCAAGTCACAGGAATTAGAGTTCCTGGTGAGTCGCGCCAGTGGATAACCACCGCAGCGCGGACTTGGGTCTTCATGAGTCTTAACCTGTTTCGTTCGGTGCTTTTTCCGCATCGCGGGACTCTGCGGCTCGCAGAGGTCTTTGCCGGATGGGTTACATCTCCGGCTCATACTAAATCGAACTAGCACGGGCGTCAAGTGTTTGGCCACAAAATGGCAAAAAATCCTGCTAAATTCTTTCTGCCTGGGTCTTCGCAACCCACCGGACTGGAATTTCTCCGGCGTGGTGACCTTTAAAAAGCGATCGCGGCCTGCGATTCGCTATCGGGCGTGACCACGTTGATTGGATCACAAACCGACACTTGCCACGGCGAGCTTAGTCGCCCGAGAAAGAATTCCATGGACCATTCACGCTTACCCGGGAATATGGGCCGTATTGATGCGTCAGCCAGCCGTAAATTGTTGGGCGAAGTCGCACAATGGGTCAGATCCCTGCACTGGGCCGGCGACGTGGCGCCACTTTGGCCATTGTCAAAATTTGAACAAATCGAGCACACGGCGGCGGCCATCCTGTCGTCCCCGCCTGCCGACTTGACGGCGATCGCGATGGATTCTGTGCGAATGGTTCGCTTGCTTCTGGGCGTCGATGTTACGGTTTTCGCCGATGCGTTCGAGGAAGTCGGCAATCGGCCCGAGTGGCGCGTGCCCTATATGTCCTACCTTATCCCGTTTTTGTTGTCGGTGGTCGAAGATTGGCTCGGCCGGGCGCCAGAAAGAGCCACGCCCCTCGGATGTCCGGCGTAGCGATTAGGGAACCGCTGGGGGCTTAGGCGTTGGCAGTTCTTTCAGTCTCGCTTTCTCACGCGATCCGTCGACCGCCGCGCCGTCCACGCCCCACACGACTTTCAACAAGTCGTGCATCCTGGGATCGTGCGTCTTCAGTTCCGCTCGCACGAACGGATAAAAATCGTTCGTCCCAAAATACGCCTCGGTCGCTTCCGCGAAATACTCCTTGGCGTTGCTGAGCGCGTAGTGCCGCGTCATCTGCCCGTTCCAGTGCAGAACGGACTCATAGGTCTTCGCCGCGACCGCGTCACGGTAACAGCGGTCGACTCCGACATGGTTAAAACCCAGAACCTGATCGTGGTAGCCGTGCGCCAGCTCATGCAAAACCATCCACGGCTGCTCGTGGGTCCAGTTCAAGAAATTCACGGGGTTCGCAATCTCAACGCCGCCAGCCTTTTCCGGATTCAATCCATGTTCGCGGAGCCAATCGGCCGATTCGTGATAGCACATGCAGGGAAATTTTGGATCGGATAGCTCGACCCAAATCGGGATCTTGCGGAGTTGGGCCAGCGCCTCGGCAGGGATGACCCGGCCGATTCGATAGCAATGATCTTCCAACAGCCGCAGAGTTTTTTCGCGAATTTGCCGATGGGCTTCGTCGATCAATCGCCGATTGACGAGGACTTTCCAGCCTTCGATCGTTTGCGGCGCATAGCGGTCGGTCGGGTCGAAGGCTGGTGTATTTTCCGACTCGTTGGGCTTCTCGATCGCGGCGGCCGGCTTGGGCGACGAAGCGCTGTCGGGCCCGGCTGCCATGCAGGTCATTAGCACCGCGAGCAATAAAGTGCCGAGGCGGAAAGGAATTGGCAGAGTGGTCACAGGCTTTTCCTATGCAAAAAAGTCAACGGGGACGGGACTGGCCCATTCTAATCGTCTTAAGGGCAACGAGCCAAGAAGCTTACGTATATCAAAATGGTCAGGAGAATTAACGCTGAAGGGAGTTGCTCGTTCGGGCACGAATGTTGCTTTTGTAATTCTCTCAAACCGCCCGGGACCGTCCCCATTGACAGCAAAGGGATTTGATAATGAGTACCGCGACTTCGACGTTCGGCGGATCGAGGACTTCACATGCCTTGCGGAATTTGGCCATGCGATTGCGAGGGTACTTGGCCCGGCACCCAGAAACTTCTTGGGAGCAATTCATGCAAGACGCCGTTTCGCACGAAATTGCCAATCGCGCTCAGACGGGCGTCATCGCAACTCGGAACGCCGTTGCGAGCAGCATTGCCGTAAAAAATGACGAGGTGCCATCGGTCAGTTGGCTCGACGATCGGGAGCCTGTAATAGTTTTTGTGTCAGTCGAGCAGGGCATATCATTTGCCGCTGTGCTCGGGCATGCGGTTCTCGAACAGGATGGCGAAGTGGTTGAGGGCTTGCTTCCAATGGTGAATTGGCATGGTCCACTTGCTGGACG
>JBBQWR010000059.1:0-27284 GCA_038210495.1 Pirellulales bacterium
AACTTCGGTTTCAAACCACGAATCTCGACGGCGTCCATACCTGGTTCTCCGGGAAGGCGATCATGAGCCGGTCCTCCGACCCCAACCAAGTCTCGCCGATTCCGACAGATTCACCAAGAGGAACCTGGCGCTGTAGTATTAAATCGCCACCAGCAATCATCGCCGAATCGACTAGACCTGGAATTGCTTGTGTGCCACCGCCAGCAAGCGTCCAGTTGGCGGCTTGGTTCCAATCGCCGGTCGGTGCGTTGAAGACGTACTCGCTGGCAAAAGCTCTATTGAAAAGTAAGCAGACGCACGTCGCCGAGAATATGCAGGCCATCACCGGCAACGTGTGATTAATCGAGTGAAGAAGCGAATACAACAGGCGGGTGTCGCGGACTTGCAGAACTGCCGGCGAATCACCGCTCGTCAACCGGCGCGATGGCGCCCTGCTTTCATCCGAGACGAGTCTGACCAATTTAAATTTGCTCATCAACAGTTGGTTGGAAAAGGTGTGATCCGCCGGTAATCGATGTCGACACGAGCAACTGCCAGCGGAAGTACCCGGTGCAGACTTTTTCTGCGCTGAAGGCGACGAAGGAGTCTTACAGTATCCCGAATGGGAAAGAGGGAATGAGCCGTTATTCTAAACTCGAAAAACGGTTCGATTCATTAGCGATTACTCGGAGGACGAGAGCCAAGCCAAGTGGAGGCCAATTCAGCGATTCAGGACTGCGTTAATCGAATCTTGACGGCCAAATTGTTGCGCACGGTGGAAAATCGAGCGCTCCCTGAAAATAGCTGCCGACGACAACGATCGCAAGTAGGCCTGTTGATTTTCTTGGACCCGCGCGACAGCGCGACGACTTGCACGATGCGGGGATGCCTGAGGCAATCGGCGGAGAAATCATCATGGTCGGGCAGCGTGAACTTCAGCATTAGGAGTTGGCCATTGGACCGTTTTTCGAGCTTTTCGAGGATGCTCGCTTTGAGCAGCGATTCCGCCTTGCCCCTTTCGGGGCAGTGAATGGCGACTTCCGGCTCGACAGCCGGCAAAGTGAAGACGGGAGGACGGCGGGTGGCACTGGCAAGCGAAGTCTGCCAGTGCCATGACCGCGCCGGCAAGAGCGGATCGCGAGGCGCGGCCCCTAGGCGCCGCGATGCCAACCTTGTTGTCATCCTCGGCGCCGGCGAATCCGGCCTTGCCGCGCAGCAGGTTGTCGATCGGCCGCCGGCGCCCCGACGTCGAAGTCGCCGCTTGGCCCAGTTCCGCGATCGTGGTGAACGTCCGTATATTATATAATGCGGCCCAGCAGCGCGGCGCCGCCGCGCCCGCCCGAACCACCACCGGCGACAGTTCCTCACATGGATACCAGCGACGAAAACAGCAAACCCGGCCGCAAGCCGCTGCTCGACGACGCCAAGCGCCGCGAAATCTGCGCGATCCTCGCGATCGGCGGCACGCGCCGCATGGCCGCCCACTACGTCGGCTGCTCGGTCGACACCGTCGGCCGCGCCGCGCTGCGCGATCCGGCGTTCGCCGATCAAATTCGCAAGGCCGAAGTCGGCTCCGAAATACTCTTTCTGCGAAATCTGCGGGCCGCCTGTCAGGACGCCAAACAATGGCGGGCCGCCACCTGGGGCCTGGAGCGGTTCTTCCCCGATCGTTATGGCCGCCGCCCGCCCCGCACGATCACTCGGGCCGCCCTCCGCCAGCTGCTCCGCCACCTGGGGTTGGAAATTGCCTCCGGATTTCCGTCCGGCGCCGACCGGCAGCGGATCGTGGCCCGCCTCGACCAACTAGTCCGCGCCGCGCGCCGCCAAGCCGGCGCCACTGGCTCTGCCCGTCCTCGGCCTGCCAGAGCTCGGCGCACTTCAAAACGCAAAATCGAGGCGCAAGCAACGTGAATTTCCTCGGACCACGTCGGCCATTCGCTCGCTCGCGGGCAAATTTGCAGTTTGCCGCGCACGCGACGCGGCCGCAAAACGCCAGACGAAAAACTCGCAAAATCACCGGGAGAAACGCCACGCTGGCCTGGCCGCGCCGCGCGGCCCCGGCGGTTGCCGCGAGCCAGGCTTCGCAAAATCATCCCCCGTCTGGTGAAAAAGCGCGAAATCCTTCGAGAAACTCGCCCCCACCTTTGGAAAAAGTGGCCCAAAACACGGAAAATCGTGTTTCACTCGCGACACGACGAAATTGCCAGCGCTTCGGCTGAAACAGGCGCCGGCGGGTGGCGCCGGCCAGCGCAAGGGGTAGAAAAATGGGTAGAGCCACGATGCGCGAGGGGCAACTCTGCAAGCGAGACGGAATCACGATCAACATTTTTCTACTCCCCAGTTGGTCGCAGTCGTCGGAGGATATTCAGTTTGCCTATCGGCTCGCGGAATCGACAGCGGGACGGGTGTTCTTCACGGCAGGGAACGATTTGGATCGCTACGTGGTTTGGGACTACGTGAACCGCAAGCGGTCGATTGTGGCGTAAGGCGTTTTCGCATACTAACCCGAAGCATTAGCGAGGCAGTGTGGTCGCGCCGCCTCGCTAACACATCGGGTTAGTGGGTGCGAGTTGCTTGACGAAGCCTTTGGGCTGAGGTCAAGATGGGTGCATTACCGGGCTCTGGTCTCGGCTTTATTTGAATCTCGAACTCTCAAATGGGAGATTTTTATGAATCGCTTTACGTCGCGTGTGAAGTGGATTGCGATTTTGCTCCTATTTGTCGCGCCGGCGGCTACAGTTCGCGCGGCCGATGACTCCAAAACCGACGACGCGAAACCGGCCAAGGCCGACAAATCCAAGGTTAAGGTCGCCGTGATCGAGCTCAAGGGCTCGTATCCCGAGGGCGCCGAGGCGGAGGGGCTTTTCGCCGAGATTTCACCGAATCTCAATCGGATTCTCGATCGACTGAATCAAGCCGCCAAGGATGACAAGATCGCCGCCGTGATTCTCGAAGTCCGCGATCCCGAGGTGGGCCGCGCGAAGGTCAACGAGATTCGCGCTGCGATCGCCGCGATTCGCAAGGCTGGCAAGAAAGTGTATGCCGATGTTCGCTCGGCCGACTCGAAGCAGTATTTGATCGCCTCGGCTTGCAACGAAATCATCATGCCCGAGAGCGGGACGCTAACCGTGATGGGAGTCCGGGCCGAATTGACGTTCTACAAGGACCTCCTCGACAAGCTGGGGGTTAAGGCGGAGATCATGCAAATGGGCGCCTACAAGGGCGCTTCCGAGCCGATGACCCGCAGCGGCATGAGTCCCGAGTTTCGCAAGCAATTCGAGCTGGTCATCGACGATTTTTACGCCCAATTGGTCGACACGATCGTCGCCGATCGCCACTTGGATCACGGCAAGGTCAAGGACCTGATCGACGAAGGGCTGCTCACGGCCACCGGCGCCAAAGAGGCCGGGCTGATCGATCGCGTGCAGTACATCGACCAATTCCGCGACGATTTGGCCAAAACCCTCAAAGTGGACGAAATCAAGCTCGTGAAAGATTACGGCAAGAAAGAAGTCGACGCCGACCTGTCGAGCTTCGCCGGCATGATCAAGTTCATGCAAATGGTGATGGGCATCGAGACGCCTCAAACGAGCGGCAAGAACAAGAAGATCGCGGTCATCTATGCCGTCGGCGTGATCAACTCAGGCGAAAGCGGCGGCGGGCTGTTCGACGAGGCCTCGCTCGGCGGCGATACGTTGATCAAAGCCATCCATCAAGCCGAGGAAGATTCCAAGGTCGTGGCCATCGTGCTGCGAATCGATAGCCCCGGCGGATCGGCGCTGGCCAGCGACCTCATGTGGCGCGAAATCGTCAAATGCAAAAAACCGATTATCGCCAGCATGGGCGACACGGCCGCGAGCGGCGGCTATTACATCGCGATGGGCGCCAAGAAAATCTTCTGCGAGCCGGGGACGCTCACCGGCTCGATCGGCGTCGTCGGCGGCAAGGTCGCGCTCAAGGGTTTGTTCGACAAGATCGGGATCAAGACCGATGTAATCAGCCGCGGCAAGAACAGCGGTCTGGAATCGATGGACGAGCCGTTCAGCCCCTCGGAGCGCGACGCTTGGATGAAGAGCATGCACGACATCTATCGGCAGTTCACGACCAAGGCGTCCGAGGGACGCAAGATCGAGCTCAAAAAGCTGCAAGAAGACTTGGCCGGGGGGCGGGTCTGGTCGGGCAAGCAGGCCGTGAACAACAAGCTGGCCGATAAGCTAGGCACGCTCGATGACGCCGTGGCGGAAGCCAAGTCGATGGCCGGACTGAAGGCGGAAGACGCCGTCGATCGCTTGAATCTGCCGAAGCCGAAGTCGTTCTTGGAAAACCTCTTCGGCGGCTCGTCGACCGAGACACGGCTCAAATCGGCGGCGCCGGAACTGGCCGAGGGCTTGGCTAAGCTCGCCCGGATTAGGCGAATGTTCTCGGAGCGCGCGGCGCTGGTGCTGCCTTGCGAGATCGATATCAAGTAACGCGGCTTGGGGCCGAGCCGGCCGAGTCACTTCGCGAACCACGTCGGGCGTCGCTCCAAAACGAGACGGGCCAGCCAGCGGGCTTCCCCTTCGGTGAGGTTCTCGATTCGGCACAAGTCCACGTTGCCAGTGGCAACCAGCGCCAACGCGAAAGGAAGCGTGGTGGCGGCGATATCCGCCAGACGCTTGGAGGTTGGTGGATCGCCGCTTAAACATCGCAAATCCAAACGATCTAGCTCATCGACTTCCCACGCTCGCGTGCGGCGAAAGACGGGCCAACGCGTTTGGCTCGTTATCCGGTCGTGCTCGAATCGCCACGCCGTGCGGCGAAATGGCTCGAGCACCGCCAGGACCAGCGCCGCAACCATGACCAGGCCAATCGCCTCGAAGGGAATCAAGAAGACGAACAGTCCCCACCACTCGATACCCTGGGGCCGGATGTTGTTCGGCATGACGCCCAGCAACAATAAAACGAATACCGAGACGACGCCATTCCAGAATAGATTGATGAAAACCGCTCCCAAAATTGTCCCGATGCTCAATCGGCCCTGTTGCGAAATCTCCCAAAAATCCACTTCGTCCGTGAGCCGCCAATCGCTGTCCGACGGCGGCTCGGCGCTCGTATGCTCGTAGGTGAGCATCTCGCATGAGTCGGACGTCTCTGCGCAAATTGCGGCGTCGTTTATTACGCCCTCGGCGGATGGCGCCGCCAACTCCAGAGCCTTCCGCTGCACCAGGGGGCCGGTCGTTCTCAGATACCGATTGAGTTGGAAAACGAGCCACTCGCGTTCCGAGTCGGGCAGGCGAAACGCAAATCGCAGCGGCTTTCCCAACGTGACCATTTCGATGCCCCGCAGGGGAACGTCATTTTCCGTTTGGTTGCTGCGGCACTCGCGGAAATATCGAATTTCCTCGCGCGGCACAAACCGGGATGAGATCTTGACGATCGCCGTCCGCAGAAAGAGCGCCTTGTCTCTGCGGAGCAGCAGCGTCTCTTTTCCGAACCTGATCCATACCAAGAAACTCGCGACCGCCAACCACGACGCCCAAAAGGGGACGGCAAAGGCCAACATTCCGATCGACGGTTCGTGAACGACGACGCCGATCAGCGCCACGCAGCCTACGGACCAGCCGATGAGCCAGAGGAGCAAAAAACAGCCCGGCCCGCCTCCCCGATTTTTGTGGACGGCGATTCCGTCAGGCTCTTCGTAGAACTCAACCGTCAGCTTCTCCGGCCGCGAAGGGCCGGGCGTAGCATCGGAATCGCCGGGTTGATTCATCGGACACTTATTTCCCGGCCGATAGAATCGAGCGTAATATCCGACGATCCTTCAGCGCGAATTTCAAATTCGCGCACGATCTGCGGTTCATTGCCGACTTTGAACTCCGCCGAATACTTTTCGCCGCGAGCGAGATCGAATTTGAACTTGCTCGCGCCGACGTCGGCCGCGACGATGTGGCCCTTGTGCCGAATTGTCAGTTCGCCTCCCGCAAGGGGGCCTGTCTTGTCCACGATATTAACCGTGACGTGAGACCGGCGGGTGTAAAAGGGGGTCACGTCGAGCGCGGCGACATCTTTGTTATCCGGAGCCCAAAGCAACGGAAAGTACGTGCCCGTCGGGGCGAAGCAGGCGGCGTGGATGCGCGTCGGGAGCTTCGACCCGTCGGCTTGGGAGGCATTGCCGGCGAACCAGGTTTGATTGAGCTCGCCGATCTCAGAAGCGCCGAGATAATTCCACTGCCGATCCCAAACCTCGATCCAGGTGTGATTTCCCGGAGTCTTCGTCCACTGCGTGCCGACGACTCGGGCCGGCACGCCGACCGCGCGACAAGCGTCGACCAACAGAATCGACAGGCCGGTACACGACGCGTAACCTGCTTGCGTAGATTCATACGGGCTTTGATCCGGCTTCGGACGCTTGGTGGGATGATACTTGACGTTCAGATCGGCGAACACGGCTTTGTTGAGCGCGAGACAGGCTTCGCCGGGTGTCCGGCAGTTCTGCACCGCCGGCAAGAATTTGTCGTGGAAATCTTTGCGATAATTATCCCGTCGCTCGTTGAGATTCGCATACGGAAGCACATATTCAAAGAACAATTCATCCGGCAGGTTTTTGCCCCAGGCCGCCGTCTGCCGCGCTCGACAGGCGTAGTCGACGTTTTCGAGCAGAAAGTCAGCCTTTAGCTTGGTCAAATCTTCGGGCGGCATATGAGCGATTAAATACGCCATTGCTTCACGCTGCGCGATGGGAGTCCGTTGAATTGCGACGATCAATTCGCTTTGATTCTGCTCCGCCGCGCCGAGCGATTTGACCGCGTCGGGCCGATACGCAGCCGGCAGCAGATTAACCGCCTCGATCATGGTCAGAGGCGGGACCGCGGAATCACTCTTCGCGGACTCGGCAGTTTGAGTCTCCTCGGCCGCGAGGGGGGCCGCGGGCCAAATCGCCAACAGCGGCGAGCAGATCAGTAATGTATGCGCTAAGGGCCGTTTCATCGTTCTGAGAACCTACGCCAGTTGGAATGATCAAGTCGAAGCGATTGACTTAGGGACGCCCCGAGAAGGCGGAAATGACGAATGACGAAACACCCAATGTCTAATCAATGACGAATGCTTAAATGACGAATGAGTAAGGTTTTTCTGTGGCGCTGCGAGCAGCGCTCTGATGTCGCGAAAATGCGACGACATAAAACCGCCGCTAAAAGCCAATTTCAGGCCTTCGTCATTCGTGCTTCATCCTTCGTCATTGATTGGACATTCGTCATAGACATTCGGGCTATTCGCCTCTCCGGGGCTTCGGCGACGACGCCTCCAGCCCCGAACACCCGGCCGAAGCCATTGACTTAGCCAATGTATCTTGCCCGAAGATCGACGGCAAACCGGTCGGCGGCGGCCAACCGCTGCGGAAGCTCATGGCCGGTCGATGCGTCCATAGAAAATCGCGTGGCGGCCCTGGAAGGTTGGGTCGCCACGCGATGAATGCTCGCGCGGTAATGATGCACCGCCGCAGGCGGGATCGAATCCGAAAATCGGACGATCCAGCCGAAAGCCAATAAAGGCTCGGCAACTGGTGACGCGGGGGCGTTTACAAAATTCCGCCGTGGGTGCGGTACGGACTCATGTGCGACGGCTGGTCCAAGAACCAGAATCGCTCCCATTCGTCGAGCAATAGCCGCAAGTCTTCCGATGTATTCAAGAGCTCGCCCGTCCGCCGAGGCGGATCGGCCGAATAGGCTGGAAGAATGCAGCCGCTACCCGCGCCTAACAAAAGGCTAATCGAAGCAGCTAATAAGAGCCTGCGCATCTGAGCAACTCCTCCCTGAGACGTCAGTACGCCGCGCGGAGCGCGGAACGAATCAATTTGCCTGAAAATCCGTTATCTTACTCATGGCCAAGCACGCGGCCTCGCCGTGTCGACAATCCATCGTCGTCCGGCGCGTGCAGCGCACGACCATCGCTGCGCCACCGCTCGCGGCGGCGCAGCTAGTTCATGGGAAAACGGTAAATCGAATGAAACGAACGTAAATGCGGTCGAACGACCTATTAGCCGCTGGCGCCAGATGAGTTCTTGCCTGGCGGCTTTGTTGTCTTGGTTGGCCTGTTTATCCCGTCAGCCAAAGAGGGCTTTGGCGAGAGATTTCGAGGCTCGGGGCGAAAGCTACTGTTTATCGCGTCCCGCGCCGAGAGCAAAATGACTGAAAAACTTTGCTGCCGCGAGATTTTAGGCGATTATCGAAATGCTGGTTACCTGCCCGGCTCACAATTGCGTACTTGGATGGCTGCTGTAAGTTGCTGCTGAATTGGTGTTTGTGGTAGGCGGCAGACTCGTGTCCGAACGGTGTTCACCACTCGCGGAGGGCAAATGAGTGTGTGCCGTGCCGGAAGTCGACGCGGCCTTGGCGGCGGCCTGCCGCTCAAGCTCTCGCACCCGTTCTTCCATTTCCTTGCCCGGCTTGAACGTGACCACGAACTTCTCGGGAACACTGACCTTTTCGCCGGTCCGCGGGTTTCGAGCCTTGCGGGCCGCCCGCTGCTTGACCTCGAACACGCCGAAATTTCGCAGCTCAATCCGCCGTTCTTCAACGAGCGTCTCGATGATGGCGTCGAACGTCTTTTGGACGATCTCCTTGGTCTTGAGCTGAGTCAGACCAATCTCTTCGGATATCGTTTTGACGATCTCTTTCTTGGTCACGAGTGGGCGTCTCCTCACTGAGAGATTGCGGTTCAAAAGACCCGCCGGCAGGCGATTCAACTTGCCTGCACGATGCTCCAAGTGTAGGTGGCATAAGCACTAGTGTCAAGGTAAAACGATTTGCGCTGCTGCTGGTTATCGCACAGCGAACATCTTAAATTGCGAGGAAGCATTGCGTCGGGCCGCCGCGACTTTCTACAGCTTGAATTGTCAAAGAACGATCTCGGCCGTTTTCGCGGCCCAAGTTGGTTTTGTATCGACAAGTCATTCGCATGAAACGACTTATGTTGTCCACCGGCTGACAGGGCTGCTTGCCGCCCAAAGGCGGCCTCACCCGACAATCTGCGTAACCGGTAAACGCCTGCCATCCATTATCGTCCCTACATCCGGCAAACTTCACCTAGATTGAAGAAAGTCGTGGCGATTTACGCCTAGAGAATTCGCAAACTGGGAGCACTCGCGATAAATCAACTTGCAATCGCCATCGCCAATAGCTAGCCTTGCTGGGGTTAGTGGCCGTCTAAACTTTTCTTGAGTCCGCTGCCGAGATAACGCTAATGAATCGGAGCAACAAACGAATTTTCATGGCGGCGGCGGTTTTATTCCTCGCGGCCACGCCGGCCCCTGCAGCGCCGATCGCATTAGATAGCTTCAATTACGGGCTCACCGGCGCGCCCTTGTCTGGCGACAACGGCGGAACGGGTTTTAGCGGCCCTTGGATAGCGGGCGGTTTAAAGGCCGCCAATAGTCTCAATTACACGATCGCCAATGGGTCACTCTCCTATCCCGGCACGACGACGATCGGAAACTCGGTTACGACGAATTCCCTGTCGAGCATTGGCGGCATCACGCGTGGCCTGACCAATTCGTTGGGATCCGCTGGCACAACTGCGTATCTGAGTTTCATCGTCCTGCCCGAAGGCGCATTGGATCAAGGAGCGTTTAACGGGTTTTTCGGGCTGTATTTGAATGCCTCGACCGGTAATGATCTGTTCGTCGGCAAGCCCGGGGCGGGATCCGTCGATAATTTCGTGCTCGAGGATCGTGGAGGAGCGAGTCAGCACAGTTCGGGAGTTTTCACTTCGATTGGAAACAGTTTTTTGATGGTCGTGCGAGCCGACTTCACGGCCGGTAACGACACTTTCACGCTCTATGTCAATCCACAACGCGGCCGCGAACCGATTGGCGGAACGGCCAAGAACGATAGCGATGTCGGCACGATAACCGGCACGACGATCTATTCAACGGGGGCATTCTCGATCGACGAACTTCGGCTAGGCACGACCTACGCCGATGTTGCGCCAGTCCCGGAGCCGTCCGGCCTGATACTTCTCGCGATCGGCGCGTCGATGGCGCTGAGCATCGCGAACCGAACGCCGTTTCGCCTTTTTACTGAGCTCCGCCAAGGCATTGGCGCCGCATTGCCCCGCTGAAAATTTTACAGCTTGAACACCGCCGATTGGCGGAGCACTTCTTCCACCGGCACGATGTTGCCGACGCCGCTGCCGGGGCAGATTTCACAGGTGCGCTGCCAGGCTTCTTCGGTGCGAATGTTCGAATCCCAGAACGGCCAGGTGCGACATTGGCGGGGGCGGGCGTCGTAGACGGTGCACTTTCGCGTCTTGCCGTCGAAGAATACGCAATCACCATTGGAGTATTCGATCAGACTCTTCCGGCGACCGATCTCGCGCACGAATTTTTGCTCGAATTCCGATATTTCGAGCCCCTGATTGGCGGCCAAGGCTGCGATCTCGGCTTTGTTGACCCAGACGTATCCGGGGGCTCCGGTGCAGCAATCGCCGCACTGGGTACACTGAAATTTCAGGCCGTCTTTAAACCAAGGAGAGTCGTTCATGGAGGCGCCGCTTTCATGGGTTCGGATCCGACGACCGAGGCGGCGATGTCCGCTAGCGCGGCAATGACCGCGTCGATGTGCTCGCTCGTATTGAATGGGCCGAGGCTAAGCCGCACGGTTCCGCCCCCATCGAGCGTCCCGAGGGATCGATGCATGAGCGGCGCACAGTGCAAGCCCGAGCGAACTTGGATCTTAAAGCTGGAGTCCAGCATCCCGGCAACTTCTTGCGGATCATATCCGGCCACGAGCAAGCTGACAACGCCCACGCACGGAGCGCCGCGCCCAGGTCCGAGGAGGGTGACGCCAGCGATTTGCTCCAATCCCGCAATCAGCCGCTCGCGCAGTTCCCGCTCGCGGGCGTGGACCGCCGCGACGCCCGCTTGCTCCAGATAGGCAATTCCGGCGGCCAGACCGGCTAGGGCCGCGACGTTAAGATTGCCCGCCTCGAATTTGTGCGGCATTTCGTTCGGCTGCGAGTCATCCTCGCTGCGGGTCCCGGTGCCCCCTTGTCTCAGGCTTTCGAGCCGCGATTCCAAACCGGGCCGAATATACAAGAGGCCGGTTCCCAAGGGGCCCAGCAGTCCCTTATGCGCCGGCGCCGCCAGAAAATCAATTTGCTCGGCCTCGACATCGATCGGCAAATGGCCGATCGACTGGGCCGCGTCGACCAGCAGGGCCGCCCCGTGCGCCCGGGCGATCGCGCCAATTTCGTCGATCGGGAGCACGCCGCCGGTGACATTGGAGGCGTGTGTCATCGCGATCAAAGCAGTCCGTGGCCGCAGGGCGGCGCGAATGACAGCCGGGTCGATCTCGCCGGCCGAATTGCAAGCGACTCGCGTTACCTCGACTCGGCCTTGCCGCTCGAGCGTTTTCAGGGGCCGCAGGATCGAATTGTGCTCGGCGGCCGTCGTGATGACATGATCGCCCGGCCTTAGCCACCCGTGGATCACCAGATTCAGGCTATCGGTGCCATTGGAGGTGAACACCACCTGCCGGGCATCGCGCGCGGCGATCAGCCGGCATGCTGCCTGTCGCGCCTTGTCGACGAGGCGTCCACTCTCGATCGCCTCGCCATAGGCGCCCCGACCGGCCGCGGCGCCAATCCGCCGCTGAAAATCGTCCATCGCCCGATAAACGACCTCCGGCTTCGGCCAGCTCGTCGCGGCGTTGTCGAGATAGATGCGGCCCGAGGGAAGTCGGGAGTCGGGAGGCGGGAGTCGGGAGTCGCCGATGGACATGGTGTCATCTTAACAAAAGCCGGTTAATCGCGAGACCGGATTGCCCGTTTAACCTCTTCAAAGTTTACCGGCTTCAGCGAAATCGACACCAGCGAACACATCGGCCAAGGGAACCCGAGCTGCGACCTGAATTCGGCGCAACTTTCCAGCACGAGATACTCGGCAGCCGTTAGTTTCTGCTTCGGCACGGCGCTCATGGAAAGGCCTCCGATTTTCCCGAAATAATCATGATTCACGCCTCGGAAAAACATAGAGGATCGGTCGGTTGGCCGCGGATTAACCGCCAATCTGATACATCGCGCGGCTCGGTTGGACGAACTGCTCGGAATCGATGCCGTGCCCCGCTTTTTTGGCCCCGACACTGGCGTCGACGAGTGAAGCAATTTGCTCATCGGTCGCGTCGCCTCGCAACAGCGCTCGAGCGTCCCATTCAACTGTCGAGAACAGGCAATTGCGAATCTGGCCCTCGGCCGTGAGTCGCAGCCGGTTGCAGGCGCCACAAAAGGAATGCGTGACGGGATTGATGAACCCCACGCGGCCGCTCCCATCGGAATACCGGTAATCGGTCGAGGGTTGACTCGGATCGCCCCCGCCGATGGCCTCCAGTCGGCCGACTTCCCGCTCGATCGTGGCGCGGACTTGATCTCCCGAGAGCACTTGAGTCATATCCCAATTTCCGTCGGCGTCCAGCGGCATGTATTCGATGAACCGGAGCTCGAGGTTCCGCTCCCGCGCGAATCGCGCTAAAGGGACGATCTCCGTTTCGGTGAGCCCGCGAATCGACACGGCGTTGAGTCGAATTCGCGTGAACTCCGCCGCTTGCGCGGCTGCGATTCCCGCCAGCACTCGATTTACGCCTTGGCGCCGCGAGATTCGTTGAAACGTCTCCTCGTTGAGCGTGTCGAGGCTGATGTTGAGCCGATGCAGGCCGGCCGCCTTAAGACCGGCGGCCTGTTCGGAAAGCAAAATGCCGTTCGTCGTCAGCGCTAAATCCTGAATGCCGGGCACGCGGGCCAATCTGGCGACTAGTTCGGCGAGGCCTTGTCGAACCAGCGGTTCGCCGCCGGTCAGCCGCAATTTATTGATACCCCGGGCCGCCACGATCCGCACGAAACGTTCGATCTCTTCATAAGTCAGTAGCTCGCCCCGCGGGACAAACTGCACGACCTCGGCCGGCATGCAATAAAAGCAGCGGATATTGCAGCGATCGGTGACGCTGATCCGTAAATTCGTGTGAACGCGGCCGAAGCCGTCGACCAAGGGCCGGATGCCGTCGTGCGAACAGGGCGTCAGTTTGTCGAGTGCGGTAGTCATTAAGACGGTCGATCGATTCGGTTATTCGGCAACCGCCGGCTCGGCGTCCGGGGGAAATCCTGGATGAATCCAATCCGACTGGCCATCCGCCCAGTTCTCGCGCTTCCAGATCGGCACGACTTGCTTGAGCGTGTCGATCAACCATTGGCCCGCCGCAAATGCAGCCTTGCGATGGGCCGAACTGACGGCGACGGCCACGCTTGCTTCACCCAACTCCAAATGGCCGGTCCGGTGAACAATGACGCAGCCCGTCAAAGACCACTTGGCCCGGGCCTCGTCCTCCAGTTCCGCCAACTTCTGTTCGGCCATTCGAGGATAACATTCGTAATCCAGCGAGGCCGTCAGCCGGCCGGCAGTTTCTTCCCGTGTGGTCCCAAGAAATAACACGACCGCGCCTGCCTGGGATGATTGAACGGCCGCTAGCACTTCTGGGACGTCAATCGGCCGCTCGGTCAGCAGAATCATATACGGCCGGTGGTCAAGAGCGAGCGGCCCGAAGGCTACAACCTCATTGTACGCTCGCGGCCGGGCTGGACCTTGGCGCAATGGACCGCGTCAGCGCCCGGAACCACAAAGCAGCGAGTCGGCGGCGATGGGACTGGTTAACGGGCGATTAGTTCAGACGGGCCGGTTTTGAATCCCATCGCCGGCCAAAGGGGTCTGACGAAGACCCAGTCTCTCGGTCGACAACCGTGGGTGGCTCGCCTAGGACCGGCGACTCGGATAACGGGTGAAGGTCCGCAGCTAGCTCCTCAACCAAATCCTCATCGTCGAAGAGGTCCGGAAACGTTTCGAGTAAGGCGAAAACTTCTTCGTTTTTCATAACACATCCTCGTGTAGTCGTGCGAAGCCATCCCTCCTGGATGCGTTTGTCTCACTCCTGAGTTACCTAAGTTATCCTCCACTGACCGGCGGGATGCAAGCTACCTCGCACCCCTCTGATAGCTGGGTTTGGTCGGTGGCGTACTGTTGGTCGACCGCTAGTACCATGTGGGCAAGCAGAGGGGCCAACGCCGGCGTGGAATAGGCAATTGCCCGGCGAAGATCGGCAACGGTGACCGGCGGCGGGAGATCGAATTCGAGCGATTTTCGGCCGGCTAAGTCCCGGGCTAGGGCGAAGAGTTTTACTTCGATTTGCATGGAGGAAGCCGCTAAATTGCCGGAATTTTAAAGCAACGGGGGATGATGGCGACATTGCGTCGTGGGACAGGCGGCTTACACCCACGGCTCTCCGGTTAGGTTGCCAGCAACTCTTCGCCGCGGGCGGTGAGTTGAACTGCTAGCTCGGGCATCAGTCCGTAGGCCAGTGCTAGCAGTTTAAGAGGATGCAGCGTTGGCTTGGTCGTGCCTTGCTCCATCTGGATTTTACACGCGCTGCACTCGGTGGCGCCGGCTTGGAAGCCCGGCTGTCGCATGTGCGAGATCAAATCCCAGCCGGCCCGGAGGCTCGTGCGGTAGTTGGCCTTTTTGATGCCAAACGTCCCGGCCATTCCCGAGCAACCTTTTTCGACTCGTTCCACGGACAGCGCCGGCACGAGCCGGAGCAGATTTTCGCTCGGCGACCCGACTGCCAAGGCTTTCATGTGACACGGCATGTGGTAAGCCAGCCGAGCGTTTACCGGACTGAAATCCAATTGCAGATTTCCCTGTTGATGCAATCGCCAGAGATAGTCGCAGGCTTCGCTGGTGTGTTGGGCCACGAGCCGCGCGTCTTCGTCGTCCATCAAATTCACGTACTCGTGCGTCAGACAAACGGCCGTCGACGGCTCCGTGACGACGATTTGGTAACCCTGCCGCACCGCTTCGGCCAGCAGCGGTAAATTCCTAGCCGCCATACGTCGCGCCGGTTCGGCGGCGCCGGCCGAGATCATGGCCATGCCGGAAGCATGCTGCTTCGGCGGCACATACACCGCCACGCCGTTGTGCTCCAGCACGGCCACCAGCGCTTCGGCCAGCATCGGATCGTGATAATTGGCGTAGGTGTCGACAAAATACAGCACCTTGCGGCCGCTGCGCCGCGTCGGCCGGGTCAATCGCCGCTTCGCCGCCCGGCGGAGGAAGCTGCGGGCAGCGAACCGCGGCAATTTTCGCCCTTGGGCGATGCCGAACATCTTTTCCATCACCCATCGCGCTTGGCGATTGCCGATCGCCCAATTCGCGAAGGCGCTGAGCCGGCTGCCCCATGCGCTCCAGAGATCGATTCGCGTCAGCAACCAATCGCCGGGCCGCATGCCATTAATCGCGATATAGGCCGCCTTGGCTTCGAACATCAGCTTGGGAATGTCGACTTCGGCCGGGCATTCCAGCCGGCACTGATGGCAGTTGAAGCACAGGTCAGCCACGTCTTTGAATTCATCCGAGGCGAGCAGGTTCGCGTCGAGCTGCCCCGTCAGCACCCCGCGAAACAAATTGGCTTTCGCTCGGGGAGACGCCTCTTCGGCTGGGGCCACGCGAAAGATGGGACACATCCGCGTATCGCTGGCTTGAGTCCGGCACGCGCCACAACCGTTGCATCGCCGCGCGGTTTCGGCGATTTCCGCAGCCGACCAATTCAAATGCACGTTCACCAGCGGCGATGCCGACTCGGCTTGCCCGTTGGTCGTCGGCGCCGCGAGCGGATCGGGCAAATACTTCACCGGCCGCAAATAGCGGGTCAGCGACTGCCCTTCGTCTCCGACGATTTTGCCGGGATTCAAAATTCCCTGCGGGTCGAAGATCTGCTTCACCGCCCGAAATACGTCGTACAACTCGCCATATTGCTGACGGATAAACGGCGTCCGGCTCAGGCCATCGCCATGCTCGCCGCTAATCGTGCCGTTGACTTCGAGCACCTCGCGATACAGGTCGGCCGCGAGGTCTTCCATCTTGCGGACATCGTCGGGCGTTGTCAGATCCAAAAACGGCCGCACGTGCAACTGACCGTGGCCCACGTGACCGTACAGCGACGCCGTGACCTGATGCCGTTTGAGCGTGTTCTGCATCCGAACTAGGAAGTCGGGCAGAGCGGCCGGAGGCACGGCCAAGTCTTCGACAAAGGGCAAAGGCCGGTTGGCGCCCTTCAGTTTATGCAATGTCGGCACGACGCGCCACGCCAAATTCCAATACAAGTCGATCTCTTCGCGGTCGAACGCCTGCCGGCTGTCAAAAGCCAATCGGCGTTTGCGACGGACTCGATCGAGCGTTTGCGTCATGCGATCGCGAACGAACACCGGATCGTCCCCCGTATGCTCCACCAGCAGCATCGCCTCGGCTTCCTGGGGCACGAGGATGTGATATTCGGGATGGTTCTCCCGAGCTAGGCTCAGATGCCGACGATCGAGCAGGTCGCACGCCGCCGGGGCAAATGGCAGAATCTGCTGCACGGCCAGCGCCGCTTGCTCGAGCGTTGCGAAAAACAACACGCCGACGCCTCGATATCGCGGCAACGGCACGGTCGCGAGCGTCGCCTCGGTGATGATCGCCAGCGTGCCTTCGCTGCCGGACAGCAGCCGGCCCAAGTCGAGCGAGCCTTCCTCCAGCACGTCGGCCAATTGATAACCGCATTGATTGGGGATCGTCTTGGGCTGGCGCTGGCCGATCAATCGGGCATGACGGCCGAGCAGGTCCGAGAGCGGCCGAACGAGTTGCTGCCGGCGCGTCGGCGGATCGTCATTTCCGCCAGCTGCGCTCGCTCCGCCGCCGCTGACGGCGGCATCGGGGACTTCCACCGGTTCGCGGCCCACTTCCATGAGCGTGCCATCGGCCAGCACAATTTGCAAACTGAGCACGTGTCGGCGAGCCGAGCCGAATTGCAACCAGTGACTGCCGGAAGCGTCGATCGACACGACGCTGCCCATCGTCGTGACCTGGCTCATGGCCGGATCGGGCCCAAACATTCGCCCGCGCGGCCGGAGAAAATTGTTGAGAACCGCGTGGACGACCCCCGGCTGAACGCGGACGCGATCTTCCTCGACCCGAATGATGCGGCGCATGTACCGGCTGAAATCCAGAATCAGGCCGCGGCCGAGCGACTCGCCCGCCAGTCCCGTGCCGGCGCCCCGAGCATGAAGGGGAATGCGTTTTTCGGCGGCATAGCGCACGCAGGCCACGACATCGGCCGTGTTCCGCGGCCGAACGACCCCCAGCGGCCGAATTTCGTAAACGCTCGCGTCGCTCGCGTACAACCGGAGGAAGACGTCGTCGCAACGAACGTCGCCCGTCATCAGACCGCGCAAGTCATCTTGAATGCGTTGCCGCTCAGGATCCATGGACATTGCGCGGTAGAAACAATTTGTACAACGTAAAGACGGTCTTATACGGGTCGCAATAGCCGCGCTCGCTTGCGACGGGTGTTTTTCTGACTGGCGCGGTTCAAAAAAATGCGTCGCAAGCGAGCGCGGTTAATTGACCCGGTGCTCTTCCAGACGCGCTTTCTGCTGCCGATGCCGCTCGTGCGTCTCCAAATTGAACGCCGCGTGGTTTTCCTGGGCGACGACGCCGCGGTATTGAGCGCCGCAGCGATAACACATCAGCGCCATCGGCACGACAATATATAAGACGACGTCGAGCAAGGCCGTGAAAAACAAAATGCCGAACGTCCAGTACATCTCTCGATAACCCCAGGCGACACAGCTAGCCAAAATCCCAATCGTGACGATCGCCACCCCCAGCCGCTGCGGAAAATCCTTTCGCACGAACAGGTCCGTGCTGGGGCACAGCAGACAATGGGTCAGCCGATCGCCATCCAGCGCATCCGAAGGCGCCTCCCAGCGGGCGCCGCAATGGGCGCACGAAAAGTCGCCCCCCGACGAATTGATCGCCGCCTGGCAGCCCTGACCGCACTCGGGACATTGAAAGACGATATTCATGGCTAGAAATTCATCATACGGGATACAGGGTCTGGGCGGACAGTAGCTGAGAGGTCAGCTCTCCGAGAAAGACGGCGATCACTCCCACATAGAGAATGCCGGTCGCGCTCTGGGTGTTGGGGATTTTAAGCGTCGTCCAGGCCATGACGCACAGTCCCAGAGCCCCGATTAATCCCGACAGCCACCGCAAAGTCACAAACGGCCACGGCGGAAACCCTTCGATCGCAATTTGCATCGTTAGCCCCAGGCCGCATACGATCGCCCGAGCAATTATCGCCACGCCGATCAAGAGGATCAGCCGCTCGAGCGGAGCGATCTCCATTGTCGGGGTATTGAGATACCAATGCCCTAAGAACATCGCGGCCAGCGAGGCGCCCAGCACAAGGCCACTCGTGGGTGAATCCAACAAATGCAAAAGCCGAGCGACGTCCAGACTCGGCGACTCCGCCTTCCGAGCAACCGTTTCGCCCACCGGCATCGGCGCCGACAACCACGCGCCGGCGAGTGTTGTCGCGGCAATCGCCAGCAACACGGCAATACCCGTTCGCCGCTTCTCATACAGCCAGACCACCGCCCCGACATAACTCAATCCAGCGGCGGCGGCCGGCGGCCAGAGCCGAAATCGGTCGGGCGACGTCACAGCCACGAGGGCCGCCAACACATTCAGTCCCAACAGGACATATAAGTGATTGCGATAGTAGCCGCTGGTCACCTTGGACGGGGGCGTGATCGCCATCGATAGTGACAGGCCAAACGAGAGTCGAAACAGAAACTGGGTCAGAATCAGCATTGAGGTGGTCTAGGATGCGGAATCGTGAAAACGAAGCCAGCAGATTGGCTAACAGCGGTTCGGCTCTGCTTCTCCCATTATGCCATAACGGCCGCCGCTTAACCTGCGCCTATAGAGACGCTAACTAAACGACTCTTGGGTGGCCGGGGCTCGCGCCGAAGGAAAGCTCCGGCGGCCCGCTCCAAGTCAACCCACTCTCCCGGGCTTCGGCGAGGACACCTCCAGCCCCGGCCACCCAGCCGTCCACCGAACCAATCCTGAAAATCCTGAAAATCCTGTCGATTAATCCTGGTCTTTAATACGCAACCGATCTTGACCCAAGTTGTGCTTCTTGCGACACTTCCGCCCGCTGGCGGCAGGTTTCGGAACGTTTTTTCAGAAACATCGACTGTTCGGATCGGTCCAGCGGCTCGCTCCCGGGGGGCGGATAGCCGAAATTCAGCTCATCTCATGGAAGGGAGACGACGAACATGAAGCGGTACGCATGGATGGCCGGCCTAGCTCTTTTGGCCGCGACCGGAATGGGTTGCGGCAAATCGGATTCGGGAGACCAGCGGACGACCCATATCGGTCCCGGGGGAACGAGCGTTTCCCATAGCACGACCAACTCTTATGGAGAGCATGGCTCGCCGAACGCCACGCCGGACAAGACGGTGATCGAGTTTCTCAAGGCGGCCCGATCTGGCGATCAACACCGCCTGTCGTCGCTCATGACCGACAAGGCTAAAGACCAGACCAGCAAGCATAATGTGAATTTCGAGCTCGAATCGTATCAAAACGCTAGCTTCGAGGTCGGCGAGTTCGAATACCTAACCAAGGACAAAGACAGTGCTCATGTGGCCTGCAAGTGGACAGACCGTGACGCCGATGGCGCCACCTTCACGCACGACGTGATCTGGGTCCTCCGGAAGGAAGACGATGGCTGGCGGGTGGCCGGCATGATTACGCGTCCATTCCCGGATGAGCCGCCGGTGGCATTCAACTACGAGAGCTTCAAGGAACTGATGGAAGCCAAAACGTCCGTCGAGCAAGAATCGCAGCGGCGGATGGACCAAGAACAAAAATACGCGAAGTCGCCGGTCCGCGATGGTAGTTTCAAGAAGTAAACGCTAGCGAGTGCGGCCTTCCGCCTGCTCCGCTATCGAAAATTAATACGACGCTACCGTCGCTATATCTTTCGGCGACCACTGGCCTAAAATCTGATTGTGAAGCGAGTTAGCATCGCTTCACCCGCTCAGCCCTCGGACTTCTTCCGAGGGCTTTTTTTATGTTTTTAGGCCTAGGCGCGGGCGAATATTGTTGTAAAGTTGTCCAAACAAACACCGCATAGCCCCCATCCCACCGAAACGTTACAAATTTTCGCCGGCCGCTTGACAGAGGGTCGGTGGATGCTAACCTAGCATCCTAGCCTGTGCATTTACGTCTGTTTGCGTAATCGGTAAAGCTTACAGGGCAGCCATCCGATTTTTGCTGGCAGACGCTACCGCACAGACTTCGACTAGGTCCCTCCCGGGCTCGATGAGTCGTCCCGAGCTTGGGAGTTTAAAGAGGACGGCTTCGTGAAACTGTTTCGACAAGGTACCTGAACGTAGGAGGATTCGAGGATGAATCGAGCAATGATTTTCGGTATCGCGATTTTTTTCGCGATCGTTGGAATCGCCCTCATCGGCGGCGCCAACCAAGCAGTGGCCGGTCACGGCTGCTGTGGTTGCCATGCTTCGGCATGCTGTGGTTGTGATGGTGGCAGCAGCTGCTGTGGTTGCAGCGGTCGTCATCACCACCGTCATCACCGCTGCTGCGGTTGCGACGGTTGCTGCGGCTCGAGCGGTTGTGGCTCCAGCGGTTGTGGCGAAGCGGCTTGCGGCGCTTGTGCTGCTGCCCCTTCTTGCAGTGGCGCTGCTCCGAGCTGCGCTGGCGCTGCCGCCCCGACTTGTGCGGGCGCTGCTCCGGCTGCTGCCGGTCCGGCTGCTCCGGAAGTTTCCAAGGCTCCCCCGGCTCCTCCGGCTCCGCCGGCCGCTGGCAAGTAGTCGTCAAAACGCCGACAGGCCCCTCTACTCCGGTGGAGGCTGGCTTGTCGACAAAACGCTCCTTCGGCCACAAGCCGGGGGGCGGGTGGAGTGTGGCCCTGAGTCTTCACCTATGTTTTTGAGAAGCCGGGTCTCCTTGGAGATCCGGCTTTCTTTATGCGCGGCCGCCGGATTTCCTCTACGCGAAAGCTAACACAAATAATTTGCGGCCGCGCTTGGCGGCATTTAAGATAATCCGGTACGAATGCCCCCTTGTTCGGTGAGTTTCGCAAAATCACTCTGTTTCACGACTCGGTTCCCACCATGCTCATAAGATTCTGCTGTCTTGCCACGTTTCTCCTGCTGTTCACGCCTCTGACCGTCTCGGCCGGTGATATCTCGCTTTCGCAAGACGCGGATACGGGCTCGCAGGTCATCGGTCTCAAGCAGGGCGCCACCGAAGTCAAGCTCGCGCCGGGCGCCGGGGCCAATGTGTTTTCCATTATTCAAGGGGGCGTCGAACTACTGAAAACTCCCAAGTCGCTCAAGGATCTCCCGGGATTTGTGTATGGCGTGCCGGTGCTGTATCCGATGCCCAACCGTGTCCGCGATAGCGCGTTCGAGTTCGATGGCCAGAAATATAAGTTCGAGCCCAACAACGACGCCAACTTTCTGCATGGGCTTGTCCATAGCGCCGCTTGGGAAGTCACGGCGATCGACGCCGGCAAGGACTCGGCCACGATCACCTGCCGGCTCAAATTTCAGCCCGGCGAGAAGCCATTCAAGTTGTTCCCGTTCAAGCACGACCTGATCCTGGCGATCCGAGTCTCGGACGGCGCGGTCCGCTGGACCTATACCGTCGATAACAGCCAAGGCGACAAGCCAGTCCCCTTCGGCTTCGCCCTGCACCCCTGGATTCTTTACCAGGGGCCACGAGATAACACATACGTTACCATCAACGCAACGAACCTGATGGAATCGGAAAAGCTGCTGCCCACTGGCAAGCTGCTCGACTTGACCGGTAGCGAATACGACGCTCGCAAGCCGAAATCGCTAGAGGGGTTTTTTAGCGACGACGTGTATTTCGGCATGAGCGCCGACAAGCCCACCGATATCGACTTCCATAAGAAAATGAAGATCACTCTCACCGCCAGCGAGGACTTCACACACCTCGTGCTCTATACGCCAAAGGACCAGCCTTGGTTCTGCGTCGAGAACCAAACTTGCTCGACCGACGCCCACAACATGCACGCCAAAGGCTTCAAGCGCGAGAGCCACCTGCAAATCGTGCCGCCGGGAAAAACAGCCAGCGGGTTCGTCGAGTTCAAGTTTGACAAGGACGGTAAATGAATGACGAATGACGAAATACCCAATGTCCAATCAATGACGAATGTCTAATGACTAAGGCCTGACGCGGCGTCGTTCGGAAAGATTGACCCGCTCACAAATACCCGAATCGCATCGCCGCCTTGGCCGGCAACCTCAGGCCTTCGTCATTCGTGCTTCGTCATTAGTCATTGATTAGACGTTCGTCATTCGACATGAGTCATTCTCACTCCCCGGATTCCAGCACGGCCAAGAACGCCTTCTGCGGAATATCGACTGAGCCGATCGACTTCATCCGCTTCTTGCCTTCCTTCTGCTTTGCCCACAGCTTGCGCTTGCGGGTGATGTCGCCGCCGTAGCATTTGGCGGTGACGTTCTTGCGCATCGCCGAGATCGTCTCTCGGGCGATGATCCGGGTGCCGATCGCCGCTTGCAGGGCGACTTCGAACATGTGGCGGTCGATTTCGGTTCGCAGCTTCTTGACAACGGCCCGGCCTCGACGGTCGGCGTCGCGGCGATCGCAGATGATCGACAGAGCGTCGACCCGCTTGGCGTTGACGAGAATATCCAGCCGCACGAGCTCGGCCGGAAAGTAGCCGATCAACTCGTAGTCCATCGTCCCGTAGCCGCGGGTCACGCTCTTGAGCTTGTCGTGCATGTCGTAAATCACCTCGGCCAGCGGCAGATCGAAGGTCAAAATCGCCCGGGTGGGAGAGAGATATTCCGTTTTGACATAGGTTCCGCGGCGGTCGGTGCTCAATTGCATAACCGGACCGATTCCGTCGGTCGGCAACACGAAATTCACGCGCACGATCGGCTGCCGGAATTCCTGGATCTGCCCCGAGTCGGGGACTTGCTGGGGGTTGTGGATTTCGAGCGTTTCGCCGTTGGTCGTGAGAATTTGATACGTCACGTTGGGCGCCGTCTGCACTAGGTCGAGATCCGCCTCTCCCTCGAGCCGCTGCTGAATGATTTCCATGTGCAACAGACCCAAGAAACCGCAGCGAAAACCGAATCCCAACGCGTCGCTCGTCTCGGGCTGAAACTCGAAGCTCGGATCGTTGATGCTCAGCTTAGTCAGCGCATCGCGAAGTTCCTCGAAATTCTGCCCATCGGACGGATATAGCCCGCAATAGACCATCCGCTGCGGTGGACGATAGCCGGGTAGCGCCACCGCGGCATTGTCGCCAGGCACGCTGACCGTGTCGCCGATATGCACGTCGCTAATGCTGCGGATATTGCAGATCAGATAGCCGACTTGGCCAGCTTGCAATTGAGCGCAGGCCCGGCGCTCTGGAACGAATTGGCCGCATTCGAGCACTTCGTAGGTGCTACCGATCTTAAGGAAGCGGATCTTTTGGCCCTTTTTGACCGTGCCGTTCATGATCCGCAGGTACGTGATCGCGCCGCGGAATTCGTCGTAGTGCGAGTCGAACACCATCGCTTGCAGCGGCGCCTCGGGGTCGCCCGATGGCGGCGGGATTCGCTGGACGATCGCCTCTAGCAGCTTATCGACACCGACGCCCGTCTTGCCGCTGCATTGCACGACGTCGGCCGGATCGATCGCCAGACTGGACTCCATTTCCTCCATCACCTCATTGGGCCGGGCATGCTTGAGATCGACTTTGTTGAGCACCGGCACGATCGTCAGATTGTGCTCGATCGCCGCGTAGGCGTTCGCGACGGTCTGCGCCTCGACTCCCTGAAATGCATCGACCAGCAGCACGGCCCCTTCGCAGCAGGCTAGGCTCCGCGACACTTCGTAATGAAAATCGACGTGGCCCGGCGTGTCGACCAGGTTCAGTTCATACTCTTCGCCTTGATACTCGAAGCGCATCGCCACCGCTCGGGCTTTGATCGTGATACCGCGCTGCCGCTCGAGATCCATGTCGTCGAGCGTCTGATCTCGCATATCGCGCTTGTCGACGGTGCCGGTAATCTCCAGCAGCCGGTCGGCCAGCGTGCTCTTGCCGTGGTCGATGTGAGCAATGATCGAAAAGTTGCGAATGTGCTTGCTATCAAGCATAAGGGGCGAGGCCAAGTCGGGAGTGAACGATGGCGAGCGGGGACGTAATCCCCCTGTCATCGAGATGGTGCCACCAAGAAACAAAACAGCGATCGATGCCAATACCATCGATCGCCGAATATCGCATTGTATTCGCCACCACGCTCCGCACGAAGCCCGTCTTGGCGGCAAATTCCCATTTCGCGGCATCGCGGCGCCGCGGAGGGGCGCTGGCTTGCGAAAGCCTCGAACGGAACGCAAAATGTGATTCTCGCCTTATCGCGGCGATCCCACGAGCCGTCCGCGATTCCCGTTCCCGGAGCCTACTCATGATTCTTCGATTGTCGATCGCGCCGTTGCTTGTTGCGATTCTGCTCTTCGCTACGCCGTGCACATTCGCCGAAGGTAAATCGGCGAAACCGACCGACCTTGAAGTGATCGTCGACACTTCGCAGGCGCCGCAAGCAGCCGATTGGGCGGCCGACGCCAAGAAGCTGGTCGAAAAATGGCATCCGAAGATCACTGCCATGTTGCCGTCGGACGGCTTCACGCCGCCGATGAAAGTCAAATTGGTCTTCAAGGATAGTTCCAAGTTTCTCGCCTATACGGCGAACGATACGATCACGATTTCCGCCGACTGGATCAAAAAACATCCCGACGATTACGGAATGGTCGTACACGAGCTGACGCACGTCATCCAAGCCTATCGCCGCAATAACGACGCTGGTTGGCTCGTCGAGGGCATAGCCGACTACATTCGATTCTTCCAATACGAGCCCGAAGCGAAGCTCGGCGCGATCGATCCCAAGAAGGCCAGCTACCGCGACGCCTATCGCACGACGGCCATGTTCCTGGCTTGGATCGAAAAGACACACGACAAGCAGATCGTGATGAAGCTCAACCGCGAACTTCGCGCCGGCCACTACAAGCCAGAGCTATTCAAAGATTTCACTTCGATGCCGCTCGATGATTTATGGGCCAAGTTCATCGAAGACCCCGCCGCCAAAGGCCGTTAGGTCGTACGTCGTCCGTTGTCGGTCGGGCATCGTGCCTGACGCAGTTCGATCGCCTGCTCATCCCGGAACCAAAACCATGCCAACTCGCCGTGAATTCCTCCAGGCTTCCGCCGCCGCCGCTGGACTCGCTTTCGTTTCCTCCCGCAGCGCAAAAATTTTCGCCGCCGACACGCCGGCGAGCCGATTCCGGCTCGGTCTGCAAAGCTATACGCTGCGTGAATTTCCGGTCGAAGTCGCCGTCAAAACAGCCAAGGAACTGGGCTTTGCCCATGTCGAATTTACTCGCGCGCATATCTCGGAGAAAGTGCCCACCGACAAAGTCGACGCCGTCAAAGCCCTGATGGCCGAACAGGGGTTGCGTGTTTCGTCCCAAGGGGTCAACGAATTCACATCGAACCATGCCGCCAACCGCGCCTTGTTCGTTTTGGCCAAGCGTTTCGGCAATCGCAATATTGCGGCCAATCCGATGGACGACTCATTTGACAGTCTTGAAAAACTGGTCGCCGAGTTCGACATCCGAATCGCGATCCACAACCACGGTCCGAAATCGCGCTTCGACAAAATCGCCGACGTTCTCAAAGCGATCAAAGGCCGCGATCCGCGAATCGGCGCCTGTGCCGATCTGGGGCACTACATTCGCTCGGGCGAGGATCCCGTGAAGGCCATCGCCCTACTGAATGACCGTCTGTTCGGCGTGCATCTCAAGGACTACGACGCGCCCAAAGGCAACGCCAAGGGCGTGATCATCGGCAAGGGCCTATTGGACCCCGTCGCGGTCTACAAAGCTTTAGCGAAAACGAATTTCCCGGCCGACGGGGCATTTTCGCTCGAATACGAAGAGAATCCCAAGAACCCGATCGAAGATGTGAAAGCCTGCATCGCGGCGGCGCGAGATGCCGAGGCAAAGGCGTTCGGCTAGCGCATTGGCGGTAAGTCAGGCGCCCCGTCTCAATCTTAAGGCGTGTCCTGGTTCACCGTGAATTGGAATCTTGGTCGATCGGCGTTAGCGAGTGATGGAAGGCATCCTGCCGGGGCATTTCGCGGCGTCGTGCCGCGAGAGTTTAACGCCTAAGCGCCAACCCCGAAGGCCGGCGGCTTGCGGCTCTCGGCGAGTTCCGCGGAGCGGGCGGCACGATCGTGATCGACCTCTCGGCCTTTCCCAAGTGCGGAAAGAAGTCGGTGGGCGTGGCTCGGCAGTGGGGTGGGTACTCGGGGAAGGTCGACAATTGCCAAGTCGGAATTTTTCTGGCATACGTATCGCGGCGCGAGCATGCCTTGTGCGACTTTCGTTTGTACCTGCCGACGGAATGGACGAAAAATCCCACGCGGTGTCGGAATGCCGGCGTGCCCGAGACCAACGGTCACCACACCCGGCACGAATTGGCGCTGGAGATGATTCAAGCACGACGGACGAGTTTGCCGCACCGGTGGATCGCCACCGATGACGAATTCGGAAAAGTGGCCCATTTCCGCTAGAATTTGCACGATCTGGGAGAACAATATCTGCTGGCCGTGCCGCACAACATCACCGTGCGAATCCTCGACGGCGACCAGTTGCCTCAGCGGGGATCGCAACCGAAGCCAGGTCCCTTCACCCAACTGAAAACGATTTGGGATGGCTTGCCTCCCGAGGCTTGGACGCGGATCGACGTGCGCGACGGAGAAAAGGGACCGTTGGTGGTCGAGTTGGCCGTTGTGCCGCGAGTGCAGGCCAAAATCGCGAAACTTCACACTCCCTACGCCGAGACGGCGGTCTTCATTCGTTACACCGACGCGCACGGCACGCGGCACGGCGATTATTATCTTTCCGACGCGGCTCCCGACACTTTGCCGGCGGAATTCGCTCGAGTGGCTTCGGCCGAACGGCGCGTGGAAGCTTTCGCCGCGCCAAGCGCGAAGCGGGGTTGGACCACTACGAAGTACGAACTTGGCGCGGCTGGCATCATCATCAAACACTCTCGCTCATCGCCACGTGGTTCTTGGTACCGGAAACGCGGCGGGAAAAAAACCGACGCCGGCTTTGACTGTTCCCCAAGTGCGTCTGATCATCGCAATGGAATTGCTGCGGATATGGAATCAAACCAAACCTTCCTGGATTATCAACCACGCCAGGGCGAACGCATTTCAGCTTGCGCATTTTAGCAGCTTTTCGAGGTAAGCATTGTTCCAGCCGGCCCGCAGTCGCTTACGGCGCAGGCTTCCCTTCTCGATGCGTTCTTGTTTGACCAGGCTCAGCGCGGCGCGGC
>JBBQWR010000060.1:0-24829 GCA_038210495.1 Pirellulales bacterium
TCTTTTCCGGGGGTCGGGTGCCCCCGGTTTTTGGGGGGCCCCCACAACCCGCGCCCCCCCCGCCACCGCGGCTAAGGGGCGGATATTAGTTCTTACGCGCCGGTCGTTATTCGTCGATGTTTGTGGGCGTTACGATTTCCAGGAGCTCGATCGCCGGCTCGCCGTTGCAGTGAATGAGCGCCGTGCGGCCGTAGGTCGTTTGCGGCGCGGGCATCCCAAATAGCTCGCGGAGGTCGGCGCCCGGCGTCACTTGCCATAGTTTGAAGAGCTCGACCTCACGAAGCACATTGTGCTCGATCAGGATTCTGCCAAGTGGGGCGGCTTGCCCTTCGATTTCGCGCCGGACCGCGTCGCTGAGATGCCGAAAATCCAGCCGCACGATTCCAAACTGCACGACCCGGCCATCCGATTGCCGCTCGAGCAAAATCTTTCGGGCGTAATACGGGTCGTCGGTTTTCGTGACCAGCACGCGCACGTTGACGAGCGATCCATGATGGGCCTCGACCGTCACGGTCATGTGATGGTTGTGAGCCAACAGCTTTCGGTAGACGGGGGGCAACTCGCCCGCCGGCGCCTCAACGAAGCGGCCCAATCGTTTTGGCGCGTCGTAAAACAACGCCAGCAACGTCTCCAGTTCGGGCTCGACGCGCGGACGGGGGCTCACTGTTAAGGGCTCGCTGCTGAGGATTCACTGCCAAGGGTTGGCAGTCGCGATCTATTGAGGTAGGGCCGGCAGGCGGGACAGACCAAGCGACTCGCAATCAACGTACGATCGACGGCGGCCGCTTGAGCACGATTTCGATCAAGTAAACTAACAACCTTCGCAAGGCGGGCGGCTGAATCTCAGCCGCGATCGCGCGGGACGACGCCTCGTATTCTCCAATCAACTGCGCGGCCTTGTCAAATGCATTCGCCTCGCGGTAGAGCCGGCGGATCTGCCGAATCGTGTCTTCGCCGGCCGGAACATCCCGCGCCAGCCGTTCCAACTCCGCTCGCCGCTCGCCATCGAGCCCTTCCAAGGCCAGAGCCCAGAGCAATGTGGGCCGACCGCCGATCACGTCGCCGGCGGCGATCAGTTTGTTGTGCCGATCGGGCTGCCAATCCCCCAGATCGTTGAGAATTTGAAAAGCGATTCCCAGACAGCGAGCCAGTTCGCTAATCGGCCCGAGATAGTCGGTCGTCGGACCCGCCAGCCGCAGTCCGGTGAGCAGGGCCGCTTCGAACGCGGGCGCGGTCTTGAGAGCGTAGATCTGCAGCGCGTCGGCGGGCGTCAATTGTCTTCGCCGCGAGTCTCGCCAGAGCAGTTCGGCGCCTTGGCCCTCGGAGAGCTTCATGTGCGCGTCGGCCAGGCGATCCAAAATATCGCACACCACTTCGGCGCCAAGAACGGCCGACTCGCGACTCACCAGTCGATAGCCAAGCCCAATCAGATAATCGCCGACGTTGATGGCCACCGGCGTGCCGAACGTGCGATGCACGGTCGGCTCTCCGTAGCGATACGGATCGTCATCTTCGATATCGTCGTGTACGAGCGAAGCTTTGTGAAAGGTTTCGATCGAGAGGGCCGCCCGTTTGATCGCCGGCGGCAGATTAGCCAGATAACGATGGGCGCCCGGGCGCGAGCCGTGGCCGCCGGTCAGCGAATCGTAGACCGCCAGCGTGATGAACGGCCGGGAGTGCTTGCCCCCCTTGGCGAGAAAATCGTAAGCGATCGCTTCGGTGCTGGCGATGGGATCCAATGACTGGGGCGCGCCGAGCGAACCACTACCCCGCAATCGCGGCGCGAGTTGCTCGAGTTCTTCCGGGTCGAACATCTGCTTGGCGACGCGCGCGAGGCTCAAATAATTCGGGGCCGCCGCCGCGTCGTAAACGAGCGGTAGCTCGATCAGTTCACGCAGCCAATCGGCGTCGAACTGCGGGGCGCCGGAATCGGATTGCGATACGTCGCCGAGCGGAATCGCCATGCACGGAATTCCGAACCACAGCACGGAGTCGACCGCCTTTTCGAGCAGTTCGAGCGATGCCAACCCCATTACGCCATCGATGTCGCCGTGAAGGATGGCCGCCAGCACGTCGGCTTTATTCTCGACTGGCAGAATCTGGTAGTTTCGTTGTTCGGCTAATATGCGGAGTTGTTCGAGGCTGCAAGCCGGGCAGAGCGCCGCAGTGGCAGCCGCAATGGCCGGGGCGGGATGTCCGTGGCCGTTGCCATTCAGCGAGTGGCGATCGCGATGGGCCGTGCCGGGCACGTCGCCATCCTGAGTGGCGCTGTGTTTGCCAACACCGTGGCTACAACCGGCCTCGTGCGGCAATTGCGTCGGCAGCAACAGCATCCGGCGCGAGGGCGCCACCATGCTCATCGGCTCTCGCCAATAGGCCGACGCGAGAGCGACCATCGTCCAGCCGGCATGGCAATCGGCGACCCGCAATTCAGCCAAAATCTCCATCGCGGCCGTTTCGAGATCGGCCGAGTCGAGCAATCGGTTGCGATCCAATTGTTGGGCCGAAGCGATGGCCGCCAGCCGTAGTTTCTCGCGTAGCGGCCGATCGGTCGGAACGCTCTGGCGAGAAACGTCCGCCGGCACGGCCTGATCCGAAGGGTCGGAATTCCGAAAACCGTTGGCGGCGGCCCCGTTCTTCGCTGACTGATGAATCGCGCTGGACAAGAAAGTTCCTTCGAATCGTTTTCGGCGACTCGTCGCCGCTCACGATCATAAAGTAGTAAAATTCGGGGAGATCGCCAAGCCGGTCGCCACAGTTTCACAAGCGACCATCTAACCGCAGGCACGCAAGTTGATTAACTGGTGGCCTGTAGCCTGTAGGTCAGGCAGCTTGATAGGTCAGGCACTCCGGGCCTGACCTACGGAACGATTCGACATTTCTGCCGTCTGGCGGCATAATCGGCGGATGGCCTTTGGAATCAAATTTCGGTCGCTGCTCATGGGGCTGGGCGTCGTGACGCTCGCCGGGACGATGTTTGCGCAGCAGACCGGTAATGTGGATTCGCTGAGCGCCCGAGGTCTTGCCAAGGTGGGGTCCTATTGGTGTCTGCCGGAGGAGCCTGAATTGCGGGACCGGCTTGCTGACTTGGAACATCTGGAGAAGAGATACCGCGAGGCTCGGCAGACGGTCGACCAGCTTCTCGATCAGAACGAGCAGGCGCGCATCCGGCTGACTCAGCTCATCGAGCTGGAGAAAAAGGCCAAGGAGGCCGTCGCCGCCGCTCAAAAGAATCCCTCCGTGCGGAAGCCTTCGGACGCCGACTTGAAACGTTTGACTGCCAGTATCGAAGAAGTTCAGCGATCGATCGTCCCGCTCGAAAAATTGGGCACATTGCCGCCGCTCAAACTGGACCTTGTCGAACTGGTCAACTTGCGAATCGAGTTGGCGATCAAGTTCTTCGCCATTCGGGGACCGGCCGAGGAGATCGCGCGGCGCTACGAGCGACTTCGGCAAGACCAAGTGGTGCAGGCCGCAATGCCCGCCGACGAGCAACTCGGTCCGACGAAGACGTTGCAAGAAAAGCGAAAAATATTCGAAAAAGTGGAGGCGATCGTACTGGACGAAAAATTGCCGGTCGCCCGCGAAGGTAAGGCTTATCGCGTGACGGCTCTGGTCAATGACCACCGGCCGTTGACGTTTAGCTATGTGGGCGCCGATGAAAAAACCGTCATCCCGCAGGCCCTGGCGGAAGCGGCCGGCGTCACGGCCAGCGAACAATCGTCGATCTCGAAATATCGCGTCGGGCCGGGGCGGGAGGTGGAGGTCCGAGCGGTTACGATTCCGCAGCTTCGATTTGGCCGCAGCGCAATTCGCGACGTGAAAGCGTATCTGCTTCCGCCGGAGGCCTCGGACATCGGCGCCCGGTTGGGAACAGGCGCGGTGCCCGGCTATCGGCCCAAGCTGGACGTCAATCGGCTGCAACTAACGATCCTCGGCCCGTTCGATCACTAAGCGGTTCGGTTCGCCATGGTAATGCGCCGCTCGTTGGGTTTGCCGATCGCACTGGGCGTGGTGATGATCGTGCTGCTGGTCGCCCTGACGATCGGCTGGGTGCTGGTTGTCGTCGCGGCGGTGCAGAAGGCCGAGATCACCTGGCCGTATTGGACCGTGCTGGCGGTCGGCTCGACGTTTTTTGTGTTCTTGCTCCTGGGGGTGGCGATTTATTTGGTGCTGACGATCAAATCGATCAACCTCACGCAGCGGCAATCGAACTTCATCGACAGCGTGACGCACGAGTTGAAAAGCCCGATCGCGTCGATGAAGCTCTGTCTGCAAACACTCGGCCGGCACAATATCGCCCCCGAGCAGCAAGCGGAATTTCATCGCTATATGATGGTAGACCTCGGCCGTTTGGACAATCTGATCGACCAACTGCTCGACGCGGCGCGACTCGATCAGGGAGTGGCGGACCGGGCGACCGAAGACGTCGACGTCGCCGAATTGCTGCAAAAATCGGTCGACACGACGACCCAGCACTACCGTCTTCCGCCGGAAACGATCAAAGTGCATTTGGAGCCGGCGACCGTTCGCACCCGGCCGGTCGATTTGGAAGTCGTGTTTCGCAATCTGCTCGACAATGCGGTGAAGTACGCCGGCGATGCGCCGCAGGTGGGCGTCGACCTGTTCCGCGGCGCGAGCGGGCGAGTCAAAATACGGATCAGCGACAACGGGCCCGGGATTCCCGCGCCGCTGAGAAGGAAAATTTTCGGCCGATTCGTGCGTTTGGGAAGCGAACTCGAGCGAAGCAAGCCAGGCACGGGCTTGGGACTGTATATCGTTCGCACGCTGGTCAGGCGGATGCATGGCAAGATCACCGTTCGCGGCCGCGGCTCGCAGACCGGTACGGTGTTCGAAGTGGATTTGCCGGCGGCGGACGGATTGGCTTAGTTGAATTCTAGAGCGACGCGCGCAGAAAGCGATTGCCGCGCGAATTTACGTCAACCGTCGCTGACTTCGTGCGCGGCTCTAAGTAGCGTCATAGGTGGTTGCATGGAACATATCCTAATCGTCGAAGACGAAGAGCACCTGGCGATTCCGATCCAGTACAACCTCGAAGCCGACGGATATCTGGTGACGACTGTCGGCGACGGCCCGGCGGCGCTCAAGGTGTTCGACGAAAATCCCCAGACGATCGATCTAATGATTCTGGACTTGATGCTGCCGGGAATGAGCGGCTATGCGGTCTGCGAAACGATTCGCGCCGCGGGCAATCAAGTGCCCGTGCTGATGCTCAGCGCCCGCACGCTCGTCGAGGATCGCATCCGCGGATTCAACGTCGGCACGGATGTCTATCTGCAAAAGCCGTTCGATCTCGAAGAACTCATGAGCGTCGTCCGCAACCTGCTCGCCCGCAAGAAGCGGACGGCGGGAGGATCGAGCAACGGCGGAGACTCGAATCAGCCGGGATCGATCGTCAGCTTCGGTCGGGCGGTAGTGAACTTCGATACCTATCAGGTCGCGGTCGACGAGCAGCCGTTGCGCTTGACGACGCTCGAAATCAAGCTGCTTAGATACTTTGTTGAGCACGAGGGAGTCGTTGTCACGCGGGCCGAGTTGCTCGAGCAGGTGTGGGGCATGTCGCACATCCCGACCACGCGGACGGTCGACAATTTCATCGTCAATCTGCGCAAATATTTCGAAATCGATCCGGCCCAGCCGAAGCATTTCTTGAGCGTTCGCGGGGCCGGCTATCGATTCGTCTCTGCCTAATCGCATTCTTCTGGCGGCTGCGCGGAATCGTTCGTTATCGGACGATTTGCCTATGAACCCGGGCCAGTTCGCAATTGACTTCGGGCGCTCAATCCTGTGTTTTCGGCAGGCGACCGATAGTGTACATTAGCACAAATGCAGACACCCCAAACAACGCGCGATAAACCGGCTGCTGGCCAGGCTCTGCGGGTCGCTGAGGTCGTCCGCCGCTACTGGGGATTCGATGGGCTGCGCCCGCTGCAGGCCGAGGCGATCGAGGCCGCGCTCGCCGGGCGCGATTCGCTCGTGGTCATGCCGACCGGCGGAGGTAAATCGCTCTGCTATCAGACGCCGCCGCTAGTCGACGACTCGCTCGATATCGTCGTCTCGCCGCTGATCTCGCTGATGAAGGACCAGGTCGATGGCCTGCGGGCCTGCGGCTATCCGGCCGCGTGCATCAATAGCAGCATGGGAAGCGGCGAGCGGCGCGAGGTCGAACAGGGGCTCGAAGAAGGAAAATATCGGCTGCTGTTCATTGCGCCCGAGCGGCTGATCTCGGCTTGGTTCTTGCAGTTCGTGGCCAAGATGCAGGTCCGCCGGTTCGCGATCGACGAGGCCCATTGCATCAGCCACTGGGGACACGATTTTCGACCCGAGTATCGGCAGCTTTCGGTCCTCCGCGAGCGGTTTCCGGGCGCCAGTTTGCATGCCTTCACCGCCACGGCCACGCCGCGCGTGCAGAAGGACATCGCGGCGCAGCTTGGCCTCCGCAACCCTGCCATGCTGGTCGGCTGCTTTGATCGGCCGAATCTGGTGTATCGCATTTTGCCGCTGATCGACCGGCAGGCGCAGATCATGGAAGTCGTGCAGCGGCACGCGGGCGAAGCGACGATCGTCTATTGCATCAGCCGCAAGGAGACCGAAAGCATGGCCAGCATGCTCCGCTCGGCCGGCGTGAAGGCTGCTTTTTACCACGCCGGAATGGACCCCGACGACCGGCATCGCGCGCAAGAGATGTTTTCGGATGAGCGGCTCGATGTGGTCGTGGCCACGGTCGCTTTCGGCATGGGCATTGATCGCAGCAACGTGCGGTGCGTCGTCCACGCCGCGATTCCCAAGTCGATCGAGCACTATCAGCAGGAGACGGGCCGGGCTGGCCGCGATGGGCTCGAAGCCGAGTGCGTGCTGCTCTATTCGGTGTCCGATGTCATGCGCTGGGAAGGGTTGGTGCGCAAGAGTGCTCAAGAAGCGGACGATCCCGAGGCGGTCGTCGCCGCCCAAATGCAACTGGTTAAGCAGCTTCAGCGGGTCTGCACGGCGCCCGAGTGCCGGCACAAAATGCTCTCGGAATACTTCGGCCAGGCCTATGAGCCGCCGAATTGCGGGGCCTGCGACGTCTGCCTCGGCGAGGTCGAGGGGCTCGAGGACGCGACCGTCACCGCTCAAAAAATTCTCTCCTGCGTCGCGCGGACGGGCGAGCGGTGGGGCGTCATGCATATCGTTGACGTTTTGCAAGGCGCCGACACGGACATGATCCGCAAGTGCGGGCATTTCAATCTAAGCACCTACGGCCTGCTCAAGGAGATGGCGAAAAAAGAGCTCCAGAGCATGGTCTTTCAGCTTGTCGATCAGGGGCTGGTCGCGCGGTCGGACGGTGAGCGTCCGACGCTCGCGCTGAACGACGAGTCGTGGGCCGTGATGCGCGGGCAGCGCGAGGTGCGGCTCGTGCGGCCCAAGCAGGCGGCGCCGGCCAAGACGAAAGCGACTGAGCAATCGTGGGAAGGGGTTGATCGGGGATTGTTCGATCACCTCCGCGATTGGCGGCGGCAGATCGCCCGGGAACGAGGTTCGCCGCCGTTTGTGATTTTTGGCGACAACACGCTCATGGACCTGGCCCGAGTGCGACCGATTTCGACCGATTACCTGGCGGCCGTTCGTGGGATCGGCGAAAAGCGGATGGCCGATTTCGGCGAAAGTCTATCGGCGGCGATCCGCGATTATTGCGAACAGAATAAGCTCCCGACCAACCAAGGCGCGCCGGCCAAGCCGGTTGCCGCATTCACCCCGGCGCTGCCGATCCGACCGGCGGTCAAAGGCCAAGCCACGCCCAAGGAGGCGGCGATCCTGATGTTCGCCCAAGGCCGCCCCGTGTCGGAGGTCGCTCACACGGTCGGCCGGGCTCCGACGACGGTCATGCAATATTTAGCCGAGTACATCGCGCAGCGCCGGCCCGCGACGATCGACGCTTGGGTCTTGCCCGCGACCTACGACCGCATCGTTGCCGCCGCCGCGTCGGCCGAATCGGGTCGCCTGAAGCCGATTCACGAGCAACTCGGGGGCGAAGTTTCGTACGAAGACATTCGCCTCGTGCTGGCGCATCTGACGGCGCTGGCGGGCGGAGAGAGCTGACGGCAGAGTCGGAATGTAAAGTTTCAAGGCGTAGTTTCCTGAAGTAGAATAATTGGGTTGCCATCCAAGGAAAGCCCTATGTCTATATCTCCTGAGACGAAGCCGACCGAATATGCGCACATCGTGCGGGCGCCGCAAATGTTTAGCGGAGAGCCGTTTATCAAAGGACACCGGATCCGAGTGCGCGATGTTGTCGTGGCTCGCGATGTTGAAGAAATGTCCCCCGCTGAGATCGTTCACAAAGTATACCCATCGCTCACATTGTCGGAGGTATACGCCGCTCTGGCCTATTACGAGGATCACCGTGGCGAGATCGATCAACTGGGCCGGGATGAATCGGAATTTGTCGAGCGTTTTGCTCGCGAGCACCCCGAGTTAGTTCACGACTTGCGAACCACGAAGGACTCGGTATGACGACTAGCCGTCAATCCCTCATCGCGTTTGCCACATTGCTCTGGGTAATGCCCGTTTCCTTGGCGCGAGCCGCTGAGGCCAGCGCGATGGCGGCGGCCGTCAATTCGATCTCCGCCGACAACTTGCGGCAAACGGTCAATTATCTCGCGGACGACGCCTTCGAGGGGCGCGAGACCGCTAGCCGCGGCGGCAAGGCGGCCTGCAAATACTTGAGCGGCGAACTTCAAAAAAGGCGGCTCCAACCCGCTGGCATGGACGGCACGTGGTATCAAGATTTCGGCGCCGGGAGCCGTAATATCCTCGGACGCCTAGACGGCAGCGACCCGAAGCTCAAAAGCCAAACGATCATCGTCTCGGCCCATTACGATCATGTCGGTTACGGCAAGCCGAACAACAGCTTCGGCCCCATCGGGCAGATCCATCATGGCGCCGACGACAACGCCAGCGGTGTCGCCGGCCTCTTGGCCATCGTCGACGCTTTCAACAAACTGCCCGAGCATCCCAAGCGAACGGTGATGTTCGCGCTCTGGGACGGCGAAGAAGCGGGCTTGCTCGGCTCGACGCACTGGTTGGCCGATCCGACCGTGCCGCTCAGCCAAGTCGCGATGGTCGTGAACATGGATATGATCGGTCGGCTGCGCAACGAGCATGTCGAGGTATACGGCACGCGGACCAGCTTCGGCCTGCGGCGGATGCTGAGCGAGCACAATGAGCCGACAAACCTGCTCTTGGATTTTCGCTGGGAGATGCGCCGCGACAGCGATCACTATCCCTTTTATCAAAAGGGAATTCCGGCCCTCCTGTTGCACACCGGTTTGCATAGCGATTATCACCGCCCGAGCGACACGGCCGACAAGGTCAACGCGGCCGGGATGCAGGAGGTGGCGCAATGGGCGTTTCGAATGGTCGATGGCTTGGCCGACGCGGAGCAGCTATCGGCGTTCCGCGCCAAATCGCGAGAGGAAACCGCCCGGTCGCAGGCGGACTTCGAAAAGCCGCTCGCTTCGCAACCCGGCCGACTGGGCGTGCGCTGGACCGACGCTGGCGAAAAGTCGCACGGACTGATGCTCAGCGAAGTGACCGCCGATTCACCGGCCGCCCGGGCGGGGCTCCGAGCCGGCGACTCGATCGTCGGCTTCGCCGGCAAGGATTACACCAGCGAGGCCACGTTCCGCTCGGCCGTGCTGTCGGCGAAGAATCCCGTCGCGATCGTGGTCCAGCGGGCCGGCGTCGACAAGCCGCTCGAACTGTCGGCCAGCCTCAGCGGCGCCCCGATTCGCGTCGGCATCACCTGGGAGACCGACGACGCGGAGCCGGGATCGGTCGTCGTCCTGCGAGTTGTGCCCGATTCACCGGCCGCTCGAGCCGGCATCAAGGTGCTCGATCGCGTGTATCAAGTGAACGGCCACGATTTCAAAACGAGCGCCCAGTTCGACCAGTTGTTCGTGGAGCAGCCGAACCCCCTCGATTTCACGCTTGAAACGCACGGGCAGGTCCACCACGCGCGGCTGACGCGCGCAGGAGAAGCGGCGGACGGTGAGGCCAAATGAGATTGGAGCCGAAACCGGGGCGGGGGTCTTCCTCGGTCACATAAAGCCCTCGCGACTCCCGACCCTTTCCGCGCAATGCCACACGTTGCCTCGAATGTCCATTGGCATCAGCCCATAAACACCGGCTTGAGATGCCGGTCGAACAAATTGTGCGTGACATTCTCCGCGATCACCTCCGCGTGCTTCTCCAGCGCGTCGGTAAATCGCGAGCCCATCTGGGCTGCGACCTTGTAACCGACGTGCAATAGCTGCCGCAAATGCGGGTTGAACTCGGCCGAGCTCTGATCGTGGCGCAAGGCGGCGACAAACTGCTCGCTGGTCCACCGCGCGACATCGTCGGCCAATGGCAAGCGCGCGCGGTCGATGTCGATCACGGCGGCATACGGTCCGCATAGTTCGTCGAACCGCTCTAGCGCTGCTCGATACACTTCCTTGGCGGCCTCCAAGCCGTCGCCGTCGGCGGCCGCGAGACCGATCAACTCCTCGAGCCACGTCGTGCCGGCCGTTTTGATATGCAATCCGGCGCCCGTCTCGGACAACGAGCGGCGAATCGGCTCGTAGATCGAGAACTTGTCGCTGCCCGAATGGACGCTGAGTTTCAAGTTCCCGGGCAGTCCAAATTGCTCGATCGCAAACGCGATCGCGGCTAGATCGTCGCGAAACTCGCGCTCGAATTGCGCGACGTCGCCGACATAATCGACCCCCTTGTTGAACCGGCCCGTGAATTTCGGCGCGATCGTTTGCAGCGGAATTCGTTCCATCGCGAGCGCCGCCAAGATGAACAGCAGTTCGACCGGCGTTTGCGGCCGATCGGTTTCGTCCATCGACACTTCGGTGACGAATGTATCCTTCCCTTTGTCGGCTTCGATGCGGCGATAAATTCGGCCCGCCTCTTGCGCCGCGGACAGATATTTGCGCGCGATGCTCTCGATCCGCTGGACGGAGACGTCGAGCGTTTCGCTCGCGCCCGGAATCTCAAGCCGACCGGTTAGTTTCCTTTGGGAGACGACGAATAGGGCGATGTCCGATTCATTGGCCCGCTTGCCGATGAAGTCGGCCACGTCGAGCGTGAAGAAATCGCTCGATAGCAGAAAACCATCGACCGTGGCGAGCCCGATATGGTCGGCGTCGACGAAGTAGGGATCGGTCCATTTGAGCGCGCGCGTGGCGGCATCGGCTTCCTCTCGGACACTCGACGGCTCGCTGTGGACGATCAGATGCTCGCGGTTGGATTTGTTCCAGACCGGCGCGATCGAGACCCCTTGCCGCTTGGCTTCGACAAACGCGGCAAGTTGGGCGCGGCCCTGATGGGCAAATCGGTCGCCGATGCCCATGCTGAATTTGGGAAGTTTCATGATGCTCCTGCGGAGCAAGTCGGGAGTCGGGAGACGGGAGTAAAAAATGAGTCGCGGCTTTGCCGCGTCCTACCCTAGCCCCTAATCTCCAGCCCCTAGCCCCTCTCCTCTTGCCCCTTTTCCAGTTGATATGTTTCGATCGCCGTTTTGCCCATCATGGCCTCTCGCTCGCTGGCCGACAACGGGGCGATGAAGTCGCTTACGATGGCGTGCCACTGGGTGTATTCACATGCGACCAAGCACACGGGCCAATCCGTGCCGAACATCAACCGCCGTGGCTCGAACGCATCGAGCGCCGTTTCGAAATAGGGCGCCAACTGGGCTGGCGTCCAATTCTTGAAGTCCGCCTCGGTCGCCATCCCAGAAACTTTGCAGACGATATTGTCGCGGCGCCCGAGTTCGAGCATGTTCTCTCGCCAAGGGGAAATCTGGCCGTCGCGAATCCGCGGTTTGGCGATGTGGTCCAGCACAAATAGTTGATCGGGATGCCGGTCGACCAAGCGGATCGCCGCCGGCAATTGCCGTTCGAAGATCAGAATATCGTACGCCAGTTTAAATGGCATTAGCGCCGCAATGCCCGCATTGAACGGCTCGCGATCCATGAACTCGGGGTCGGGTTCGTCTTGCACGACATGCCGGATGGCCTTCAGCTTGCCGTGCCGCGTCAATTGGGCCAGATCGTCCACTATTGACGGGGCCGAGAGCGGCGCCCAGCCGACGACGCCGCGTATGAAATCGTGCTCACCCGCGAGTTCCAGCAGCCATTGCGTCTCCACCAAGCTCTGCCGCGCTTGAACGCTCACGACCCCTTCGATGCCGAGCGGGGCAATTTCCGCAATGAGATCGGCCGGCAAAAAATCGCGGCGGATCCGGGCCATCGAATCGTCGATCCAACCGTACTGGACCGGGTCGTACTTCCAAAAATGATGGTGCGCGTCGATCATGAATTGTGTTGTGTAGGCATCACCAGCAAGATCGATTCTCATCACCCCAGCTCTCTCCCAGAGAAAGAGAAAGAGAGAGAGTACGGTCACGGATCGTTGTTCTCCGGCCGACCTTCCGTGTAATGCCAATTATGGATCGGCTTGAGAATCTCCTGCACTTCGGCGAGCAGTTTTTCGTCGATGGGCTGATCAGACCACTCGGCCCATTGCTTCACCCGGGCCGGATTCGCCGTGCCTGTGACGCAGGTCGTCATATCGGGGTTGCGCACCGAGAACTGCACGGCAAGCTGGGCGATATCGACGCCCTGGGCCTGACAATGCTCGGCGGCGCGGCGGGCTGTCGCGCGAACTTCCGGCGTGGCTTTGTGCCAGGCCGGCAGCGGACCGGTGGTGAGCAACCGCGCGGAGAACGGCGCCGCGTTCATCATCCCCACCCCTTTTTGCTTCAAATACGGCGCCAAGTCGGCGAACATCGTGTTTTGAAGCGTGTAGTGATTGTACGACAACACTACGTCGAGCGTCGTCCGATCGAGCACATAGCGAAACATCTTCATCGGGTAGCCGGAGACGCCGACGAATCGCACTTTGCCCTGCTGCTGGACTTGCCGCAGGGCCGGCAACGTTTCTTCGACGATTTGCGACATGTCTACGAATTCGATGTCGTGGCACAGACAGATATCGAGATGCTCGACCCCCATTCTCAGCAAGCTGGTGTCCACGCTTTCGACGACGCGGCGGGCCGAGAAATCAAAATGTGTGCTCGTGTAGCGGCCGAGTTTCGTGCCGAGCAGATACCGATTGCGTGGAACGCCTCGCAGCGCGACCCCCAGCAGCACTTCTGACATGCCGCGGCCATAAAATGGCGATGTGTCGATGAAGTTGATGCCGCAGTCGAGCGCGACATGAACGGACCGCATCGCTTCGTTCAGATCGATGGACCGAAATTCTTGGCCCAGCGAAGAGGCGCCGAAACCAATCACGGGCAGCGATAGGCCCGTGCGGCCCAGCTCGCGATAAAGCATTAAACAACCTCCCGAAATTTTCCGCTTCGAAAACGAGCGACCGGGGCTTCCCTTCGGTCCAGCCCCGGCGCCCAGAACAGTTAAGTTAAAGTCTCTTTGAGTCAGCTCCGCACGCCGATGGTCAGCAGTAGATTCGCGAAACGCTGTTGGTCGGCTGTTTGAATGGTGAGAACGTGCGACGGCGTGCTGACGGCTTCATAAAACGCCCATTTTTCGATCGGCTCTAGCAATAGTTCGAGACCGGCGGCGGCGATGATCCGGCGATATTCGGCCCACGCCGGCGGGTCTTCTTGCAACGCATACGGCCCGGTCGTCTCGTACATCATCGTGTGAGCCGCTTCGATCGGGACGGCCGAAAGCAGCGCGTCGAGCACTTGCGAGCAAGTGACGATTCCGGGCGATAGATTCAGCGAAACCAATTCGGCGTTCGGCCCAAGCGTCGATGAGGCCGGATAATTGCCGTCGGCGATCAGCACTTTGCCGTGATGACCGGCGCGGGCGAGGACCTCGTTGATTTTTGGATGGATGAGATGGTGCTTGAGCATGGTGGGCGGCGGGCAACAGGTGATTTGGATGACCAATGGCGCGATTGCGCCGGGGACAGAGGGCTTACGCCACCCGCTCGCCATGAAAGTAGCGTCGATAGGCTGCCATCGTCAATCGGGCCGCTTCGTCGGCGCTGGGATAAGAGAGCGCCTCGGCCGAGACGTAGCCTTCGTAGCCCGACTCTTGCAGGGCCGCGGCGATCGGCGTGAAACCGAGGTGGCCGCAGCCGGCCGCGCGGCGGTTGGAATCGACGAAATGCACATGACCGATCGCGCCCGCGCCCCGAGCGATCGCTGCGGCAATGCTCGTCTCTTCGATATTCATGTGAAACAGATCGGCCAGCAACCGAACGTTGCGAGTGTCGAGAGTCGCGAGAAACTCACAACCGCTGTCGATCGTATTCAGTAGATTCGTTTCGTAGCGGTTCAGCGGCTCGACGAGCAGCATCACGCCGCGCTGCCGCGCGTGTTCGCCGAGCACTTCGATTGCTTCGGCTAGCCATGTCCGAGCGGTTTCAATGCTCACTCCGCTTCCCCAGCGGCCTTGCATCGAGCCGATGATGGCTGGGGCGCCTAGCGCTGCGCCGGCATCGATGATCGACCGAATAAACTCGATGGCTCGGGCTCGCGCGTTGGCATCGGGATCGCAAAGTTGTAGCTTATGCCGCACCCATCCCGCGCCGGTTCCAACCGCAGCTAATTGCAGACTGTATTCTGCCAAGAGTGGGCGAACCACGGCTGCGTCGAGTGCTTCGGCCGAAGGCGCAAAGATTTCGACGGCGTCGAATCCCAACTCCGCCGCCGTGCGACAGGCCGCCGGCAAATCGTCCCAAAACACAAACGGCCCGCCCCTGGCTTCGGGTACCAGGCTCACCGTCACGCAAGAACGAATCACACGACGCTCCGAAATAAAAAAAGAAATCGACAGGATTAATAGGATTTTCAGGATTTTTTTGGCTGCTCCGCCGCCACGCAGCCCAGTGGTATCTCGCCAATTCGGATTTATCGATGCAGGGTCGAACGACCGCCAATTTCAAAAATCCTGGCAATCCCCTTAATCCTGGTATCCTGTCTATTCCCCGTCCACGTCGACCATCGCTTTAATCACGCCCGTCTCGGGCTTGGTGAACGAAGGAAATTCCGCGGCGAGGGCGGCGAAATTCGTGCGGTGCGTGATCCACGGCCGGGTATCGATCCGGCCCTCTTCGATCAGACCGATGATCCGCCGAAAATCGCCGGCCAGCGCGTTGCGCGAACCGAGGAGCGTCATTTCCCGGGTGTGGAACATCGGGTCGGGCAGCGAGACATCGCTCGTCACGATACCCACATAAACGAGCCGGCCCGTGTGCGCCACGTATTGAAACGCGGCCGACATCGATTGGGCGCTGCCCGTGGCGTCGATCACCACCGTGGGCAACATGCCTTCGCCCAACTCCGTGAGCTTCGCGATTTCGTTTCCGTCTCCGGCCTGGACAGTCTGCGACACGCCCATTTGACGGCGACAAAAATCGAGCCGCTCGGGGCTGAGGTCGAGCACCGTGACTTTAGCGCCGCTGAGCTTGACGAACTCCAGCACCGACAGCCCGATCGGTCCGGCGCCGATAATCAATACGTGCTCATCGGTTCGCGGCGCGGCGCGATCGACCGCGTGGCAGCCGATGCCCAGGGTCTCGACGAGCGCGAGTTGCTCGAGCGTCAGCTTGCTCGAGGGATGCAATTTCCGCGCGGGCAACAACAGCCGAGATCGCATGCCGCCATCGGTATGGACTCCGAGCACCTGGAGCGATTGACAGCAATTCGTCCGTCCCTGCCGGCATGGGTAGCAGGTTTGGCAATTGATATAGGGCTCGACCGAGCAACGATCGCCCGGCTTGACGTTCCTCACGCCACCGCCGACGTCCAACACCTCGACGCCCAGTTCATGTCCGGGAATCCGCGGGTAGCTGTAAAACGGAAACTTACCGAGATAGCCGGCGATATCCGTGCCGCAAATGCCAACGCGATGGACCCGAACCAAAGCCTGGCCATCGCCGGGCTGACTCGGCTCATCGATTTGAATGTTCTGAAAATGGCCCGGTTTTTCGAGCAGAATGGCTTTCATGCGTAGCGGATATCGAGTGCGGTCGTCGGGATGAAAAGTGCGAACTAGAGATTAAGACAGGACTAGGTGGTTGTAAAGGATCGCGGGCAACGGCGAAAAAGGGGGCGAACTGCCTGTCTAGAGCCGCGCACGCGGTAAGCGCCGTTGACGCGAATGAGATCAGCCCACCGCCTACTTCGTGCGCGGTCCTTACGCCGCGATCTTAGGCGAACTGTTTTCGCGGCAGCGTGATGTCCATGCGGGCGCCGCGGCTCGATTCGGGCACGAACACAATCCGCCCGCCGTGGGCTTCCGCGATCCGTTGGCTTATGGCCAAGCTTAGGCCCATGCCGCGGGTTTTCGTCGTGAAAAAAGGCCGAAACAGCTTGCTGACGAACTCCGGCGCCACGCCGGGGCCGTCGTCGCGAATGGTCGCCGTCACCGCCCGCTGGCCGTCGATCTCCGCTTCGGTCCATTGCACTTCCACCCATCCCTGGGCGCCCGCCGACTCGATCGAGTTTTTCAAGAGCCCCTTGAACATGTGCACGATCCGATCGCGATCGGCGTCGCAATGCAAATCCATCGATGTGGGACGTGTCTTCAGCCGGGGCGCCCCGTCGACTTGCAGTGTTTGCAATTCGTTCCACGACGCTTGCATGACTTCGTCGAGGGCGACGTTCGTCGGTTTGAGTTTCATCGGCGCCGAGTAGCCGCGGATCTCTTCGTAGAGCTCGAGCAAGTGGTCCTGGGCTCGCTGAATTCGCTCGATAAGCTCGAGCGCCTTCGGCCGGTCGTGGGTCTCGAAGGCCAGCAGTTCCAGGCACGATTGCGAGCGCTGCAACGCATTGCGGCTCTCGTGAGCCAGTCCCGAGCTGAGCTCGCAGATGGCCGCCAGCCGCTGATCCTGGATGTTTCGGGCGTCGTAGGCCTTTTGCAAAGTAAGGTCCCGCACGATGATCGAATGGCACGCTTCGCCATTGAATCCGGCTGGCTGAATCGAGAGCCAGAGCGGAATTGTCCGTCCGCTTTTGTGTCGCCCCTGCGCTTCGTGGTTCGGACCTTCGGCGCCTGAGGCTCGCTCGGCGAAAGAACCAGTCGCCCCGGCCGGCATCTCGGCAAACGGACAAGGAATCAGGCCCGCCAGCCTGACGTCCTGAAATTCAGCGGCCGAATAGCCGAACAGCTTCTCGACGGCCGGATTGCCCGTTTGCAGAGTTCCTAGCTCGTCGACGATGAGTATTCCCTCGGTCGCCGATTCGAAGTCGATTTGGAGCAGTCGTGCGTCTGTCGCCGACATGGTTGCTTTTCTCGCTCACTAAATTCGTGGGCGGACAGGGTAAATCGGCGGGGTGTTCCGCCCAATCAAGACGCGGTGCGTATGACGCCGCCCCTAATTCTTTTCGTTCGGCTCCGATCTCCGATCGATCGGTGATTGTTCATTATATCCTCGATTCGCGTCAAGGACGGAGCGCCACGGCGGGGGTCGACGAATCATTGCGGTGACCAGCGGCGGACGAGACCTTGCCGAGCGATTGGCAAGTTCTTAGGATACTTTCAACACACAAGTCCCGCGGGCGCCGCTCATGCGCTGGGACTTGCGACCCGCCTCGCTGCTCGGCGCCTTTTTCAGAAACGCCGTATCCAGCGCAAATTTCCCGGCGACGCCAGATATTTTCATTTAGGTTCGGAGCAATCGGCTATGGGTAACCCGTCGGAAATGGCCATGATCGAGGCCAGCGGCCTGTCGAAGTATTATGGCGATTTCGCTGCCTGCGACGACATCTCGTTCAAAATCCATCGCGGCGAGGTCGTCGCTTTTCTCGGACCCAACGGCGCCGGCAAAAGCACGACGATGAAGCTGCTCACTGGCTACCTTTCGCCGACCGCCGGCGTGGCCCGGATCGCCGGGCACGACATGGCCCGGGATCGGCTCGCCGCGGCGGCCGTGCTGGGTTATTTGCCCGAGAATGGGCCGCTGTATCCGGACATGACGCCGCGAAGCCTATTGGAATTTTTCGCCGACGCGCGAGGTCTGGCCCCCGAATACAAGAAGCAGCGGATCGCGGCCGTCGTCGAACTGTGTGCCCTGAAGAGCGTGATCGGCAAGGCCATCGGCAAGCTCTCCAAGGGTTTCCGCCAACGGGTCGGCATGGCCCAGGTGCTGCTTCACGAGCCCGAGGTGCTGATCCTCGACGAACCGACAGCCGGCCTCGATCCGAACCAGATTCGCGAGGTCCGCGACACGATTCGCCGGCTGGGCGAGAGCAAGACGATCATGCTCTCGACACACATATTGCAAGAGGTCAGCGCGCTGGCCGACCGGGTCATCTTCATCAACGAGGGCCGTTTGGTATTCGACGGTAAGACGAGCGATCTCCTGAAGGACGGTAAGACGCTCGACGAGCATTTTCACGAGCTATCGCCCGCCGCCGTTGGGTAGCCCAATCTAGATTTAGTTGGTCCAAGAGATTATTGAAAAAGAAAAGAGAATCACGAAACCCCGAAAGGGCGAAACCACGAAAAACGCAATTCGCATTTTCTGCTCCCTTTCGGGCTTTCGATTTTTCGGGCTTTCGTGATTAAGATTTCCGCCACGCATTCGCACTCCCGCCATCCCACTGGCTGACACCATTACTCAATCATCATGAATCCTAAAGTCGTTCGAGCGATCTTCCGCCGGAATTTTTACAGCTATTTCAACAATCCGACGGGCTATGTGTTCATCGGTTTGTTTGTCATCTTGAGTACCTTCGCGGCATTTTGGCCGCATGAGTTTTTCAATTCGAATCTGGCCAATCTCGACCAGCTCAATCATTGGCTGCCGTACATCCTACTGATTTTCATTCCCGCGATCACAATGGCCACTTGGGCCGATGAGCGGCGACAAGGCACCGACGAACTGCTGCTTACGCTGCCCGCGACCGACGCCGATGTCGTGCTCGGCAAGTATCTGGCCGCCGTTTCCGTGTATAGCGTGTCGCTGTTGTTCTCGTTTCTCTGCAACCTGATCGTGCTGCGGTTGCTAGGAAACCCAGACATCTTTCTGATCGTCGCCAATTATCTTGGCTATTGGATGGTCGGACTCGCGATGCTGGCGACGGGGATGGTCGCGTCGTTTTTCACCAGTAATCTGACGGTGGCGTTCATCCTCGGCGTGCTCTTCAACGCGCCGTTCGTCTTGGCCGACTGGGCCGATGCGATCACCGGCACGCCCGATTGGTCGCTGGCCATCAAGCACTGGGGACTGGCCGATCAGTTCCGCGATTTCGGCCGCGGCGTAATCAGTCTCGACTCGATCGTCTACTTCATCGGCATCGCCGTGGTGATGCTCTACTTGTCGCTGCTGCTCATTGGCCGGCGACATTGGGCCGGCGGGCGCGACGGCAAATCGCTGTTTGGTCATTATCTGGTCCGGGCGCTGTCGCTGGCGCTGATTGTCGTGGCGCTCAATCTGCTCGTCGAAACGGTCGACGCCAAGTTGGGACTGCATTACGACATGACGGCCGAACGAGTCAGCTCGCTTTCGCCCGAAACGATCGACCTGCTCCGAAAGCTCGATACCAAGAATCGACCCGTGGTGATCGAGGCGTATGTCAGCCCGAGCGTGCCGGAAAACTATGTGCAGACTCGGCTCACGCTGCTGAGCGACCTGCGGGAGTTCGAGCGGCTCGGCGGCAATGTCATCCAGGTGAAGATCGTCTCGGCCGAGCCGGATACGAAAGAAGCCACCGACGCCGAGAAGCAGTTCGGCATCAAGCCGCAGACGATCAGCGCCAAATCGCGAGGCGCCATTAAAGACGACCAGATTTTTCTTGGCCTCGCGGTCACCTGCGGCCTGGAGAAAGTCGTCATCCCGTTCTTCGATCAAGGCATGTCGATCGAATACGAGTTGATTCGCGCGGTGGCGACGGCCGCCAAGCAGAAGCGCAAGCGACTGGGCATCCTGCAGACCGACGCTCAACTCTTTGGCGGCTTCGACATGGCGGCGATGCAGATGGGCCAGATGAACCAGCGCCCGCGGCAACCGATCATCGACGAATTGGAAAAGCAATACGAAGTCGTGCAAGTCGACCCGAACAAGCCGATCGAAAAATTCGACGTGCTGCTAGCCGTGCAACCGTCGTCGCTGGGACCGGCGCCGCTGAACAATTTTATTGCCGCGGTGAAGAGCGGCCAAGCCACCGCGATTTTTGAAGACCCCATGCCGTACATGATGGGCATCCCCGGCACGAGCGACGAAAAGCAGCAAGCGGGGCCGATGGGCCAAATGCCCGGCGCCGGCCAGAAGGGCGACATTCAGCCGCTGTGGGATTTCTTGGGCGTCGAAATGGCGTCGAAGAAGATGCAGGAGGCGTTTGGCCCGACGCCCGCCCAGACCCTGGTGGTTTGGCAGAACTACAACCCGTATTTAAAGCTCCAGGGGCTCAAGCTGCCGCACGAATTCGTGTTCATCGGCCGTCAGCAGCCGGGGGGCAAGGCCGCGTTCAACGACAACGATCCCATTACCTCGAACCTGCAGGAGTTGTGGTTCCCGTTTCCTGGCGCCTTCGACAAGCTCAATAAGTCGCAATTTAAATTCGTCCCGCTGATCTCGACCGGCGTCAACACGGGCACGATCGCCCCCCGCGAGATCCGCCAGTTGCTCCGTTCGAGCGATTTTACCCCGCTGGAAAGAGCCGAGAACCAAAACGCCACGCACGAGCAGTACACGCTGGCCGCTCACGTGACCGGCGAAGTCAAGGTTGCGAATCAGGCGGTGGACGAGAAGAAGGATGCCGACAAAAAGGACACTGACAAAAAAGACGCCGACAAAAAAGATTCAGCCAAGAAGGACGCCGACGCGATGCCGAAACTCGCGTCGTCGAAAACCCGGGCGATCAACGTCGTGCTCGTGGCGGACGCCGACTTGCTGGACGGCCAGGTGTTCGCGCTTCGCAGCCGGGCGGAGGATATGGATTTGGGCATTCATTTCGACAACATCGTGTTCGTGCTCAACACGCTCGATGCACTGGCGGGAGACGATCGATTCGTCGAGATTCGCAAGCGCCGGCCGGCCCATCGAACGCTGACCGCGATCGAAGACAAGATCGCGAAGAACCGCGACGAACTGAGCGAAAAGATCGCCGACTACGAAAAGGAATTCGCGAAGCAGAAGGACGCCAAGAAAAAGGCCGTCGATACGGCCAACAAGAAGTTTAGCGATCTGCAGGAAGAAGCCCGCGGTTATCAGCAGAAGGGCGAGGAAGTTCCCTTGGAGCTTCGCCAGCGCGTGGTCGAAGCCATGATGACCTACAAAGCGGAAGACCAACGGGTCAAGGGGGACATGGAACGGATCGATCGCGATGCGCAGCGAGCCGAGGAAGTCGCCCGGCGCGATTTGAACTCGAAAATTCGGAACGAGCAAGATCGCTACAAGCTGCTCGCGCTGCTTATCCCGCCGATCTTCCCGCTGATCGTGGCGGCGTTCGTGTTCTTCAATCGCCGGGCCGAGGAGCGCGAAGGGGTTGCCAAGTCGCGCTTGCGTTAGAGGGGGATCGCGTCGCGAGCGACGCGGCTAGGCGGTTTTTTTCACTCGTTCATTTCCGCGGCGATAGTGGCCGCCCAATTTCAATTCAGATTATGACCGAATCCGCGAAAACCATTACGTTCGTCGCCGCCGCCGGCGTGTTGCTAATTGCCGCTATCGTCAGCCGTCCGGCGCCGCCGGTGGCGACTTCCGAGGGAGGGGTCGGGCAAGCCCTGCTGACCGATTGGAAGGAGCCCCAGTCGGCCAAAAGCTTGGAGATCACCACGCTCGTCACGCCCGTCAACAGCACCACGGCCCGGGCCCATGTCTTAAAGATTGCCCAGGCCGGCGGTGAGTGGACGATCCCTTCGCACGGCGGCTTTCCGGCGAATGCCGAAGATCATGTGATCAAGGCCGCGCAGAGCCTCATCAACTTGAAGATTCTGGGCGTCGTGAGCGACCTGCCCGGCGATCACGAAACATACGGCGTCGTGCAGCCCCCCAGCGATGAAATTCAGCCCGCCGCCCCGGGCGCGGGCAAAATGGTCACGGTCCGCGACGGAGCCGGAACGGCGCTGGCGCAGCTCGTCATCGGCAAGGAAGACCGATCGCCCTCGGGCAGCGAAGGCGCCAACTTGAGGTTCGTGCGGCTGGCCGGCAAGGATCGCGTCTATCGAGTCGAATTGCCCACCGATGTCTTTTCAAGCAATTTCGCCGACTGGATCGATACCGATCTGCTCGGCCTGAAACAGCACTGGGATATCACGAAGGTCGACGTGCGCGATTATTCGCTCGCTCAAACCGACGATGGCAATTTGGCGATCGAACGCAAGAGCGACGTCGACCTGGAGTTCAACGATCAGAAGAGCGCTTGGACGCTCGCCAAGCTGACCGACTACAAGGACAACAAGCCGACCACGGTCGACAAGCTGCCGGCCGACGAAGAACTCGATACGCAAAAGCTCAACGACGCCAAGATGAACCTGGCCGGGCTGAAGATCGTCGACGTCGTCGACAAACCCAAGCCGTTCGTGGGCGAGCTCAAGAAACACGAATCGTTCTACGGCGACGACGCGGCCCTGCAATCACTCGAAGAGATGGCGATCCTGGCCTTTCCCAGCACCAAGCCCAAAGAGTTGTTCGCCGCCGGGGGCGACACGACGATCGCCATGAAAGACGGCGTCGAGTATTCGATTCGATTCGGCGGCACAAAGCTTTCGATGGGTGAAAAAGACGACTCGGCCGACAAGGGCGCCGCGGACGCCAAGGACTCCAAGAAAGACGACAAGAAGGACGGGGCCAAAAAACCCAAGAAGATCGTAACGGACAAGACCGGGAAGAAAGCGGCGAAGGGCGCCGAAACGCAGCGAGCCGTGTTCGTGACCGCACGGTTCAATGAAGATTCCGTCCCCAAGGCAGTGCTAGAGCCGATGCCGACCGGCAAGAAGCCGGAGGCAGCGAAGCCCGACGACAACAAGAAACCGGCGACGACCAAGCTGGACGACAAGTCACCAGACGCTCCGAAGCCGGATGCAAAGAAGCCCGAAGAAAAGAAACCCGAAGAAAAGAAACCCGACGAAAAGAAACCCGACGAAAAGAAACCCGAGCCGTCCAAATCCAGCGATGCCAAAAAGTCGGACGAGAACTATGCCGAAGACGCTGCGGCCAGTGACGCAAAAGATACCGTGAAGAAGGAAGCTGCCACGAAGGACGCCGACAAAAAGGCTGCCGGCGATAAGGCTGCCGTTGATAAGAAACCGGCGGATAAGGCCAATGACAAGGCGCCTCCGGCCAAGCCCGACGCAACTAAGCCAGACGCTAATAAGCAACCGGATGTCGACAAGCAACCGGACGGCGCCAAACCGCCGGACAGCGGGATCAAGCGGGCGGAGGAAGAGGAAAAGCTGGAAGCGGACCGCAAGCGAGTCGAGGCCGCCAACAAGCAGAAGACCGACCAGTACAACGAGGCGATCAAAAAGGGCAAGCAGCACGCCAAGGAACTGAACGACCGGTTCGCCGATTGGTTCTATTTCATTTCCGAAGAAGACTACAACAAGGTCCATCTCGGCCGTTCGGATATTCTCAAGAAAAAACCGGTCGCCTCGGCCGACAAGAATCAGCCATCGCCATTGGGCACTGTCCCCACCGACCCATTCCAACTGCCGAAGAAGTAGTCGGGAGTCGGGAGTTACATAGCCGCGGCATCCTGCTGCGTAGTGCGACCGCTAGGTTGCAAGCCGGGTAGATGACTGCAACTCATAGCCCCGCGACATGGTCATGCTCTCTGGCCAATCGGGGTGGCTAGTTTTTGCACACCACCGGCGGCGTTTCGTTTACCTCGCGGCATTTTTCCGTTTGTCGTTTCTCCCATCGACGACTGCGGGATTTTGACCGCACCGCCATTTGTTGCGAGCGCGTCGCAAGCGAACCCGGCTAAACGGTCGCTGCATCTTCACTCCCGACTCCCGACTCCCGTCTCCCGACTTCGCCCGCCGCCGGCGACGGTCCACCGTTTGCTATCAGCGACACCGGTTCGTTTTGCCTTCGGCCGACCTACGGGAGATTTCGTCATGAGCATGGGAATGGGAGGACCGCTTTTGGGCGGCGGCAATTACTTTTCTCCGGCCGGGCCCCGGGGGCCCTGGATGGGATGCGGTTGCAGCAGCTTTTTGATGATTATCGCCGGCATCATTCTCGTGATGAGCGGCTGCCTCCGCATGTTGGGGCAATGACGTTCGAACGCACGATGTGTGGCCACTAAGACAAGGAACTACTCCCATGCGGGCACTTTGCGGCGCAATTATTACGGCCGGGGCGCTGATCGGACTCGGGTTAACGGCGATCGCCTACGGCATTCGCTTCGAAAATTTCGGCCCCAACGTCACCCACGAGAACACCCAGAATATCGGAGTCCTCTTCGGCACGCCGACGATGATTATCATCCTGGTGATCCTCGGGCTAAGCGCCATCATCGGGATGGGAATCGCCTTCCTCGGTTTGGCGTTCCACCACGAGCGTCGCCACCACGAGATGCACCGGGGCGAATTCGCAACGGCCAGCCGCACAGCCGATCTCCCCTAAAGGCGAGCGGGGGGCGTGAGCCCCCTGTCCTGGACTTCGGCGCTGCAAGGGGGTCATTCGGCTCTGTGTTCGCGGCGACCGTCCTCTCCCGCTTACTGGCGTGCGCGGCGCCGTTCCCCGCCCCCCCGACCATCAAGCCGCCGCTTTTTTATCCACCGCCGCAACAAAAAAACAGCCCGGCCCCCGGCCCCCCCAGTTGTTGATTTTTCGGGTATAAAGGCGCCCCATTCCC
>JBBQWR010000061.1:0-24443 GCA_038210495.1 Pirellulales bacterium
TGCCGATCCCCACATCTCTTACCTACCGGGTTGGTTTCGGAATTGGTTGTTCTCGGGGTTGCCGACCAACAGGGTTGTTAACTGGGAGGGGGTCCGGCGCGAGAGAGTCAGAGAGTTCTCGCCCCGGAACCGCCCCCGGTCGGACAGGGAGCGCTCGCGCCGCGATCCCCGGCGCTCTCACGACGGTTGCGGCGGGCGGCGGACGCGACGTAAACCCTTGCGGTTGTTGGCGGAAACGAAAGAACCCCGCGACCTCTCGGCAGCGGGGTTCTACGTTAACTGGTCGGTCGCGTCGTTTCGCAACCTAAGATAAAGCTCCCCGACAAGGACTCGAACCTTGGACAAGCGGATTAACAGTCCGCTGCTCTACCAACTGAGCTATCGGGGAATTTGTCTATTTACGCGCGATTTTCACTCGCGCGGCGGGCGGGATACGATGGATTTGACGCTTTTGGCCCTCCGTAAGAGTTTATCGGACTCCATATTAACTAAGTTTCATCGACAATTAAACCCCCGAAACGGCGCCGAGATTTTTCGCGATTTCTGCGGAAAATCGCGCGGCGCCCGGTTTCCACGATCGGCAGTCATGCATTCGCGACCGTAATCGCCGCGGCGACATATCGCCCATCGCCACCGCGACAAATCGCAGGGACGGCAAAATCCGACCGTACGATCCGGCAATGACATTACCCCCTCGGGTGAAATTGTGCGTGGACTTTCTTTAGGCGGCCGGGGTCCACGTGCGTATAAAGCTGGGTCGTGCTGATGCTGGCGTGGCCGAGCATTTCTTGGACTTGCCGGAGGTCGGCCCCGCCGGCGACAAGGTGTGTCGCGAAGCTGTGGCGCATTGTGTGGGGGCCGATCGACGAGGGGGCGCCGACGCGAGCCGCGTAGCGCTTCATCAGTTCCCAAACTCGCTCGCGCCGCAGCCGCATGCCCCGGCGCGACAGCAGCAGCCAGCGCGGCTCGACGGCCGAGGCGGCGACCAGCTTCGGCCGCTCCTGGTCGATATACGATTGGATTACGATGGCCGCCAGGCGATTGATCGGCACGACCCGCTCGCGGTCCCCTTTGCCCCGGCAGATGCAAAAGCCTTCGCTCAGGTGCATATCGCTGAGCGTCATGTTCGAAACCTCCGACGCCCGGCAGCCGGTGGCGTAGAGCAATTCGAGCAGAGCCCGATCGCGGCGCCAAAACGAGTCGCCGACCATGGGGCTCACGAGCAACAGTTCGACCGATTCGATCGACAATACTTGCGGCACGCGCTGCCAAAGCTTTTGGCTTCCCAGCAACTCGGCCAGATTGTCCTTCATCAGCCCTTCGAGTTGCAAATAGCGGAAGAACACTTTGAGCGACACAATATGCCGGGCGATGCTCGCCGGGGCGAGTTCCTTCGCGTGCAGCCAAGCCGCATAATCGGCCAAGTCGCGAATGGTGAGGGCCGTCACGTCGCGGCCGGCGATCCACAGGCCGAACTTGGCCATATCGCGGCGATAAGCGGCCACGGTGTTCGCCGACAGATGGCACTCGCTCCGGGCGTAATCGACAAACGCGCCGATCAGCGGCAAGGTCGGATTGGCGGCCACTCTGAGTGGTTTTAGCGTCTTCTTTTCAGCCACGGCAAATCATCCTCGTAACTCGGCGCTAGCGCCGCGCACGAAGTAAGCGGTGGGCGCCGCGTTCACAAGTGTTGCTCCGATCGCCCCCCTCACCCCACCGCTTATTTCGTGCGCGGCTCCTTGGATACTGTGTCACCAACCGCATCGGCGAAACCGAAAGTTCGCTTGAGCCGCGATCCAAAATCAGCGATGTTGCCGATTGGAGTAATCTTCCGTAGCGGCTAAAATGTCGCCCACGAAGGCCGCCCTCATCGAACCATCCCAACCATTGCAATCGGGAGAAGCCATGCCGGTCGAAATCGAAGTTCCCACCGAACAACTGCACGAGCAGTTGCATCACGAGGCGGCGCACTCTCAGGAAAAGTGGATTACATGGGTAGCGCTCAGCACGGCATTTCTCGCGGCTCTGGCGGCGGTGACGGCGCTTCTAGCCGGTTACCACGCGAATACGGCCGTGATCGATCGCGTGAAAGAATCGAACAAGTGGTCCTACTACCAGTCCAACAGCGTCAAGGCGGCGCTCATTACGGGCAAAATGGATTTAGCCAAGCTGCTGGAAAAACCGGTGGCCGAAAAGGACCTGAAAAAGCTGGACAAGTATGAAGGCAAGAAAAAGGAGCTGCTCATTATCGGCAACGGCTACAACAAGTCGGCCGAAGAGCATTTCGAAAAACACGAATGGCTGGCCTACGGCGTGACGCTGTATCAAGTCGCGATCGCGATCGCCGCGATTTCAGCCGTCACGAAAATACGTCCCATGTGGTACATGTCGCTTGCCTGCGGAGCGATCGGCACCGGCTTTTTGATCTACGCCATCGTCGCGCTACCGCTCACGCCGGAGCCGAAAGAGGAAGAGAGCGGGAGCGAAACTTCGGCGGCGATTGTTGATTTGCGAACGGGATTGGCGATGAACGGTTTCATGGGGCGGGGAGACGGAGTAATCGGTTAAAATAAGCACATTGCGAGCCGAACGCGGCCACACTGTAATTCTTCGAAAGCAAGTCGGCGGCGCCCTCGCGGAAAACATTTGCAAATTTCATGTCTCTCAAAACGTCTACGATTGTTCCGCTTTCGCAAATGGCCGCTGGGCAAGAGGCCGATGTCTTCGCGCTGCTGTCGACCAAAGAAGAACTGACCACGCGGGATGGCAAGCCCTATTTCAAAATCGCGTTCCGAGATTCCGCTCGCGAAGTCGGCTTCCCCGTGTGGAGCGACTCGACCTGGGCGCTCGATTGCCGGGAGAACTGGCGATTGGGCGCCTTTTATAAATTGCGGGCCGTCTACCGCGAAACCAACTATGGCCCGCAGCTCGACGTCAAGAAGATCCGCGAAGTGATCGAAGCCGACTCGGCGGATGGTTTTGATCCGCTGATGTGTCTGGCTCAGTCGCGATTTAATTCCGAGGAGATGTTCGCCGAACTGGTGTTGATCGCCGAAACGCGGATCGAAAACGTGGCCATCCGTGAGTTGGTCATCGCGATTCTCATGAAGAATCGCGAGTTGCTGCTTTGTCTGCCGGCGGCGACGCGCAATCACCATGCGTTCGTCGGTGGCTATCTGGAGCATGTGCTCAGCGTGACGCGGACATGTGCGATGCTGGCCGACAAGTACGACGCTTACTATCCGGATATGCGTCCACGACTGGACAAGGGGTTGGCGGTGGCGGGCGGCATCTTGCACGACATCGGCAAGCTCCGCGAAATCCGCCAAGAGGCCCACGGCGCGGTCTATACCGCCGAGGGCGCCCTGATCGGCCACTTGCTCGAAGGTCGAGACATCCTGCGCGAAGCGGCTGCGGGTCGCGATATTCCAGCCGAAATGCTGCTGCGGCTGGAGCACATCATCGTCTCGCATCAGCGGTTGCCCGAGTGGGGTTCGCCCAAGCCGCCGATGACTCCCGAGGCGCTGATCGTGCATTATGCCGACGATTTGGACGCCAAGTATCAGATGATGTACATGGCGTTGCGAGACGATGCGACTCCGGGCCCGCTGACGTCGAAGAAGAATACGCTTTATCAGCAGGTTTATCGGGGCGGGGAGTGAGACGGCGAGAGCGTGTCGCGAGCGAGCGCGGCCAGGGGGCCGATGGGCCGATTTGCGTGTGTCGAGAAGCGAAATTTGTTTATTTGCGCTTGGGCGCTTCGTAGCGGGCGGCCATGTCGGCGAAGCTGGTGGCCTGTTGGTCGTCGCCGAGCGTGCGGTGCATCGCCGCCAGGTTGCCGTAAGGAATCGCCAGCGATCGCTCGTCGAGCAATTTTGCTTTGGCCGCCTTGGCCATGAGTTCGACGCCCTTTTCGGTGATCTTGATTCCCTGTTCGCGACGGCCGATCTCCCAGTAGGAGATTCCCATCGACACAAACGTTTCGCCATGCCGGCCGATGTTGGCCGTGGCCGAGGGGGGTAGCGGTCGATCCAAGAAAGGCAAAGCCTGATCGAACCAAGTCGTGGCCATCTCGTGATCGGTCTTCTGAACCGCGTAGGCGGCGCCGATGTGCGCGTACAATCGGCCGAACAGATAATCGTCGTCGGTCGTATGCTGCCGGAACGCCGATCCCTGGGCAAGCGTCGCCAGGGCCTGCATGCTATCGCGGAGCGAACGATTTTTGGCGCCTAGCGGCTGGTCGAGCTGAATCGAATCGAACATGGCGAGCCCCATTTCCCACTGGAGCTTTTGCCGGCGGAGCGGGTCTTCCGCCGCGTCGACCAGTCGCTGGCTCTGCTGGAGCACACGAATCGTCCAATTGGTTTTGTCGAGTTTGGCCCCGGCGCCGACGCCCGCGTCGAGCGTGCGCCGCGCGGCGTACAGGCCAATATCGCGATCGACGTGCTCGTTGCGGATCAGGTCCTTGGTCAATTCGTCGACGCGATCGATCCAGCGCGAAGCGACATCCTGCTTCTGACGCCATGTTCCATAGGCGATGTCTTTGGCAGCGCCCAGGTGAGCGTCGAGCAGCGTCCGTTTGGCTTGACGGCGAATGGCGCCGTCTTTGCTTTCGGTCAGCGGCTGAGCGAGATCGATCGCCGATTGATGGTGCTGAATGGCTTGGGCGTAATCGTGATCCGGGCCGTCGGCGGTCAGGTCGCCCAAGAGGCATGTCGCGCGGACGTTCATCACCGGCGTGATTTTCTTGTTGGCCAGCAGAGCTTGGGCAATCTCAATGGCGTCCGCCGTTCGCGATAGATGGCCTAGGATTTCCGCCTTGGCTAAGCGGCAGGCCGGGTTGCCGGCGTCGAGTTTCAGCACGGCGTCGATCGATTCGAGCGCCTCGTCGAACCGGCCGATGTCGTTGAGGATTTGTGCCTTCAGCAAATAGGCTTGCCCGTACTGGTCGTCGAGCTGAATAGCATGGTCCAAGTCGACGAGGCTGCGGCGAATTTGGCCTTCGGAATTCAGCGATGCACGGACGACGAACGGCTCCGCGTCCAAGGCCTCGATTAGGATTTCGGTAACTTGCTGCGAGCCGGGAGCGAAGCTGAAGATGATACCCCGCTCCGGAAACGATTCGCCGAGTGGAACTCCCGCGCTGTCGTTCACGCGCACGCCGACGATCGCTTCCAAGTGCAGTTGCTTGGCGAGGGTCTCCGGGTCAGACGGCTTGTCGAACTGCACCGCGATCGAGGCGACGTGTCCCTCGGCGAACGAGACCTCGACGTGCTTGTACGGCTGCACCGCGTAGACGCGAGTCGAGCCGTCTTTGGCGTCGGCCGTTTTGGCGAGCGGCTTGCCGGCGCCCCAATGTTTTTGGACGTCCTCCAGCGTGCTCACGCCCGGTTGAATTCGCTTGAAACTCGACGCTTCCGGCGTCAGGAGATCCAGGGGCGGGCTGACATCGTCCAAGCTGCGGCTGGGCGCGCCGGGCTTGATGGGCAGCAAGTCGGCCGAAATCGACAATTCTTCCGGCCTGGATTCAATCGGCGACGGGTCTTCGACGTTGGCCGGCGGAGCGAACTTTTCTGGCTCGATCTTTTCTGGCCCGGAAGTTTTGGGCCCGGACTTTTTAGGCTCAGCCTCGTCGGGGGCGACGCGCTCGATGATCACTTTACGAGCGGGTTTTTGACTGGCCGTTTTCCCACCGGCGGGCCACGGCTCGATCGTCGGTCGACGGCGACCGGATGTTTTGCTATCCGGCAACGGCACGGTTTTGGGCTGCGGCTGCGGATCGGCGTCTTGCTTCGGGAGCCCCGACGTATCGACCGAATCCGGACCGGCAGGCGGCGGAAGATCGGGCGACGGATCGAGCGTGAGTCGCTCGGGCGGTTTGCTATCTCTTTCTGGCAACGTCGCGGCGACGGGCAGCACGGCTGGAGACTCGCCGATGTCGACCGCCAACTTTTTCGGCTCCGGCGGATTGGCCTCGTCGGCCCGCGCCTTCGGCGCCGGCGCGACAAGCAGCACCGCTAGGGCGAGTGAAATCGTCCACCGCGAACCAGAATTCGCGATACCGGCGCACATTTCGAGCAACACCCGCTGCATGACGGTTCCTCCTTGAACGCTGCCAGCCCTACTTGGGCAGGGAAAGGTAGCCGCCACTATCGAGCGGGTCCAGAGCAATTTGCCCATTTGAAGGACTTTGCAATCTTACAAAATCAGCCACTGAAGACTTTGGGCCGCGACGGTGGCTTTACCCATCGCTAGCAATTTGCTCGCGACTTCGATCGCTCCGATTATTTCCGCCGTAAAAGGCAGAGGCGTTTCGAATTCCGGCGACTGGGGAACGAGGCGATCCACGATCGTCGCCGCTAGCGTCTCCATCCCCTGGCCAGTGAGTGCGCTAACGGGAAAGCCGTCCGGCCGAATCACTGGCAACGACGATGCCGGCAGATCAGTTTTGTTATGCACGATGATCGCCCGCGGATGCGACTCAACCAGCGCCAGGCACTCGTCAGTCCAAGGCGCCGCGCGATCAAACACAAGGAGTTGGCAATCGGCCTGCGCTAATCGGGCCTGCGCCCGCTGGATGCCGCACATCTCAAGCTCATCGCCCGTGCCGCGGAGGCCAGCCGTGTCGGACAATTCGACCGGCCAACCATCCAGCGCCGTCATCGCGGCGACCACATCGCGGGTGGTGCCCGGCTGATCGAAGACGATCGAACGACGAAATCCCAATAGTGCGTTGAGCAGACTGCTTTTGCCAACATTGGGCGGACCGGCCAACACGACGCGCCACGGCGCCGTGAGATGCAGCCCGATCGACAATCTGTCGATGAGCGACTGGATTTTTCGAGCGGCGGCGTCCACCTGATTTACATCGAGATCGCTCAAAATCGATTGCAGCGATCGCTCGAGCGCGCCGTTGTATTGGTCGAGCAGGATCGCGGCTGTCCGCTCGGTCGTTGCCGCCACTAAGAGTCGTAAGGCCTCTCTGCGTATAAACCCAGGTTGTTCGAGGGACGGGTTTTGGGCGGACTCCGCCGGCGAACAGCCTCGGGCGATCAAATCGTTAAGAATCCGCTCGCTGGCCGCGTCGCCGCCATGGCAATGCACTTCGACGGTCGTTTCGGTTCGGCGACAGACGACGATTTCTTCACCGGCGGCGCTTCCCCAGCGGCCGTAGTGGATGCGCGCGATCGGTTGGTTTGACAAATTGCGCGATGAACTACGAGAAAAATAATGCTCGACGTGGTCGGTCGCTTGAGGGCCCCGGACGGCAATCACGGCCACGGCGCCGCGGCCGCGCGGCGTGAGACGTTCGATGGTGGTGACGGTCGGGGGCACGCTTGATTGCGAATAGGATGACGGTTCGTAAGGGGCGCTGGGGACAGGGGGCTTACGCCCCCCGCTCGCCAAGGGCGATACCGCTTAGCACCAAATGCGGCTCGTAGCGCGCCTTCAGATCGAGCACGGTCGCGAAGTGGGCCGCCGCGCCGCCGGTCAAAAATACTTCCGGCGACGGGGACAAACGCGATGAAAGTTGGGCGGTCAATTCTCGCACCGCGCCGACGACCGACCAAAACAGACCGCCGCGGATTGCGGTGACCGTCGAATTTCCGAGCGCCGATGGCGGATTAGTCAGATCGCTGAGCGTGACCAGCGGCAACAGGTCGGTGAACTCATGCAGCGCCCGGGCCGACAGATCAATTCCGGGCAAGATGGCGCCGCCGCAAAATTTTCCATCCGCCGAGACGAGGTCCACTGTCACGGCACTGCCGAAATCGATGACGATTGCCGCTCGATCCGATTGGCGCAATCGATTCGCCGCCGCGGCCGCCGACAATCGATCGGCGCCAACGCGATCGGGATGTTCGACCTCGACGGCGATCGGAAAATCGCGACTCGTTAGAATGTTGGCAACCACCGGTGTCCCGGCCGGCGTCGTGACATGCCGCTCGAGCCACTGGACCCAATGCGCGGCCGCCGGCCGATTCACGCTCGCCACGCGCCACTGGGGCCAAAGCTGTTTAGGCGGCAGCCACGCCACAACTCGCGCCGGATCCCAAGCCTGCGCCGGCAAGTCCAGCACGCGACTCGGCATGGGCAGCGCCCTATCCGTCGGCGGTTGGTCGAACAACCCGAGCTTGATGCGCGTGTTGCCGATATCGACGGCAATGAGCGGTGTGGCAGAATCGAATGACATAATTTTGTTGAACGGCGCCGGCCAGCATCGGCATGTAGGTCAGGCACTCTGTGCCTGACAGCCACACCGCTCGGCGCGACGGAAGGCTTCACGCCAATGCAACAAATAAAACGAGAATCGTAGCGGACGTGCGGCAATGTCGTGTCAGGCACAGAGTGCCTGACCTACGCCTGGGCCGCCAATTTCTTTTCGTCGAGCGCCCGGGTGATTTCCCATAGCAACTTGTCGACTCCTTGGCCAGTCGCGGCGCTGATCGCGAGTACATTTCGGCCCAGGGCTTCGTTCAATCGCTCGTGGGCCTCGTCGGACCCAGGCAACTCGCACTTTGTGAGCACGACAATCTCCGGGCGGGCGCCGAGCTCGACAGCGTACTGCTCGAGCTCGTGGCGAATCGTATGATAATTGGTCACAGGATCGCTGCCATCGATCGGAGCAGGTTCGACCAGATGCACCAAGATGCCGGCGCGTTCGATGTGCCGCAAAAACTCGTGCCCCAGCCCGACGCCCGTGTGGGCGCCCTCGATCAGCCCGGGCAGATCGGCCATGACGAAGGACCGATCGGCGTTGATGTCGACCAGCCCCAAGTTCGGATATTTGGTCGTAAACGGATAATTGGCGATCTCTGGCCTGGCTCGGGACAGCCGGCTGAGCAGCGTGCTCTTGCCGGCGTTGGGCTTGCCGATCAGGCCGACGTCGGCGATCACTTTCAACTCGAAAACCAGCTCGCGCAGCTCGCCGAGCTCGCCGAGCGTGTGCTGTCTCGGAGCTCGGTTGATCGACGTTTTGAAATGAGCGTTGCCATAACCGCCTTTGCCGCCGCGCGCGATCGTTACTCGATCGCCGGGCGCCACGAGGTCCTTCAGCAGGAATTTTTCTTTGGCGTCGAAGATGACCGTGCCGCAAGGAACGCGGATCACGAGGTCTTCGGCCGAGCGACCGTGGCAATCGCTGCCCGTTCCGGGGCCACCACTTTCGGCTCGCCAATGCTTGCGGTGAGCGAGCGCGGCCAAGCTATCGACGCCAGGTTCGGCGACCACAATGACGCTGCCGCCGTCGCCGCCGTCACCGCCGTTGGGTCCGCCATTGGGTGCGAATTTCTCCCGGCGGAAGCTCAGACAGCCGGCGCCCCCCTTGCCGGCCGCGACGTGAATTTTGACTCGATCGACGAACATGGGGGAAGCCTCGACCGCCATCGGCGGCGGGCTGGTGAAATCAGTTGGAGCTGGCGGTCGCCGCTTTTGGATTGGCGACGACACTGGCGGCGACAACATTGATCCGGCGTCCTTCGCGATCGAATTTTACGACGCCCTCGACGAGCGCGAAGAGCGTGAAGTCGCTCCCTTGACCGACATTCAAGCCCGGATGAAATCGGTTGCCGACTTGGCGCACCAAGATGTTTCCGGCGATGACTTTCTCGCCGCCGAATCGCTTGACGCCCCGCTTTTGAGGCTGCGAATCGCGACCGTTGCGGCTAGAACCCTGACCTTTTTTATGTGCCATTGAAAAACTGCTCCATCGGCCGACTAGCGCAGCCGGAAAAGATCTACTCTGGATCGGCAGGGTGGCTGGGGCTGGAAGCGCTTCGCCGAAGCCCCGGTTCGGGATGCAAAAATCACTCGCGGCGCTCCGAAGCGTCCCTTCGGCGAGAGCCCCGACCACCCGTCAATCCAACTTTGACAAAACCTCTGGCTTGACAAACATCATCGCCAGTCAGGCCCGAAGCCCGACCTCCGCGAATCAATCCTTTTAGCGGAAAAGCCAGCGGTAGTCAATGATCTTCTCCCAATCTCGGCCGGTCGCGGTGGCCGGTTTTGGGGCGTCGGCCAAGATCTCCGGATTGTCCGGATCGATCGCCTTTTGAACCTTATCGCTCGGGGCGCCAATGAAGATTTCGTCCTCGAGCAGCACAAACTCATCCCCGGGCCGCCAAAAATTCAATTGCAGCGTCTTGTGCTTATATCGTCGCTCGGCCGCGGCCTTGGCGATCGACGCCGTCAGGGCATCGCCGCCAGCCGCCGCGCCCGCCTTCGCGTCGTTTCCGTCCGTCCAACGATACGCATTGGTCAGCCCTGAAACGTAAACGGAAAAGAAATCGATCCGCGGATCGACGCTGACCCACGTGGCGACGCCCCAGACGCTGTTGTCGTCGACGGCCGTGCTCAGCTTGACCTCTTGGGCGCCGATTTCAGCACTGTTGAACAGACGACGCCGAGGGTCCTCGCGCTTGCGAATCGCTTCGACCGCCAGTGGTAAGACTTGGTCGTCGTAAACTTTTTTGTTCCCCTCGATGTCGGCCTCCAGCGTGAAGTGCGGGAAGAATCGAATCTGCGTCCCAGGGCTGTCCACTGCCTGTACCTCGGGCGCCCCGGCCAGCGGGTCGGCGTCCGGCTTCGGCTTGACCGGCTCCAAATGGCCGCCGACATTCTTGACCCGGTAGACCAAGTACCACACCACCTGCCGCTGCAATCGTCCCTTGTCGTTCGGCAGATCGACCTCGATGAGCCGGAGTGGCTTGAAGATGAATTGCAAATACCACGTCGTGCTGCGGAAGGGAAAATCGGTCGCCTGAGCCCGTAGCGTCTTGGTGGGAGACGTGTATTTGGGCGTCCAGTTCAGATTCGGATCGACCTTCTCGTCGAGCAGTTCGACGATGTTGTGATACATGACCGTGTCGTGCGGATCGACCAGGGCGGGCACGGTCGTCTCGACGCCGGGCGCGAGCTTGCGAAATCCCGACGGAGCCGACCGCCGCGACGGCGCCTGAGCGCCGGCGACCGATACCCAACACCATCCGCACAGTGCGACCAGCGCGACAACTAAACCGGCCGGCCAATAGACACGCCGAGACATTCGAGCCTCTTAAGATGCGAGAAAAGCCACGACACAAAGCAACGCGTCCAGTATGGTAGCCGGCCGTGCAAGGGTCAAGTTTTGCGGGTTGCCGGCCCACTACCCGGTTGCCGGATCACGTCGTCGGCAGCCCGCGAGCACGGCCGTCTACAAGATGGGCGATACGCCAAAATCCCTTCAAACCTTGCCACCCTCAAAACCATCCCCAACGCGCTGTCCCCAACGGCTCATCGTTAGAATTTCTCGCAAAAACCGTCGGGGACTTTCCGCGTTTAGCTTAGTCCGCGAAGCAAAGCCGCGGACAGCCTCTTCTCCGAAGCGCTTTTCTGAGGAGATATCGGACTCGCCATGATCGTTCGACATCCCCGCTGCCTCCCCCGTGACGCGATCAGGCCGGCCGCCGCAGAAGAATGTTTTCGCAGCTCAATTCACGCCCCGGCTGTACCTCTGTGAACGCTTCGCCCCGCCGGTTGCCCGACGACGCGCAACAATCGAGGCCGAGGCGACTGGCTAGATCTTACCTCGCGAGAACTCTTTCATCCGCTACCTTTCTCCGGCTTGTTCCGGCGCACCGCATCCCCTTTTGTCTTCCGATTTGACTCCCGTCCCCTTAAGTTCGCTCCTCGAACTGCCGGATCGGCAACAACCCGGCATCGGAAGTCACCTGCTCATCGACCGGCTCGACATCAATCTGGCTCAAAAACGTGAAAAGGGGTCAGAACTATTTAATAAATAGTTGTGACCCCTTTTCCCATTTGGGAGTCTCGCGTGTGCGCACGGGACATTTTACGGCGCCATGCCGTGAGAGGATCAACTTGTTGTCGATCGCGTACCCAAATATCGGAGGGGCCCTGACGCGGCCTGCCTCTCACGACGCGACTATTTGCCGACCGCCGCTTTGGCTTCGGCGACGATGTGGTCGGCGGTGATGCCAAAGTGCTTCATCAAGGCGCTCGCTGGAGCCGAGGCGCCGAAGCTGCTCATGCCGACGAATTTGCCCGAAGCGCCGATATAACGATCCCACCCGAATCGAGCGGCCGCTTCGACCGCGACTCGCGGCGTGACGCTCGGCGGCAGGACCGAATCTCGATACGCGGCCGGTTGCTCTTCGAATAGCTCCCAACTCGGCATGCTGACGACTCGCGAGGCGACCCCCTCCTTGACCAGGCGTTCGTGGGCCTCGACGGTGATGCCGATTTCGCTGCCGGTCGCCATCAAGATTACGCTCGGCTTTCCGCCGGGCGCGTCGGCGAGAATGTAAGCGCCCTTGGCGACCCCGGCGGCCGGAGCGTATTTCGCGCGGTCGAGCGTCGGCAAATTTTGCCGGCTCAGGACGAACATCACCGGACGGTTCTTCAGCGGCATGATCGCTCGCCACGCCTCGGCGACTTCGTTCGCGTCTCCCGGCCGCATCACGATCAGGTTGGGCACCGCCCGGGCGGCCGCCAAATGTTCGATCGGTTGATGAGTCGGTCCGTCTTCTCCAAGCCCGATCGAATCGTGCGTGAATACATAGATCACCGGCAGGCGTCCGAGGGCGCTCAAGCGAACGGACGGCTTGCAATAGTCGAAAAACACGAAGAACGTGGCGCCGAAGGGACGAATCTTCGACAGCGCCATGCCATTGAGCGCGGCGGCCATCCCATGCTCGCGAATGCCGAAATGGAAATTGCGGCCACTATAGCAATTGGGCTCGAAATCCCTATCGCCCTCGCCGGTAAGGTGGGTCATCGTGGAGGGCGCCAGATCGGCGGCGCCGCCAATCAGCCAAGGAACATTCTTGGCGATCGCGTTGAGCACTTTGCCCGAGGATACGCGGCTGGCGACTCCCTTCGCGTCGGCCGGAAAGACCGGGATATCGGCGTCCCACTTGGCCGGCAAGTCGCGGCTGTTCATCTGCTCCCATTGAGCCGAGAGCTCCGGATACTTCTTCGCCCACTGGTCGTACTGCGTCTGCCAGGTTTCGTGAAGCTGCCGCCCGCGGGCGCCGAAGCCTTGCTGAAAATGCTCTCGAACTTCGTCGGGCACGAGGAACTTGGCGTCCTCGGGCCAGCCGTAAGCTCGCTTCGTCAGTTTGATTTCTTCTTCGCCCAAGGCCTCGCCGTGGGCCTTGGCCGTGTCCTGGCGGTTGGGCGAGCCCCAGCCGATATGACTGCGGACGATAATCATTGTCGGTCGGTCGTCGGTGGCCAAAAACTCCTCGTAGGCCCGATTGAGAGCGTCCAGATCGTTCGCGTCGGGGACCTTGATTACATGCCAGTTCAGGCCGGTGAACCGGGTGGCGACGTCCTCGTCGAACGCGAGGCTGGTATTGCCCTCGATCGTGATGTGGTTGTCGTCGTAGATCCAGCACAGGTTGGAGAGTTTGAGATGCCCGGCGATCGAGGCCGCTTCGTTCGCGACCCCTTCCATCAAGTCGCCGTCGCTGCAAAACGTGAAGATGTTGTAATCAAACAAACTGAAGCCAGGCCGGTCGAACCGGGCGGAAAGCCAGCGCTGCCCGATCGCCATGCCCACGCTATTTCCGCAGCCTTGACCGAGCGGTCCGGTGGTGGTCTCGACACCGGATGTTTCGAACGTCTCGGGATGACCGGGCGTGCGGCTATGCAATTGGCGGAAGTGCTTGATCTGGTCGATCGTCACGGCCCATTCGCCGGTCGGGTGATCGTGAGCGTCGAGTTGTTTGACCTCGGCCAGATTGAGCAGCGAATACAGCAGCATCGAGGCATGGCCATTGGAAAGCACGAAACGATCGCGGCCGGGCCAATGCGGCGCGTCGGGGTCGAATCGCAGAAAATTCTGCCACAGGGCATAGGCCACCGGCGCCAAGGCCATGGGCGTGCCGGGATGTCCGCTGTTGGCCGCCTGCACGCCGTCCATCGAAAGCGTGCGGATCGTATTGATCGTAAGTTGATCGATGCTCGTGGTCGAAATGGACATGGGAGTTCCTGAATCGAAAGCTGTGGACAACCCGCCGCTCCGCGCGTGCGCAAACCGGCAATTTGGGTTGCAGTCTAAGGCTGCCGCCGGAATCCGTCAACGCGCCGATTACGACCACTGGCGCACCGGCTACTCACCCGTTTCCACGGTCACGGCCATCACCACGGGCGCCGTGTTGTCGGGGCCCTTGACCAGTTCGATGGTCTCGATAGTGTCCTTCTTTTGCGGATACACGGCCAGATAGCGAATCTGCTGATTGCGAAGCTTGAAGGCGAACTTTGAGCCTGGGACGTCAACCTGGTGGATGTAGTCGGCGAACGCTTCGCCATTGCGGAGTGGCGTGTCCTCCGTGGCGCCGCCGGCGTAGTGCAGCCGAACGATCATCGACACCGAATGGTCGGCGGTCGCCGGAAATCCCCAGCCGCTCACGCCGCTCAGCAGATGGATCGCTTTGGCCGGCGCATTGCACGGGATCGAGACCGATTTGGGCATCGTCGGCGGAATGTTGCCCGACGCCGCGTAGAGCATGACCACGTTGGGCCGCGAATGGCCGCGCGGATCGACGAGATGGAATGGCACGCCAAACGCCGTCTTCGGTTCCCAGTCGTCGAAGATCAGCCGCTCGGCGTCCACGTCCTTCGCATAGAACATGCCTTGCGTGCTGATTGCCGTGGCGACCTTGTCCAGCGGCAGCGGCAAGAACTTGCCGCGCTGCGCGAGGAACTCAAGCAAATCGGCGACGCCGTCGGCTCCGAGCTTCTCAAACCCCTCGGGCATCAACGACCGCTTGGTGTTCACCAGCGAATCGATGTTCTCGCGCAGCACGACGGTCCGCTTCCCTTCGGCGTCGAGTAGTTCCACGCTGGTCTTGTTGTCCGAGACGAGCAGGCCGGAAAACGTTCGGCCGTCTTCATCGACGAGATTGTACTGTTGGAAGTTGCCTTCGACCGATCGATTGGGGTCGAGGACGTCGACGAGAATCTCGACTTTCTTGCGCACGGCGATCCCGCTCAGGTCTGGGCCGATCTTCGCGCCGACCGTCCCATGCCGATGACATTTGATGCACGTTTGCTCGAACACGACCTTGCCTTTGGCGGCGTCGCCTTGGCGCTGCGCCGAGGACAGAAATTCATCGACGACTTTTTGCCGGTCGGCGCTGGGGAGCTTGCCGCCGCGAGCGAGCGCTTTTTGCGCCCGGGCCGCGAGGGTCGCGTCGGCATGATGAGACAGCTTTTGCTGCTGGTCGAGCGACAGCTCCGTGGGCGTGATCTTGTTCTTCTCGAGACCTTCGACCAGCGATGTCGTCCAACCGGGCCGACTGAGCAGCGTGGCGATCGCCGTGGGGCGAGAACCGGGCGTAAGGCTGTCCCAGTGCGCGACGATCGCGGGGCCGATATCGGCCAGTTGGCTACTGCCCAGCGACTCAAGTAAACCGGCCGTCAATTCGGGACTGCTCTTGGCGCCGATCGAATCGAGAATGGCGGCCGTTCCTTCGGCGTCGAGCCCAATGACCACAAGCTGCTTGGCGGCGTTGATTCGCGCGGCGTCAGATCGCTTGGCATCGGCTAGGTCCGCGAACATGGCTTTCTTGACGTCAGCCGCCGCGCCGGCGAATTTCCCGGTCAGTTTCCAGCGCTGCGAAAGAGCGACCACTTGAGGCCGGCCGCTTGGCCCCAGTGTCGCCAACAGTCGTGTCAGGTCGGCGATCGAACGATCCGAAAGCTCGGGGATTTTCTTGTTGGGCCAGCCAGCCGCCAGTCCGTCGACCACGGCTTCGCCGATCGCCGGGTCGGCGCTGGGCAGCGCCGCCAGCAACGGCGCGAGATCGCGAGTCTCAGGACTACGAGCGAAATGCTCGGCGACGACCCGGACGGTTTTAGTCAGCGCGGGGCGAAACGGCGAGTCCGGCTTCGCGCCGGTGGCGGCGATCAAAAACGAATCGTCACTAGCCGCGGCGGCGCACGCTATCGCAGTAGGAATCCAAGCGTCTTCATAATTGCGAGATTCGGCATGCATGGCGAGAATCGCGTCGGCCGCCTTGGGCGAGCTCGGCAGATCGGCGAGCGCCAACAGCGCGTCTTTCCGCACGAGTGGTTCGGCGTCAGCGAGTAACTTGGCCGCGACGATTCGCTCCGTTGAGGATCTGGATTTCGGCAGGCAGCCGAGCGCCGTTCGTCGCACGCCGGGCCAACCGTGCGTTAGCCCCGCGTCGAGCGTCTTATCCCAAGGCCCACCATCGGCGGCAAATGCGCCGAGCCCCTGCATCGAGCGCAGCGCGTGGACCGCCGCTAGTCCTTGCGCGTCGGTCTTCACCAGTTCGGCCAGCTTGGGGAGCATGTCGTCCTTGCCACGTTCCACAAGGAGTTGCTGAGCGCGTATGCGCCAAAACATATTGTCGTTCGACAGAGCCGCGACCAGCGTCGCCGGATCGTTCGGGTCAAGTTTTGGATACGGCGCCAGTTTCGCGTCACCCGCCACGATGCGGTAAATCCGGCCATGCGTCTTGTCGCGCAGCGGAGTGATGAAGGCCGCGCCGGCGCCCGTTTGAAATCCGTGCGGCGTCGGATTGTGCTGCACGACCGGCGAATACCAGTCGATGATCCAAACCGCGCCGTCGGGACCGACTTGGGCCGCGATCGGGGCGGTCCACGAGTCGCTGCTGGCCATCAAATCGTAGCCGTCCTTGGCGACAAAACCGCTGCCCCGAGCCACCAGCCAATCGAGATGCACGAGATGGCCCGTCGGCTCGCAGACCATCGCCGCATGGTCCCAGTACAGTTTCGGAAAGCTTCGAGCCGTGTAGAGTTCGTGGCCGGCCGCAGCCGTGTATCCGTTGAAATTGTCGACTTGTTTGACGTCGTCCGTCACGGGATGAAAGAACTTATGGTCGTCGATTCCGGCGCTGCCGTTGCCGTGCCAGCCACGAACTGCCTCGTAGTAGCGATTCGGAATTGACAGATAGACACTGTGCTGCCCGTTGGCCGTCGACCCGAAAATGTCTCCGCTCTCGTTGATTCCCAGGCCCCAAGTGTTATTGCTGGTGGTCGTGAGCGGCTCGAAATCCGACCCGTCGGACTTGAAGCGAAAATAGCCTTGGTGAAACTGCCGCATCCCGGCGGCCGACTTGATGTTGCCGCCGTCGTACCCCACCGAGCCGTACATCCAATTGTCGAGCCCATAGTGCAGGTTCGAGTGCGTGCCGTGCGTGTCGCCACGACCGAATCCGCTGAGCAAGATCGATCGCTCGTCGGCCCGGTCGCGGCCATGCGTGTCTTTCAAGAACAACATATACGGTGATACGCAGGCCAGAACGCCGCCACGAGCGAACCCAATTCCCGTCGGAATATTGAGCTTGTCGGCGAAGACCGTGAATTTGTCGGCTTTGCCGGAGCCGGTCGTGTCTTCGCAAATCTTGATTCGATCGGCGCCGTTGGCGTCGGGGTGATCGAGCACGTTGTTCGGATAGTCCGTGCTCTCGAGGACCCACAGCCGCCCGCGGAAATCAAAGTTCATCGCGATAGGTTTGACGACATCCGGCTCGGCGGCGTAGAGCTCGACGTGAAAGCCCTCGGGCAGATGCATGTGCTTGATCGAGTCGGCCGGTTTGAGCGGCTTCTGGATCTCGGTGAAGCGGGCTCCTTCGGAACCCCAGCCTTTGCCCGGCTGATAGTTCGGCAAACCTTCGCCGGCGGATTCGTATTCCAGCCTCGGAGCGTCATGGGTCTCGCGACCGGCGGCCCAGAGGATACCGGCGGCCAACAGCGCGTGGTAGGCGGGCAACTCCCAAGTTCGTTCATCGTGGCCCGATGCGGTGTAATACACGCGGCCCTTGCCCTGCTTGCGAACCCAAGTCCAGGGCTCGTAGGCGCCTTCGTGGATCCGAGCCATCAGCACTTGCCGGTCTTCGCTGAGCTCGTTGTGGACGTAGGTTTCGTCCCAGCTCTCGAAACTTTTTACGCCGCGCATGGCCGGATGCTGAGCATCGATGATCGAAGCGCGAAACACGCCCGTCTCATGCTTCCAGAATCGCCCGCCAACGAGAGACGTATAGGCCTGACTATTGCGGAAGATGTGCGAGGCGCAGTGAATGGCGACCAATCCCTTGCCGCCGTCGACGTAGTCCATCAAGGCCCGTTCTTCCGCGGCCGGCAGGTCGCCGCTATCGCCGTAGATCGCGAGGCAATCGTATTTGGCGAGATTGGCGGCATTAAGATCTTTGACATCTTGCGTGAACGTCACGTCGATCCCCAGCTTGCCGAGCGGCGGCGCGATCGTCTTGGCCAGCGCCTCGGGATGATGGTGACCGTGGTCTCCTAGCAGCAGCACCGCGATCTTGTTGGATGCGGCCCGCGCCGCCGCTTCCTCCGCCGGAGCGCTTCGTTCACGGACCAGGACCAACACTACAGCAAGCAACGCCATCCACCCGATCGAACGAAACACGCCGGTCATGATCGACACTCCAAAAGGAAACCAGTCGGTCCTGTGCAAGAAATGAAGATCGGAAAAGCAGCCAACGAGGCCGCCAGCGACGATACCGTATCTTAGTTAGCAGGACCGACCGACGGTAGATTCAATCGCTTTTTTTGGCGTACTCTCCGTATGTCGTCAAGCGACGCCTTCTAGCCAAGCCACTCTTCGACAATAATCGGAAGGCGCCCGCGCGGGCTCGCCACGCACATAAACAAACCGATCCGAACCATTCACGCTCCGCAACCATGGCGCTCGTCACGATTCGTCAATTGAGCGTCGGCTATCGCGGGCCACTGCTGCTGGACAGCGTCAACTGCCAAATCGAGCCGGGCCAGCGGATCGGACTGCTTGGCCGCAATGGCTCGGGCAAGACGACCTTCATGCGGCTCCTGTGCGGCGACGTCGAGCCCGATTCGGGCGAGATCGCGATGGCGCCGGGAACCAACGTTTCTCTGTTGCAACAGGACGTGCCGCGCGATTCGATCGGGTCGATCGGCGAAATCGTCGCCACGGGCCTCTCCGTCGAGAATCATCGACACGACTCGGCCTGGCAGTCGCAACAGCGCGTCGAGCAAATTCTGTCGCGAATGGAGCTCGACGCCGCCGCTCGATTCGAGCTGTTGTCGTCCGGAATGAAACGCCGCGTTCTGCTCGCCCGCGCTCTCGTTTCGTCACCGCAACTCTTGCTCTTGGACGAGCCGACGAATCATCTGGAGATCGACGCGATCGCCTGGCTCGAGGATTTTTTGTTGCGCTGGAATTCGACCTTGATTTTCGTCACCCACGATCGGATGTTCTTGCAAAAGCTGGCGACTCGCATTTTGGAGATCGATCGCGGGCGGCTGTTCGATTGGTCGTGCGATTACAACACGTTTTTGGAGCGAAAAGAGGCCGCGCTGGCCGCCGAGGAAAAGCAAAACGCCCTGTTCGACAAAAAACTCGCCGAGGAGGAAGTCTGGATTCGCACCGGAATCAAGGCTCGCCGCACTCGCAACGAAGGGCGCGTCCGGGCGTTGGAAAAGCTACGGCTGATCCGCCGCGATCGCCGCGCAGTGACCGCCAAGGCGCAGCTCGATATTCAGTCGGGGCAGCGCAGCGGCAATCTCATCGCCGAGGTCGAAGGCGTCTCGTTCGCCTACGCAGATCGGCCGATCGTGCGCGACTTTTCGACGACGATCATGCGCGGCGACCGGTTGGGCATCATCGGGCCCAACGGCGCCGGCAAAACCACGCTGCTGCGAATCCTGCTCGGGCAACTCCAGCCGCAGTTGGGCTCGGTTCGCGTCGGCACGAATCTGCAGATCGCCTACTTCGATCAGCTTCGCGAGCAACTCGACGAAGAAAAATCGGTGCAAGACAACGTGGGTGACGGATACGACACGATCAAAATCGGTGGCGGTTCGCGGCACATCATTGGTTATTTGCAGGATTTCCTGTTCAGTCCCGAGCGGGCTCGAACGCCGGTGAAGTTTCTATCGGGCGGCGAACGAAATCGCGTGCTGCTCGCCAAATTGTTCACGAAACCGGCCAACGTCCTGGTCCTCGATGAGCCGACGAACGATCTGGACACCGAGACACTGGAGATGCTCGAACAACGGCTGGTGCAATTCGAGGGAACGATTCTGCTCGTGAGCCACGACCGCATGTTTTTGAACAACATCGTCACTAGCACGATCGTGTTCGAGGATGGCGGAGTCAACGAATACGTTGGCGGCTATGACGATTGGCTCCGGCAAAAGCAGCAGGCCGTCGACCGAATCAAGCAACAAGCTGAACTCGCGGCGGCCGAGAAATCAATACAGTCGACACGGCCAACGCCCGCGACCGGACGGCGAATGGCATTCAAGGAGCGGCAAGAGCATGCCGCGCTCCCGGCGACCATCGAGCGACTCGAGGCCGACATCGCCGCCCTGCATGAAACGATGGCCCAGGCCGATTTCTACCGTCAGCCGGGGGACCGAATCGCCACGGAGCAAGAGCGACTCCGAAGTTTGGAAAGCCAGCTCGCCGCCGCGTATAAACGTTGGGAGGAACTCGAGCAACTGTCGATTTGAGTCCAACCCAGGGCGGCGCTTTGCGGTTACGCCGCTTCGCTCTGCTTTGAGCTGACATGTTTCATGCCTGCGGGGCTGGGGTCCGGCGTTGAGATTCACTTTCGACCCCCGGATGAACTGCCCGCGACGCCAATGCCATACCTACCGCTCGCGCATTGCCATTGACCGGCCGCAAACTCCCCCTATAATCCCCGCCCGGCCACATTGGGGAGATTCCAGTCGGCCGGATTGCGCAAACATTTCAGTTTATTTGCGGTTTAACCCCTCCGCCGGCCGAAGATTCTTACGGGGGATAGGCAGACCGGCTCGGTCGAGACGACTGCAACAGTTCCTCCGCAGCTAAGCTCCATGACGATTGGGCGCCTTCATCGGCCTCGGCCGTCGAAGGGCTAGCCGCCGTGGATGGTCGACCTAGAACATAAACTCACACGATCCTCAGGGATGAGGCCCGCGACGCAACAGGACCGACATGGATGTCGGCTCCGCGATCGCGAGAGCTTCTCTCGGCAGAAAAGGATTTGCCTGCCATGAAACGTACGACGGCCTTTTTCACGCTGGTGGCGCTGGCACTCTTTAGCTTTGTCGGTTGCCAATCGGCGCCGACGAGCAATTCCTCCGCCTCGAGCGGTTTGAGTTGGTGGAAGTGGGGCAAGAAAGATCCCACGCCTGGCTTGACCAATGCGCCGCTGGCTAGCACCAGCAAGCCCGGCGCCCCGGCGCTGCCATCGGCGACCGTGACTCCTGGCGTTCCCGCGAGCGGCCCTGGCGCCGCCAATACTTATGCTGGCGGGACCGGCTATCCGGCCGCGAGTCCTTATGCGGCGACTGCCTCGACGACGCCGGTTTACCCGGCCGCTTATACTCCGCCACAAAACAATTTTGCCGCCGGCGGCGCCGCTCCGGCTGGCGCCTATGGCGCTGCCAGCACGGGAGTATATGGCGCGGCGGCTCCGGCTGCCGGCGGTTACAATGCCGCAGCAAATCCAGGTTACGGCGCTCCGGCTTCGGCCGCCCCCGCTACCTATGGCGCCCCGGCTTTCGGCGCGAACAATATGGCTGCGGCCGGCTCGACTTATCCCGCGACCGGATATCCGGCTCCGTCCAGCGCGACTGCGGCTGGCTCGATGCCCGTGGCCGGCGGCTACGCGGCTCAACCGCAAAATGGCTATTACGGACAACCGGCTGGCGGCGCTCAGCCGGCGACGGCTTATGGTCCTCCGGCTAGTGCTTATGGCGCCGGACAATATGGCGCATCGGCCCCGGCGCCGGCCGCTTATGGAAATCCCCCAGCTTCGGCTGATATGACGGCTTCGGCCGGCTCGCGTTACGGCGCCGACGCCGGTCCGGGCGATCGCATGGCGAGCCGCGGCCCGGCGGCTGTAGGGCTCTCCGATCGATTCGGCACACCTGCAGGCGCCAATGCAACCGGCGATGCTGGCGCCTATAACGGCGGCCCTGCTGCCGCTCCGGGGACGGGCTTTGGACCGGCCCCGGCGACTTCGGCTCCGGCCCCTGCTGGGGATCGTGGCTATCGTCCGGGCGGCACGACCGACTACTCGCCTGCCGGCAATCCGGCTCGTGGCATGGCTCAATCGGCGCCGGCCGGAGGGGACGTACAGCCAGCGTCGTTTGACACTGCTGGCTCGGCCCCGTTCGCCGGCGCTGCCGCTCCAGCCGCTCAGAACTATGGCGGCGGTTCGACACTCAGCGTTGGCGGTTCGGCAGCCGCGGGCGGCAGCGTCATGCGCTAGACCGCTGAGATCCGCTGCGACGGAATTGAGTACGAGAAATCGAAACGCCCCATTTGGCTCGAACGAGCCATGGGGCGTTTTTTTCGTAACATGCGGTTATGCGGAAATCGATGCTTGCTCGGCACGTTGAGATCTAGGACAGGGAGCTTACGCTCCCCGCTCGCCACGGCCGTCGGCGCTACCAGCCCATGACCATGTTCGACTCAATCACTTTGCGGGCTCGTTCTAGATCGGTGCCCGTCTCGTGCATGTAGAGTCGGATGGCGTGGACCTTGTCGCCGGAGGCTTTGGACAAACAATCGCGGGCCGTATTGCAGGGGTCGATTCGGCCGGAGATTCCCAGGGCCGATTTGGAGATCACCCAGGTATCTCGCGGGCGCTTGGTGAGGCGGATCACGCGTTCGCCCGGGTAAGCTTCATTGACCACGCCGGTCGCCGAATCCTCGTCGCTTGCCCAAGTGATGATGATATGACCTTCGGTCTCGACTTCAAAAAGTGGCATGGTAAAACCCTCGGATCGAGTATGTTAATAACCCGCAGCCCCACCAGCGGCCATCCGTTCGATGGGGCAAAACCACCAAGGTGCGGGCGGGAATCGCCCTAGCGCAAATTTAATGCGTTGACTGGCGTTCGTCAACGCACTGGGACCGTTCTATTCCCGGCCGTGAGGCGGTAAGCGCTTACGTCGTGCGCGGCTTTAGGTTCGTTGAAATCGCTTATTTCGTGCGGGGTTCTAACTTGCCTGCTCGATCTTCCGGCAGATGTCATCGCAAATTCGCCGATTGTGAGGCATGAGCGTGTGCAGTGGCAGCCAAATCTTGAATTCGCTGGCCGATGACCAGCGACTGCTGGTGGAGGGCACGACCATCAGATCGAGCGGCGTCCAATAAGCATGCAGAGCGACACCGCCGAGGCAATCGGCCGTGCTCTCGAGCTCGCGCAGAAAGGGACTGCCCGGCCGCATGTCCCGCGTTCCTTGACCCGGATACAAATACGCCGTCATGGCGCCGCGATGCGGACTGGAAATCGTGAACAGGGCCTTCGTGCGCCGATAGCCTTCCAAGCGCTGCACGTAATATCGCGCGACGAGCCCTCCCATGCTGAATCCGACAATCGCTAGCGGCTGCTCGGCGCCAAACGCATCGTCGGCAATCTCACCGAGCTTTTGAGCCAAATCGGCAATCCCATGCCGGGCGTCATTCGGCTTCAGCGACGGCGAAACGCACTGATGGCCCAGCCCGACCAATTGCCGCTGCAGCCGGCCAAAAACCCAGCCTCGATTCATGAACCCGTGGACGAGGACAACGTTCATCGGACAGTTTGGAAAAGGGTTGCGACAGCCGGGCAATTTTGAGATCGCGGCCAACAATCATTATTCTATGCGTCACGACCAAGACCGCCATCTCACGTTGGAACTTCCGCCGCTCGAAGGCGCTATAGCTCGTACTCTTTGATCTTCCGATAGAGCGTCCGCTCGCCCATGCCGAGCATTTCGGCGGCGTGCTCGCGGTTGCCGCCCGTGAAGCGGAGCGTTTCGGCGATGAACAGCCGCTCGAGTTCCGTCAGAGGTTTGCCGACCAGGCTGGCCAGGCTGCCGACGATAAGCTCCGTCGCGGCCGGCGCTTGGCCCATGAGTTCGGTCGGCAGATCGTCCAAGTTCAAGATGCCGTCGAAGTCGACGACGACCATGCTCTCGATCGTATTGCGTAGTTGGCGGACGTTGCCCGGCCAATCGAATGCCTGCAGCTTGAGTCGGGCGGCGGTCGACATGCTGCGAATCGTCTTGTGGTGCCGCTTGGCGAACTGCCGAATGAAATGCTCGATCAACAGCGGAATGTCCTGACTCCGCTCGACCAGCCGCGGCAGGACAATCGTCACGACCTTCAGCCGATGATACAGATCGCTGCGAAACGAGCCGCCGGCGATCGAATCTTCCAGATTGCGATTGGTGGCCGAGAGAATCCGCACGTTGACGCGCGTCGGGTCGTTCGAGCCGACGCGCGTAATCTCACCGCTCTCCAGCACGCGGAGCAACTTGATCTGCGTGGCCAGCGGCATGTCGCCGACCTCGTCCAGAAACAGCGTGCCGCCGTGGGCGTACTCGATCTTGCCGTTGCGATCGGTCGAGGCGTCGGTGAAGGCTCCGCGAATATGGCCGAACAGCTCGCTCTCCAAAATATTTTC
>JBBQWR010000062.1:0-23482 GCA_038210495.1 Pirellulales bacterium
GGCCAAGCCGAACAGGTAATCCACGGCGTTCGCCTCGCACCAAGCCATCATCGTCTCGCGGCAAAAGCCGCTGTCTCCGCGGATGACGATCCGCACCTTGGGCCACGCCGCGCGAATCTGCGCCACGATCCGCTGCACCTGCCCGACCGCGCCGGCCGCCCCGTCGATGTTCGACGGCCGCAGCTTGGGGCACAGGAGATGCTCGCCGCAGAAGATGTACAACGGCAGATAGCAATATTCGTCGTAATAGCCGTGGAAGAACCGGCCCGCCTGATGACCGTGGATCGGATCGTTGGTCGCATCCAAGTCGAGAATGATCTCTTCGAGCGGCTGGGGATGCAATTGCAGAAACGCTTCGACAAACCACGACTCGAGGTCGCGGTGCCGGGCCGTGATCTTCTTGTAGCGGCTGGCCGCCGTCGCATGCCGCGGCGTCAACTCCAAGCGATTGAGCGTGCTCTTGCCGGCCAGCGGCTTGCCGCGATCGCGGGGATTCGTTCGCTCCCGCCCCTCCACATCTCGCTTGCCCACCAGCACGGCCAGCAGCGGATCGGTTCGCAACTGATCGTGATCGTTAAGGTCTTCGTAACCGAGAGCCAAGCCGAAAATCCGCTGTTTGAGCAGGTGCTCGACCGAGTGCTCGATCAACTCGGGATCGCGAAAATCGTCGAAGCACTTGGCCAACCGAGCCAACAGCCCCGTCTTGGCCTCGACCTCCCGCAACAGCAGGCCTCCGGCGTCGGACGTGATCGTCCCGCCATCGAACCGGGCCGTCACCTGGCGACCGCCAAGGGGCTGGAAATCAAACGACGATTGTTTACACTCTGTACTCATAGGGCTGCCTCCGTGCCGTGGATCAAGTTGTGTTTAGCGACAACAACTTATGCCATAGCGGGCAGCCTTTTTCCATAGGGGCAGTGAGAAATGCGGGCTAGGCCCACCCATGCTAGACCGCCACGTTGGGGGACGCAAGAAGTTGGCGCGGGTGCGCCGATGTTTTGCGCAAATAAGCGGATGCGGCGCGAGGGAGAGGCTCGCAGGCTGGAGGGTTTTTGCACAGCGAGCGGCAGGTACACAGGCTAAAGCTCCTACCAGAGGCTTTGGCCGCGCGGATTGGAGTCAGATTCGCTTGTCGAGAATGATCTGCCATTCTCTCTCTAGGCCCAACTTCGCGGCCCACTCGGCGATGTACGCGCGGTCGACTTCGGCGCCGCTAATTAGCAAGATTCCAGCGATGTCGCGGAGATGCTTTTCGGATTCGCCTTCTTGATAATACCAGAGCTTGCCGAGGATCACGTCTTCCGGCGCGGCGGTGAAGCCGAATAGACCAGGCACAACTTGCTCGCGACGACGGCGAGCGACTTGGCTACGGCCCCAATCGTCACGCCGGGCGACCATGAAATCGATTTTGTTGCCCGATGTCGGATGAAGCACGTTGAATTGTCGAGCCAACGCGACCGCGTCGCGGGCCGCTTTTTCGCTGACGTAATAGTCGGGCGGCGGAAACGCGGCGCAGAGCGCGGCGACTTGGCCCGCTTTCAAATCGACGACGATGTCGATGTCCAGGGTCAAGCGCGGCTCGCCATACACCCCGCTGGCCAGCGAACCGACCAGCAAATAGACCACGCCTTGCGTCTCCAGAACGTCAATCGCGCGGCGGAGCACGTCGTCCTGTTCCATAGTCCATGCTCATTCTGCGGGCGATCTCCCGCATGATTGTTTCGCGGTCCCAATCGGGATGACGGGACACAAGATGCCCTTCCAATCGTAATCGCATCGTGCGATTGGCGTCGAACACCATCGCCAATCGCTCGGCCGGCGTTTTCCGCCGGAGGATTTCGACCATGGCCGGGTCGAGTAGTTCGACGACGGGGGGACGTTTTTTGTGTTGCGAATTGGACATTTCGATGACTTGCTTTGAGCCGATTCGGACAATGCTTGGACGCCCGCGTCGTTGTCGCCTATTCTCGAAATCAAAACCACGCTCCGGCGAGGTAGAAGGGGTCAGTCCCATTTTGCTCACCGGGCATCGCAAAATTGGGACAGACCCCGGCCCGTTGAGTTACGACTTCTAAGTCAACTCGCGGCGTCGCATAATTCGCGGAATTTGTCGCGAACGGCGGTGTTCAACCATGTCGCGTTTTGCTTGTTGAGTTTTCGCAGCTTGATGAGCTGCTGGACGTCGGCCGAATCCTTCGCGCGGCCTCGGCCGATCAGGTCGGCGGCGAGCTTGAGCTCGATGAGCGTGTGCATGGTGATGTATTTAACTCCGCCGCTTTGGACCGAAACCGAGTCGGGGTCCGGGAGTTGGATCGGGCCGGGATCGCCGCTACCTGGATACTCGCCGAAGACGAGAAATTTGATCCTGACCTGGGTTTGGTCGTCGCGAAGATCCTTGCTGCGGTCCAGCGCGCGGCCGTAGCCGCTTCCGTCGAGCTTGCGGTGAATCTGGTCGAGCCCGTCTCGCGTGACGAGGATATCGATGTCCTCGGTCGGCCGGCGATAGCCGTGGTGAGCCAGTGCCATGGCGCCGGTGACGGCATAGGGGATGTCGAGCTCGGCGAGGCGCGTGGCGATTCGGCGCAGAGAGTCCTGTATGGCCGTTTCGTTTTCGAAAAGTGGATTGGCGTCGTTCATGGTCAACCTGGGAGTTCGCCCGGAAGATCGTCAGCGGGGTCCATGAACTCCCTTTCGTCTTTTATGCCGTACTTCTTGGCGACCTCCGGATCGGTCGTTACTAAAGTGGCTTCCAATTATACGATACGCTGACGTAGCACAGGCTTCCAGCCTGTGACTTCTCGGCGCGGAGTTCGCAAATACGAGGACAACATGGGCTGGAAGCCCCTGCCACGGGCAACACAGGCTGGAAGCGTGTGCCACGGCGTCACACGTCCAGGTTGCGGACTTCCAGGGCGTGTTTTTCGATGAACTCGCGGCGGGGCTCGACTTTGTCTCCCATCAGGATGCGGAACAATTCGTCGGCGACGCTCGCGTCTTCCATCGTCACTTGCAGGAGCGTGCGGTTGGCTGGGTCGAGCGTCGTGTCGCGAAGCTCTTCGGCGTTCATTTCGCCCAGGCCTTTGAACCGGGTGATGGTCAGTCCCTTTTCGCCGGCCGAGCGCACGGCCGCCAGCAGGCCGCGAAGGTCGGCCAAGCCGATGACATTATCGCCGCGGCGGAGCTTGTAGCGCGGCTCTTCCGTGTCGTTCCGCTCCTGAGGGATCAGCGCCTGAACGTCGAAGTTCATCTTCGCCAAGTCCGTCAACAGCGTGTTGATCGTACGGACCTCGTGCAAGTCGACGACGTGGATCGCGGGGGCGCCTGCGGCGCCGGGTGGCGAGTGGTGAGTGGCGGGTGGCGAGTTGGGGCCAGAGGACACCGCTGCGCCGGTTTCGGCCGGTGGGTTGAGTGGGGTGGGATTAACGGAGTTGAGTGAGGCGTCTGCGGTCGTTGCGGCCGCTGATCCCCCCGCGCCCTCGCCCATTTCGATTTCGGGATCCGGGGCGACGGTGAGCTCGCCGCCGGTGGCCGTTTCTTGGCTGGCGACGAATTCGTTGAGCTTTTCGCGGGTGGTGAACCAGTGCTCGTCGCTACCGAGGAAGACGTGGTAGATCGGCAGTTTGAGCGTGGCCGGGTCTTGCCGCTGGGAGTGCTCGCGGAGACCGATGCCGCGGCGCTCTAGCGCGACCAGCGCGTCTTCCAGCGCGGCGAGCGTGCGGGCGAGCCGCTCCATCTCGGCGCCCTGGATCAACCGGCCGTCGTTCGGGTCGAACACGCCTTCACCCAAGCCTTGCTCGAGGAGCTGCGTCTTCATTTCTTCTTCGGTCTGGACGTAGTAGGTGTTCTTCTTGCTCTTCACGCGAAACAGCGGCGGCTGGGCGACATAGACGTGCCCGGCGGCGACGAGCTGAAACATTTGCCGGTAGAAGAACGTCAGCAGCAGCGTGCGAATGTGCGAGCCGTCGACGTCGGCGTCGGTCATGATCACGATCTTGTTGTAGCGTCGCTTGCTGAGATCGGCATCCTCGCCGATTCCGCTGCCGATCGCCGAGATCATGCTGCGGACTTCCTCGTTGGCGAGCACCTTGTCTTCGCGCGACTTGTAGGCATTGATGATCTTGCCCCGGAGCGGCAGGATAGCTTGAAACTCGCGGAGCCGGCCTCCTTCGGCGCTGCCGCCGGCCGAATCGCCCTCGACGAGATACAGTTCGCAGCGGGCCACGTCGCGGCTGGTGCAGTCGCGGAGCTTGCCCGGCAGTCCGCCGCCGGAGAGGGCGCCCTTGCGTTCGCGGAGCAGGGCCTTCGCCTTGCGGGCCGCCTCGCGGGCTTCGGCCGCGAGCAGGGCCTTTTGAACGATCGCCTTGCCGGTTCGCGGCGTCTGCTCGAGATAGTTGCCCAGGAACTCGCCGACGACCGAGTTGACGATTCCCTCGACCTCGCCGTTGTTGAGCTTGCCCTTGGTCTGAGCCTGAAATTTCGGTTCCGGCACGCGGACCGACACGATGGCCGTCATGCCTTCGCGAAAATCTTCGCCCGAGGGGGCAATGTCCTTGAACAGGTTGTGCGCCTTGCCATAGGCGCCGAGCGTGCGGGTGAGCGCCGAACGGAAGCCGGAGAGATGCGTGCCGCCGTCGACCGTGTTGATGTTGTTGACGAACGAGTGCTCGTTGGAGGTGAATTCGCTCGTGTACTGCAGGGCGATTTCGACGTTCACCCCTTCGAGCTCGCGGGAAAAGTGGATAATGTCGGAGTGAATCGGCTCGCTGGCCCGGTTAAGCCACTCAATGAATTGCAGCAGGCCGCGGTCGTATTTGAACGATTCGCCCTCACCGGAACGTTCGTCCTTGAAGACGATCTTTACGCCGCTGTTGAGGAACGCGAGTTCTTGGAGGCGGCGGTGCAACAAGTTGTAGTCGAACTTGATCGCGCCGAAGATTTGCGGGTCAGGCCGGAAAGAGGTCTTCGTGCCGGTGCGATCGGTTTTGCCGACGCGGCGGACGGGCCCGGTCGGGACGCCCCGTTCGTATTCCTGTTGATAGACGTGCCCGCCGCGGCGGACCTCGACCTCGCACCATTCGCTCAGAAAGTTGACGGCCTTGACGCCGATGCCGTGCAACCCGCCGGATGTCTTATAGGCCCGTTTGTCGAATTTGCCGCCGAATTTCAGCTTCGTCATGACCCCTTCGAGCGTCGAAATGCCCAGGTCCGGATGCACCTCGACCGGAATCCCCCGGCCATCGTCGATCACGGTCACGGAGCCATCGACGTTGATGTTGACCGACACTTCGTGAGCGTGGCCGGCCATCGCTTCGTCGATCGAGTTGTCGACCGCTTCATAGACCAGGTGATGCAAACCGGCCGACTCGGTGTTGCCGATGTACATGCCCGATCGCTCGCGGACGTGCTCCAGATCGCTCAGATACTTCATCTGATCGACGCCGTACTCGCCTTCGACTTTGGTCGGAGCGGCAGAGGGCGTGGATTGCCCGTGAGAGATATCCGGAGACTCGGACGCGGCAGACGCAGTGGCGGGGGTAGGATCGCTAGCGGCGGGAGAGGACGAATCTGCCATTATGGGAGGGCTCTGGGGGGAAGGAATGACGAATGACGAAATACCCAATGTCTAATGAATGACGAATGCTCAAATGTCGAATGACGAAGGTTTGAAGTTGCGTCTTTCGTCGCGCCGAGTGCCTTGGTGGACACTGTGGCGATCTCCGGAATGACGCTGCGAAAGACTGGACGGCTCGCGATGCCAAAACACCCGACACGAGACCTTCGTTATTCGAACTTCGTCATTCGTCATTGATTAGACGTTGGGTATTTAGACATTAGTCTTCGCCCGCAATTCTATTCGATCACGCCGACGCGGAAGCGAAGATTTTTGATATTTTCGTCGGGCAGCGATTGATTCAGTTTCTCCAAGAGGACCGATTTCTGAAAGGTCAACTCTTGCATGAGGGCCGAATTGCCGACGATCACTTCGAGCACGCCGCGGCGGACGGCGCCAGCACGCGTGAAGCGGCCAAACGCATCCCCCACGGCGGCTTGCCAGGCCGCTCCGCATTCGCTGGCCGAATGCTCGCGGGCATAGCCCCGCCGCGCCATGAGTTGAGCGACGATATCACCGATTGCTTTGGGTCTTCCGGGCATCAATCGCCAAAAGAAAAGGAAAAACGATGTTAGCCGCGTTCGCTCGCGACGCTCGCAATGGCGAAATACAACACGCGTCGCAAGCGAACGCGGCTAGGGGAAACAATCGCTACCGGTCGCGGGCTAGCGGCATGATGACGTAGCCGTAGCCGTCGTCGGTGTGGCAGACGGCGGCGCTGGCGGCGTCTTTGAGTTCGAGCGTGAAGTTTTGATCGGGATTGAGCACCTTGAGAAAGTCGCTCAAGTATCGCGGATCGAGCGTGATGGTGACGTCGGGCCCTTGATAGCTTACCGGCAATTCGACGTGCGATTGGCCGACCTCGGCCGCGCGAGCCGTGAGCACCAGTCCGCCATTGCTGAAGGCAAAATCGACTCCGCGGCTCTCCTCGCTCGTGACGATCGCCGCTTGTCGCACGGCGGCATGGAATGGCCCGACCGGGAGCTCGATCTTCTGGGCATCTTGCCGATTGGGAAACACGTCGCGCCACTTCGGAAATCGGCCTTCGACCAACCGAGAATAGATCGTCACCCGCGGGGTGCGAACGAGGATGTCGTTCGATCTGGCGGCGATTTGGACCTGCTCGTCGGAATCGGAGAACGCCCGCTCCATGAGTTGCATCGCCCGGGCGGGGACGATGGTCATCGAATCGGCATTGGAATGACCGCCGACACTCGTGGCGGGGCCTTCCATTTTAGCCAGTCGCCGGCCATCGGTGCCGACGGCCGTGATTCGTTTATCGACCATCTCCAGCAGCACGCCCCCCAATGCGTAGCGGCTACTTTCGTTGTCGGTGGCGAACAGCGTGCGGCGAATCAATTCGCGGAACAGCCGGCCGGGGAGTTCGTGGTACTTGCCTTCGGTGAAAGCGGTGACGGCCGGAAATTCATCGGGGTTCTCGGCGGGCAGCTTGAACTCACTTCGCTCGCCCTTGACCACGGTGCCCTGAGCCGTGGTCTCCAGGACCAATCGCGCATCGCTGCCGCTTTCGCGCAAGATGGGTCCGATCCGGCCGATCGGGAGCAAGGCGGCGCCGGGCGTTTCCACTTCCATGCCGCCGACATCGATCCGAATGCTGATTTCCAAGTCGGTGGCCAACAACACCGTGGCTTCTTTGGTCGCCTCGAGCTTGATGTTTTGGAGAACCGGCTTGGGACTCCGCGCGGGCGCGACGGCCGAGGCGGTTTGAAATGCCGACAGGAGTTGTTCTCGATCGCAGGTGAGCTTCATGGTGGGCGATGACCTGCGAGGCAGGCCTCTTGTATTATTGTTTTTTTAAAGAGTAGCAGTATTAGAAGGGAGACGCGGCCAGTTGTCGATTGGGGTTGATCGCGGCGGGCGGAACGAGCCATTTCGAGGCTGAAAGCGATGTTTCGAGCGGGCGCCAGAGTCTGGAAAACATGTCGACTCGGCGTCGACGCGATGATCGAACTTTGTCGACGAGCGGAGACAAAACCGAAGCGGTCGGTCTCGGCTGTCGATGGCTGTTGGCCAGTGGTCGCCCGCCAACAATTAGGCGACACGAATTCCACAGCCGGCGGAGGCTAAAAACGGCAAGCTCCTTGTCACGCATGGGCCACCATCGCCCGCAGATCGGCGACCGCGCGGCGCGTCGTGGGGTCGGTTTGCAACCGCGACTCGATGGTCTGATAACTGTGCAGCACGGTCGTGTGATCTCGTCCGCCGAAATAGCCGCCGAGTTGCTGAAGACTCTTGCCGGTCAACTGCCGTCCCAGGTACACGGCGACCGATCGAGCTTGAGCGATGGCTCGCCGTCTCGAGGGTCCGGTGAGTTCGGCCGACCGCAGGCCAAAATATTTTGCCACCAGCGAGGTGATGGTTCGCAAACTGGGCCGCAATCGCAATTGACGCTCGTTCAGAAAGCGGCGAACCCGCGGTAGATCGATGGCCGCCGATTCCAATTTGGCTTGCAAGTGCAATTCCACGATCGCGCCGGAAAGCTCGGGCGCCGTCACGGCCAACCCGTCGGCAAGGAAGCGGGCGGCGGCCTCGGGCAAATGAATGCGTCGCATGGCCGCGAATCGCTCGACCAACGCAAGTCTTGCCGCGGCCGCGGGTGGCGCCAACGCCGCCGTCAATCCGGCCGACAGCCGGCACACGAGCCCGGCGGACAGCGTATCCATTTTCGCCGGCGCCACGCGAGTTGTGACGACGACTTGGCCGCCGGCGTCGACCACGGCGTCGAGAGTGTGCAGCAGTTCCAGTTGGGCCACGGGACGCGTGGCAAGCTGAGTCAAATCGTCAAGGATCAGGACCGAAGCCGTGCGGAACTGGTCTCGAAATTGGCCGGTGAGTCGCTGGTCGATCGCCGTCTTCAGCAAATTAGCGAAGTCCGCGCCGGTGACGTACACGACCGAAACAACGGAAGCGCTGTTGGAAGCGGCGCCCGAGCCGTGCCGCCAATGGGCGGCCAATCCGCGCGCCAAATGCGTCTTGCCCACGCCAGGCGGGCCGCAGATGACCAGCGGGTTGTATCCGCCGCCGCCGGGTTGCATGGCGGAGGTCATCGCCACGCCGATAAGCCGATTCTCCATCCCGGCAATGAACTCGGATTGCAGCCCGTGCATTGCGGTCTCATCGGTCGTGGACATCCTCGCGTTTTCACGGGAGGCGGCCAGCGTCAACCACTTGCCAACAGCGGTCGAATGGGTGGAGCCAGGTTCGGTCGGACGCAAGCGGCGGCCCGCCGAGGTTTTGCCATCGCCCGAAGTGTCCATGGCCATTGCCGAGACGTCGCACTCTCCCAGAGGCAAATTGCCGACTAGAGGGATCGCAAACACGCTATGCGTCACGGCTCCGTCCTTATTCCAGTCGACCTGGCGATGAGATCGGCGAAGTGTATTTCGGCGCGGCAAAACGAAGCTGGAATTATACCGCGTTGAAGCGTTTCGCACGAGTCGCCAAGGGCTTCTTTTTTTGTCGGGAGAAGGGCTGCGAAATTAGACCGCGAGCCATGTCCGACGGGCAGCCAGAGTCGCCGATTTCGAGTCGCGACCACTCTCCGGGGCTTCGGCGAGGCGCCTCCAGCCCTGGCCGCCCGACGCGCCCAGGGCGCCCGACGGAGATTAAACCAACAAAAAAAGCGGCGCTGGCCGATTAGGCCAGCGCCGCTGTAGTAGACTTCGGTCTTATGCGAACCGAGCTTATCGACCGGCTCGGCGATAGACCACTTCGTCGCCTTGGCTCATCTTCCCGAGCGACAATGTGCCGGCCGGCTGCGCCACCACCGTGCCGGGGCGCGAGGTGATGACCTCGAGCAGGCCGATTTCGGAGACGCCCAGCAAATACGCATGGTGGGCCGAGATCGCCGTGCCCACGGGCGGTTCGCTGCCGCGTGCGAATTCGAGCAGCACGCTGCGGCTGCGCGGGTCGAGTTCGACGATTTTGCCGTATACGGCTTGACCCTCGGTGGCCGGCAAATTCGATTCGGCCATGACCGATGCCGTAGGCGCCGGGGACGCCGGGGACGCGGCCATTGGTACCGGAGTCGTGGCGGTGTTGGCAACGGCCGGCTTGGCGACCGTCGCACGGTTGGCCGGGTCGATCTGACTCGAAATCTGCGTGACGGCCATTCGCTTGGTCGCCGGCGCCGAAATGTGGCCGTCGGCTGAGGCGATGAAGTCGGCCGGAGGCGCCGGTAACAGAGCGTCGGCCACGTCGACCATTTGGTCGTTCGCCGCGCGACCGGTGGCGAGCGAACGGACGGCCGGCATCGGGGCCAGGAAGCTCGGAGCGCCGCCACGCGGGTCGGCAGCCGGAACGTTCACGATTTGCGGTCGCTGCGCCGCCCGTGGGGCTTCGGTCTTACTGGTTTGCAGCGGGATCCATTTGCCGTCGGCCGACTTGACCATCACGGCCGGTTTCTGGGCCATCGCCGGGCCGTGGCTCGGCGCCATGCTCGCCTGAGGAGGCAACGGCAGAGCCGGGGGGGGCGGCGAAATCGGTCCCGGAACTTCTGGGCGAACCGGAGGCACCGATTCCGGAGTGCGGTCCGGGACTCGCGGGACTTCGATCGGTTTTTCGATCGGATTAATGGGCCCCTCGGGGCTCGGGCCTTCGGGTCCGGTTCCAGGGCAGCAGCAATGGAGCGCCTGGTTGACCATCGCCCGAACTCGTTCCGACGGCTCGAGCCAGCAACCTTTGTCGTCGCGGCCATAGGCCCGCTCGGCCAGTTTCTTGGTCAGCTCTTCGCTGCAGCATCCGCCGCACTTGTTGCAACCGCAACCGGTGGCTCCGGCGTCGCCGCAGGCGCACTTGGCCTCTTCGCTCGCTTCCTTGAGCTTGCACTGCTTGTGCTTTTCCTCTTTTTTGTCGAGATGGGCACAGTGCTTTAGCTTATCGAGGCACTTCTTGAGACAGCCGGGGGCGCCGTCGTCTTCGTGCTTGAAACTGTGTTTGCAGGGGTCCCCTTCGTCGGGCTTGTTGACGCAAGGGGCCGAGTTGTAGCACACCAGATCGACGATCGCCTGGGCCGCCTCGAATCGCACTTCTTCCGTGGGATCTTCGAGCGCGTCGGCCAGGGCGTCGATCACGCCCTTATAGCTGCAGCAGCCGATTGTGGCCAGGTACTTGATGGCCTTGACCTTCTGCTGCTTCATGTCCTCTTCCTGTTTGATCTCCGCGGCCTTCTTGATCGCGGGATTCTGCGATTGCGCGTTCGCCGGATCGCCGATTCGCTTCAGCGGCGGGATTCGTTCATCCGCTGGATTGTTCCCGTTGGCGTTGACGGTGGCGTCCTCGATTTTGCGGAATCCCTGAGGGACGCCCAGGGCGTGCCACAGCGTGTTACCCGCCACCGGGGTGTCGGCCGGGGTGAAGCCCGGGGGCGGGGCAGTGAACTGAGCCCGAGCCGTGCCGGCCAAGCCCAGCAGCGCAGCGGCCAGGGCCGCAAATTTTACCGAGTGGCGGAATTCTCGCTTCATGACGATTCCTCCGTGAATACAACGCGGCTAGGCCGCCAGCGGCCCGGTCGCATCCTTCCATCCTTGGAAGGCGAATTACGAATAAGCTAGCTCGGTCGCTTTGGCGGGGGGCGCCCGTGCGCCTCTCCGTCGAACCCCCACGAGTGCTAGTCCTGGATTACATCGGCCAGCACTCTCGGCATCAGCAGAAATAGGGGAATTGAAGAAAAAGGGGTCCCGACCGGCAAGGATTACCCATTTTGAAGGGGCGGGCGATCGAGATGGCTCCGAATCGCGCCGCTGTTTTTCCGAACCCGATCCTCGGGGTCGTTGGGGAGCCAAAAGCCGTACATCGAGAAGATCGAGTGGTAGGCCCGGGGTTGCAGGGGCGCGATGTATGTATGACGAAGAAAATCGCGTCGCGAGCGAACGCGGCGATGGTGATCCAAAGAATAGAATATTAGTCGAGCTCGATTTTCACCGGCATCGGCGCTGGGGCCGGCGGCGCTTCGACGTGGACGCCCAGGGGGGGCGCCTTGCGGACCTTGTTGGCCGCCTTGCCTTCGGCGATGAGACTGTAGTCGCCCGGATCGACCCCATCGAAGACAAATTTGCCGTTTTGATCCGAGTAGGCAACTTTGCCGCTGATGTTCGGATTGTTCGGAATGATGGGGCCCTGGACGAGCATCACCTTGGCGCCGGCGACGGCCCGACTATAGAAGACCGTCCCTTCGACACGCTGAGTCTTGGCGAGGGCCTGCGTGTTGGCCGGCGGCGGAGGGGGCGGCTTGTTCACGGCCAGCTTGAGTTGGATCGGCTCGCTCGCGTTGCCGACCTTGTCGATCGCGTCGACCCACAGCGGATAGTCGCTGCCGGGCGCGAGGGACTTCAGTTCGTCGGCCGTGAAGCTGATGACGTAGAGATCTTTCTCAGTGCTCGACGCTCGGGCCTTCTTGGGATTTTTGAGATTTCCCTTGTCTTCGTCTCGCTCGAAGGCCGCCTGGACGAGCTTGATCCCGCTGAGTTCGTCGGTGGCCTTGACCTTGATTTCCAGCGATTCGCCTTGCGTGGCGACGATTCCGCCGCGATCGACGGGCGTGACCTTCGGCGGCGTGGAATCGAAGATCGCGGTGACGTCGTCGTGCTTCACCTCTCGCGGATCGACCGCGCCGCGGAGCCGTTCGTCGAGCGCCGCGCGAATCAGCAATCGCTGGTTTTGAAAGCCGCTGGTGTCGAGCACGGCCGACAGATCGTGGACCGCCGATTTGATTCGGAGCGAGCCCGGCGGCGCCCCGGCGACCATGCGTAGATCCCAATCCCGATCGCGCTGAAAAACCTGCTCGACGCCGCTCGCCCCGCCATCGACCTTCGGCTGCGGCTCGAGCGTCACGCGAAAGCTGAACAGGCGGTCGGTGGCGCCGGGGGGCGGCGCATCGGCTTGTAGATCGATTTTCAGCCGATCTTTCTCTTTGTAATAGAGCTCGGATTCCTTCTTGGGCGCCAGAATGGCAATCTCGCGCCAGTTGAGCACGGTCCGCTCGACGTTGCGGCTCAACGTGCTCAAGGGCACTTCGTAGAAAAACGCCCGCGGATACCCATCGGCCGTGAGATACACGCGAACGCTTTGCCGCGCGTTGGCCGCCACGTTGGCCTTCAGCCGAGCGGGGCCCGATTGATTCGGCCGAATCGTGGCGCTGGTGATCTTGGCCTGCGAGGCGTGAAAAATCGAGTCGTCCGGAAGCCACTCGATTCGCGAGCCGGCCGCCGGCAACCGCGCCGGATCGACGCTATCGATATCGATGTGCAGCACGCCGTCCTGCGGGTCGTAGGTAACTTCGGGCTTCAGATAAGCGGCCGGATGCTGCGGCTGCACGTCGAGGACTAGCGCCTGGCGATCACCCGGCTTGTCGACATCGTCCAGCACGGCGATCAGATAGCGATCGAACGGGCGGTCGGCGTCATCGCCCAGTGGAGGGGCCGGCTTGGCCGGTGGCGCGGCGTCTTTCGCGGCAGGATCTTTGGCGGGCGGCGGCGTGGCAGCGACGGCGAAGGGCAAGGGCTGCGTCGCGCCGGCGACGAATTGAATCTCCTGCTCCAGCAGCTTCTCGCAGCCGGGCGGCGGCGGCTGCGCGAGATCCCAAGAGAACGTCGGTGGCGCGGTCTTCGCGGTTGGCTGCCCGGGGTCTGTTTTCGCCCAGGCATAAAGAGTGTATTTGATTTTCTTGGCCACGGCTGCGGCGTTGTGCGCGGAAAACTGATACTCGGTTTGGCCCGTCGGAAAAGGCCTGGCGGATAACCGGCAGGTCGCATCCTTGCCGAATGTCGGGTGGAACGAGACCCAGCCCGACTGGCCGCTGACGGGCGCCGTCTCAGCGCCATCCGGCGAGCTCAGCGTGCCCAATTGGCCGCGAGCGAAGATCTCCAAAAATCTCGGCGCGGGCAGAGCCAGTTCGGTTCGCGTGTCGCGCCCCTTGCCGTCGTAATTCCAATGCACTTCAAGCAGCGTCGACTCGCCGCTGTCTTTGAGCGGCAGCACCTGATATTCAAGCGCCAGGCTCATGTCGCCGACCTTGGCGACTAGATCGTCCACCTGTCCGGGCGGCAGAAGATTGCCCTGCTGATCGAGGACCTGGATCAGGTCTTTGTCGTACTTGATTTGCAAATTCACGACGCCCGGCAAACGGCGATTGCCCTCGGGACGCATCGTCCAGAGCAGCTTGCGAGGCTGAGCCATGCTGAGCTCGATCGGGGCGCCAGCCGGCGAGCCCTCGGGCAGATCGATGACGATCGTCCCCTTGGGCTGTGGCATCGGCACGCCGGCGAACGGGTTCACCCATTGCGAGCGGCCGAATCGCTGCAACTTCTCGTCGATGGCCGTCGCGTCGCGGGCGTCGGCCAGGCGGATCATCGATTCGGCCGATCGCCAAGCTTTCCAGGCTCCGGCGCCTTCGCTGCGCATTTTTTCGTCGATGAGCTCCGGAGTCGCCTCGTAGCAATTTCGAAGTTGGCCGCCCAGTTTGCGGCAGGCGACGCAAAATTCTTCCTCGCGACCGGACGAGGGTTGCCGCACTTCTTGCAGGCTGCCCGTCAAGCCGGCCGAAACGAGATCGCGGTTGACCAGTTGAGCCAGGGCCACGTCGAGGATCGCCCGATGCTTGATCCGCTCGAGCGTCGTGTCGAGGACCGACTTGGGATGAACGGCGTCGTCCGCCACGGGCTTAAGCGGCTGATTGGCGGCCAGTCGGACCATCGAATTCATCAGCCCGGCCCGCTGCTTGGCGGTGAGTAGCGGCACGCTCAGCAGATTGAGAGCCCGTTCGGCCGTGCCTGGGTCGGGGCTGCCCGCCAAGGCATCGACCTGCTCTTGGATCGTTTTGAATAGCCGCCCTTCGACGAGCAGCAGTTGATTGTGCTGGTCGGCCAGATCGCGACGCCATTTTGACGCGACCGGGTCGTCTGGATCGACGCTCTCAGGGCTGGCCGGACCCTGCTCGAACAGATCGGCGACTTTTTTCAGATTTTTGATCAGATCGAGGATTTGTTGACGCGTTTCTTCGGTCGCCCACGCGGCGTTGTTCAGATCGTGCCAAAACACGAAATCGGGCGCCTCGAACATCAGTCGATTGCGATCGCGAACGATCGCGGCCATTTCCGCGTCGCGGTCGTAGCTCTTCTTTGCGGCGCCCGAGTCGAACTGCTGCTCCAGGTCCTTGATTCGTTGGCGTGGCTCCAGGCCGGGCGCGCGGGCGTTGAGCAGCGAAATAAATTCTTCGCCGCCGAGCGATCGCAGCCCGTAGTTGGCCAACGAGCGACGATAAAATCGCCACAGATGCGGAGCGTAGTCGCGCGGACCCCAAGGCTGATTGTCTTGTCGCTGGGCGACCTCGAGCTTGGCGCGGAGGACTTCGCGAATCGCGTCGTTGCCATCGGGCGCCGGCGTGGAGTTAGCGGCGGCGCTTGCATCGGCGGCGGTGGATTTTTCCGGGGGCTTCTTGTCCGCGGCTTTGGGATTGACCGGTTTTACATCCGCCGGCTTCGCTGGCGGCTTTGCGGTCGCTTTCGGATCGGCGGCTTTCGGATCGGCCGGTTTTGCATCCGGCGGTTGGGCGTCCGGTGGCTTGGCCGGCGCCCCTGCAGCAGGATCGGCCAGCGCCAATAGCGAACTCGGTTCGACCGTCATCGACGTGGCCGCCAGGGCGCCCGATCGCGAACGCCCCTCGCCGGTCGTCTTGCTTGCCGGTTTCGATTCCGCCGGCTTGCCGTCGGGCGTCTTTGCGTCTGGAGTCTTGTCGTCGGCTTTCGCGACTTTCGGTGGCCGGCCCAGTCTTAGCAGCACGATCTCGCTGGCGGCGATCCGGTCGCGGTCTTCATCGACGTCCCAGCGGACGCGTCCTTTGCCGCCGCGGAGGAAAATGGGGGTCTGCGTTTCCGATTGCTTCGTGTTGTTCCAGGTCCACCCGGCGACTTGAGTATGCAGATAGGCAAACAACTCCAGCAGGTTGATCTCGCGATCCTGATTGCCGGTTTTTGCTTCGTCGGCTCCGCCGCGGAGCCCTTCGGTGATGAAGTAATTGAAAATCGAACGCCGTCCGCCATAGGAAATGTGCGACTGCTCGAATTGCGAGTTCGAGAGGATCACCCAGATCGAGCTATCCACCCCGGCCTTCGCGACCTCTTGCTCGACGAGTCGCGGAAACTCATTCGCCACGACGCCCAGTCGCGGGTCGGCTTCGGTTCGCCCCACGTCGATGAGCAGAATCTTGGCCGAGGCTTGCGACGATTTTTTCAAATCGGATAGCAGTTCACTGATCTTGTAGCGGCCGGTCGTCTTGCCCGACTGGTATTGGCTGAGCAGCACATAGGGCTCGCCCCCATCGCCAATACCGTGAGCCGATAGATAAAGCAGCATCCGATCGCGCGAATGGACCGAGTTGGCCAACTCGTCGCTCAGTGCCCGCTGCAATTCCTGCGGCCCCGAAAACTTGAACGACGTCAGATGAGCTTCTTTGCCTAGCTCGTCGAGACCCTGTCGGTCCTCGAACACAAACGGAATCGGCGGCAGCTCCTGCGAGTCGTAGTCGCCGATGGTGAGCGAGGCGATGACCAGCCGCGACGACGGCCAAATCCACAGGATCAATAAGTAGACGAACAGCCCCAGCAGCGCGACGCCGAACAACGTGCCCATGAATCGCCGCGCTCGCAGCGCCCGGGGCGAAAGATGCTGGGCTTCTTCCGGCGTCCGCCAGGATTTGCGCTGGCTTAGCGACGGGCGAGAGGGACGGGTGGGTCGGGACATATTGGCCCGTCGAGATTGAGTCTGGCTTGTGTACCCGCGAAAACGACGTCCCGACCGCCAAAATTGCCACCGTCGAACCGCTTCAGCCGAACCGCTTCAGCCGAACGACCGGCGATCCGCCCACGCAGGGGCACAACGTCGTCGCAAATCGGCGTTAAATACGCCACCGAGAGGCGTCGGCTATTGAGTCGTCCCCCGGTTTGCAAGTATTGTAGTGTGTTTGGGAGAGAACTGTAAAGCATCGTGGCGCCGCGATATCAACCCGAAGCGTCAGCGAGGCCGCCGCGGATTTGGGAGATGGGATTTGGGGGTAGGGAAGAACGCCACTTCGTGGCGGATGATAGGTCTTCCCCACCCCCTAATTCCCATTTCCGGCGACGCATCCTTGCTGACGCTTCGGGTTAGTATGCCCGAACCAGCTTACGGTTCGTATCGAAGTGTGACCTCCCAAGCTTTCAACCGGGTCCACAATCCATCATGCGACATCATCCGGTTAACTGGTCCGAGGGAATGTTTCTCCTCCCTCACCACTTCCAAGCCGCCGACCAGTATTGGGACGAATTGGTCAAAGGCTCCGAGTCGTGCGACCACGAGTACAACTACGGCCTGCGGGCGATGGACCTGAGCCTCGACGCGATCTCGAATTCGCACTTCCAAATCAATTCCTATCAGGCCCGGATGCGCGACGGGACCTATGCTTGCCTTGAGGCCAGCCGCGAGCCGGACCGCGTCGAGATGCGCGGCCAACTCGACGAAGCTAGCGAGCTAACTCGCATGCTCCGGGCGAATCTCGAAGAAACACTGGCCGTCGACACGGCCGTGCGGATTTATCTCGCTGTTCCCAAATTCCGCCCCGAGACGGCCAACGTCACCACCGATCCGACCAACACGACGTCGCGGTTTCTCGAGACGCTGAAACAACGGCTGGACGAAAGTCTCGGCGAGAACGATCAAGAAGTCTCGCACCGAGTTTTGCAAGTCCGGCTGATGCTTTCGACCGAGGACCTCTCGGGCTACGACGTGTTGCCCGTCGGACAGGTCACGCGGATCGGCGATCGCAAGGCGGGGCCGCAGCTCGACGTGCGCTATATCCCACCGCTGTTGTCGGTCGACGCCTGGCCGCCGCTCAGCCGGGACATCATTCGTGCGGTCTACGACAAGATCGGCAAGAAAATCGAAGTGCTCAGCGAGCAGGTCGTCACCCGCGGCTTGACGCTCGCCAGCTCCGAGCCGGGCGATCTCGACCGGCTGTTCATGCTGATGCAATTGAGCACGGCGTATACGACGCTGGGCGTGATGGCTTTCGCCGGCGGCGTGCATCCGCTCGTGGCCTATAAGGAACTGTGCCGGATCGTCGGCCAGTTGTCGATCTTCTCGAAAGAGCGCCGCCCCCCCGAGGTGCCGCAATACGATCACGACGACCTGGGCCGAATCTTTTATTGGGTTCGCGACAAGATCGAAGAGCTGCTCAAGGCCATTGTCGACCCCGAATACGAACAACGCTTCTTCGTCGTGGTGGCCAAGGGCATGCAGGTGGCGCTGGAGCAAAAGTGGCTCACCGGCGAGTGGAAGTGGTTCGTCGGCGTGGCACACGAGCGCATCTCCGACCTGGAATGCCGTGAACTGCTCGAAAAGGAAGGCAACCTGGACTGGAAGTTGGCCAGCAAGCAAGACGTCGACTATTTGTTCGAGCGGCGGATTCCCGGCCTGGCGCTCAAAGCGGTCGAGCGAGCGCCCCGCTATCTGCCGATGAGCCGGAATTGGAACTATTATGAAGTCAACAAAGACGGTCCCGCTTGGAAGAATGTGCACGTGACGCAATCGCTCGCGATGCGATTGAAAGAGGCGCTACTGGTCAAGCCCGAAGAATTGCAAGGGGGCCGACGACTGGTGGTCAAGCACCGCGGCAAGGAGGTCGACTTGGAGTTCGCGCTGTTCGCCGTGCGCATGCCCACATGAGACCGGAATTCGCCAAAGCCGTCGACCCGATCTTCGAGCATGTGCTGCGCCTGTTGGATCGCATCGATCGCAACGAGCTGATCTCGCCCGAGGAGGAAATGCATCGCGTCAAGGCGATGATCGATCGGGCCGACGCCACGATGGGCGCCTCGCGCGAATGGCAGCTCGCCAAGAGCGGGCTGGTGTATTGGATCGACGAGGTGCTGATCCAAGCCCCGTGGGAAGGGCGGAACGTTTGGTACGAGGCCTGTCTCGAACGGCAGTATTTCAACAAGCGCGACGCCGCGCGGGATTATTTCGTCGACGCTAAGGAAGCATCGAGCAGCCCGCAGCGCGACGCGCTGGAGGTGTACTATCTCGGCGTGATCCTCGGGTTCCGCGGTTTGTACGACGACCCGGAAAAGTGGTACGACCTGATCCAGCAATACGAATTGCCCGACACGCTGCAAGAGTGGGTGAAGCAAACCTCGCAGGCGGTTCGCGGCCGGCCGAAGCCGCCGATCACGCCGACCCGCAACTTCGGCCGCGGCGCTCCGCCGCTCAGTGGCCAGGGCATGTTCATCGCGGCGCTCGCGGCCCTCGCCGTGGTGTCGGCGATCACACTGATCACAACCTGGGTGCTCTACTTCGTAATCCCGCAGTGAACCGCGCGACTGAATATCATTTCGCCGCAGCGCCCCCTTAGCCGCGTTCGCTTGCAACGCGATTTTTCCGCCAATCGATTAGCGAATTAAAGACAAAACCAGAATCCAAACAAGCGCGTCGCGAGCGAACGCGGCTAAAAACAATCCGATCGAGCGCCATCCCGTCGTGAAATTTCCATGATCAAAACTTTCTTTCAGGAATTTTTTTACTATCTGACCTATCCGATCCGGGCGATCATGATGCCCGATCGGTGGGTGTTCCGCATGCGGCGGATCACCAATGTCTCGATGCCCGTCGGCGTCTCGCTGATCGTGGCCCTGTTTCTCGTCGTCTGCGTGGTGACATTCTTCATCATCACCCGCACGATGGGCCGCGATCTGTTCTACGACTTGCCCTGGTGGAAAGGGGCGCCGGTCGTCGTCCTGCTGGTGATCATCATTCCGATCGTCACTTACTACTGCATCAAGCTGTGGATGGAAGGCGAGTGGTCGGCGTTTGAAGATATCGATCGGGCCTGGAAGGCGGGCGTTGCCGAGCTGACCCGCAACGGCCTCGATCTCCGCCGAACTCCGATCTTTCTGGTTCACGGCACGGAGAGCTCCGAAAGCGAGACGCAATTCTTCGCCGCCAGCGGGTTGAGTCTCACCGTCGAAAATTTCCCGTCCGGCCCCAGCGCTTTGCACTGGTACGCCAACCGCGACGGCGTATATCTGGTATGCAGCGACGTCGGATGCCTCAGCCACTTGGCCGCCAAAGCCAGCCAACTTGAAGACGAGGCTTCGACGATGAAGCGGCCCCGGCCCGACGCCGATGCTTCTTCCGGCATTCGGGCCACGGTCTGGCCGTCGGAACTCCGGCCGCCGGAGCCCGTCGCGAAGCCCGTGGAGTTCCAGGCCCCCGCGCGCGGTCCCGTGGGAGGCGACGACATCCGCGGCACGATGTTCATCGACCCCGAGATGGAAGCCCGCGTCGCCCAGCAGGCCTCGGCCGCGTCGCCAAGCAAAAAGGGGCGGCTGACGTTCGATCGCCGCGAGGTGGATTTGCAGCGGCGACGGATGGAGCATCTGTGCCGCTTGATCCGCCGCGCGCGGCGCCCCTTGTGTCCCGTGAATGGCATGCTCAGCGTGCTGCCGATCAACATGCTGCTGGCCGACGACGAAGAAGGGGGCAGCACAAAGGAAGCGGCTCGCGTGGATATCGACACGCTGGTCAAGACGCTCCAGCTTCGTTGTCCCGTCATGGCGGTGGTTGCCGGTTGGGAGGCCGAGACAGGATTCCACGAGTTGATTCGCCGGTTGCCGCCGGAATCGGCCCGCCGCGAGCGGTTCGGAAAGGGGTTCGACGTATGGGCGCCCCCGGCCACCGAAGAAATCGGCGCCCTGTGCAAACAGGCCTGCGGCGCGTTTGAGGACTGGGTCTATTATCTATTCAAAGAGCGCGATGCGTTGCGGCGGCCGGGCAACCGCTTGCTTTATGCCCTGCTGTGTCGAGTGCGGCTGTATTTGGAAACGCGGCTCGATCGAATCCTGGTCGGCACGTTCGCTCAGGACTCGGTAACGACCACGCCCACCGCGCAGCCGCAGACCGAGCCGATGCTGTTCGCCGGCTGTTATTTCGCGGCGGCCGGCAGCACGGAGGACCGCCAAGCCTTCGTTCGCAGTGTCATGAACAAGCTGCCCGACCAGCAAGAAGAACTGGAGTGGATCGACAAGGCGGTTCGCGACGACCAGCGTTATCGGCTGGCCGCCTGGATCGGCTGGACCTTGGTTCTGGCTTTGGTCATTGCCGAGGGCGCCATGCTCTATTTCCGGTTGAACACCGGCGGCCATTCGTAGTTGCCGAGTGGCCGATTCGTTCGGCTGGGCGCCAGGAGAGCGGTCCCGGCCGCTCTCCATTTAACGCAGTTCACTTGCCGCTATCGACCGGCGCGAGCAGAGCGGCGCGGAGGGGCTCAATCCACTCGTCTTTCTTGGGATCGAACACGCCGAACGAGGAGCAAAACTCCCAATACGCGATCCCGATCTTACGTTTCAAGGCTTCCTGGGTCATGAACTGGGTCCAGCGGGCGCGGGATTCTAGGTCAGCCTTTTCATAGCTGCCGAACTCGCCTAAATAGAGCGGTCGCCGATGTTCGACGGCCCAGGTGATCGCCGCATCGAGCGATCGGCGGAGCATCCGCGCCTCGGCCGGGTCGCCGGTCCATTTCGTGCCGAGCCATTTTTGCGCCTCGGGACCAGCAAAGTCGGCCCCTTGGTGCGTGAAATGGAACGGGTCGTAACAGTGAACCGTCACAACCAGCCGCCGATCGTCCGCGGGCAGCGTCAGTGACGACAGGGCGGTGATGCTGTTCCAGTTCACCGGCCCGACGACGATCTCGCGCCTCGGATTGGAGCGGCGGACGACAGTAATCGCCTCGGCCAGCAGTTTGTTCCAAACGTCGGGCGTCATTTTGTCTTGCGGCTCGTTGAGCAGTTCAATCGCCAAGTCCGCCGGCTCATCTTTGTAATGCTCGGCGATCTGCTTCCACAGTCCTAGGAAACGCTCGCGATGCTTGGCCGGCTCCTGCATCAATTCGATGTAATGATGCAGATTGACGATCGGCCGGAGATGGTTCTTGCGGGACTGCGCGACCGTCCAGTCGACGCGGTCGAAAAATTTCGGATCGATCGCATACGGCGGCGCTTGCTCGGCATGGGCCGACCAGCGGACCGGGATTCGCACGCTGTCGAAGCCCGCCTTGCCGATCGCGGTGAAGTAGCTTTCCTTAAGCGTGACGCCCCACTCTCCTTCGTTGGGAGCATCCAGGGCGTTCCCCAGATTGACGCCGCGACCGAAGGCCGGCATAAGCGACGTATAAAACGGATCGTTCAGCACTTTCTCGGTCAGTCCGGCGCCCAGCGAGACGGCCCGAATGTTCGAGACGTCGAACGTGTGCGAGCGGCCTGGCCGGTCGAGCAGCACTTGGACGGACGCGATATTTTTTAGGTCCAAGTTGTGTCCCGGGTCGCCGTGCCACTGGCCGAACGGCACGGTCAGCGTCCCCTTCGCCTGAGGCGCGATCGAGACCGAATCGACGTTGCAGTGCTCGCGGCCATTGGCGCCGGGATTGTTGACGCTCAACAGGATACGGACCGCCACGTCCTGCGGATTGCGAATATCCATCTGCACGGCGTCAAATGCGTTAAGGTCCCAAGGCCCTGATTTGGGCTCGATCTGAACGCTGGGGTAATCGGCCTTCGCGTCGGTCGTGATTTGCAAGGATTTCCCGCCGTCTGCTCCGACGATCGCGGATTGCGCTTGCTGTGGCTTCAGCGCCAGCGACCCGGCGTCGGCGAAATCGGCGAGAATCTTTGGCGCGGGCGCCGCCGCCTGCGCTTCGGCGCCGCCAACCATCGTCGCAAGGACAATGACCGCGGCAAGGAACAGCAGAACTTCGCAAAAGTCCAAGAGGATTTCGGCAAACTTCCGCGCCGACCAGGGCTTGTTCACTCGTTCGTTAGCTTGCAACACGCGATGATCTCCAGTCGGAATTGGAAGCGGGCTTCATGGATTCAGGACCATCCCGTTAGCAGCGATAGGAAGCAGATCAAAAGCAACAATATCCATAATCTCGCCGCCATGTCCGTTGCCACCCACCACACGAACGCCGTGAAGGCAGTCGCCGTCAACAGGGACGCAATCCCGAACTGGAAGCGGGGGCGGGCATGGAGGCATTGTAGCAGACGTCGCTGCGGAAATACGGCGCCCGAACGCTACGCGAGCGACGGCCGCTCAAGCGGACGAGAAATGGGGTCAGAACGGCTGATGTCCCTTTTTTCCTTTCCCGCGGGCGCTCCGCTTCGCTACAGTAGCACATGCGTCGCTGCCCATCGGGCGCTGGTCGCTCGATCGCTTCGACCGACGTCGCTTACGATCGACGTCGAATCACTCCGAAAGCGAGCGTGCTTCCCAGCGCCAGCAGGACCAGGCTGCTCGGCTCGGGCAAGGCAAAAGAGAACATGTCCACTCGAGCCAGAGATACGCTGGCGCTGGCCGAGGTTGTGTCGTCCCCCAGAAACAAGAAATTCGGCGTGCTGTAGGGGGGACCGGAACCCGAGTAGTTGCGCAAGCTGCCCGTCAGGATGGCGGCGTTATCGGCCAGCAGCTTGTATTGGCCGCCGAGAATCGCGAGGTCGTACATGTGCTGCGTCGTCGTATCGAAACTGGCCTCTTCGCCGTGCGTGAACAGCGGGCTGTCGTTCTGGGCCCAAATTTTGTCGGCCCAGAAGCCAAGCTCCAAGCCAACTTGGTCGGAACTCAAGGCGATCACGCTAAAACCGGCCCGATCGTTCCTCGCATGGGTTTCGGAATTGATCTTGGCCGACAAGTCAGGGCGAACGCATTTCAGCTTGCGCATTTTAGCAGCTTTTCGAGGTAAGCATTGTTCCAGCCGGCCCGCAGTCGCTTACGGCGCAGGCTTCCCTTCTCGATGCGTTCTTGTTTGACCAGGCTCAGCGCGGCGCGGCGAAG
>JBBQWR010000063.1:0-23400 GCA_038210495.1 Pirellulales bacterium
GACCAACCTCCATGAACCAAAGGATTCGTTCCGTCAGGCGACAACAATTGTCGCCCCGAAATCCATCCTTCGCTGTCAGCCTTGCCCAAACCAGTGTACATGGTGATAATTTGTATAGGCTGTGATGCGTTCGCCCTGGCCGACAAGTGGACCGTGTAGCCCATCGCGCGGTCCAGCGGGAACCGGCGTCAACGGTTCGATCGCCTCCGGCAGTTTCACGGTCGCCGATACGCAACTGGCGCCGGGCGACTTCTCGTCGGGAGGAGTTTATTACAACTTCTCGCTCACGATTTCGAATATCCCGGGCGGCGGACCGACTTCATTCACCTCGGGCTTAAGCGATATGAACAGCTCGTGGTTGGACATCGATCCCAGTGGCGCCGCGTACGTCGGTCCGTATGGCGGCAAGGGTTACGGTCCGCCAGAGGAAAATCACTACGATCTGGGCCAGCCGTCTCAATTGCCGTCTTTCATCTATCAGAACGCATTAACGTACAACGGCTTCGCGAGAGATCTCATGACGTGGTCGGTGGCGAGTCCCATCGCCGTCCCCGAACCCGGCTCGGCGCCGCTCCTCTTGGTCGCAATCATCGTCGGCGGCTTGTGGCTAAAAAGCCCTCTCAAAACCGCCTCGTAAAATGGCCTGAGAGAAGGGCCCGCCGCAGTTCTCGGGTAGGCTCTAATTTCACGACTTTCGGCTTGAGCGACAAGCTTCGCCATTCGCGGAGGGGGGGAAAAGCGAAATATCCTCAAAAAAATGTTGGCCTAATTGGCAATTAAGGATTACGATCAAGGCCTAGCTCCCCGTTGCCAGGGAGCTAGCTCGGGGGCGCCGTGCGTCTGTCAACTACCGGTTTGATCGGCTGGGAGTAAGAGGACGCCTTCCTGCGTATTCGGAGTTCAATCCGCAGTCGCCCATCGCGACCTCGGTGAGCCTAACTTCAGAGGACTTGCCAATGCTATTGGAAAAATTCGTTCGTCTCTCGCTTTTTGCGATCCTCTTGCTCTCGACGAGCACGGTAGTCGCCGCGACCGAGAACATCATGCCGCTGGGGGATTCGATCACCTACGGCAATTCCGGCACGGAAACCGGCGGCTATCGGGCGCCTCTTTATACCGATCTAACCAGCGCCTCGTTCAATGGCGGTAATTTCCAATTCGTCGGGAGCGTAACCGGCGACCCCGGCTCGCTGCCCGCCAACCAGCAGGCTCATGAGGGGCATCCAGGATACCGCACCGATCAGATTCTGCAGGGAATCACCCCGGTCGGGAGTGGCGGTCTCGGGTGGCTGAACGTCAACCCAGATCTTGTGCTCTTGCACATCGGCACCAACGACGCCGGACAAGGAATCGCCGAAAGCACGGCCGTGGCGAACGTCGCCAGCATCATCGACGCGATCGAATCGCATAACGGTCTGACGAAAGTCTATCTCGCCGAGATTCTTCCCTTTCCGGGCCACGATTCCTGGATCAGCCAGTTCAACTCGGATTTAAGCGCCCTGGCGGCCACCAAGAACGGCGCGGGCGACCATGTCACGATCGTGGACATGAACACCAACTATTTTTCGTCCGGCAACGTATTGCCCGACGGAGTGCATCCCAACGCGGCCGGCTATAGCTGGATGGCTCAGCAGTGGTCGACGGCCGTCACGAGTTCGTCCGTTGCTCCGGCGACGCTGACTTGGAACGCCAGCGCGGGCGCCACCGTGACCGACGGGGGCGGTAGTTGGGACACGTCGACGCCGAATTGGAACAACGGCTCGGGGAACGTTGCCTGGGTCAACGCGAACAACGACATCGCAACGATCGGCAATCACAATGGCCCGGCCGGCACGATCGCGTTGGCCACCGGCATCACCGTCGGCGGACTTGTGTTCAATCCCGCCAGTAGCGGGAATTACACGATCGCCGGTAATACGTTGACGTTCGGCGGCGCGGGCGCGACGGTGACGACCAATGTCGACGCCACGATCAGTAGCGCTATCGCCGGGTCGGCGACGCTTGTGAAACTGGGCGCGAACATGCTCACCTTGAACGGCGCGAGCAATTACACGGGCAGTGTCAGCGTGAGCGGCGGCACGCTCCGCGTGGCTCCAGGCGGGTCGCTGTCCCTGGGCGGCGGCTTGACGGTCAATGGCGCCGGCTCGGTCGCAAATTTGGCTGGCGATTTCAATCTCACGACTGGCAGCGGCAACGTGACGACGCAAAATGGCGGCGTGCTCAACTGGAGCGGCACGGGCACAATCGGCGGCGCCTCGACCGGCGCCATTCTGGTTGGCTCGGGCAGCGCCGGTACTTTCAACATGACCGGCGGCACGCTGAATGTGAATTACGCCAACAACGACGGTCTTGGAATCGGTTGGCAGCAGGGTGGGGTCGGCTCCCTGAACATTTCGGGCGGCACAATCAATATGTCGAGCGGGAGCACTTTTCTGGTCGGTTTCGGCGGAAGCACCGCCGTGGGAACGCTGACCATCGGCGGAACGGGCGTGCTGAACTTGGCCGCAGGCGCCCAAGTCTTCATCGGTGGCGGAGTCAACGGTAGCAATGCCTACGGCGCTGGCACATGGACTATCAATAATGGCGGCACGGTCAACGTCGCGGCGGGCGGCGGATTTCCTAATGACAATGTCTACCTGGCCGGCTACGGCGGCTCGGGCGTGATCAACCTGAATGGCGGTTTGCTCAGCTCGGCCCGCAGTTTCTTCAACGGCGGCCCCAGCACGATCAATTTCAACGGTGGCACGCTGCAATCCACTGTCTCAAATGGCAATCTGATCAGTGTGAATAACGCCTACGTCCAGGCCGGCGGCGCGGTGTTCGACACGATGGCCAACGGCGTCGTGATCAACCAAGCGCTACAACACGATCCGGCGCTGGGAGCAACACTCGACGGAGGACTCACGAAGATCGGCAGCGGAGCGCTCACGCTGGGTGGCGCGAACACCTACACGGGCGCCACAACGATCAATGGCGGTATTCTCGGGGCCGGCGATTCGAATCTTGGGAGCGGCGCCACGATGGTCGTCCTAAATGGTGGCACGCTGCAAAATTCCAGCGCCATCGTCGCCGCCGGTCGGCCCCTCGTCCTTGGCGCGGCTGGGGGAACCATCAACACGAATGGCTCGACGACGAACTTTTCCTTGGTCAGCGGCAATGGAGCGTTGACCAAGAGTGGCGCCGGAACGCTAAATTTACTGGGCTCCAGCAGCGGCAACGGTGGCGCGACGATTAGCCAGGGCACGCTGCGCGTCGCCAATACCGCCGCGCTCGGCGCCGGACCGGTCACGCTCAGCGGCGGAACTCTGCAATTGGCTGGCCGGCTGCAATCCCAACAACACGCCGTCGGCGTTACCGGCTTTAACCAAGATGTGATCTGGGGCAATGGCGAATCGGCGGCTCCGGCTGGCGGCACGACCACCAACGTCGTCAGTTGGGATTGGTACGAACATGGCGCGGGCGCCGGGTCGCAAGGATTGCCGGTCAATTCAGGGGCCGCGCCTCGCACATTCACCAGCGCCTATAACGGCGCCGTGCAATTTCAATATGCTCCCTACGCCGGAGCCAATTCGCTGATTTTGCCGACGACCGGCGCCAATGGCGCGCTCACGCTGACCACTCCCGGTAGCTTTCAAGCAATCCAGTTTCTGACCTCGTCGCAGTTGTCCACGAATTGGACCGCGACGCTCAATTTTGCCGACGGGGCGCCCACGACCGTCGTCAGCGGGTCCGACATCGATTGGACTTTCAACGGTCCCAACGCGATTTCCAATATCGGGCTAGTGCAACAGAATAATACGGGCTACTACGCAAACACGTTGAACATGTTCGAGCACGATTTCGCGCTCAGCCCGGCCGATCAAGCCAGAACGCTCACGTCGATCACATTCAACGCGACGAATGCGGCAGGCGCCGGGTTGGCCGTCTTCGCCGTTAGCGGTCAAGACGCCGCGCCGGCCGCTTCGCAAACCTACGCCAATACGATCAATGTGACCGCCAACTCGGCGATCGACATTCAGTCGACGTCGAGCGCGACCGTCGGACCCTTGTCGATCGGCGCCGCCACGCTCTCCGTCACGGGAGGATCGGGCGCCAACTTGTCTTTCGGAACCACGACGCTGACCGGGAATGCCACGGTTGCGCCGGCCTCCGGCGTGACTCTCGCGCTCTCGGATGTCGGCGATGGCGGCGGTAATTTTTCATTGACTCAAAACGGCGCGGGCACGACACGCATCACCGGCTCGGCGACCTATGGCGGCGCGACCAACGTCAGCGCGGGCGCCCTGACTGTCGCGTCAACGGGCACACTCAATGGCGCCGGAGGCCTGTCGGTCAACGGCAGCTCGGCCGTCGCCAATTTGGGCGGCGCGTTCAACCAGACGACGGGCGGCGGCGGCGTGTCGATCTCGGGTGGAGGCACGGTCAATTGGAGCGGCGCCGGAACGATCGGACAGGCGAGCGCCGGGACAATCTTGATTGGCAATGGCAGCGTCGGCACGTTCAACATGACCGGCGGCTCGCTGAACGTGAATTACGCCAACACCAATGGTTTCGGCATCGGTTGGAACGATAACGGAGTGGGCACGCTGAACGTCTCGGGTGGCGCGATCACCGTCTCCGCCGGCGATGTGTTCTATCTCGGCGCCGGAGCGGCGACCGCCGTCGGCACGGTCAATGTCACTGCCGCCGGGGTGCTCAATATCGGTGGTGGTGGCGGAAGAATCTTTATCGGTGGCGCCACGGCTGGCGGCCAACCGGCCGGAAGCGGTTTTCTTAACGTCGCCAGCGGCGGCGTCATTAATGTCTCGCCAGCCGGGGCGTTTCCCAACGATCGGGTTTATCTCGCCGGCTTCGGCGGCTCGGGAACGATCAACGTCAACGCCGGCGGCTTGCTCAGCACGGCGCGGCCATTTGGCGCCGGCGGCACGAGCGTTTTCAATTTCAATGGAGGAACGCTGCAAGCGACCACCTCGCTGAACGATCTCATCAACGTCAATAACGGCGTCATCATCAAAGCCGGCGGCGGAACGATCGATACGATGGCCAACACCGTGACTCAAAACGCTCCGCTGCTTACCGATCCATCGCTGGGCGCCACGCTGGACGGTGGTCTGACCAAAAGCGGCGGCGGTTCGCTGACGTTGAACGCCGCCAGCACCTACACGGGCGGCACGTCGATCAATGGCGGGACGCTCATCGTCGCCGCCGATCCGGCACTCGGCGCCGCGGCCGGCGCCTTGCGGTTTAATGGCGGGGCCCTGCAAACCGCCGCCGCCCTGAGCAGCGCAAGACCGGTCACGTTCAACGCGGCAGGGGGCACGGTCAATACGGGCGGTTTCAATTCGACCCTCAGCGGCGCCGTCAACGGCGGCGGGCAGTTAATCAAGACCGGCGCCGGAACACTCGCGCTGATCGGGGCCAATTCCGGCACGGGCGGCGCGCTCGTCAACCAAGGCGTCCTGCGCGTCGGCGCTGCCAATTCGCTCGGCTCGGGAACGGTGACACTGGCCGGCGGCACGTTGCAGTTGGCCGGGCAATCGCAAGCGCCGCAGACGGTCATGCCCATCAGCAGCGGCTTCAATCAGGACATCATTTGGACCAGCGGCGAAGGAACTCATCCCGCGGACGGAACCACGACCGATTTCGCCAGTTGGGTTTGGTATGAGAAGGGCACGGGTAGTGGCCAGTTCGGGCTGCCCGTCAATTCCGGCGCGACCCCGCGCACCTTCACCAGCGCTTTCAATCCCAGCGTGCAATTCCAGTTCGCGCCTTATGGAGACAGCACTGCCCGGAACAACAATGGAATGATCCTCAAAAGCGGCAACGCGAGCGGGACGTTGAGCTTGGCCACGCCAGGACACTTTCAATCGCTGCAGATCCTGACGACTTCGCAGCAGTCAACGGTGTGGAACGCCACATTGTACTTCACCGACAACTCGCACACGACGACGGCCAACGTCTCCGACCCCGACTGGGTTAGCAATGGGCAAAACGCCCTCTTGAACACCGGTTTGGTGCAATACAACAACAGCGGCTACTATGGCGGGGCGCTGAATCTTTTCGAACACGATTTCGTCCTTTCCGGCACAGACCAAGCCAAAACGCTCGACCACGTAACGATCAATGGAGTGAACTTCGGCGGATTGGGATTGGTCGTGTTCGGCCTCAGCGGCCAGACCGCCGTCGCCACTCCGCAAATGTATTCCAATACCGTGAGTCTCACGTCCGACTCAACGATCGATCTGCAAACTTATCCAGTGGCGACACTCGGCAATCTGACGATCGGCTCGAATAAACTATCGATCACGGGACTCGGCGGAGGCGCCTTGACGCTCGGCGCCACCACGCTCTCGGGCAATCCGACATTCGACGTGGCGGCGGGCACGGCGCTCGCGCTGGGCGCGCTCGACGACGGCGGCACGCCGCGCACAATTACCAAGAGCAGCGCTGGATCTCTCACGCTGGCCTCTCCGGCCGCGAGCCTCGTAAGCGGCACGCAAGTCAATATCACCGCCGGCACGCTTAACTCGAACCACGCCACTGCCCTAGGAACTCTCGCGGCGGTGGATGTCAGCGGCGGCGCGAGCCTGAATCTTGGCGCTAGCCAACAGATCGGCGCCCTAACCAACGTCGGCACGGTGCGACTCAATGGCTCGACGCTCACGGTGGGCAGCACCAACAACCTGTCGTCGAGTTTCGCGGGGGTCATCGCCGATGGGTCGTCCGCCGGCGCCTTGGTGAAATCCGGCGGCGGCACGTTCAGCCTCAGCGGCGCCAACAGTCACAGTGGTGGCACGACCGTGGCCCAAGGGACACTAGCCGTTTCGCAGATTGTCGGCAGCACGCCGCTTGGTTCCGGGTCGGTTACGCTCGCCGGAGGCACGTTGCGACTGGCCGGTCAGAATGCCTTGGTCACCGTGCAACGCATGGTTCCCGTGAGCGGTTACAATCAGGATTTGATCTGGGGCAATGGCGAGGCGGCCACTCCCGCCGCTGCCACGACGAACAATTTAGTTTCCTGGGACTGGTACGAAAACGGGGCCGGTGGCGCCGGCGTGCCGCAGGGTCTGCCGGTCAATTCGGGCGCCGCCCCGCGAACCTTCACCAGCGCCTTCAATTCCAGCGTGCAATTTCAATTGGCCGACTATGGCTCGACCGCGGGCCGCAATAACAACGTCACGATCGTTACCACGGGCGCCAGCGCCACGATGATGCTTGCCACCCCGGGCAAATTTCAATCTTTGCAATTTCTCGATACGTCTCAAGGCGACAACAATGGCGTTGGCACGGCCTGGAACGCCACGCTTAACTTCGCCGACGGCTCGCAGTCGACCGTGAGCGTCGCAAATGAGGCCGACTGGACCCGCAACGGACAGATCGCACTTCCCAACACGGGCTTGGTCCAAAACAACAATAGCGGCTATTACAATAATCAACTCAGCTTGTTCGAGCACGACTTCACCTTGTCCGCGGCCGATCAGGCCAAGACGCTCTCATCCGTGACGCTCAACACGACCGCCTCGTCCGGCACGGGGTTGGCTTTCTTTGCCCTGAGTGGTCAAGCCCTGGTAGCCGGGTCCTATTCGGCGTCGCAGTCCTACGCCAACGCGATCAATGTCACGGCCGACTCGACGATCGACGTGCAAAATAGCGGGGCTGCCTCGGTCGGCGCGCTGATGATCGGCAGAAAGCAATTGTCGCTGACGGGAGTCAGCGGCGCGAGCGCGACGACGGGCCCGGTCACTCTGACGGGCAATGCCACGTTCAATCCCGCCCCCAATACGTCCTTCGCGCTCGGGTCGATCGGCGGCGCGGCGGGCAATGGCATCAACGTCACCGGCGGCGGCGCGGTCGTCTTGGGCAACTCCAACAGCTTCACCGGTCCGATCAATATTGCCGGCGGCACGCTGCGATTGGCCGACGGTTCGACGAACAACGTCGCGGCGTCTCCCTCGATCAACCTCTCGGTCGGCGGCACGCTCGATGTTTCCGGCTTGCAGTCCGGCGCGATCCGGCTGGGGGCCGGGGCAACGACGCAAACGCTCGCCGGAAATGGCGCGATTCACGGCGCCGTGGTCGTTACGAGCGGCAGCACGATCGGCGGAGTCAGCGGCGGGACCCTGGCCATCGACGGCGCGGGTGGGTTGACCCTAAACGCCGGCTCAATCTCCAGCTTCGCTTTGGCCGGCGCGGCGCCCGGCGCCGGCGGAACCGGCTTGATTAGCCTAACGACCGGCAGCTTGACCCTGAACGGCAGCGGCTCGCCGTTCACGATCGCCATCACGGGCGCATCGGTCGCGGCCGGCACTTACGATTTGTTTTCGTTCCCGACGGGAACCGGTCCAGGCAACGGCTTCACGCTTTCCAATCTGACGGGCCAAAATTTTGGCCTCAATCTCACCTACGGCGCCCATGAGATCGACCTCGTGGTCACCAACCCGTCCGGCACGTCGCAGTGGAACTCGACATCCAGCGGCAATTGGAGCATTACGGCCCTCTGGCAAGGCAACGTGTATCCCAATGGTTTGGATCAGACGGGTCACGGTCAAGCGGCCACGCTCGGCAATGGAGCGACGGTCAACATCGCCAATCCGCCGACTGCTACGATCGACGTCACCGTCGACGGCAGTTACTCGATCGGTTCGTTGGCCGTCACCAACAATCAAGGCACAACCTACCACGTGCTCACGGGCGGCGCGGGCACGGGATTGACGCTCAATAACGGCGGCTTCGGCGCCACGGTCTCGGTGGCGGCCAGCGCCGGCAATCCCACGATCTCCGCCAATCTCGCGTTGGGCGACACGGCCGGCGCCACGTTCAGCGTCGCCAGCGGCAGCACGCTGGATGTCAGCGGCGTCGTCAGCGGTACGGGCGGTGGACTCGTCAAGACCGGCGCGGGCACCCTACGGCTGGACAATCACAACACTTACGGCGGCAATTCCACGGTCAACGGCGGCACGCTCCGCGCGATGGGCTCCAGTGCCTTGGGCGCAGGCGGTGGGACGCTCACCGTCAACGGCTCTGGGGGGATCGGAACGCTGGTCGATCTCAACGCCAATCAATCGCTGAGCGGCCTCTCGGGCTCGATCGCCGGCGGGTCGGCTCGGGTTCAGGTCCGCTCCGGGGCCACGCTCACCGTTACCGGCGGTTCGACCTCCTCGGCCGATTTGGAACTGGGGGCCGTCGGTCCTCTGCCGATCAGCACGGGCAATTTGATCAAGAACGGCGCCGGCGTTCTGGAGGTCACCGGGGCCACCAAGTTCCACGACAACAGCGCGATTGCGGTCTCCGGAACGGGTGGGCTGAAGTTGATCTCGGCCAGCGGCTCGTCGATCGGCTCGGGAGTCACTGCCACGGTTGGCTCGGGCTCCACGCTGGAACTGGCGGGCAGCCAGTCGTCGCTGGGCGTTTCCGGCGGCAATCGCGCGACGATCACCAACGACGGCGGACTTATCGTGACTGGCCCGACGAGTCAAGTGGTCGGCGGCATCGACAATTCGGACTCGACACGCGGCACGATTGCGCTCAATAGCGGCAGCAATCTGACGGTGGATCACGTGAACCAATCGTCGCTCTCGATCGGCAGTGGCGCGACGTTCACTTTGAATGCCAGCGACCCGAGCGGGAATCCGCTCTCCGACGCCGCAGCGACACTCGGCGGCGGCTCGTCAATGAGTTTCGCCAGTCTGTCGTCGACCGGCGCCCCGACCGGCGGCCTGGGTTCGCTCCGCTTGGCGCAGCTCTTGGCTACCAGACCCTTTGGCGCGGGGGTCGGTTCACCGAGCCTACTTAACGCCGGTTCGTCGTCCGGTGCGACCGCATCGTCGGGCGCAAGTCTGGGCGGCGGACTCAGCGGCAGTGGCGTGGCGGCCGTGCCCGAGCCTTCCACGCTGGGGGCTGTTGTTGCTCGGTAGCTTGGCGCTATTGGCCCCGAGGTTGCGTCGGCGGCGCGATGCGTAACCGGCGTCAATATCGTGGCTCGGTTCGGCGCCGCGCGGGTCTCGCCGCCAAAGCCGAGAATGAAGCCGGTTGCGACTACTTCTTTTTCATTACGAAAAAGGTCCCGCAGGCGGCGGCGCTTGCCAGCAGCATGGCGATCGGCCAATTCCAGAGAGAGAATTCGGCGTCGCCCGTGTTGCAGAACCACTGAAAGCCCATGTAGGCCATCACGACGATGTTGAAGACCAACACCGAGACGAGTACGTTGTTCTTTTGATCTTCCATCGCCGGGTTACTCTTCGATCACTTCCTTGACGAGTTGGACGAAGTGCTGGGACTTGCCGGCGGCGGTCATTTCGGCGGCCTTCTTATCGGCATTCTTCCGCTCGCTGTACTCGAAGCGGGCGACCCGTTTCATCGATTGATTCAAGACGTCCCAAAAGGCTTTGAGCCGAACTTCCTTGACGACCTTCGCCCGGCTCTTGCGAACGGTGGCCTTCTTGGCGGCCTTTTTCGGAGGAGCGCCCTCGCCCTCCTCGGTCTCCGAAGCCTCGGCGGCGTCGTTGGCTGCCCGCAACTCTTTACGATTCAAAACCTTTCGAGCCATGCTTACCTCAATGCGACAGATGAATCCAATCCCGCGACAAGCGGCCATTTTAGCGTCTGGCCGCGCCGGGGACTAGTAATCGCCACGAATATGTCGAAAGAGGCAAGTCGATCGTGCTGGTCGACCAAAAAGCCAAACAATACGGCGCAGCAGGATGCCGCGGCTATGTATGCGGAGAAATTCAATGTCTCGTAGCGTAAGCCGCTTCGACGGCCTGTTCCAATTGGGCCACTTCGTCATCCGTCAGAAAATCGAAACTGCCGGCGCGCTTGCTCTTCGAGAGATGCCCTTCGTTCTGGCGGCAGAATCGAATGAAGAGATCGATCTGGCGGTCCGGCATGTCGACGATCTCTTGGATGGCCCGCTTCGCGGCGTCGTAATTGGCCAGAAATGTGAGTTCATCGACGAGCTCGATCCTGATCGTCCGCTCGACGAACTGGAAGAGCGCCTCGGCCTGGGGCGTCAGATCGGGATACCGATACCACTTGGCCATGTCGTTGTGAACGGTCATTCGCCCTTGCTCATCGAGCGAATAGTCGACGAGCTTCATCAGCGGGCGCGAGAACGCTTCGAGCGACGCATCGTACGCTTGAGGGTCATTGAGCATCGAGGCCGACACGGGAAACATGATCCCTTCGGGCGTGAAGCGGCGGCGAGCGAGCGTGTTGTGAATCAAAAAGCGGTGGATGCGGCCGTTGCCGTCCTGAAACGGGTGCAAGAAGACAAATCCGTAGGCGATCGCCGCCGCGTGCGCGACCGCCGAGACGCCCCCCTCCTGCATCCGGCCGTGCGCCGCGATCAAACCCTGCATCAGCTCGGGGATATCGCCGGGCTTGGGGCAGACGTAATGGATTTTCTCCCGCTCCCACGCCACGGTTTCACCGACGTAATTTTGAATCGTTCGATAGTCGGTTTCGCGGAACCGGGGATCGACAATGTGATTTTGCAAGGTGATCAAGCGGCTCTTCTCGCAAAAATCATCGCGCTCCGCCGTTTCAAGCAGAGCGACGAATCGTTCGATCCGCGTGGCGTTGGGCTTGATATGCTCGATTTCGAACGACGACTTTGTCTCCCTTGTGTATAGGTAGCTCAACGCTCGCTTGAGTTGTTCGGCCGAGTAGGCGGCGACGATTTCTTGGCAGCGGTTGTGCAAGTCGGCGGCTTCGAACGACCGTAGCGTATCCGTGCGCCGGATCATCGGACAGAACTGCGCGTTGCCCAGCAGGTTGTCGTTGATCCGTTGGCGTGGCGCCTGTCGCGAGGGGGCGACGGTGTAGTAGTCCTCGGCATCGATCAAATCGACATAGTTGCGCTGGCCGAGATCGTCCAGCGAAAGCTCATTCCCGGTCAGCAATTCGTAGAAGAACCAGATCCGACGGGCGTATTTACCCGTGGGCTTCGACTTGATGTAGGTCAAGAGTTCGTCGGGATTGATTTTCTCGAACAGGGCCGCCAAGATCCCGAGATTCGTACCGTCGTATTTTAGGGCGAATTCGAGGTGGTCGCTGAGCGAGTCGCCGGGCCAATAGCGCGAGATGTAGTTCTCTTCGACAACGGAACTGCTCGAGTCGATGCGATGGATCGCGGCGGCGACCGACGAACGATGCCAATTGGGAATGACCTCGAGGCCATATCGGTCGATCAGCGCGGCGTAGCCGACGGGTCTGACGGCGGGAGCAATTTTGTCGTTCATTTGTGGATCCCGCTAGGAAAAGCGAGTTCAACCCGTGAAATTGGTTTACCGTTGGCTATCCAACCAGAAAAGTTGGTTTCAGGGGGGAGTTTCCTGTTTATCATTGGCCTTTCAGGGAAAAACGAGTATCTTCCGTGAAATATACAATAAGAAATGAGAAATCCAAGAAAATCGCGTTTTTGCACTCCTTTTCAGAACTGCTCCACAACACCGCCGGGAAGTGCCCCCATTTTGCGGAGTCCGCGGAGCAAAACTGGCGACTGTCCCGTTCTCAAAGGCAGGATGTCGCGGTTTTGCGACGCGCTTAATCACGCATTTGGAATGTCTGCTGGAGATATCGCCACAGCCGGTAGGCCATCGACTGGGGCGCGGTTGAGATTTTCACGCGGCCGGGGGCGCCGCCGCGGAGGAGCGGGGATTGTGCGTCGAGCGCGATGCGGACCTGATAACTGGCGCTCAAAGGCCGCGGGGCGCCGGTCTCGTCGATCCGCGTCGGGATATCGCCGCGCACGACGAGCTCCCGCGGGGCGACTTGCAAATCCAATTCGGCGACCGATGTGACGACGCCGGAAAGCGTGTCGCCGGGAAGCTCGTCGAGTTGAATCCGAGCCGACTGGCCCGGCTGCACCAGGTCGACATCGGCTTGATCGATAATCGCCAGCACTTCAAGATGTTGCGGATCGCCAATCAGGCAGAACGTGACGCCCGTGTCGAGATACGCCTGCAGGTTTTGCGGATCGAGCGGTAGGCCGGACCAAGAGGGCAACTCTTGCTTCGCGCCGCGCGCCGTTCCCGTCTCGCCGTGGGGCGGCGTGCGGCGCGGGGGAAGGACCGTGCCGGCTTGCGGCGCGACGAGCGTGAGCCGCTGCCGATCGCGGCGGCGCTGCGCGAGCCGCGATTCCAGATCGGCGAGCGCTTCGGTCGCCGTGGGAATTTGCGCGGCTGCGGTCTCGTCGGCGCCTTGTTGGCGAATCAGGTTGTCGAGCTTCAGTCGCTGGCGATCGCGAAGTCCCTCGAGCTTCGCCAGTTCCAGATCGACGTCGTGATTTTCGAGCCGAGCGAGCGTCTGCCCTTCACGCACGGTTTGACCGATGGCGACGGCTTCGACGAGCGTGCCCGGGACGGTGACATATACGCGCTTCGCCTCGGCCGGTTCGAGGATAGCCGGAGCGTTGATCCGGTGGGGCAGTGGAATGGCCATCAGCCCGACGATGGCCGCCAGCACAAGACTCGCGCGAATGGCAAAGCGGCCCCATTTCACCGGCGTGCTCCTATGTTGGTTGCGGATCCACATCGCCGTGCGGCCCGCCGGAATGACGACCATCGCCACGACCGCGCTCAGCGCCAGCCCCCGCGCGAGCAGCTCAAGTCCGTACGGTTTCAAGACCCGTTCCAAGAACCATCCGACGGCGACGACGACAAACAGCCGGTACAACGTCGACGCGACGGCATACAGGGCCAATCGTCCGGCCCCGTCGTCGGGCATCAATCGATCGACCGGCGGATTCAGGCCGAACAGCCAATTCGCCAACCACCTCCGAACAACGCGGCCCGATTGCTCCTGCAAGTTGGGCGTTTCAATCAGGTCCGACAAAATATAATAGCCATCGTACCGCAACAGCGGATTGCCGTTGAACAAGAGCGTACTGACCGAGCAGACGAACATCAGGTCGAGGCACAGGCCGTTGAGCAGCCCCGGGGCGGTCCACCACCAGACGAATGTCGCTAGGCTGGCCAATACCATTTCCACCGCCATCCCCGCCGCGCTAACCGCGACGCGCCGCCACTTGCTCGGGAGCATCCAAGCGTCTGACACGTTGCAATACAGGCACGGCGTGAAGACGAGAAACATTAGCCCGATTTCGTGGCACTCGCCGCCGAAGCGCCGGCAGGTCATCGCATGTCCCAGTTCGTGCAGGACCTTCGCCAGGCCCAGCGCCACGGCCAGCCAGAGGACATTCGCGCCGCTGAAGAAAGCCTGAAAATCCGGCAGCCGCGCGACCAGCGTATCGAAATGCGTCAGCACGAGCGTCAGCGCCGCGATCACCAGCAGCACCAGCCCGCGGAGCATCGCCGGCGAAAACAGCCACTGGGCCAGCGGATCGAGCGCGCGGAGAAATCGGTCCGGATCGACGCCGCGCACTCGCAGGGCCAGGAGGTTCGTGAGGCCCTCGATCCACGAGTCGCGGACCAGATTGCGACGGCGCTCCAGGAGCTCGACGCCTTGCCCCGGCGTTTGCGAGATGACGAGACCTTCGCGATGCAGCCGGCCGAGAAACGCCTGGAGTTGGCCCGGATCGAGCCGCCGGGGAGCGAAGCGACGTTCGAACCGGGCTTTGATCTGATCGATGCTCGTGGCGCCGTCGAGTTGCTCGAGGACAAAGACCTCTTCCTCGCGCATCTGAAAATACTTGAGCGCGACCGGATCTTTCGCCACCCACATTGGCCGCCGCCGCATAGCCACGCTCCGCACGACCAAATCCGGCCGCTTTCGCAAAGCCAGCGGCCGAGCCGTCGCGGACGTCGTGATCGCCGGGTTGAAGATCATCGGACGAGACGAAAAAAGAGGGAGACAGGATTAACAGGATTAAAGAGATTCACAGGATTGTTTTGGGAAGTATTTCCCGGCAATGGCGCAGCCATCGCCAACACAAATCCTGAAAATCCTGTTAATCCTGTCTAAACTTCTTTGTCATGCGCTACACATCGACACTGACTCCGCGGCAGAATGCCGCCGCTTCGTCACTCCCGTCGCCCGTCTCCCGACTCCCGACTCGCCTCTGCGTCGCCTGCGATCACCATCGTGCCGGGCAAGCCAGGGCGCAAAAGCTGGTTGCGGTTCTCGATCTCGGCTTTGACGCGGAACTGGCCGTTGACCGGGTTGACCTCGGGATTGACGAAGACCAGTTTTCCCGGGAATTCAGTGTGCGGGCTGCCCGGCAGATCGACCAATAATTTCACGGCGCGACCCACGAGTTGCGCCGGCGCGTCGCGCGCGCTCAAGAACGCTTCGGCCTGCAAATGATCCAGGCGCACGATCCGCACGATCGGGTCGCCGGGCTGGACCCATTCGCCTTTGTGCCGTTTGATCTGAACGACCATGCCGGGGATGGGCGCGGCGATACGGCGGCGGTCCGCGCTGTTGGCGGCCAAGTCCACTGCGTTTTGCTTCAGTTTGACGGTCATTTCGGCGACCTCTTGATCTTCCTTGGCCTGCTCGAATTCCAGTGCCGCCCGCTCTTTCATGAGTCGTAGTTGGTCGATCTCGGATTGCGACACGCTGTTTTTGAATTTTTGCACCGATTCGAGCCCTCGTTCCAGTTCCACGGTCGCGACCTCCGCCGACTTTTTGGCGTACCGCGCCTTCACGTCGCTGGCGGCCTGTTTGGCGGCAATCTGCAATTCGACCTGAGCCTTCTGCAAAGCGAGCACCGGCTGGCTATCCTCTTGGCGCGCTAGCGAGGCGCCCTCGGTGACGAGTTGACCTTCTTGCACGTCTATCGTCGACAGGGCGCCGGCCTCGCGCGCCGAGACTTCAACCTGGTCGATCAATGTCACCAAGACGGGGACTTTGATCGGGCCATCGGCGGGCGCCGCGGAGGCTCGAATGGGAAGTGTTAAGAAGACCGCGATCGCCAGCGGAACGATTATCGGGAGGCCCGGGCTGGACCGCAGGGAAACCCCGGTGGCTTGCTGATGAGGTGGGGTCCACTCGCCGGGGCTTCGGCGAGGACGCCTCCAGCCCCGGCCACCCGAAGTATTGTGACGGGATCTCATGATATTTCTCGCTTCTCAGAACAGAACGCGGGATTGAAACATTTCCCAAAACTCGTGCAGCCATACATATCCCAGCGAGCGGCGACCGCAGTGGATTTTCACGATCGCCGTGGCGCCCGGCCGCAACTGGGCGCCGGGAAGGTTCGCTCGGTCGATATCGATCGTAACCAGGACGGTCGAGCCGGTGGTTTTGTCGCTTTCGGTCGACATGGCCACGCGACGCACTTGGCCCTCGTGCGTCGCGCTGGGATCGGTCGCCATGCGAAACGACGCGGAGAGTTCGGAGTCCGGCCGGTCTCGATGGCGCTCGTTCTCGGCGGCGATGACATGTCCGATGCGATTGTCGGCGACCTGAGCTTCGATTTCCCAAGGTCCATCGAGTTGGGCGACCGTCAACAACGCCTGACCTCGACCGACGGGCCGGGCCGAGAGCAGATTGGCCGCGTCCCAGGTAAGCACCGTGCCAGCCATCGGACTGAGCAGCTTCAGATCGTCGCGCTGTTTGTCGAGCACCGACCGCTGCCGCTTGAGGCTCTCGAGCAGCGATTTGACTTCTTCGCCTTCAGCCGAAAGCTGATTGATTTTTTCCGGCGAATTCGCGGATGCGTCGCGCCCCGCGGAGGTCAGCGACGCTTGAATGCCGGACAGCTTCGTTTGGGCGTCGTTGAATTCGCCATCCAGCCGGCTCGATTCGAAGTCGAGCTGCGGTTTGCGTAGCGTCACGAGCACCGCGCCGGCGGCCACGGCGTCGCCATGCGAAACTTTCACTTCGTCGACAATGCCGTCGGATCGGGCGAACACCTCGCGGCGATGCTGGGGCTGGAGTTCGCCGCGAGCCGAGATGTCGAAATCAGCCGGGATGAAAACGAGCGCCGCGACCGCTATCGCCACGGCGGAAAGCGCGAGCGCCGTTTTCGGCAATTGACGGGCGCGCCCGAGCCAACCGATCCGTTCCAGCGCGCGCCACAACGGCGAAAGCGGCACGCGCTGATAGGTCTGAGCGTTGCGCAGGGCTGCGGCGCTCTGCCGCGCGACGGCGCCAATTCGTTGCCGCTCCGCTTCGCCAAATCCGCCTCCTTCGAATCGCTCGACGATCAGCGACCCGAGAAGCCGCCCGGCGTCGTGGACATTCGCCGGATGATCGCCCGATTCTCGATTCTTGGATTCTGGCGCGAACAGCGGAATTACGGCGATCGCCCGAGCGTGCGTTTCATCCAACACGGCTTCCAGCGGGGCCTGAATTTGCGGGGCGAAATCGACTTCTCCCGCCGCGTGCCACAGCGGTTCGTGAGTCGCCGCGACACGGGCCGCGAGCTGTTCGAGTCGGCGAACCGCTTCCGAGCGGCGATCGAATTGATCGAGCCCACTGATGGCGAGCATCCGCGCGCCCTTCCCTCGAGCCATCGCCACGCTGATTCGATCGCAGCCGATCAGGCCGCGGCCATCGTTGACGATCGTGTAACCGACCGTCTTCGAATCGAGACTGGCGTGAACGTTCTGCGTGAATCGCTCGAACTGTCCCCACAGCGTCTCGCGATCGCGCAGGCCCCGCAACTGAAAATTGCGCTGATACTCGGCGGCCAAGTCGCAGATCGCGGCGAGAAAATTGAGCGAGCCTTGTTGGCTGAGCGGGGCTGCGCTGGCCCGCTGAAATACTTCGACCAGTCCCGTGCCGCCCGCCTCCATGGCGACCGGCGCCAGCACGAGCAAATACTCGGACGGGTTAAGTGCGCTGGAGGCGCCGGGCAGCGTCGATCGCGGCGGGACCAGTCGCGACTCGCCACTCGAGAGCATTGACTCGACGAGATGGGTATGCCGCTGGGCGTCGGCCCAATTCTGCGCGAGCACAAGCCGATCGAATTGCACCTGGCATTCGACTCGAATCTGTCCGGCCGGATCGCGGCCCCAAATGGCGCCGGCGACCGCCGCCAAACCGCGAACGGCGCCTTCGAGCAGGGCCTGATAAAACTGAGGGGCAGGCAAATCGGAGCCCGCCAGCCGAGCCAAGCTATCGAGCAATTCCTCCAACTCCCGCGCGGCCAGATCGCCAGCGGAATCGTCCTGAGGTGTGGGCTCGTAGCTCATAGGAGATTCAATATAACTCGATTGCGCGGAGTGGGGCCATTGGAGTGCAAGGGATTAAGGTCGAATGGACGGGGGCCACTACTGCTGGCTCGTCCAGCAGTGCAGCCTGTGAGCACATGGAAGGAACACTGCTGGACGAGCCAGCAGTGGCGCCCGCCGCTAGCGTTGCCGCCACCCCTGATCTGGCAATTTGCGAAAATTTTAACGGTTGTGCCGGAAATAACGCCAATTGATCCCCCTCGATTGCCGATGACTAGCTCGAAGAACTCCCGTCAATTCAACAGACGTTCCGCTCGATCGCTCGCCTCGGGATCCCAGTTTGCTTATGAAGCGTGTTTTAACCATTTTGAGCGGACTCCTGCTCGCGTCGGCGATGGCCGCCGGCTGCGGGTCGCATGCGCCGTTCAAATTTGGTCCGGATGGCGATCTCGCGCACTATACCGACGTCGCGACGAAGATCGAGGCGCCGAACATCGCAAACTGCCCGACCGATGCGTCGATCAATTGCCAGTCGCCGCTGACGATCACGCCCGACAGCAATCCCGAGTATTGGAATTTCAAGCTCGAAGAGGCCATGCAAATGGCCCTGGCGAAATCGAAAGTGCTCCACGATCTTGGGGGCACGGTTCTCCGGTCGCCCGGCAACGTGCGAACGATCCACGGCCCGGCGATCGCCGAAACCGATCCACGTTACGGCGTCGAGGCGGCGCTATCGGAATTCGACGCGATCTTCTCCGAGAAATTCGACTATCAGCGAAACAATCGCTTGGTGAACAACGACCTGATCGGCGACAACACCAACCGGTTGTTGCAAGACACCGACACGTTCCAGTCGCAGATCAGCAAGCGCGCGGCGACCGGCGCCGAGTTCGATTTCAGGCACAACACGTTCTACGACCACAGCAATACGTCGGTCAACAAATTCCGCAGTTCCTGGGATACCAACTTCGAGTTCGAGGCCCGGCAGCCGTTGTTGCAGGGCGCCGGCGTCGAGTTCAATCGCATCGCCGGTCCGGCCGGCACGCCGGGCAATTTGAACGGCGTGCTGATCGCGCGGGTCAACACGGACATCAGTCTGGCCGAGTTCGAGATCGGCGTCCGCGATCTGGTGAGCAACGTCGAGAACGCCTATTGGGATCTGTACTTCGCCTATCGCGATCTGGACGCCAAGATCACGGCCCGCAATAGCGCACTGGAAAGTTGGCAGCGAACTCATGCCCTGTTCGAAAAGGGTCGGCAAGGGGGCGAGGCCGAGCGCGAGGCCGAATCGCGCGAACAGTATTTTCTCTTTCAGCAAGAAGTCGAAAACGCTTGGAATGGCCGGTTGGTTGGTGGCACCCAAACCAACAACGGTTCGAGCGGCGGAACGCTCCGCGGCGCCGGCGGGGTGCGGGTCGCCGAACGCCGCTTGCGATTGCTATTGGGTCTGCCGATCAACGATGGCCGCTTGATTCGCCCGGCCGACGAGCCGAGTCTGGCCAAGGTCGTGTTCAACTGGGAGGAGATTTTGCCCGAGGCGATCTCGCGCCGCCCCGAACTTCGCCGGCAGCGGTGGACGGTCAAGCGCGAGGAACTGGCCCTGATCGCCAGCCGCAACTTTCTGTTGCCTCGGTTGGATTCATTCAGCCTGTATCGGCTGCGTGGTTTTGGCCACGACCTGAAAGACGGCATGGACAATACGCCGGACAACAGCGCGTTCCAAGACTTGAATAGCTTCAAGCATCAGGAATGGGAATTCGGCATGGAGCTGAACATGCCGATCGGCGCCCGCCGCGGTCATGCCGCAGTGCGCAACGCTCAGTTGATATTAGCCCGCGAGAGAGCCGTGCTCGACGATCAAGAGCGCGAAGTGGTTCACGATCTAAGCAACGCGCTGGCCGACATCGAGCGGGCCTATCAAGTCGCGCAGATTGCCTACAATCGGCGGATGGCCGCCCGGGCGCAAGTCGGCGCCACCAAGGCCGCGCTCGAATCCGATCGCAAGGTGCCGCTCGATTTGTATCTGGAAGCCCAGCGCCGCCTGGCCGACGCCGAGAGTCAGTTCTTCGCCGCGCTGGCCGATTACGCGCTGGCGGTCAAGAACCTGCATTACGAAAAGGGTTCGCTGCTGGAGTACAACGAAATCTATATGTCGGAAGGCGCTTGGCCGGATAAAGCCTACAAAGACGCCGCCAATCGCCAGCCGACCCGCCATCAGCCACGGCCGTTCAGCTACATCTTACAGCAGACGCCACCGCCGATTGGCCAAGATGCGACGATCGCGCCCGTCATGCCGTCGCATGAAATAGGGCGGTTCGGACATGGCTATGGGCCGATGCCATCGGATGGGCTGCCCCATGGACCCCCGCCGGAAGCATTGCCGCCGATCGGTTTGCCGCAGACGAACCAACCGCCCGTCGGGCCCATTCAACTGTCGCCCAATCCGCCAACAGCTTCGCCGCCCGTGCCGGCGCCCTCGTTGCCCGCGCCCTCGTTGCCCGCGCCGACAAACTTGCCGCCGCTCAATCAACCCGATTCGCTCGCGCCGCCTCAAACGGGCGCCGCGAGCAGCAACTCGGCGGGACTGATGCGGCCAAGCCTCGCTGTTCCCGAGAGACCGCCGGTGGTCATGGCGCAGCAACCCCGGCCAAGCCAACAGCAGGCATTGCCCCCGATCGGTTTTCCGCGAGCGCCCTCGACGCCCGCGCCGGCGAGTTTGCCCTCCCCATGGACCCCGTCTCAGGATCAAGCGCAATCGAAGCCGGCGCCGCAACCGCCAGCGACGCAACTAACAACGCCGCAATCAACGCCGACAAGCAGCCTGCAGATCAATTGGCCGACCGCCGCCGCTCAGTCGCAACCGCCCGCGCGGCCGACATCGGCTTTCAGTCCGCCGCAGTCGTTCGTTCCGCAAAGTCCCCCGGTGCAGACGGCGCTACCCTATGCGGCCCAGGCGCGAATGCAGCCGGCGGCGTCCAGCGCTCTGCCGGCCATCGGATCGCGAGTGTCGCAAGCGTTAGTTTCGCCAACGTCAGTGGCCCCCGCGTCAGTGGCCCTCGCGTCAGTGGCGCCCGCGTCAGTGGCGCCCGCGTCAGTGGAGCCGGTCGCTCAACGGACTGCTGAACCGCGATCGCAAGCGTCAGCCAATTTACCATCGCAGTTGCTTCCGCGGGCCACCGATTCGACAACCGAACGCTGGGAAGTTCCGGCGGACAGCGCCGCGCCGAACATTCATGCGGACCAGACCGATACCAGCATCTTCGGTCGGGCGCCGCAAGCTTCGATGCATCGGCAACCCGCTCGGCAATCGGCCTATTCGCCGAGCACACTCACGGTTCGGCCAGCGACGCCGGCGCGAATGGCCTGGCCAGAGATTGTGAATCAGCCGCTGCCGCCGCTGGGCGCCTCTGGCCAACCCAGCGATGCCTTCGCCGCGCCGCAGGCACAGAACTCGGTCTACACGGCGCCCTCGGCCGCCGAAAGCTACATTCGTCCGGCATCGTTTCCGGCAGTCGATCCGGCGCCGCAGCACTGGCCGGTGTCCACCGAGAGCACTCCAACTCAGCAACCACGAACCTTCACTCAGTTGGCGCCCGCGCAGCCACCCGTCCGACAGGCCCGCCCGGCGCCGCAATTCGAGCCGCTGCCGCCGACGTTCAACGAACTCCTGCCATCGACCAATCTGCAACCGCTGCCGCCCACGCAGTAGGTCGGGCGCCCTGTGCCTGACATGCGCGACTCGTGCATGGCGCCGAACTTTTCCTTAGCGCCTGTCAGGCACGGAGTGCCTGACCTACGGCTATTTCCGCACATCCAGGCAAACCACATCCCCCTGGGCGTTGCGGCAATAAATTCGCCCCGTCGCCAGCACCGGCTGCGTCCAGCATTTGCCTGCAATTACGTCGGCCCGGGCGATCTCCTTGAACTCTGTCGGCGAGGTCTCGGCGATCACCAGCCGGCCCTCGTCGCTGAGCAGAATCAGCTTGCCATCGGCCAGCATCAGCGACCCGCAACCCAGCCCGCGATGTTTCCACAGCACTTCGCCCGTCTCATAGCGCATCGCCACGAGTTGCACCTGCGACGACTGATGGCTGTTGCCGTCGAAACCATAGAGCACCCCTTGCCACGGCACGCACGTCGACATGTGGTTGCGCATCTTGCGGTTGTGATATCGCTCGACCAGCTTGCCGTCGGTTAGGTCGAATAGGGCACAGCCGCGATCGTAGCCGGTGGAAACAAACACCGTGGCGCCCTTGTCGGTCACTTCCACGATCGGCGTCGTGGCGCTGGTCGCGAAATCGGTGACCCACGGCGTTCGCGCGAAGTTGCCGCCATCGGAGGCGCGAAGGATTTCCAAAGCGTCGTTCGTGAGCACGGCCACCAGCGACTCCTCGCCCAGCTTGAAAAACGTGGGCGAGCCGTAGCCGGGTCGGTCCGCGGGCGTCTTCCAAATCAACTCGCCCGACTGTTTGTTCAGCGCGACGATCATGCCGGCATCGAAGATCAACATCTCGCCCCAAACGCGCGGTGAGCAAGAAAATCCCCAGTCGGGCATTTTCACTTCCAGCAGCGTGGTCACATCGACCTTCCAGCGAATGTCCCCTTTCGCGGCGTCGAAACAATAGAGTTGTCCGTCCTTGCTGAGCGTGAACACGCGATCGCCATCGACCGTGGGCGTGCAAGCCGGGCCTCCTTCGTGAAGGTTGGCGACCTGATGGGCGGGGTACGACTTCTTCCAAATCACATCGCCCGTCGCGGCATCCAAGCACCACACGGTGTCATCGGTCAACTGCTCCTTTTCCTGTTCGGCGTCAACCGATTCGTGGCCCATCGTATACAGCCGACCAGCCGCCACCGACACACTGCTGAATCCGACGCCGACCGATGCATGCCATATGGCTTTCGGCCCATCCGCCGGCCAATCGGTCGTCCAGTCCGATTCCGTCGAGACGGCCGTGCCCAGCGGTCCGCGCCAAACGGGCCAGTCGCCGGCGGCCGCGTTGACGATCGGCGAGCCGAAAGCTTTTTTTCGATCGGCAGCTGCAGCCTTTTCGGATGCACTGGTGTCCACGGCTTTCGCGACGCCCGGGCCGGTCGGCGCCGGAGGCTGGGTTTCATCGGATGCCGAACAGCCGCTCGCAACAAGGACCGCACAGGCGATAACGAATAGGCCGTGGCCCCTAGTACTACAGCGCCAGGTTCCTCTTGGTGAATCTGTCGGAATCGGCGAGACTTGGTTGGGGTCGGAGGACCGGCTCATGATCGCCTTCCCGGAGAACCAGGTATGGACGCCGTCGAGATTCGTGGTTTGAAACCGAAG
>JBBQWR010000064.1:0-23250 GCA_038210495.1 Pirellulales bacterium
TCGCGTACACGCAGCGGCGCAATGCCGCAGCGCGCCGCAGCCACACCCGAACGACCCGCAAGAAACTCGCCGCGCTGGGCATCCGCCTGACCGGTCTGCCTCGTTGCGGATGGGGCAAAAGTTAGCGCTGTAGTACTAAGGCCTTCCAATAGCTGCAAGGTCATTGGGAAACGACCGGGATCGGGTTAGCCAGATTTTGGCTTCATGCCTTGCTGGGCACGAGATTGTTCGGTCACCGCCACCGCATTGGGCGACGGTCGGACTCCAGAGCCAACCTGCTTGGCGTAGACGTAAGTGAACTCCGCGCCGAACAGCAAAATCAGCGACGAGTAATAGACCCAGAGCAGCAGCAGCACGAGCGACCCGGCGGCGCCGTAGCCCGAGGTCACTCCGGATCGTCCCAGGTATAAGCCGAGGCCAAATTTCCCCAGCGTGAACAGCACGGCCGTGATCACGGCGCCGATCCAAACGTCGCGCCAAGCAATTTCGGCGTCCGGAAGGAAACGAAACATCATCGCGAACAACAGCATCGCCACCAGCAGCGTCACGACCTGATTGAGCGCCTGCAAGAGGGCCGTCTCGATTCCCAGCGCTCCGCCCAGCGATGAGCTAAATGCCGAAAGGACGGCCGTGAGAACCAGCGAAATCAGTAGAAGAAAGCCAGTCCCAAACACCATCGTGAGCGACAAGAATCGATCCTGAATAAATCCCCAAATACCGCGTCCCGGCTTGGGTTCGACCTTCCAAATCGTATTGAGCGCGTCTTGCAATTGACCGAAGACTCCGGCGGCGCCGATCAATAGCGTCACCAGTCCGACGATTGTGCTCGCGGCGCCCGCGCCGGTCTTGTGGCCCTCGACCAACATTCCTTTGAGGCTGTCGGCGATCGCCGGGCCCATGGTCTTTCCGATTTCGTCGAGGACCTTGCCCTGAGCGGCGTCGGCGCCGAAAACGACGCTGGCGACTCCGACGCACAGCAGGACCAAGGGTCCCAGCGAGAACACGCTGAAATAGGCCAGCGCGGCGCCCAAGCGCGGGGCCTTGTCCGTGTTCCACTCGTCGAACGATTCTTTCAACAAACCGAAAAACGATCGCGATCGCATGAGAGTCGCCTCGGTAAAATAGTGCATGCCCTTGCGCGGAAACGTCGCCTTGCGGAAGCGAACCCCTTGGGCAATTGACGTGCCACCCAACACGTTAGAACATACGGCCTAGTCGCGCCGGCGGTGGCGCCGTGGGTGATCGCCATTGGGAGCTCGTTTGGACCGGCCGATGCAGGTCGGTAAGTTCGCCCGTGGATGAGTAGACAATCGCGGAGCCCATCGTGGCGCCTGCGGCGCAGAGCACGACGCCTGCGATCGACGATCGCAGGCCGATCGCCGAGTCACCGCCACGCAGAAAGATTCCAGCGATTCCGACACCTAGCCCGGCGAGGGCGATCGGAATGCTCAAAATGGGCAAGAAGAACAACACTAGTGCAATCGTGCCCAAGCACGCCGAGCCGACCCCCAGGCCGATTTCTCGAATGGGTTCATGTCTTCGGCCTTGGCTGGCGGCTTCAACCATTGCAAACTCCCTAGTGCCCCGGCATCCGCGGAATTAGCCCGCGGGTCAGATAATCGGTCAACGTCAGCGAAAAGAGTATTGCAAGCCACAGCAGTGCCGCGCCGATAATGACGCGGGTGTGCGGCGAGCTGTTAATGACGTGCATGAAGAACAGCAGCACCAGCGAAGCTTTGAGCGTGGCGATCGTCAGCCCAATCGCCAAATGCCCCGCCGGCGAAAGCGCGAGAAACGAAACGCCGACTGTCAACACCGTCAACAGCGCCAGCACGATTAACACGATGACATACGCGGTCACCGACAACTCTCGATGCAAAGGACGACTTTCGATCGACACGACTCGGCTCCCAGTCTGTCTGAAAATTATTGGATTACGAAGATACAAAGACACGAAGGACGAAGCAATTTTGACAGGATTAACACGATCACCAGGATTAATACCAAAGAAACATGTTTGTCAAAGGCAAACACATCAAAAATCAATCCTGGTAATCCTGTTAATCCTGTCTATTTTCCTCTTCGTGTCGTCGTTCCTTCGTGGTTAATTCAGTGCTCATTTCAATCTCAGCCCGATTTGCGCATGCGTTCCGAGGAGGTACAGCAGCGGCAATAGGAAAATCCAAACCATGTCGACGAAGTGCCAATATAGGGCCAGTACGTCCACCGGCGCGAAGTATTCTTGGGAAAACTTTCCCCCCGCGGCCAGTGCCATGATGATCAGCACGGCCACGATCCCGATCGTCACATGCACGGCATGGATTAGTGTCAGCGTCCAGTAGAACAGCAGAAACAGTTTCACGTGCTGGACTTGATCCGGCTTGAGTCCGTCGCGGAGCCACTCTTGCGAATCGAACTTCCAGCCCGGAACGAGATTCTTATGGAAGTCGAGGTAATACTCGAATCCCTTGAATGCTAGGAACACGAAGGCGAGAGTCGCGGTCAGGCCCAAATAGAGCATCACGCGCCGCGATTGGCCCAGCTTAGCGTAGTGCACGGCCAGCACGATCGTGAGGCTGCTCAAGAGCAAGACGATCGTATTGACGGCGCCGATCGTCCATTCCAGCTTCACACTGACTCGCTCGAACGCCTCGGTATACATGTGGTAGTAAACGCCGAACGCCAACAGCGCTGCGCCGAAAAACAAGGCCTCGGTCGCGAGGAACACCCACATCGCCGTGGTCGAGGCGTTTTGCTGTTGCTCCAGATTTTCGAATTGCTCCTCGAGCCGATGCCGGACGAGGATAGAGTGCTCCAGGGCGCCGCGCTCGTCGGCCGTAAGCAGAGCGGGATTAGGGCTCATTTTGGGCCTTCTCCAAATGGTACTGATAGGGTTCTTGGTAGACGGTCGGCGTTTCCTCGAAATTCTCGCGTGGCGGCGGCGACGAGGTTTGCCATTCCAGGCCGGTCGCCCGCCACGGATTCGGACCGGCCCGCTTGCCGTACCGCAGCGAAAGCAGCAAATAGGTGAGCGGCAACAAATAGCCGACCGCGAGGATCGACGCTCCGGCGGTCGAGAGTACGTTCCAGACCTGAAACTCCTCCGGATAGCTGTGATACCGGCGCGGCATGCCGTTATAGCCCAGCACGAATTGCGGCAGGAATGTCAGAAAAAAGCCAATGAAGATGATGAGCGCGCTCATCCGGGACCACCACTGCGAGTACATTCGGCCGGTCATCTTCGGCCACCAATAGTGCAGCCCGCCCATATAGGCCATCACCATGCCGCCGACCATGATGAAATGGAAATGGGCGATCACGAAATACGTGTCGTGAACGTGCATGTCGATGCCCAATGTCGCCAGAAACAGGCCCGTCAGGCCTCCGATCGTGAACAGGGCCACGAACCCCAGCGCGAAAAGCATCGGCGTGGCGAATGAAATCGACGATTTGTAGAGCGTGGCGGTCCAATTGAACACTTTGACGGCCGACGGCACGGCGACCAAAAAACTCAGCGACGAAAACACGAGGGCCGCATACACCGAGATGCCCGCCACGAACATGTGGTGAGCCCAGACTAAAAAGCCCAGCGACGCGATCGCCAAACTCGAAAACGCCACGAACTTGTAGCCATAGAGTGCCTTCCGGGCGAAACAGGGAATGATCTCACTCACAATGCCCATCCCCGGCAAGATCATGATGTACACGGCCGGATGCGAATAAAACCAAAACAAGTGCTGAAACAGCAGTGGGTCGCCTCCCAGCGCCGGATCGAAGATGCCGATGTGCGCGACCCGTTCGACGATCACCAGGATAAATGCCATCGCCAGCACGGGGACGGCCAAGAGAAAGATGATGCTTGTGGCGTAGAGCGTCCAGACGAAGATCGGGAGCCGAAACCACGTTAGCCCCGGCGCCCGCATCCAGTGGACCGTGACGACGAAATTCAAGCCCGTCAGCAGCGACGAAAATCCGGCGATCACGACGCCGGTCATCGTCGGCACGACATCGTAGTGCGACGAGGCCGTGCTGTAGGGCGTGTAAAATGTCCAACCGGTGTCGACGCCCCCGGCGATCATGGCATACAGCGTCCACACGCCGCCGATGACATAAAGATACCAGCTCAGCAGATTGAGCCGGGGCAACGCCAAGTCCTTCGCGCCGATCATCAGCGGCAGGACGAAATTGCCCAGTGCCGCCGGTACGACCGGCACGAGGAAAAAAAACACCATGATCACGCCGTGCAGCGTAAACAGCCGATTATAGGTGTCGGCAGTGACCAGCATTCCGCCGGGCGTGAGCAGATGCAATCGGGCGATCGAAATGGCAAACCCGCCGATGAAGAACATCGCAGTGACCGAGATCAAATAGAGCACGCCGATCCGTTTGTGATCCTTCGTCAAGAGCCACGAGAGAATTCCCCGCGAGGCGTTGAGATACGTCGCCGGCGGATGCGGCGCCGCGATTTCTTCGATCTGGGATTCGAGTTGGACGTCGCTCATGAATATTGAGAAGTGTTCCTGTTTAGCCGCGTTCGCTTGCGACGCGCTCGTTTTTGAAATGACAAAAAATCGCGTCGCAAGCGACCGCGGCTAGGGGGATTTTTTTACTTATCCGCGTCCGGCGCCGCTCCGGACGGAACCTCAGCCGGTTTCATCTTTTCCGTCGGAGCCGGAACCGGGAAATTGTCCACGCGAACCGGCGTTTCGCCCGGCCGGAGCGCTTTGATAAACGCAATCAACTCGTTCAACTCCTCGGCGCCAATCAACCCGTCGTATGTCGGCATGATCGGTTCGTAGCCGGCGACGATCTGGGCGGCCGGATGCACGATCGATTCGCGAAGATACTGTTCGTCGGCGACGACCATTTGACCGTTTCGCAAGGCGACCGTTCGGCCAAAGATGGCTTCGAGCACGGGCGCCCGTGCGTGTTCGTCTCCGCTATGGCAACTTAGGCAGCGATATTTCAAAAACACCTTTCGGCCTTGAAGCGCCAGCGAACCTTCGGCCGACGACTGGAGCCAATACTGATAGTCGGCGGGCGTCATGGCGATCACTTGCCCGCGCATTTCGGCGTGCTGCGTGCCGCAAAATTGTGAGCAAAACAGGTGATATGTTCCCTCCTTGCTCGCTTGAAACCAGACCGACGTGAACCGCCGCGGCAATGCGTCCATGTGAATCCGGAAAGCGGGCACGAAAAAACTGTGAATCACGTCTTCGCTGGTCAGCAGCATCCGCACCGGGCGGCCGACCGGCACATGCAGGACGTTGATCTCGCGCTGTCCTTCGGGATGCTGAAATTTCCACATCCATTGTTTGCCGACGCCGTAGACGACCGCCGCGTCGTCCGGAGCGCGATAAGCATCGACATAGACCGACGCGCCCCAGAAGAACATCACCGCGAACACGCCCAGCGGCGAAAGTGTCCAAAACCATTCGAGCGCGTGCCAGTTCTGGGTCGCCGCCGGGGCGGCCACTTGCCCCGGGCGCCGACGATATTTGACCGAAAAGAAAATCAGCAGAAACGCGACCAACAATCCCACGCTGCCGCACGAGATCATGAGAAACGTCAGCAGATGATCCACGGAATGGGCCGTGGTCGACGCTTGCTCGGGAAAGAGAGCGATTTGAGGCATGGAGGAGGAAGAAGGGGCTAGGGGTCGGGGGTTAGGGACTAGGGGACGAGGAAAGAGGAATGATGGGAACTGGCGGCAGAGAAGACGCATCGCGTTTTCGCTCGCGGCGAAATTGGATCCCTATGAACGCGCCGAGGGCGAGCATGGTGAGGACGCCGCCGAGGCGAATGAAGTTCATCACGGCGACGCCATAACGGCCAACGCTTGGGTCGTAATGGAAGCAGAATAATAGCGCCTGATCGATGGGCGAGCCGATTTTGCCGGATGAGGCTTCGACGAGTCCCAGTCTCAGATCGCGGGGCGAGAAGCGAATATCGTAGAAGTAACGCGAAATCTTGCCGGTCGGAGTCAGCACGATGATGCCCGCTGCGTGAGCGAATTGATCGGTGGCCGGATCGTAGTGGTAGCGAAAGCCGACCGACTGCGCGAGCTCGCGGATCGCCGGCTCTTGGCCGGTGAGAAAGTGCCAGCCGCCCTCCGCGCCCGGCCGATCGTAACGCGATAGGTAGGTCTGCTTTTTCGCGGTCGCCAAGTCGGGCGTCTCGCGAGGATCGAAACTCACGGTGACCACTTCGAAATCCTTGCCAACGTCCAAGCTTATGTCGCGCAGTCCTTGAACCAAGCCGTTAAGCACGAGCGTGCAGAGCATCGGACAGCGATAGTACGCCATCACGAGGATGACCGGCTTTTCGTGAAAGTAGTCGCGGATCACGACCGGCTTGCCGCTCTCGTCGGCAAACTGCAAATCGAGCGGCGCCTGCTCGTCGAGCCGCTGATCGAAGCCGACGTCTCTCAACTGCGGCGGCAGCGGCGTGTCGGCCCTGGCTCCAGACGTTAGTAAGAATAAGGCGATAAGCAGACCGCAAAGACACGAAGACACGAAGGCGGACGAGGAGAAATAGACATGATTAACAAGATTACCAGGGTTTTGTCTTGGCATCGGATTCGCCGCTTTAATCCTGAAAATCCTGTCAATCCTGTCCATATTTCTTCCGTCTTTCGTCTCCGCGTGCCTTCGTGGCCTAAATAAGTTTTTGTTGCCGTTCATGGCAGGTCCCTCATTGTGCGGCCAGAGTTTGATGCGCCGTCGTTTTTCAAGCCGTTTGATTTGCTGGCGGCTGCGGCTGCTGGCTTTTTTACCGTTGGCGATTGTTCGGCAAGCTGTTTGATCGCGGCCTCGATGGGGATATGCACGAAGCCTTTTTCCGATGTCGGGCCCAAGCGGTGCAGCAATTTTTCCCGGCGCGATTCCACTTCACGAAAATCAATCGCGTTGGCGGTCGAAAGTTCGTCGAGCGGGTCCAGTCGCGGCTCCCGCGGCAGCGACTCGCTGTCCTGCTGCGCAAGCGGATAGGTCGACGCTTTCACGGTATCTTCGTGGCGTTGGCGGTTTTCGAAGAAATGCCACGTCCACCAAAAGTGCGCCGCGCCGAAACAGGCGACCACGATTCCCATAATGAGCACGGGCCGGAATTGCAAGTCGCGGGGTTCCCAGCGAACGGTCGGATTCTGCCGGCTCGACGTTTCCTGGGATGCGTCTCCCATGATTTCGATTTTCTCGCCGCTGCCTTCGGGCGGTAGCGTCTCGGGATCGCGGTCGTCTTTAGCCATGAGTGAGCGACTCCTCCCATTGCAGTTCCCAATCGTCCGACTCGCGCAGATGAACGGCGATCGCGCGGTTGGGATCGTTGAGCGGCAAGATCGGTGCCCGCTTGAGTTGCCACAAAAACGCCGCGGCCCACAGCCCAATGAGTCCCGGCGCCGCAACCAGCGAAAGCCACCAATCCGCGAGCACTCGCGGATGAAAGGCCGGCAGGATTTGGTAGTGGGTGAATACGACCTGCATTAGCCAGGCCAGGACCGCCACGCGCGCCAGCACCGCCGGCCGGCGCTTCACGCGGCGCTGTAGCAGCAGCACGAACGGAATCGCGAACTGGAACACCATCAGACTGACCGCCACCCACTCCCAGCCGCCACTCAGCCGATTGCCATACCAAACGACATCCGATCGCATGTTGGCCAGCCAGACGAGCATGAACTCGAACCACAGCATGTAGCTGAAAAGCACGACGAACGTCAGCAGCAAGTTTCCCAAATCGTGCATGCCCTTGGGCGACACGAGCTCGGCCAAGGGGGGGCGGCGGCACAGCAGGGCGAATACCATGAGGACAACGGCCATGCTCGTCAGAAGTTGCTGCGAGGCCAGCATGGGTCCGGTGATCGTCGAGTGATAACTGGGCTGCAGCGAGATGATCCAGTCGACGCCGCTGAAGTGCATCGTCAGTCCGTAGATCACGGCGCCGCCCGCGCTCAGATTGGTGAGCCAACTGCCGATTTGCGGATATCCGCCGCGATCTTCGATGCGCGACCAGCGATTCAAAAAGAATGCGAAGGTCATCCAAAGCCCAAAATAAATCGCCGCCCGAATCCAGAAGAATTCGGGATTCATGTAGACGTGTTGATGCCGCAGGAGCTCGTTTCCCTCGACGACCACCGGGTCGGCCCAGAGATACAGATGCTTGATGCCCAGCGCGATCGGCAAGAATCCGACGGCCAATAGGGGCAGAGTTCGCGAGCCGGCTTCGAGGATTCGACGGATCAGATAGCCCCAACCGCCGCCCGTCAGGTGGTAGACGAATAAGATCGCCATGCAGCCGAGGCCCATGTTGAGACAGGGCAAATAGGCGGCGAGATAGGCACGGAAGAATTGCGAGGGGTCGCTGAGGCCGGCGAGGATGAAGATCGCCGTGCCGGCGATGCCGATGGCGATTGCTAGAAGTTGGTAGCGAGATAGGTCGGCGGCCGAGGCGTATTCCGCAATTGCAGGATCATTAACGCTATCGGGTCGGGGACAGGGGGCTGACGCCCCCCGCTCGCCTTTTTTTGGAGTCATGGCGATCCTCCGCCAGACCCTGCTCGCCGCTCATCGGGCGTGACCTGTTCCTCGGGAAAATGCTGGCTCAATTGCAGGGCCCGCACAAAGGCCACAATCGCCCAGCGATCGCGAGCGGGGATTTGTGGACCATACGAGGGCATCGAGCCGTAGCCCTCGCTAACGACGCGAAAGATGTGGCCGACCGGCGCATTGCGCAGCCGGTCGATATGATACGACGGCGGCCGCGTGTATCCTCGCTCGACGATCTTGCCGTGACCGGTCCCCAGCGGATCGTGACACACGACGCAATAAATCATGTACCGGTTCTGTCCATGTTCGATGAGCTCGCGCGTGACCGGGATCGGAATTTCGCTAATTTCGTTCCGGTAGGTCGCCAACTCGGCGGCGATCAAGGGGCTGGCGTCGTCCCCGATGCTCCGCTGCGTGTCGGTGTCGCCTCGATTTGAATTCACCACGGTTGGGGATTTGTCCGATGACGAAGCGCTGCTCGCGATGGGTTCGATCGGCGGCGACGAGCGACCCGTGAACATGGCCCAGTCGGTATGCAAGTGCCCACGGGCGACGGTCCCTTGAACCGCCAGGCGCGCTGACTGGCCCTGTTTGTCGAACGGCGATGGATCGAGCGGCTTAAAACTCGGCTGGGTGGCCATCTTTTGTTGGCAGCCGCATAGAGCACATGCCAGGCAAATTAATACGAACCTAGCGATTGTTGTCGGGGGGCCGGGGCTGGACCGAAGGGAAGCCCCGGAGGGTCCGAAGGTTTGCGCAAGTAATCGAGGCCACTCTCCGCGGCTTCGGCGAGGACGCCTCCAGCCCTTGGCGCTCGATGTGATCTTTCCACCCGAGCTGGCGAAGATCGAGTTGCGATAAGCGTCGCGCGTCATGTCTGCTGCTCCCCGACTTGCACGGTCGTTCGCGGTTCGGGGACCGCGCCCCGCAGTCCCGGTTCGTCGACTTGCTCCGGGGGGCCGATGTCTTCGCGGGGAACTTCGATCACCGAGCCGTGAGGCCCAAGCGAAAGCAAGAACCTCGCCGTCTGGTCGCGCTCGAACAAAGGGTCGCTGGCTTCGATGCACAAAAAAAATCGGTCCTGGCTGGCTCGCTTGAACTCCGGCACGTTGAACACCGGATGATTCGGTCGGGGCAGGCCGTTGAGATACAGCATCGCGAATACGGCCGAGAAGGCCGCGACGAGCACCAGCACCTCGAACCCGATGGGCACATAGGCTGGCCAGCTATTGAACGGCCGCCCGCCGACGTTCAGCGGATAATCGACCGCGCTGGCGTAATATTGCATAAACAAACCGCACGACACGCCGACCAACCCGCCGATGAATACGATCTTGGGGATCGGCGATTTCTTGAGCCCCAGGCAAGCGGCCAGCCCTTCGACCGGATAGGGCGAATATGCGTCCATCTCACGATAGCCGGTCTGCCATGCCCGGCGAGTGCCTTCCAAAATCTGGTCGGCGGCAATGAACTCGACCATCAGCCCATGAAGAGAATTGTGCCGGGAATCGTGCTGCGAGTCTTGCGGTTTCATCGGCCGACCTCCGTGCCATGCGAGCCGGGCAGCATCGCCCGCAACTCGGACATTGCCAAAATCGGCGCCGAGCGGATGAAGAGCAAGAAGGCCGTGGCGAACAGACCGATCGAGCCGAAGAACGTCAGGAAATCCCAAATCGTCGGCAGGAACATCCCCCACGACGACGTCAGGTAATCGCGATGCAAACTCGTCGTGATAATCATATATCGCTCCAGCCACATGCCGACCAACACGAGCGTCGACACGGCGACGAGCACGACTTGATTGCGCCGTAACCGGGGGATCCAAAGAATCTGCGGCGCCACCGTGTTGCAGAACACGAGCGACCAACTCACAAAAGCATATTGATCGAACGCCGCGATGCGATTGAGATAAACGTAATGCTCGACCTTCTCGTGGCCGTACCAGGAGAGCGTCTGCTCGCTCAAGTAGCCGAACGACGTGAGCAAACTGGTCGCGAGCACGATTTTGCCCATCACTTCCAGATGATCGATCGTGATGAACTCCTTGAGCTTGTAGATGTGGCGAATCGGCACGCAGAGCAGGATGACCATTGCGAACCCGGAAAAAATGGCGCCGGCGACGAAGTATGGCGGGAAGACGGTCTCATGCCAACCCGGGACGATGGCGGCGGCAAAATCCGCGCTCACGACCGAATGGACCGAGATCACCAGTGGAGTGGCCAACCCGCCGAGCAGCAGGTAAGTCGATTCATAGCGATGCCAATGCCGGGCGGAATTGCGCCAGCCCATCGCGAGCACGCCATATGCGATTCGACCGCGCCGCGACGTCGCCCGATCTCGCATCGTCGCGAGGTCTGGAATCATCCCGATGTACCAGAATACTAGCGAGACGGCGAAATAAGTGCTCACCGCGAACACATCCCACACGAGCGGGCTGCGAAACTGCGGCCACAGACGCATCGTGTTCGGATACGGCGCGAGCCAGTAAAAAAACCAAGGCCGGCCCAAGTGCAACAGTGGAAATAGCCCGGCGCAAAGCAGCGCAAAAATCGTCATCGCTTCGGCGATCCGATTGATCGACGTTCGCCAGCGCTGGTGCAGCAGCAGCAATATGGCCGAGATGAGCGTGCCGGCGTGACCGATCCCGACCCACCAGACGAAATCTGTGATCGCAAATCCCCAGGCCACCGGGACGCTCAGCCCCCAGATACCGACGCCCGTCATCAGCAAAAACACGATGGCGCCGCCGAATAATAGCAGCAATAGGCTCGCGGCGCCGAACGATGTGAACCAGCCCAGCCCCGTGGGTTTCACGAGCACCACGTCGCTGATGTGCGCCGTAAGCGACGTGAAATCGTGGCCGCGCGGCGTGTAGTCAGGCAATGGGGCCGCGGCGGCGACGGCCACAGCCGGCTTTTCGATCCGCACGAGCGAGGGTCGATCGGCCATGTCAGCCGCCCTCCCAATCAGGATTAGGATTGCGGAGCTCAGCCAAATACGTCGTCCGCGGCCGGGTGTTCAGTTCTTCGTCGAGCAGTGAATAATGCAGCGGCGAATCTTTGGCTTGCTTCACTTGGCTCTGGGGATCGTTCAGATCGCCGAATACGATGGCCTGTGTTGGACAGGCGGCCTGACAGGCGGTAATCACGTCGCCGTCGACGAGGGGGCGGTCCTCGGTTTCGGCGCCGATTTCCGCGTGGCGGATTCGCTGCACGCAATATGTGCATTTCTCCATCACGCCCCGCGATCGCACGGTGACGTCCGGATTGTATTGCATCCGACGGCCCGGCGAATCGAAATCCGAGTAGGCCAAAAAATTGAACCGCCGGACTTTATACGGGCAGTTGTTCGAGCAAAACCGCGTGCCGACGCAGCGGTTGTAGATCATGTCGTTCAGGCCATCGGCGCTGTGTACCGTGGCCTCGACCGGACAGACGTATTCGCACGGCGCGTTCTCGCAGTGCATGCAAGGCAGCGGCTGAAAGTGAAAGGCCTTCGGCACGTCGGCGTCGCCGGCCACATAACGATCGATGCGAATCCAGTGCATTTCACGACCCCGGGACACCTCGTCCTTGCCGACCACGGGAATGTTGTTTTCCGCCTGACATGCGGCGACGCACGCGTTGCAACCGATGCACGAAGTGAGGTCGATCAGCATGCCCCATTTGTGCCGCGGCGGATCGTAGTTGTGCGGCGTCAGCAGCGACAAGCCGTCAGCGGCGCGCAGCGTTCGCTCGCGCCGCTCGTCGTCGATCGCCTGAGAGACGAAATTGGGATGCTCTTGGAAATTGTTGAGCGAAGCTGCGCGAATCGAATCGCGGCCCTCCATCTGATGGTGGGCCTGCGTGCAGGCGACGATTTCGGTTTGGTCGGTCGCGGTGATTTTCAAGTCGCGAGCGAACCAAAGCGAGTTGGCCGTGCGGAGTAGATTGGCGTTGAAGCCGACCGTTTCGTCGGAGCTGCCGCCAATCCGGCCCGCGTGCCGGCGGCCAAATCCAAGATGCACGGTCACGGCGTCGTCGGCGTGGCCGGGCATGATCCATAAAGGCGCATCGACGCTTCGGCCGTCGAGAGTGAGCGTGACGACCGGCATGTGATATCCGCCGTGCTCGCCGCCATGAGCATAGCTGCCCATGCCAAGCCCCAGCCGCTTGGCGGTGGCGGGACTCACGATCGCCGTATTGCCCCAAGTGATTTTGGTGATCGGCTTGGGCAATTCCTGAAGCCAACCGTTGTTCGCGAATCGGCCGTCGCAGATCGAGGGGTCCATCGCGAAGGCGATCTCCAACGACGATGTCGGGTCCTCATTCTGCGAACCTTCCAGTTGCGAAGATTCTCGGGCGAGTTCAGACTGCCATCGAGTGTTGAGCGTAACCGTTTGGGCCGGCAGTCGCGTGCCCTCGACGACTCCATCGTGGAGCGCCGTCTGCCACCGAGTCTCAAACTCGCTCGAACCGAGATCCAGTTTCCACTCGTTGGCCCAATACTCGCGAACGATCGCGCGGCCGGGGACTTCGCGCGAGTCAGTCAAAATCGCGACGACTTCGTGCGCCGATCGGCCTTCGTAGAGCGGCTCGATGACCGGTTGAACGATCGTCGCCGTGCCGTCATAGGCGATCGCGTCGGACCAAGCCTCCATGAAATGCGTCTCGGGCAAATGCCACTGGCAAAGCCGCGAAGTTTCGTCTTCATGCAAACCGAGCCGGAGCCGAAGCGGAACTTTTGCTAGATTTTCGGCGAATGGAATGTCGGCCGGGGCGGTGTAGACCGGATTTCCACCGAGGATCACCAAGCATTTCACGGCGCCTTGCCCCATGGCGTCGGTTAGGTCGCGGAACGATCCGATCCAATCGGTTGTCGAACCGTTAGCCAAGAGTGAGGCGATTGGCCGCGTATATTCAACGGTTTGGCCAATGTTTCCAAAATGGTCGTTCAGTGCGATCGCCAGCAATTGGACACTCGCGGGCTGTCGATCGCCGGCGATCACCAAACAGCGCCCGCGATGGGCCTCCAGGTCGTGAGCCACTGCGGAGATCCATGTTGAATGCCGGCTCCTCACGTCGCCATGGGCTGCGGCGGGCGTCGAAAGTCCGGCCTCGCGAGCGAGCGATCTGGCAAACGCCTCGACCTCGCTCGCGCGCAGGGCCAGCCGGTGATCGGCCTTCGCGCCGGTGCAAGTCACGGCCGGCTCGACAACGTACAGCCGGTTCATCGTCGCTTGTCGGGCATCGGCGGCCGAGGTTCGCACTCGCCGCCGCGAAATGAAGTCGGCCGCGTATCGCAGATGTCCGGGCCCTTCGTACAAAAAATCCGCGTCGAGCGAGAGGACGACGTCGGCCTTCGTGAAGTCGTACCGTGGCGACCCATGTTCGCCAAAGCCGGCCCGCGCTGCTTGGAGGGCCCGTTCGTTGGGGGCCGATTCACAGGTATGGAGTCGCGCGTCGGGAAGACGCTGTTGGAGTGACTCGAGCTGCCGCCTGAGCGTCGGTGAGGCGACCGTCCCTATGAGCAGACGCAGGCCGCCGCCGCGCTGCTGGCCGGGCTCGGACATCATCGCCCGAAACGCGTCGATGGCGTCGTCCCAGGTACGCGTTTCACCGAGATAACGCACGGATTGCGAGCGATCCGGGTCGTAGAGATCCAAGACGCTCGCTTGATGAATGGCGCTGGTGGCGCCGAGGCTCGCCGGATGATCGGGGTTCCCCTCGACCTTCGTCGGTCGCCCCTCGTGAGTTTCGATGAGCAGTCCGACCGCGGCCCCGTCGTGCGCCATGGCCGAGGCAAAGAAAAGCGGCTTGCCGGGCACGATATCTTCGGGCCGGCGCACATAGGGCACGATCTCAGTCGTCGGCGCGGGAGTGATGGAACAGCCCGACGCTCCAGCTAGCGCGAGCGACGCCCCCATCAGCGAGAGAAACTTGCGCCGGTTGAGTGGATCAAGCGCGAATGCCGCCTGACTCGGATATTCGCGCTGTACCAATCGCCGAAACTCGTCCGTATCGCAAAACTCCTCCAGACTCCGCCAATAGCGCCGCCCAACGCCAGCCGGCTTACTTGCGGCCGTTGTATGTTGATCGGAAATCGCGAAAAGTATCTGATTCATCCTGTCTCGCGTCCTGTCTTCCTCTTTACTCCCGACTCCCGTCTCCAGACTCCCCACTTCTGCTTCTCACCGATGGCAAATCGAACAACTCGTTATGTCGTAAGGATCCTTCACGCCGTATTCCTTGACCAGTCGCCTGCCCAGGTCCAATTGATCATCCGGCTTCGCATAATGCATATCGAACACGGCCTCGCGCGGGCGAATCTCGCGCTCCGGATGCCGGTGGCACTCGATGCACCAATCCATGAGCAACGACGGGACCTGATACGTTAATGGCATCTGATCGATTTGCCCGTGGCACGACGAGCATCCAATTCCCTTCTGCACATGGATGCTGTGATCGAAGTAGACGAACCCGGGCGGGTTGTAGACCCGTTTCCAATGAATTGGCTGGCCCGAGCGGTAACTGGCCCGCACCGGCGCGAGCATTTGACTGCCGACCCAAATTTGGGAATGGCAGTTCATGCATGTTTCCGTGGCGGGTAAGCCCGCGAACGAGGATGTTTCGACCGACTGATGACAGTACCGGCAGTCGATCTGGAGCACGGCGACATGATGCTGATGACTGAACGGAACGGGCTGCTCGTGCATGACCCGAGCGTTGGTGCCGTAAGACGATCGCGTATAAAGGAGCGAGAGCCAAACCAACAGTGGCAGTCCGAACGCCGCGCCGACGATGGTCAGCCGCGCGAGAAAGTTGGCGTACGGTGGAAACTCCTGCGCCACGTAATTGCCTTCCCCGGCCCGGCAGGTCAACCCTTTAAGCCGACCTCCAAGTCCGACGCTGGATGAACCGCAAGAATGGTTCCGCTCCGCAAAGCAAGTTATATGCCGACGTTCGTCGTCTTGGCTAGCTTCGATGTCCAGTAGGGCGACAAATCTCCGGGCGAATCCCTGCCCGGTTTTCGCTCTCTTTGGTTTCGATCAAACCAGCCCGACAAATCCCTATGGTTAGCTCCATGGGAAATTGCATTCGCTGTTCGTCTCGCCATCCGGGTTCAGCGTAGATTAGGATAGATGGATGGAATTGTCCACGGAGCTAAAGCACATCGAAAGCACTACCGGAGTATGCGGCGGTCGACCGCGCATCGCCGGACGTCGAATCCGCGTGCAAGACGTCGTCCTCTGGACCGAGCAGGGTCAATCGCCCGACGAGATCGTCTCCTATCCTATTACTTCGATCATCGCGAAACCATCGATCGTCACATCCAAGAGGATGAAGTCTACATCAGGCAGGTCAAAGCCGAACTGGGTTCGGGCCCGCTCTCGAACCTGAAGTAGAGACCGGCGATGCAGATTCGCTATCACCTCGACGAACATATCGATCCGCGATTCGCCGATGGCCTGCGACGTCGAGATATTGACGTCACAACGACATCGCAGGCCGGGCTTGACGAAGCATCGGACGAGGCTCAGCTTTCATGCTCGGCTACCGATTAATGAGTTTTGGTGACTCGAGACATTGATTTCCTGGTGCTCAATGGCAGATCTGTTCCCCACGCGGGCATCGTTTTTTGGCACAGTAAGAGAAAATCAATTGGCCGATTCATCAATCGGCTGACGATCCTCTGGAGAACGACCAGCGCCGAAGAAATGGTAATGCGTGTGCAGTTCATGCGACAAATTATTGGGGACCGTCGTTGATCCGCAGACGTAAGCCATGCTTCCCGTAGCCTTCCACGGCCGTTACCATAGCTCTGATGAGCAATTCCCCGGCATCCTCTACCCAGGTCACGGCATCGAGTGTTGGCGGCACGAACGGCGTCGGGTCAGTTGATATTAGGGCTGACGTCGATTTGCCGATTGCTTCCGAGCCTCTTGCTGTCGATCCTCTTCCGGAAAATATCCGTAGCACGCAACCGGGGGGCGGTTTCTGCTATAGCGTTGAGCTCGCCTGGGGACGATTGCGGCGATGGTATCTGAAGACGTTTCAGCGGCAATATGTGCGGCGGATGCGCGAGCTTCGGCGCGGCGATCCGACGGGCGTGCCGCACGAGGTGCTTGACCCCCGGGACCTCAAATTTTTCAAGAACCAGACCGATTGCCACTGGCAGCGGGCCGACGACCCGTTCGAGGGCCGGGATCGGTTGCGTTTCGCCCGCTGGGGCATGGCGGAGCTGCAAATCATCGGCTGGCCGCTGTTAGCGGTGACAGGGACGCTGGCAATGAGCTACTGGTATTTGGCGCCGCTGCCGGGCGCGCTGCTTGGGCTGGTGCTCTATTTTTTTCGTGATCCGCCGCGCCGCGTGCCTCAAAGTGCTGGGCTATTGATTGCCCCGGCCGATGGAAAGGTGGTCGAGATCGCGCATGTGAATGACGATCCATTCGTCGGCGCTCCGGCGGTGCGGATCGCCATCTTTCTGTCGCTGTTGAATGTGCATGTGAACAGGGCGCCGTGCGCGGCGCGAGTGACTCGGCTTATTTATGCTCGCGGCCGTTTCATTAGCGCTCTGAATCCCGAATGCGCGCTCAAGAACGAAAACATGTGGATCGGCCTCGAGGATCGATCGCCATCGCGGCGGCGGTTCACCGTCCGCCAGATCGCGGGGGCTGTCGCGCGGCGAATCGTGTGCGACCTGCGGCCAGGGACAATAATCGACCGCGGCGAGAAATTCGGCATGATTAAATTCGGCTCCCGCACGGAACTCGTTTTTCCGATCGACGGCCTGGTCATCGAGGTGAAGGTCGGGCAGAACATTAAGGGCGGGCAGGACGTCATCGCCCGCTATACGGCTGATTCGGACCACTAATACTTGGCTGCGGTCATCGCGACGCGTTCAATATGCGAAAAATCCGAACCATCGCCGTTCTGCCGACGCTATTTACCCTGGGTAATCTCGTCTGTGGGTTCTTCGCCATCGTCGTGGCGTCGCGCGTCGATCGGCCGATCACCGACGAGATTCCGATCGCCGCCGAGATTCGCATCCACAGTCCCGTGATGATGGAAGGTTTCGATTCTTCCGATCCGACGCACAACATCATGCTCAGCGGCTGGCTGATTTTTCTGGCAATGATCTTCGACGCGCTGGACGGTCATGTCGCCAGACTCGCGCGGACGTCGACTGAGTTCGGCGCCGAGCTGGACAGCCTGTGCGATGTCGTGTCGTTTGGCGTCGCACCTGGTTTTCTATTAGTGAAAATGTGTCCCTGGTTCGCCAGCAATCATCGCGAGGCGATTTGGGTGATTGCCGCCGCACTGCCGGTTTGCGCCGCGCTTCGGCTGGCGCGATTCAACGTCGAGACTGCTAGCGACGACGATCACCTGCACTTCAGCGGCCTTCCCAGCCCGGCGGCGGCCGGATCGATCGCCGGTTTCGCCATTTTGTTCTATACGATCCGCAGCGAGGCCAACCCGCTGCCGAGCATCCAGCAGATCGATTCGCTCATGGAATTGTGGGTCTGCGCGTTCGCACTGTGCGTGTCCGCATTGATGGTTTCGCGCGTTCCCTATCCGCACATCGTGAATCAGATTTTTCGCGGGCAGCGAAGTTTTGGGCATATCGTGGGCGTGGTGTTTGCGCTCGTCGCGATCATGGTCATACGCGCTTATTCGATTCCCGTGCTATGCACGGGGTTCGTCTTGGGGCCGCCGGCCAAGTTTTTGATTCAGCGGCTCCTGCGCCGGGCGCCAGAAGCCGGCAGCGAAAGCGAACCGATTTTTTAGCGGCTCTTAAAACGTCGTGAAGCGATCATCCGCAATTAGCCGGGCGTTTCGGTGCTCGTTCCCATGTTCACCGGTCTAGTCGAAACCTTGGGTCGCGTCCTGGCCGTCAAGCCAGAATCTCCCGCCGCGCGACTAGTCGTCAATTCCGGCGCGATCGCGAATGGCGCCCAGATCGGGGACAGTATCGCGATCAACGGCTGCTGCCTTACGGTTGTGGCAATCCAAAGCGACTCGCTGGAGTTTCAAGCGGGGCCGGAAACGCTCAGCCGAACGAATCTCGGTCGTTTGTCTCCGGACGCCGCCGTGAATCTCGAGCAATCGTTGAAAATGGGCGATCGGCTCGGGGGGCACTTAGTCACCGGACATGTCGATGGCCTGGGGGTCTTAATCGAACGACAGGACCAGCAGGATTGGTCGACCTACTGGTTCTCAGCGGCCGAGACCATCATGCGACAAATCGCGGCCAAGGGCTCGGTCGCAGTCGACGGCGTCAGCCTCACCGTGGTCGATGCGATCGCCGATCGTTTCAGCGTGGCCCTGATTCCGCATACGCTCGCGGTGACGACGCTCGGCCAATTAAAAGTCGGCGACCGCGTGAATCTGGAAACAGACTTGCTCGCCAAATACGTCGCTCGACAATTGGGTTACGGCGACCGATAGACGGCGCCAGAAATACATCACGCCGGTGTCGCATGTATAACGCCTACCAAAAATTTCTTGCCGACGAACTGACCGGCATCCGAGCGTCGGGTCTGTATAAATCCGAGCGAGTCTTGACGACTCCGCAAAACGCCCATGTTGGCGTGCCGGATCAGCCGGCCGTTCTTAATATGTGTGCCAACAATTATCTTGGCTTGGCCGATCATCCGCGACTCATCGCGGCCGCCCATCGGGCGCTCGATCGCTGGGGAGGCGGATTGGCCAGCGTGCGATTTATCTGCGGCACGCAAGCGATTCATAAACAGCTCGAGCGCAAGATCGCCGATTTTTTGGGTTGCGACGACGCGATTCTTTATTCGTCCTGCTTCGACGCGAACGGTGGCCTTTTCGAAACATTGCTGGGCTCCGCCGATGCCATCATCTCGGATGAGTTGAATCACGCCTCGATCATCGATGGCGTGCGGCTCTGCAAAGCTCAGCGGCTGAGATATCGCAACAGCGATCTGACCGACCTCGAAGCCAAGCTCCGCGAGTCCTCCGGCGCCCGATTTCGAATGATCGCCACCGATGGTGTGTTTTCGATGGACGGCACGATCGCCAATCTGCCCGGCATTTGCGACTTGGCGGACCGCTACGACGCGCTGGTCATGGTCGACGACTCGCACGCGACCGGTGTTTTGGGCCGCCACGGGCGCGGGACGCACGAGCATCATGGCGTCATGCGTCGAGTCGATATTCTGACCGGCACGTTGGGCAAGGCGCTCGGCGGAGCGACCGGCGGATATACGGCGGCGAGAGCGGAGATCGTCGAACTCCTCCGTCAGCGGAGCCGCCCGTATCTATTTTCGAACTCCGTGGCGCCAGCCGTCGTGGCCGCCGGAATGGAAGCCATCGACATGCTAAGTGAGTCCACGGACCTAAGGGACCGGCTCGCGGATAACGCGAGCTGGTTCCGCGCCGAATTGACCACCCGGGGCTTCAACATCGTCCCGGGCGAGCATCCGATCGTGCCCATCATGCTGGGCGACGCATCGCTTGCCGGCCGCATGGCCCAGCGACTCTTGGAGCGCGGCGTCTACGCGATCGGCTTTTCCTATCCCGTCGTGCCGCACGGAAAGGCACGCATTCGCGTCCAAGTCTCTGCCGCGCATTCGCGTGAGGACCTGATGCAAGCCGTGGATGCGTTCGCCGCGGTGCGAGACGAACTAGAGCTTTGACTGACAATCCCCGGCATGTCCTAGCCTTCCACCGGCTCGATCGTCGACGACATCGATCCCTTGCAGCCCGCGATCAAATCGTCTTTGCCATAGGCATGAATTTGATCGCGCTTCAGTTCCGCGTGCTCGCGGGTCGTGGTCAGCACGATCGCCTTGCCGGCCACGTCGATCGTCTCGGCCAATTGAAATCCCTTTTCGACGGGGAAGCCGAACAGCTTTTGCAGCATTTGGATCACATACGGGTAGCTGTGATCGTTGTCGTCCCAGAGGATGACGTTGTACGGAGGCTGGCGCTTGGCTTTTTTCTGCTTCTTTTCTTCTTTGCGGCGCACGGTCTCGACGACCGGCTCGACGACATCGGGCTGGGCCACTTCCGTGGTCGCAGTGGCAGATTGCTCGCTACTCACGCGTTCCCTCCTCGCTTTTTCGCGGTTCACAATAGTCGCGCTTAAGCGTCATCGGTATTATAAGGGGCGCCGCGGCGGACGGAACAGCGCCGCGCGGCTCAACCGATAATTTGCCGCCTCCACAAAGCGTGTTGCGAGCAACGCGGCTAAACGCAGAAAGCGCGATACTCACGCATGCCCGATTCTGTTGAAAAATATCTCGAAGTCCACGCCGCTCGGTTCGAAGAAGACCTCTGCGAGTTGCTGCGAATTCCCAGCATCAGCGCGATCGCCGAGCATCAGCCCGACGTCGATCGGGCTGCCGATTGGGTGCAGGGCCAATTCGAATCGCTCGGCTTCCAGGTCGAAAAAATTCCGACCGCCGGCCATCCGCTGATTTACGCCCAGTCCCCTGCCGTGCCCGGCGCCCCGACGGTGCTCGTCTACGGACACTACGACGTGCAGCCGGTCGATCCGCTCGATCAATGGATCTCACCGCCGTTCGAGCCCACTCGCCGCGATGGCAATCTCTATGCCCGCGGCGCCACCGACGACAAAGGCCAGATGCTCACGCACATCAAGAGCGCCGAGGCCCGGCTGAAGAGCGGCGCTAAGCTGCCCTTGAATCTCAAGTACCTGATCGAAGGCGAAGAAGAAGTCGGCAGCGAAAACCTGTTTCCGTTCATCGCGGAGCATCGGGAGAAACTCGCCTGCGATGTGGCGGTCATTAGCGATTCGAGCCAATTCGGTCCCGGCAAGCCGGCGATCACTTACGGCCTTCGCGGCATTGCTTACTACGAACTGCGGCTGACGGGCCCTAAGCAAGACCTGCACTCTGGCACATTCGGCGGCGGTGTCACCAACCCAGCCAATGCGCTATGCCGCATGATCGCAGCCCTCAAGGACGAGGAGGGCAAGGTTCTGGTCCCCGGCTTTTACGACGATGTAACGCAGCTTTCTGAAAAAGAAAGGCAGCAGTTCGCCGATCTGAACTTCGATGAGCAAGCGTTCATGCGGCAAATGGGCGTCAAAGGACTGTCGGGCGAAGCCGGCTTCACCACGCTCGAGCGCCGCTGGGCTCGGCCCACCTGCGACGTCAACGGACTGTCGAGTGGTTATCAAGGGCAGGGGGCCAAGACCGTGCTGCCCGCTCGCGCCATGGCCAAATTCAGCTTTCGGCTCGTGCCAAATCAAGATCCCAAAAAGATTTCCGCGTCGCTGGAAAAGATGCTTCGCGGTCTTGTGCCGCCGGGACTCGAAATGGAGTTGATCGATTTCCACGGCGCCCCGGGCGTCGTCGTGCCGCTCAATAGCCCCTATATGTCGGCGGCCGCGAACGCGATTCGCCGCGCTTTTGGAAACGAGCCCGTTTATATCCGCGAAGGGGGCTCGATCCCGATCGTGACCACCTTCCGCGAGCACTTGGGAGTCGATACGCTACTGCTGGGCTGGGGACTGGACGACGACAACACGCACAGCCCCAATGAGAAATTCAACCTGGCCGACTTTCACCGCGGCATTAAAGCGAGCGCGCTGCTGTGGGAGGAACTAAGCAAAATCGCTCCCTCGCTCTCGTCCACTCCCTTTCCCTCTGGGAGAGGGCCGGGGTGAGGGTTCTTCGGTTGGCATTTAGCATTCCGTACTTTTGACTTGCAAACCGGGGGGCTAATGCCGCCCGCTCGCCTCGTTTTACTCGCATCTCCCAACTATGCTCGACCGCCGCTTTATCGTTGAAAACGCCGCACTGGTCAAAGAGAACTGCGTCCGACGCGGGTCGTCCGCGGATATCGACCGATTCGTGACGCTCGAAGCTGACCGCAAGGCCAAGCAGACCGAACTCGACGATCTTAATCGTCAGGCGAACGACGTCAGCAAGTCGATTGGCCAAACGAAGGATCCGGCCGAGCGCGAGGCCCGCAAGGCCGAGGGACGCCGGCTGCGGGAGCTTAGCGCCGCGACCGAGACGCAGTTGAACTGGCTACTGCAAGAGGCCGATGGGATTCTCAAGTCGATTCCCAATCTGTCACACGCCGCGGCGCCGATCGGCGGCGAAAGCGCGGCAGTGGAATTGCGAAAAGGGAAGTCGCCGATTCGCAAGTTCGATTTCAAGCCGCTGGATCACGTGCAATTAGGCGAGAAGTTGGGACTCTTCGACTTCGAGGCCGGGGCGAAAGTCACCGGGCACGGATTTTACTTTCTCAAGAACGATGCCGTTCTTTTAGAGTTGGCGCTACAGCGTTACGCGCTCGATCTACTGCTGAAAGAAAGATTTACCGCGACAATCACGCCCGACTTGGCTCGCAACGAAATTCTGCAAGGCGCCGGATTTACGCCGCGGGGGCCGGAGACGCAAATCTATAGCATCGCCGATACGGAATTGAGCCTTGTCGCCACGGCCGAGATCACGCTCGGCGGCATGCTGGCCGACACGATTCTCGACGAGGAAAATCTGCCGATTAAATTGTGCGGTATCAGCCACTGCTATCGCACGGAGGCTGGCGCCCATGGCCGAGCCAGCCGCGGCCTGTATCGCGTCCATCAATTCACGAAGGTCGAGATGTTTGCGTTCACCACGCCCGAGCAAAGCGAGGCGATGCTCGATCACATTTGCGATCTCGAATGCCGGCTATTTGATGGATTGGGCATCCCGTACCGGGTGGTCGACACGGCGACCGGCGAC
>JBBQWR010000065.1:0-23168 GCA_038210495.1 Pirellulales bacterium
CTCGCCCGATGCGGCCCGCCGGGCCTCGATCGTGAACGACGGGACGATTAACGTGGGCAGCCTCGCCGCCGGCTCTCAACAGGTGGGTGGCATTGACGCCACCGGCTCCGGTGGCAGCGTGATCGTGTCCGCCAACTCGAGTCTCACGGCGAATCACATCAATCAGAACACGCTGTCGATCGGAAACAACGCCGTCTTTACGCTCGACGCCAGCGACGCAGCGGGCAATCCGCTCGTCGCGCCTTCTAGCGGGCTCGGTGGTGGCGGCAGTTCGTCGAGCTTCGCTAGCCTGTTGGCCTCGCGTTCGTTCGGATCGGGGCTTGGGTCTTCCAGCTCGCTCACGAGCAGCGGCTCTGCGTCGTCCGCCGCAACCTCCAGCGCGAGCCTGGGCGGCAATTTGGGCAGCGGAGTGGCGGCCGTGCCGGAGCCGTCGAGCCTCGTGCTCCTAGGCCTCGGTGGAATCGGCCTCTTGGCCGCTGGTCTACGTCGCCGGATGAAGCGAGCTTAAGCGGTCTCTCAGGACCGAATCATAAACCGTGAAACTCGATCCGCCTCGGCCGCTGCAATGCGGCCGGGGCGGCTTTGTGTTTACAGCTCTCGTTGGCGTTAGGCAACTACGCATGGCTCGGACTAGACGCTAAGCAGTTCGGGCTTGAGCGCCCCGCGGTCTTGAAACGGCCGCACGTCGATGCCGTCGACCGCCACGATCTGCATCTCCGGGTGCATGGCCAAATCGATTTCGTTCAGGCTGGGGTCGCGGAATTGCTCGCCCCCCGGCGATCGCAGAGCCTGCACCTTCGGCCGATCAGGATGGCTGGGATTGAAGTCCACGACGGCCGCCTCGACGCCGTCGGAGAGCGTGACCAATTGACCGATCGGGAACGGCGGAATGATTTGGAAGAACGCTTGCTCGACGATCGGATCGAAATGCCCCTGGCAACTGTGCTTCATCTCGTGCAGGATCTGCACCGGCAGCTTGGCGGCCGAATAACACCGCGTCGAGGTGGCCGCGTCGTACACATCGCAAATCGTCGCGATCCGACTGAAGATCGGAATCTGCCGGCCCGACGGAGGCGGCGCCTCTTCGCCCGACACGGGCTGAACTCGCGTCGGATAACCGGTCCCGTTCCAGCGCTGATGGTGATTCAATACGACCTGCGCCGCCGAAGCGGGCACGCGGCCTTTGACCATGTCGTGGCCATACACGGTGTGCAACCGCATGACGGCCATTTCCTCGGGCGTCAGCTTGCCGGGTTTGTTGAATATTTCCTGCGGAATTCGCATCTTGCCGACGTCGTGCAGCAGACAGCCTAGCCCTAGCTGCTGCAGGTCCTTCGCGTCGCGAGGCTTTTTGAAGATCCGCTCGTCGATCAGATACCGCTCGAGCTTCATCCCCAAGAGCAAGGCCATGAAGCAAACGTTCGTCGAGTGCGACATCAGATAGTTGTCGAACACGTCGAGTTTTTGCAGCAGCATATTGCCGCAAGAGCTTTGCTTGAGGTAATCGAACAGCCCGCCGATCGACGTCTGGAATTTGCTGACGTCCAGTTCCGCCGCCGGCGCCTGCATCACCGCCTCGAAATTCTGGCGGACGTGCTGATAGACCTCGCGCTGATGATCGCTGAGCCCTTCATCGATAACGTCTTCCAGGAATTCGAGATCGCGATAGCGGATCCAGACTTCCCAGATGCCAAGTTGCTGCAAACGGGGAATCATGCCGGGCGGAATTTCCCGATCGCGCTGCAGAAGGAACCGGCAGGGATTGTTGGGAAACGGAATCGGCCGGGCGAGAATCATGCCGGGCTGAATCTTGTGAATGGGTACGCGCAGCATGGTATGAACCGCCGAGGACCGAGCTGAATTGTTGCGCGGCGCCGAGCGCCGCCGGCACGGGTGACAGTAAGTGAATTTTCCTAGAGCCATGCTCTGGATTCATCACCAAGGAATGCTAGCTCAACATTTCCCTAGGCAAGATATGACCGCGAGGACTGCGGCTAACCGTTCGGCGGAAGGGGTTAAATCTCGCACAATGCGGACAGAAGAATCGCTAGCCCGCCGGTGTGCGACGACGGTTGTAGCGAATGCGCGGGCGACGGATATTCCAAGAGCTTCGCCGGTGCATTGAGTCGAATTCGAGCGCTGGAGGCGACAACGATTTACGAATCGAGCATCGCTGCTTCTTTAGCGAATGCCTCGGCCAAAAATCGGCCGGTCGCCGATTGCGGCTGAGTCGCGAGAAACTCTGGCGTGCCGTGGGCGACGACCTCGCCCCCTTCGTCCGCGGCTCCAGGCCCCAGATCGATGATGTAGTCGGCCGCCTTCATCATTTGAAGATTGTGCTCGACGACAATTAGCGAATGCCCCACCGCCAACAGGGCCTCGAAGCAATCCAGAAGCTGCGTCACATCGGAGAAATGCAAGCCCGTGGTCGGCTCATCGAGCACGAAGAGCGTGCGAGCCCGTTTCGCCGCGGACATATAGCCGGCTAGTTTCAGCCGCTGCGCTTCGCCGCCGGACAGCGTATTGGCCGGCTGCCCGAGCCGCAGATAGTCGAGGCCGACGTCGATCAATCGCTTAAGTCGGGCCTGCGCCTTGGGGCAGCCGCGAAAGAACGTGAACGCCTCGCGAACGGTCATTTCCAGCACGTCCGCAATGCTGCGGCCGCGATACTGCACCTTGAGAATTTCCGGCCGGTATCGCCGTCCGTGACACTCCGGGCACTTCATGAACACATCGGCCAGGAACTGCATGTCGATCTGCAAGAAGCCGTCTCCGTCGCAGTGGCCGCACCGCCCGCCGTCGACGTTGAAACTGAAATGACTGGCCGTATAGTTGCGGGTCCGCGCTTCGAGCGTGTCGGCGAAGATATTGCGAATCTCGTCGAACGCCTTGATATAGGTGACTGGATTGGAGCGCGGCGACCGGCCGATGGGGTCTTGATCCACCAGCACGACATCATCGATCTGGCCGTCGCCGAAGACATCGTCAAACGCCTCGGACCGGGGGGATTCGAGCCGCATCCGCCGCCGCAGCGCGGGATAGAGCGTGTCCTGCACCAGCGTGCTCTTGCCCGAGCCGCTCACGCCGGTCACCAGACACAGCAGGCCCAGCGGAAACTCGACGCTGATGTTCTTGAGGTTGTTGCCCTTGGCGCCGGTCACGCGCACGGCGCCATGCTTGGGCTTGCGCCGCTCGCGAGAGCCCGTCAGGCCGCGCCGGCCGGCAAGAAAATCGCCCGTCACGCTCCGTCGGCACTCCTGCATTTCGGTCACGGTCCCTTGAAAAACAATCTCGCCGCCACGTTCGCCGGCGCCGGGACCGACCTCGATCAATTGATCGGCGGCGCGGAGCATCGATTCTTCGTGCTCGACGACCAGCACGGAGTTGCCCCGATCGCGGAGCGAGACCACGGCCCGGATGAGCCGGTCGATGTCGGCCGGATGCAGCCCGACCGACGGCTCGTCGAGCACGTAGAGCATGTTGACCAGACTCGACCCCAGCGCCCCGGTGAGCGAGACGCGCTGCGACTCGCCGCCGCTGAGCGTGCGGAGCGTGCGGTCGAGCGTGAGATAGCCCAACCCGACGGCCTCCAAGTAACCGAGCCGCGATTGCACTTGGTCGAGCATCATCCGGCCGACCTGCCGCTTATAGTCCGACAATTTCAATTCGCGAAACAACTTAAGCGCATCGCGAACCTTGAGGGCAGAGATTTCGGCCATGTTCAATCCACCCAGCCGCGTCGCGAGCGCCTCGGGCCGAAGGCGGCCGCCGTGACAATCGGGACAAGGCCGATAACTGCGCCAGCGGCTGAGGAACACCCGCAGATGCATTTTGTATTTGCGTCGCTCCAGCCAAGCAAAAAAACCACGCAGGCCGCCGAAATTGTGCGCCGGCGAGCCGTCGCAAATGATCGCCCGCTGCTCGTCGGTCAAATCGCGAAACGGCACATCGAGCGGCAGAAGAACCGACGGCGCAAGCTCGATCAATTCCTTCAGCTCGTGTGCATAGGCCGGCGTGTTCCAGGGCGCGACAGCGCCTTCGCGGATCGACTTATGCGGGTCGGGCACAACCAGGTCCATGTCGACATCGACCATGTTGCCAAAACCTTCGCAGGTCGGGCATGCGCCAAGCGGGCTGTTGAAGCTATATAGCCGAGGCTCCGGCGGCGGATACTCGCGGCCGCAATTGTCGCACGTCATATCCCGACTGAACGCCAATCGCCACCAAGTTCGCCCGTCAAGTTGAACTGCGGCGCCATTGGCTCGCCGCGGATCGCCGTCGCCGACCGCCATTCCGACCGGCCGCTCCGGACTATCGATCAGCACTATTGCCTTGCCGCCCTTGGCGAACGCCGTCTCGATCGATTCGCGGAGTCGCTGCGGCGTAGCGCCTCCTGCCATAAGCCGATCGACGATCACATAGACTGGCGCATCAACATCACCGTCTCCGGCGTCACCGTCTCCGGCGTTCCGCAATGCGTCCTCGACCGCGCTCGTGTCCTGCAAATTGACGGTCAGCTCATTAACCACGACCCGAACAAACCCATCCTCGCGCAGCCCTGTCAACTCTGCCGCAAGACGGCGCCCGCAGTCACTCCCGACTGCGTCGCCTTCACTCCCGACTCCCGACTCCCGTCTCCCGACTTCCCGCCCCCCAACTCCCGCCTCAAACGCCACCAGATAGCGAGTGTCGACGGGCAAATCCAACAGCGTCCGAGCCACCGTCTCCGGCGTCTCCTGCACGACGACATGGCCGCACGTCTCACACACGACTGTGCCGATCCGCGCGAGCAGGAGCCGAAGGTGATCGTTGACCTCGATGGCCGTGCCGACGGTCGAGCGACTGGATCGGTTGGACGATTTGTGCGTAACGGCGATCGCGGGCGGGATGCCGGTAATCTTTTCGGCCGCCGGCTTTTCCATCCGCTCGAGAAATTGCCGCGTGTAAGCGGAGAAGCTTTCGATGTACCGCCGCTGCCCTTCGGCATAGAGCGTGTCGAGAGCCAAGCTCGTCTTGCCGCTGCCGCTGAGCCCGCAAAACGCGATCAGCTTGCCGCGCGGAATATCCAGATTCACCCGTTTGAGGTTATGAACCGCGACTCCTCGCAGAGATATCATGCCCTTGGGATCCATCGCGGCTGATACTCTCAGGAATTTGAGTTGTGGGCCAAATTGTCATTATATCGGGCAGCGCGGAGTCGTGGCAGGACGCGGGGCGGCACGCCTAAAGCCGCCGGGTGCCCGGGCGCCCCGGGGCTGGAGGTGCTTCGCTGGAGCCCCGGGTTGGTATGCTGGATTTCATGCCCGATCAAACTGGCCCCCAATACGATAATTTTGTACACTACAACTTATATGCTCGCATCGTTCGTCATCTGACCGGTTGGCTGATCCCATGGCTTATCTCGATCGCAAAGGTCTTATCGGTCGCGGGTCGCACATCAATCCGCCCAATCGCTATTTGCCAGGGCATACCGAGCGCGACTTGGAGCACTGCGAGCACGATGCCGACTTGCTCGCCGAGTTGGATCGGCCGCCGACGCAGTACTTTCCTGACAATTCTCGGTCGGTCATCTCCAAGAACGACAGCCCGGATATCTCGTTCACCTACAGCTTGAATCCGTACCGGGGTTGTGCTCACGGATGCTCCTATTGCTACGCTCGTCCGTCGCACGAGTATCTGGGACTGAGCGCCGGGCTCGACTTCGAGACGAAGGTCTTCGTGAAGCACGACGCGGCGGCATTGCTGCGAGAGTTTTTGAACAAACCGAATTGGAACGCGGACACGATCGTGATGTCCGGCGTGACCGATTGCTACCAACCGGCTGAGCGCGGGTTTCGCATCACCCGCGGCTGTCTGGAGGTCGGGCTCGAAGCGCGGCAGCCGATGGCGATCGTCACCAAGAATGCCTTGGTGACTCGCGATTTGGACCTCTTGCGGCCCATGGCGGAACTGGGAATTATTCACGTCGCTGTCAGCGTCACCACGCTCGACGCGGAATTGGCCCGGCGCATGGAGCCGCGGACCAGCACGCCGGCCGCTCGGCTCCGGGCGATTCGCGAACTGGCCGACGCGAAAATCCCCGTCCGAATCATGACAGCCCCGATTATCCCAGGCCTGAACGACCGCGAGATCCCAGCCTTGCTCGAAGCCGGCGCGGCGGCCGGTGCAACCTCGGCGGCTTACACCCTGCTGCGGCTGCCGCTGACCGTGAAGCCGGTGTTTCTGGAATGGCTCGAGCGGCGGTTGCCCGACAGTCGCGAGCGGATCGAGAATTTGATCTTGGCGACGCACGAGGGCCAGCACAACAACGCCGAGTTGGGCCAGCGCATGCGCGGCAGCGGCCCGATCGCCGAGCAAATCCGCCGGCTGTTCAAGGTCTTCGCCGCCAAACACCACATCAATGGCGATCCACCGGAATACAACCGCACCCACTTCCGGCCGCCGCAGTCGGCGAGCGGCCAGTTGCGGCTGTTTTAAGGAGTCGGGAGTCGGGAGACGGCAGTTACATAGCCGCGGCATCCTGCCGCGGAGTACACTGAGCCATGACGACGCGGAAGGATGCCGCGGCTCTGTAGGCGCCACTCGCCGCCCATCGTCGGCCGCTCTCCGGGAATGTTTCAATTGTGCTAGCCGGCCCACCGGTTGATTTTAAGGAAGATGGCGAATCCGGCGGGCTAAACTATAAGGGGCGTCGAACTGCGTTCAAATTTTAACCTCTCAAAACCAAGGCATGGCCGTGGTCAGCGCACAACAGGCATATCAAATGTTGGGTAACGCATCGCTGTGGGAAGTGGCCCACGAGTGTCACGCTATCCTGGACGTCGCGGCGGTTCCGCACGCAATTGTCGGCGGCGTGGCGGTTTGTTTGCATGGTTATCAGAGGAACACCGTTGATCTCGATTTGCTCGTCGCGTCAGCTTCCGCTGTGCCCATTCGATTGGCGCTTGAAGCCGCTGGATACCAATGGTCGGAGGAGACCGCGGAATTTCGCTCCCGCTCCGGGATTGCCGTTCAATTCTTGACGGCTGCCGAGCGAGCCGGCGCCGGGAGCGAGGCGCGGCTACCCGATCCGGCCGACAAGACGGTGATTATCTACCTCGAAGGTTTACCGGTTCTCACGCTCGCGAAGCTGATCGAATCGAAAATCGCTTGCGGTGAAGGCAGCTTGCGGCGGACACACAAGGATTTCGCGGACGTCGTCGAGCTTATCGCGAAGCACGACCTTGGCAGCGCGTTTGCTCGTCATCTGCATAAATCCTTGCGCAAGTCGTTTAAGCAACTCGTCGTTCAATCGCGCGACACCGGATGACCTCAATTAGTTACTCTTAACGCGCCACTGCGGTTGAGCGCTCGGAGGGATATCCTCATGAGCGGCGATGTGGACGAGCGATTCAGGCGGGGGCAGTACAGTCTGGCCCGATTGATGGCCGTCGTGACGATGGTTGCGATCGTTGCTCGAGTGGCGGCTGCGGTCGCGCAACTTCAGTCGCCGTGGTGGATCGGGTGCGTGTGGTGCATCGGACCGCCGCTGGTGGCCGGCTCGCTCTTGGTCGTCAGTCTCGCGTTTGATTCCGATTTCGACGCTTTCGTGCCCGGCGCCGTGCTGGCCGGCTGGTTTGGTGTTTTGTTCGGCGTGCTGTTGGGGCTCGTGGATGGCGCCTTGGTCGTCACGCTTCTCTGGACGGGCATCAATTGCGCCGCGTTCGGCGGCGCGATGACGGCTTGTTCGCTGGGCCATCTTCGCGGCGCGGCGGCGATGGTTGTTATCGGACTATATTTTCCGTTTTCGATTTTGCAGTTTATTGGGTGGGTTGCGGTCAGTTGATGGGGAAGGGCCCGCGGGAATTCGGCGCAGGCAAATGCGGCGTCAGGGACAGGGAGCTTACGCTCCCCGCTCGCCACGCGCGCAGCAAAAAAGCCCTCGGCGGGCGCCGAGGGCTTTTGAGGTTCAATCAGGTTCTTTCAGCCGGCGACTTAATAGTTTGCGCTGGCGCCCGTATCGACGTTGCCCACCATGTGGAAGTGGTTGTGGTCGATGTACACGACTTCTTGGGCATCCTCGGTCACGGTGGTATACGGCAGCGGCCAGCCGTTGCGGGTGATTTCGCTGAAGTACACGGTGCACTTGTAATGGGCGTGATGCAGTTGGGCTGGGCCGATCAGCGGATAGACTCGCGGCGGATCGATGTAGTCGGCGATCTTGTCCTTGACGATCCGCACGTTGTTGCGGTTGCGTTCCCACAACAGCGGCAAGCCACCCCGGACCGGCCGTACCTTTTCCAGGGCGACCATCACTTCGTCGTCGCTCGGCGTGTCCAGCGCCTGAACCGGACCACCCGGAGCGATCGGACCCAGGACCGGCGCCTTGCCATACCGTTCTCTATCTTGGAACCGATGCTCTTCTTTGTCTTGGAAATAAGGGCTGACCGGGATCGGAATTGAGAAGGCGCCGAGGGCGGGGCCTTCTTTGGCAATCCAGAAACAGCCTGAGTTGGTTAGCGTCGTAACCGCCAACAGCAGACCGGCGGCCCAAAGCGATTTGGATGACATCGACGAACTCCTCGACTGAGTTATTCCGGTCGCCCGGCTGATTTGAATTTGCTCGAATAGCTACGGGGCTCGCGAATCGATTTCGCCCTCGCCCACGAAGCTCTGAAATGCCAGTGCTAGTTATCGTGTGAAGCTGGGCCAAACTTGCGGATTTATCCGGTTGTATCGAAAAATCCTAGTAAGGCGGCGAATAACCCACAGACTGGGCAAGGTAGGCGATCAGACGAAAACAAGCAGGAGTTAGACAGGATTAACAAGATTAACAGGATTCAGATCGAAGGCATTTTTCAAGGAAAAATCCTGAAAATCCTGTTAATCCTGTCGATTCTGTCTTCGTGGCTTCGCGATTCGATTACGTTTATCTCTTGCCGACCGCGGAATAAAACGAGCCTCTGCCGGCATGATTGCGCGGCAGAGGCTCCGATGAAATCGACGGCAACTTTGGGAATGGGTCAGGCCGGCTGATCTCAGTCCTTGAAGTCCAGCATCCACCAGCCGTTGTGCCATTCCAAGCTGACCTTGCGCCAGCCGAGCGGAACCTGCGGATAGGGATAGAACGGACCGATGAACGGCCACGCAGTCGGGGAATACTGTCGCGGATAGGTCACGGCCGCGTAGTTCGGCGCCGAAGCGTAACTGGGCCAAGCATAGCCCGGCATGTTCGGACGATCGAAGTGGGCCGGGGCGACGCCGCCATTGGGAGTCGGAGCATAGGCCGGGATCGGGCTGCCGTTGGGCACGTTTTCAGCCATGCCCATGCCTTGCGGACCGGGTTGTCCCGGCTGCATGCGCGAAGCCATTCGCGGCCCGGCCGGCGCCAGGGCCAACGGCGGAGCATTGGTCGAATGCGAAGCGGCCACGACCGAACGGGACGAAGGGGCTTGAGCTTGCGGAGCGGCCGGCGCCGGTGTCTCGTACTGCATCTGCATGCCAACGGCCGTCTGAGCTTGCGGCGCCGCAGACGGCCCGCCCGAAGCTTGCTGGACGGCCGCATCGCCGCCGCCGGCGATGGTCAAGCCGTTCATGATCTTGTCGATGCCGGGTACGTCTTGGACGACTTCCAAGGCGGCGCCGAGCTGCTGCTGGGTTCGCACGGAGCCGGTGAGCCACACCGTGCCGTCTTTAACCTTGGTCTTGATCGTGTAGCCTTTCAAGACGCCGGCCTTGCCGCTTTCGCGGAGCTTGGTGGCAACCTGATTGGCCGTGTCCTGATCTTCCTTTTCGCCGGCCATCAGCCAAGTCGGCCCGATGGCCAAGCTGGCGATCGCCAAACTCAAAAACAGTCGTCGCATGGTTCCCTCCTGTGAAATCAGCAATTCCCAAAGATGGTCGATAATCGCGAACCGTTTCGAACGCGGGTCAATCTGGCGGGATCCACGGGACCCGGCCGGCTCGTCCGGTTCAACTCATGTCTATTGTGTGGCCATTGGATGTGGCGAGCGAAATCGCGAGGAGGATGAGATCACCGCTCGGCTGGAAGTCGTCCGAGCGGACAACCGCGTGGCTCTCAAGATCCCTTCGATGCGCAACGCGCGCCCAACAAAACCTACTTGCCTGACAATAGGTGTCGGTTGCCGATTATGCCGAAGGGGAGTTTTTTTTCGGTTTTACGGTTCGTCCGGCCTGTAGCGACCGAGGCCCGGGATCGCGATTATCGACGGATGCCTTTATCAGCCAATCGTTTAGGGAAAAAGAAGCCATTTGCCAGCAGTGCAAAATATTCCGAGGGCCTGGACGTGGTCAGCGGTTGAATTGAACGCCGCTCGTCGTGCAACGGTTCGCGATTTGTCGTCGTTCTGCATTTCATCTGCGTGAGCGGCTTGTTTGGGGCGCGAATAGAGCTTCCTCTGCACGACGGCCTATTGGCACGTTTTGTAAAGCTAGGTAGGATCGAGGTTCCCGCCGCGCCGATGCAACGTCGGCCTTTCCTGCCCGCCCTGTTAATCATCTCAAGGATGCGTTGCGTGAAGTCGCTGCGCGGTCATCCGGCCCAGTCAATCTGGTTCGCCGCCATTTTATCGCTGCTCGGCGTCGCCGGCGCGCGCGCTGACGATGGCGGTGTTCGAGCATCCGATCGCAGAACGGCCGCCGCCGGCAAAGCGCACGCCGTCGACGAAACGTCCGCCGCCGATAAAACGCTCGCCGCCAACACAACGTCAGATGACCCCCTCGCATTCAACCGCGACATTCGTCCGCTTCTCAGCAAGCATTGCTTCGCTTGCCACGGCGAGAAGAAACAGGAAAACGGCGTCAATTTCGCCGCGATGACGAGCATCGCCGCGATCTTGAACCATCGCGACGCGTGGCAGAAAGCCCAGGTGGCGTTACACGGCGAGGAGATGCCACCCGACCCGAGCGAGACGGGCTTCACCGCCGCCGATCGCGCGAAGCTATCGGCGTGGATTCACGACAAAGTCGAGACCATCGATCGCGCGAGCCCCATCTACCTCGACCCCGGCCCGCCGCTCGCGCGACAATTGACCCGCGCCGAGTACGACAACACGCTCCGCGATTTGCTCAAGGTCGATTTCTCGGTTTCGGATCGGGCTGGCATTCAATCCGAGGAAGTGGTCGACGGCTACGACAATCTAGCTGGCCGACAGGTCATCGACGAGCCGCTCCTGGAGAAGTATTTCTCCGGCGCCGACGCCGCGCTGGAATGGCTATTCGGCGATCCCAACCGCAACGGACACGTCAAAGCGGCCCAAGAGGCGCTGCTCATCGCTCGACCAGGCAAAGACGACAAAGAACCCACGCCCCGCGAGGCCGCCAAGAAGGTGCTCGACCGCCTCGTGCGCAGGGCTTACCGTCGGCCTATCGAATCCCCGGAAATCGACCGCTTGCTGGTGATTTTCGAGCGCGCCATCAAGAAGGGCGACGCCTATGAACCGGCCTTGAGCAAAGCAATCAAACCGGTTCTCGTATCGCCGCACTTTTTGTATCGGCTCGAGCGAGATCCAACCCAATCGGGGTCGACGGACGCCTGTCGAGTGACCGATCACGAACTCGCCACGCGGCTGTCGTATTTTTTGTGGTCGACGATGCCCGACGACGAACTAGCCAGGCTGGCCGACGAGGGCAAGCTCTCCGACCCGGACGTGCTCGCCGCGCAAATCAAGCGAATGTTGGCCGACGGTAAAGCCAGCGAGCTGACCGAGCATTTCGCCGCCCAGTGGCTGCAACTGAAGCGGCTGGACCATGCACTTCCGGAGCGGAGCTACTTTCCAACGTTCACGGGTTCTCTAAAAAATGCAATGCGGCAAGAAATGCGGATGTTCTTCGACGGCCTGCGGACGGAAGACCGCAGCATTTTGGATCTTCTTGACGCCGATTACACGTTCGTCAACGACGAATTGGCCAAGCACTACGGCTTGCCCGACCAGAAAGACAACGCGGCGGCGAAGGGAGACCAGATGCGAAAAGTCTCGTTGCGGCCCGAGGATCATCGGGGTGGCCTCCTCGGCATGGGCGGGATGCTAACGGCCACGTCGCATACCGACCGCACGAAGCCCACGGCCCGCGGCAAATGGATTTTGGAAGTCGTGCTCGGGACGCCCCCCGCGCCCCCTCCGCCAAACGTCGGCGCCCTCACGCCGCCTAAAAACCGCCCCGAGCCCAAGAGCGTTCGCGAGAAACTGGCTTTGCACGCCAGTAATGCGACATGCGCGGGCTGCCACAAAAAAATCGATCCGCTTGGGTTCGCGCTCGAAAACTACGATGCGATCGGGTCGTGGCGAGAGAAGATTGGCGGCGACCCGGTCGACAATCTGGGCCAGCTTCCTGGCGGCAAAGAGTTTCACGGCGCCGACGACTTAAAAACGGTGCTTCGCGATCGGCAGCCCCAGATCGTGCGAAACATGATCGTGCAAGTCATGACATATGCGTTGGGCCGGCACGTCGAGTATTATGACGAGGCGGCAATCGCGCAAATTACCGACGCGCTGGCCAAGGACAACTATCGATTTTCAACGTTGATTCGGGGCGTGGTGACAAGTCGGCCATTTTTGTATCGCAAGAGCATGGGAGACGGGAAATGAACGCCGCTGAATCGAAGCCGGGCGTATCGCGACGGGCGTTTTTGCAAGGCGCCGGCGCCTGCGTCGCGCTGCCCTATCTGGAATCGCTCGCGCGCGGCGCGACGGCCTCGGCGATGGCGAAACCGCCCTTGCGATTGGGAATCTTTACCGTCACCGGCGGCACGGTCAGCGAATCGTGGGTTCCCCAAGAAACCGGCCCGCTGGGTAAGCTGCCGTCGATCCTGCGTTCGCTCGAGCCGCACAGGAGCAACCTCTTGGTGCTCTCGAATCTTTCGCATTCCGGGCAATCGGACAACGTCAACGCCCATCAACATTGCGCCTACATGCACCTAACTGGCGCCGACAAGGTGGGCATGGTTAACGGCAAGCCGATAACGCTCGTCGGCACGGAAAAGGATTCCAAGACGACCGCCCTCTCAATCGATCAACGGGCCGCCGAACTCGTGAAAAACGACAGCTTGATTCCCTCGCTGGAGATCGGTTACGCCGGAGGCGAAACGTCGTTCAGCTATCGCCGCAACGGCAGCAATGTGCCCTTCGAGAAGGACCCTCGCCTGATCTTCAAGCAAATGTTCAAGGGCCGTTCGCTGGTCGCCCCGAATTGGTCGCGACGCACGGGCCAGCCCATCGACCCAATGAAGGCGCCAGTGATCGATGACACCTACGACAAGCAAGTTGTCGATCTCGTGCTCGACGACGCCAAACGGCTGAACAAGCGATTGGGAGGCGCCGATCGGCAAAAGCTGGGCGAATATCTCTCGGCCGTCGACGAGATCGAGCGTCGTATCAACCGCGCACAAAATCGCTTGGCGCTCGAAGCGGCCGATCTTGCGCAGCCCGGGCCATCGCATCCGACTCGTCCGGAGCATTTGCCGACCGACATGCAATCGTCCGATCGCATGCTCAATCTCGTGCCCCGAAATCCGGCCATCCACGAGGAATACATTCGCTTGATGGCCGACCTGCAAGTCTTGGCTTTTCAAACCGACACGACCCGCGTCTGCACGATGGGGGTCGGCAGCGACGAAGCCCTGTTCCCCGGTGTCGTCACGGTTGGCTACGAGCGGCACGCGCACACGCTCGAGCATCAAGGCAACGCCGACCGCGTGGAAAACGCCGATCCGATTTGCCGCGAGGCTTGCCGGCAAATTCACGCCTGGTACACGCAATATTTCGCCTATCTGATCGAGCGGATGAAGTCGATCGACGAAGGGGGCTCGACGCTGCTGGACAACAGCATGCTGCTCTACACCTCGTACATGGCCAACGGCGGTCACGGCACGCAAAACTATCCGGTCCTGGTGGCTGGCGGCGGTGGCGGCACGTTTAAGCTCGGGCGGCACGTCGCGTATCAAAACGAAACGCCGATGGCCAACTTGTACGTCGAATTGCTTGCGCGAATGGGCGATACCTCCGGCCAATTCGGCAACAGCCGCACCTCGCCCAAGGCCGCCTACAACGGTTGCCTACCTGATCTGATCTGACCGCTCTCCTAGTCAGCGTCGCCCCCGACGTCGTCGTCACTCCCGTCTCCCGTCTCCATTACCCCCCCATGCCCGACGCCCCACTGACCGGCGCCGTCTTCATCGCCGTCGGCGAGGACGGTCTGCGCACGTTCTCGCGCGATGGCCGAAAATGGACGCATCGCCAAACGGGCAAGGATGGCGAGATGTACGTCAGCGTCTGCTTCGGCAATGGTCGCTGCGCCGTTGGCGGTCGCTATGGCGGAGACAATATCTTCGCCGCGACCGATGGCGGCGTCGCATGGCAACCGACCAAAAGCGACGCCGAATACGCTAACTTCGTTCGCGCGATGGTCTTCTTCGGCAAGCGATTCATCGCGATCGGCGGCGATGGCGGGGCAAGCAAGCTCTTTATCATCCCGTCAACCGACGGCGTGAAATGGGAACCGCAACAGACGATGTCCGGCAAGCATCTGTTGCGTCGATTCGCCCAAAGCGGCGATCTGCTCGTGGGTATCGGCGACTACGGCCGCCGCGGCGCCTCGCGCGACGCCATTCAGTGGAAAGACGCCAAAGACTATAAGCCGGTCGATGCGTTGATCGACGTAGCCTTCGGCGCCGGCGTGTTTGTCGGTGGCGGTCTGCACGGCCTGCGAATGCGGAGCATCGACGGCATCGAGTGGACCGATCGGGTCGTGGGCGAAGAGGGCGAGCATATCAACGCCATGATCTTCGACGGGAAGCAGTTCCATGGCATCGGCCAAGGCGCCACCTACGTCTCGAGCGACGGCAAGAAATGGGACCGGACCGTGAATACAAATGCGCCCACTGCGGCCGCGTTCGGCGGTGGAGTCTTCGTGGGCTCGTTGTGGCCCGGCCGAATGCTCCGATCCATCGACGCTGTCCACTGGGCGGAAGTCGTCAAACTGCCCAAGCACGTGGAATCGTTGGCCTTTGGCGAGCTGGGCGCCGTGTAGTCGCGCCGAGTCGCCAGGCCCCTTGTTGGCATTCCAGGCGGAGTTATAATCGGCAGTTCCCCTTTTGCGATCGTCCGGGGGTGTAGCTCAGTTGGTTAGAGCGCCAGCCTGTCACGCTGGAGGCCGCGGGTTCGAGTCCCGTCACCCTCGCTTCATTTTCAAGCCGGCTGAAATCTCGACTCACTTTCAGCCGGGGCAAGCAGCGGCGCCGCCAGAGACAAGTCAGTTTTCTCGGCCGTCCTCATGGTCTAAAGCAAAGACCGATTCCCAAGCGCGGGCGTAGCTCAGTTGGTAGAGCGGTAGCTTCCCAAGCTGCATGTCGAGGGTTCGAATCCCTTCGCCCGCTTTAACGTAAGCGCAGCCGAAATCACGACTTAGATTTCCTGCCGGCGGTCGGCGGCGCGGCCATTTTTCCCGAGGACAAATGCGGCGTTCCCACTGGATTACTTGACTAACGGCGTTAAGTCCACGGCCGTTAGTATCTTATTCTTGGCGGGATCGACATTCAGCAAAGTATAATCGTACTTCTGGCCCGCGAAATCGCAGTGGTAAAAGATGAAGGGATGCACCCATCCGTTCTTGGGCGCTAGTTCGCGAGCCATTGGATTCGTGTCCCATTTGGCCACGACGGGACGATTGTGATCGCGGAGCCACTTTTCCGACTTTGCGAACAGGTCGCCGTGCTGCTCGGCGTCGTTGACGAACACGACCGGTCCGTTGGCCGTGATATCGCGAAGCACATGGCCGTTGGATCGCGAGACGCTGATCGTCCGCACGCCGCGGAGCTTCATGGCAGGCGCTCCGTCCGCCAGTTTGACGTCGATCGAATTGTCTTCGCAGATCTGAGGGCTACCCGCGTAGCCACCGGCGATCGTTTTGGTCTTAGTGGTGATTCGGTTGTGGGTGAAGGCGCTCAGCTCGGTCAGGCCCTGCTCGACGGCGAAATGCTCGGCGCTACCGCATTCGTTGAACCGACAGCCATCGATCCAGACTTCCCAGGGGACGTAACCGATTTCGCAATTTCCGCCGAAGAAATCGATCGCCGACCCGTCGATCTCGGTGAACGTCGAATCGATGATGCAGCCGTGGATCAGGTTGTTGAACTGACAGGCGATGCCCGCGGTTTTTTGCCCGACGAACTCGCCGTGCAGGCAGAGCCATTTGTCGAGCATGCCGACGTTGAAGTAGATGCCGTACTTGCCCGTGTTGAGAAATCGGAGATCGACATATTTGTTCTGATCGTGCTCGCTGCCGCCGCGGATCCCTTCTTCGTCCGTGCCGACATGCATTCCGGCGAACGACTGATTGCGGAACGTGATGTTATAGAAGTTGTGGCCATAAACATAACTGTGTAATAGCGGACTAAGCACGTCATCGTGATCGGAGCCGGTGAGAGCGAGGCCCGTTCGGCCCCCTTCGATCGCCAGGTTGGCGACATCGCTTGCGGTTTGCAATTTCACGACTTGAATAGGCTGATCGGTCCTGAGAATGGTTTTCTCGGGACCCGCGCCGAAGACTCCGTCGACGCCCGCCAGCAGATACAACGGCCGTTTGAGATAGAACGTACCGGCGGGAATGTCCAACCGAATTTTGCCCGTGGTGAACGTGCCTCTCCCACGCTTGCCCTTTTTTCCGCCGCCCGAATCGTCGGCATGCTGTAATTTCCTCTCGTTGTCATCGATTGATCCTCTGAGCTTTTTCAATCGTGGCTCGAACGATTCGGAGATCGTCGTTCGAGCGGATTTGTCATCGCTTTGGATGGCACGCAATTTCGCGTCACGCTCGCCGCGCACGCGACGGAAGTCGGTTTCTAGCGAGATTGCCTCGTCGATGATTTCCTGAAGCTTCTCACGGCTGACTCCATAGAGCAGTGTGGCGAACGCCTCGTCGCTGGGTTGCTTTCCAGTCGGATCGGCGCCGGCTTCCAAAAGCGCGCGGCCGAAATCGGCGGTCTGCGTGAAAGCGATTGGCCGTCGCGTTCGCGGAGCGTCCGTGGCCGGCACGCGCGGCGGCGCCGGGATCGTCGCGGCCGGATGCGATGGCTGCGTGAGATCGACCTTGCCGGCCATCAATGTTTCCTCGTCGGTGGCGTTGAACGGCGCGTCCATGTGTCGTCCCGTCTTGAGCTTTTCGGTCAAGCGCTCCACCGAGTCGGGATTGGGGACGCCGGCCATATTTCCGTCGGTTTTCATCTTTTGCGCTCTCCGCTGAAATATCTCTTTCGCCATCGTCGGCAAATTCAGTTTGGCGAGATAGTCGGGCGTAGGGCGACCGTAATAGGGAGTGACCGCGAACCGAAATGCGCCCGCCGTCCCCTGCTGACCATATTGCGAGGCCACTTCCCAGAGCTGCAACTCCGGATCGGAGTTCCATAGCGAGACTTCGTTGGAATTCGACCAGGTGCGCATCGCATAAAGGATGTTGCCTTTGCCCCCTTCGATCGTGATATCGCGATTGGCATCGGCCGCGCGCGGATCGCCGTTGTTGACTCCAAAGGCGTTGATTCCCCGCAGCCCGAGTTGGACTCCCTTGCAATTCTTCAGGTAATACACGCCGGGGCCCTGCGCCGAGCCCCGCTCGGTCGAACCGTGAAAAATCGCCGTCCCTTGGCAGTCTTCAAATACGGCGGATGGGCCCGGGTTGCCGTAATTAGTCTCGATCATCTCGTAAATTCGAGTACCCTCGCCGCCGCCATGCAGATTGAAATCCAACTGGGCGTTTTCTTTGACCCAATCGCGGCTCGCGTTTTTGGGATTCCAATGTTGGTTGTAATCGGCAAACGGCCAATTGATGCCGAACCAGAGGAATAGAGAATTATCGACCTTCGCGTCGGCCGTGACGGTGCGCCGTCCAAAGGCGCCTTCGCCGGCGATCCAGGCGCAATGGTCCACGTCGTGGCTAATCTTAATCGAGCCCCGATTGAACATGGCGAACAGGTCGCTGGCGGGCGATTCCGCGGCGCCGAATATCCGCACATCGCTAAACTCGCGAGCGGCCAACTGCTGATCGGCTCGACTCGGATCGATGCGGGCTGGCGGACGGCTTAAGCCCGACAGAACCTCCTCGTCGAGGGAGGAAAACATGATTTGCAGGCGAGATTGTCCACCACCCAGCACGATTGCGCCACCATGCCCGCCGGTGATCTGCACTCCATCGGCGACTCGTCGAAAATCCAGCCGACCACACGCGACATTGCGCGGCAGCTCGATCGCGCCCCCCACCGGCAGTCGCTCCGCGAGCGCCACGATGGCGGCGCTGATGTCCGTTTGCGACGCCCGACCGAGCGACGTTCCGAATTCAGCCGCCAGGGCTCGATCGGTATCGATGAATTTCGGGGCGACCTGCGGCAATGTAACTTGGCCGACGACCAGCGCCGGCGCAGCGCCGGAGAAGAAAGCCAACGCGAACAGAGCACGAGCGAGCAAATAGCGCATGGGAGTAAACTCTCTACGAAGGAAAACGGAAACGGGATTCGGCCAGCATGCCGAGCGATCCCAGAACGGATTCAACAGGAGGTACTATCGAGTCGTGTGTAAGCAGCGGCGATTCCAGGTGGAGAAGGGGGGCGGGCGGAATTCGAGGCGGTGTCGCGACAAGCCCTAGCTAAAGCTTGGCCTCAACGAGGATCCGCAATTCGGACACCGAGCCCCGATGACTGTCGCAATGGATGCCGACCCCGTTGCGGCCACTGAAGATCAACACATCCGACCCGCCTCCACCCGACGCTTTTTTCAAGCCCCGAATCTTCGCATCCCCGATCTCGTATTGGACGCCCGGCGCCCCGAATGCGCTGTCGGAATTGATTAATTGATCTCCGCGGGCGATCACGCCCACGATCGGCCGTTCGAATTTCACGTTTCCCCCGATTCCCGTTACGTTTGGATTTATTTTCGCTGCATTGAAATGCAGCAAATACGAATCGACGCGCAGTCCAGCCGGTAGGACGGCCGTATTGCTGTCGTAGGCCGACTTCGTGCCGTTCATGGGCGCTTTGAAGGTGACCCGCAGATCGAGCGGCAAAATCACATCTTGTCGCTCGAGCACCAAAATCATCGTGTCGTCGCTCGAGTAACCATCTCTTTCCAACGACGGCGGCGGCCTCAACAGCCAGCGGACATTTTCGCTCGTGCTGACCACCCCCGGCGCCAACCGCTTGGCGGCGAAGGAATCGTAATCGGGCGGCAGCCAATCGATCAGTTTGCCGATCGTGTCGAATCGGGCCGCCTGCGTCATCGTCAGAGGCTGTGTCCGCGTCAGTCGCCCCTCACCCGCCGACGATTTGGCCTCGACCGCGCCTTCGAACACATGGACTTCCGTTACTGCTTTGGGATCCACTCGCACGCCGAATCGAGTTCCTTGATCTCGCACGGCAAGCGACGGCGTGTCGATCGTATAACCGATGGCCGGCGACGGCACATAAGCGGCGACTTGGCCGAGCTCCAGGAGTCCGTGCATCGAATCGCTCATTTTTAGTCTCGATGGCCCCGTCAGGCGAAGCGTCACTCCGCTGGGATAAGCGATCTCGACGGCGCCGCTCTTGAGATTCAATTCCCAATGCGCCGGAATCCCGGTTCCCTCCCGAACGGCCGGATGGCCCACGGCCCATGTGGCCTCTTCGAGCCTCGTCACGCGGGCGATCGCCGGACCGCCGGGAAGCGTGCCGGGGCGCCACAGCAACCAGGCCCCAATCGCGATCGCCAAGACTGACAACACCACTCCCGAGCCGAGCCACACCGTTCCCATGCCGGTTATGTCGCCCCAGGTGGGAAACCGCAGCGCCGGAAAGATTTTAGCGGGCGGATTTTGCGCCGGTTCACGGGCCTGCCTCGCGTCGGCCTGCAAGTCTTCGACCGCCCGCAATGCCGACTCCGCGTCGTCGATCTGCTGGGCTTTATGCACGCCTCGAGCCCAGCGGATCAGCGTGGCTTCCTCGCTGGCGATCTCAATGAGTCGCCGCGCAAGCGCAAGATCCGATCGCAATCGAGCTTCCAGCTGCGCCATCTGAGCATCTGACAGTTCGCGGTGCAGATAGGCGACGAGGACGGCATTCATATCACCGTTCATGGGCGCGCCTCCGGTGCGAGCTTTCGATCGACGCAATCGCGCAATATCTGCCGTACGCGATACAGGGCGGAATAGACACCTTGAACGGTCCGGCCAAAACGCCGCGCGATCTCCTCGATATCTTCCGAGGCGCCCGCATATCGGTCAATGAGCAGTTGGCGACTGCGAGGCGGAAGTTGCTCGACGCATTGAAGCAGCGCTTCGCGGCGGGCAGCCTCTTGACCGGCCTGATCGACGAAGTTTGCCGCTTCGGACAGCCGTTCGAGCAATAGCGGGTCCACGATTTGCAGACGCGCCTTGCCACGTTGATATTCCAGAATTCGCCGCCGAGCGATCTCCCGCGCCCAACGGCCGAAATCGGCGTCGGCCGTCGGCGGAGTTTTGGCCGCAATCACGGCGACGGCCACGTTTTGGAGTAAATCATCCGCGTCGGTCCGATTACGGACGCAGGCCAGAATATAGCCGTACACCGAATCGCTATGGCGCATCAGCAGCGCCGCGATCTCGTTTCGGTCTGCCGGATCGTGTTGCGGACTGGTCATCGGACGGTCTCGGCTGCGGAGCGCGGCTACTCTTAAAGGACTCATTTTCGCGATCGCCCCCAGGAAGTGGCCCCCAGGCAGCGGTCCCTGTGCCTGCCAGCCCCTATGCCTCCCACCCAATTCAGGTCTCGCCGGAACCGCAATGGCCAGTCAGTGCCTTGTGGGAGCGCAAATACGATGCCGTCAAAGCATAAGGACGCCCGCGGCAAAATTTGGCGGAAAAACTCAAAAAAAAGTTCCTTTATGCGATTTGGGGAAAAATTAGGGGATTTTCCGCCAAAACGTGCGCGCCAGCGACCTTAGATACGATGGAGTAAATTGCCCCACGGTCGTTTCCGGATGCGAAAACTCGATTCGTAATCCACCCCCCTTTCCGCCCCTCCGTTCTCAGTTCCGAGAACAACCCGTTCAATTCTTTTCGCAATCAAGGGACCGCTCATGCCCGTTCGTTTTTCGGCCCTACTTTGTCGTATCCTGGTAACTTTCTGCGCTGCGATCGTTTTCGTCGCGGCAAGTCCCATCGCTCGGGCGACTAATTATTACTGGGACACCAATGGCGCGACGGCCGGCGCGGGTTCGTCACCTACCGGTACTTGGTCCAGCGGCGGAACGACGTGGAACACCGATCCAACCGGTTCCACCGCCACCAGCTCGTACATGACTCAGAACACCGATGATCTTTATTTCGTCGCCGGCCCAACCTCGACCAGCGGCAATGCCGGATATACGGTCAGCGTCAGCGGCTTGCAGGTTGCCGACAGCTTGAATTTTCAGGCGTCCGGCAGCACGACGATCTCCGGAGGTACGCTCATCACGCTCGGCGACGGCGGCGCGGGCGACGGCGGCATTAATATCCCGCAATTCTCGTTCGGCTCGACATCCAACGGCGCCGTGTTCCTCAGCACGGCCTTGACGCTCAATAACTCACAAAGCTGGACCAACAATTCGGCCAGCCTCTTTACCGACAGCGGGACGATTAACTACAGCAACCAATTGACCCTGACCGGCACGGGCAGCTTTCTGTTTTCCGGCTCAACCGCCGGCGCCGGCACGGGCGGACTTGTCCTCAATGGATCGGGCACGCTCTTGCAAGTTAGCAATGTGAATGCGCTGGGCGCTGCGGGCAATACGCTAACCTTGACTAGCGGAACCCTGAGTTCAAACGGTACCGGCGCATTGGCCATCGCCAACAGCCCGCTGGTGATCAACGGCGCCGTCACGCTGGGCAACGTGGTCAACACGGGCAGCCTGACGTTCTCCAACGCCAGCCAGACCATTTCGAGCCCGGCCACCATCACCTCCATGAGCGGCGTCACCTTTGGGACCGGCTTTACTTGGAACGCAAACGCCATCACCTACAAAGGTCCCGGCGCGGTCACGCAGCAATCCACGGTCGTCGCTGCCACGAACACCGGCGCCATCACGATCGGCGACAACTCCGCCTCCGGCTCGCTCGCCGGCAACGTATCAGTCAATAGCCTGACCGCGATGGGAAGTGGCGCTTACACGATCAACTACGGCGGTTCGCTTGTTGTCAGCGCGGCCCTAACGCCTACAAATACGATCACGATCAACGACGGCGGTTTTCTGACCACGGTCAATAATAGCGGCACGTCGACATTCGGTAGCGCCGCCGGCACACTGACGGTAAACAGCGGCGCCACGCTGTTCAACAATACCAACGGCAGCTCGGCGAGCTACAAGGTCAACGGCAATACGTTTCCGACCGCCGGCGCCCTGTTCTTCAATAGCAATAACGGGGCGATAAATTTGAACGACGTCGCCTATCCGACCCTCACCGGCGGCACGATGGTGCTTGCCACACTCAACCCAAATCCGAACGGCAAGCCAATTCCCTTCCTCACGCTCGCAACAGGGGCCAACCCGCAAACCATCGCGATCAATGCATCCGCCTATGACATCGATGTTACGAACCTTACGGTGGGCGGCGGCGGGCTCACATTGGCCGGCGTCGGCGGCCAGCTTTACAACTCCAGCAGTCCCTATGTGTTTGTCGGAGTCGGAACGAATTCGCTCGCCTCGGCGAAGTTTGAAAATGCACCCACGGGCGCCGGCGGCATTACTGTCTCCGCCTCGCCCACATCCGCTTTCTTCTTCAACCACAATTACACCGGCGGTCCTGTCACGCTGAATAGCGGCATGGTCGCCGGCAGCAGTCTCGTACTAGGAAGCTCGTTAACGTTAAACGGCGGCGGGATCATGAACTACCAGGGGGGCGCTGACACGATCGCCAGTCAGGCGATTTCGGTCGGCGCCAACGGCGGCACGTTCTACTGGTATGGCCGGAAAAACACTTCTCCCCAGGGGACGGTGTCCAGCGCTTTGAGCAACGCCGCGGGCGTGACCACCCCGGCGGCGATCTCGCTTATCTCCACAGGGCGAACGCATTTCAGCTTGCGCATTTTAGCAGCTTTTCGAGGTAAGCATTGTTCCAGCCGGCCCGCAGTCGCTTACGGCGCAGGCTTCCCTTCTCGATGCGTTCTTGTTTGACCAGGCTCAGCGCGGCGCGGCGAA
>JBBQWR010000066.1:0-22806 GCA_038210495.1 Pirellulales bacterium
TGGAAATCAAACGACGATTGTTTACACTCTGTACTCATAGGGCTGCCTCCGTGCCGTGGATCAAGTTGTGTTTAGCGACAACAACTTATGCCATAGCGGGCAGCCTTTTTCCATAGGGGCAGTGAGAAATGCGGGCTAGCCCCGTCCCCGAACGTCTCTTGTTGTCAAACGGCCCGTTCCTATACTTTTCAATACGGCAACCCAACCACGATCCGCGGCGGCTCTCCACCGAATCTCGAAAACTCGCTCATGCTCAAAGTCAAACTTCCCGACGGCAGCGTTCGCCAATACGATCGTCGGGTTCGCCCCATCGACATCGCATCCGATATTGGTCCCGGACTCGCGAAGGCCACGATCGCGGCCGAAGTGAACGGCCAGACCGTCGATTCCACGACGCCGCTACCCTCGGACGGCGAGATCGCGATCCGCCTGCTCACCAAACGGGACGCCGAAGCGCTGCGGATCATGCGGCATTCGTGTGCCCATATCATGGCCCGCGCGGTGATGCGACTGTTCGAGGGCGTGCAACTGGCATTCGGTCCGACCACCGAAAACGGGTTCTATTACGACATGAAGCTGCCTCGGCCGCTGAGCGAAGCCGATTTTCCGGCGATCGAAGCCGAGATGGCCAAGCTCATCAATGCCGACGAGGCCTTCGAGCGAATCGAACAGCCCCGCGACAAGGCGCTCGAGCTGTGCCGCGAGTTGCATCAAGATTTCAAGGTCGAGCACATTCAAGAAGGCTTGGCCGATCAGACCGAATTGTCATTCTATCGTCAGGGCGAATTCATCGATCTGTGCCGCGGCCGACATATTCCGGCGGCTGGTGCGATCGGCGCGTTCAAGCTACTGAGCGTGGCCGGAGCTTATTGGAAGGGAGATCAGACTCGCGAGCAATTGCAGCGGCTCTACGGTACGGCCTGGTTTAGCAAGGAAGACCTCGAAACCTATCTGAAGGCCGTCGAGGAAGCGAAGCGCCGCGACCATCGCGTGCTCGGCAAGCAGCTTGAGCTGTTCGCGACAAACCCGCTCGTTGGCTCGGGCCTTATTCTGTGGCTGCCCAAAGGCGCCGCGATTCGCGGAGTGCTCGAAAACTTCACCAAGGAAGAACTAGCTCGGCGCGGTTATTCGCCCGTCTACACGCCGCATATTGGCAAGGTCGATCTGTATAAAGTCTCCGGCCACTATCCCTATTACTCTGACAGCCAGTTCAAGCCGATCGTGATGTCCGACGACGAGCAGTATTTGCTCAAACCGATGAACTGCCCGCATCACATCATGATCTATAAGACGAAGCCGCGCAGTTATCGCGACCTGCCCGTGCGGTTGGCTGAATTCGGCACGGTCTATCGCTACGAACAGTCGGGCGAGCTTGGCGGCATGACTCGGGTCCGCGGCTTCACGCAAGACGACGCCCATATCTTCTGCACGGAAGAGCAAGTCGCCGAGGAAGTCCGCGGCTGCATCGACTTTACTCAGACCGTGCTCAAATCGCTGGGCCTCACGGACTATCGCGCCCGGCTCGGATTCCGGGATCCGACGAGCGACAAATATGTCGGCAGCGCCGAAAGTTGGGACAAGGCCGAACGAGCGATCGAGCAGGTCGCCCGCGAGATGAATCTGCCGGGCTGCACTCCCGAACGCGGCGAGGCGGCCTTTTATGGCCCCAAGATCGACTTCGTCGTCGCCGACTGCATCGGCCGCGAGTGGCAATTGGGCACGGTGCAACTCGACTACAACCTGCCGAGCGCCGAGCGGTTCGACCTGGAATACATCGGGGCCGATAATCATCCGCACAAGCCGGTGATGATCCATCGCGCGCCACTCGGATCGATGGAACGGTTCATCGGCGTGTTGATCGAGCACTTCGCCGGAGCGTTTCCCCTCTGGCTCGCGCCCGAGCAAGTTCGCGTGTTATCGCTGAGCGAAAAAGTCGAGACGTTCGCCCGGGAGCTTGAGGCCAAACTTAGGTCCGCCGGTTTCCGCACGGCAGGCGACTATCGGGCGGAAAAGATCAATTCTAAAATCCGCGACGCGCAGCTTGAGCTGATTCCCTACATGTTCGTCGTGGGGGGCAAGGAAGCGGCCGCCGGCACGGTCTCGGTTCGCGATCGCATTGAGGGCGACCTGGGCGTCATGTCGATCGACGCCGCGATCGAGAAGCTAACGGCGGAGGTGGCCTCAAAGCAGGTGCGCCAGGTCGTCAAAGCGGCGGCCCCGCTCGCCGATCACGGCAGCGCCAACGAGTATTGAGCGGCAACTCGGCTCACTCGTTGACATACGTCTCCAGAAACCTCGCCAACTTGTAAAAATCCGACGCCGGTTCGACATATCGCACCACGGTCACCAGTGTCTCCGGATTCACGAGGTGCTCGAAATCCACGTACCGCAGTTCGAGTTGACCGGACACCGAGACCATCACGCCGTTAAGTCGCCGTTCGACCAGAGCCCGATAGGCGCCGACGCCCAATTGACTGCCGAGCATCACGTCGAACGCTTGCGGCTTGGCGCAGCGTGCTTCGTAGCCTAGTTGCAATCCGGTGATCTTGCGTTTCTTGCCGGTCTGCTTCTTGTATTCCTCCATCACCAGCTTGGCAAACATCCGGCACAGGTTGACTTGCGAGATGGCGATGTGGTCGTGGTCGTCGCGAGGAATGCCGCGGAGAAATTCGTCCGGCAAGAACTCGGCCAAACCCTCGGCCATCACGATCACGCCGTATTCTTTGCCCTCCTGCTCGTCGCGAACGCGCATCGTCTTCACGATCCGGTTTACGACTTCGCCGACGTTCATAACAGACCGGGATTTCTTTTCACCCGTCTTGGCGTCGGTCGATTCTTCGACGGCCGAGTACTTGCCGTAAATATCTTCGACGCTGATGACCAAGCTGGCTTCGCCCGAGATCGCGGCGCCGTACGCCAGCCAACCGGCGCTGCGGCCCATCGTTTCGGCCAAGAAATAGGCTCGATTGGCCTCGGCGTCGGCCAGCAGGTTACGAATTTCGCCGGCGATCGTGTCGACCGCCGTGAAATAGCCAAACGTGAAATCGATGCCCATGTAATCGTTGTCGATCGTCTTGGGCAGATGCACGACCGGGATACGTCGGCTGCCGGGGGGAAGACGGTCTTGAAACAGTTTGAATTTATTCGCCGTTTTCAGCGTGTCGTCGCCGCCGATCGAAACGAGCGCGTCGACTTCCAGCGAGCACAGAGCCTCGTACACGGTGCGTAGCGCGGCCGATCGCTTCGGATCGTCCAAATGGCTCGGATGCGAGACATCTTTACCCGGATTCGCTCGGGCGGTGCCGATCAAAATTCCTTGCGAGTTTCGCGTTCGCCGGAGCCGTTGGTGGTCGATCATGATGTAGTGCTTGCCCTCGACCAGCGGCTTTTCGGGGCTGTATTCCACCAGATTCGAATAGCCATTGAGCACGCCGACGACCTGGATATCGTTCCGCAAAAAGGAGACGGCGGCCGTTGAGATCACGGCGTTCGCGGCCGGGGCCGGACCGCCGGCAAATAAGATCGCGGCCTTGCGAAAAGGATGATCGACGCGCTGCGGTCGAGAGAGCGGCGTGGAGGCGGCCATAGTCTATCCCTATGTTCCAGTCGTTACGATTGGCGAAATTTTCCTGAGTATACGCCCCGATCGCCAACTGCGGGAGGGGAGCGAACGCCGCGAACCCCGCGCGAACGTCTTCATTAGTCGCGCACGGTTGCGACGCGACTTTCTTCCTTCGCAATCAGATCGCGTCGCAGACGAGCTCGGCTATAATGAATGGAATTTAATTCACGTCGCGTTGCCGGAGTAGCACATGCCGAAGCTTGCCGCGTTCCCCAAAGCGTTTATGGACGAGATGTGCGTCGCCGGCACGATCGCAATTCACGATTGGGCCGAAATGGCCGCGACGCTCGAAGTCGATGGTCTGGAGTTCTACTCGGGCTTTCTCGAACTGGCCGACCGCAGGGCTTGGCCAGCCGCACGGCGCGAGGTCGAGAATCGCGGCATGACGATTCCCATGCTCTGCTGCTCGCCCGATTTCACGCATCCGGATCCCGAGTTCCGCCGCCGGCAGATCGAGCTGGAATTGGGTTGGATCGACATGGCCGAAGCGCTCGGCGCCCGATTCTGCCGCGTGCTGTCCGGCCAGCGGCGGCCGGACGTCTCGCGCGAGGATGGAATTCGCTACGCGGCCGAGAGCATCAAAGCTTGCTTGCCCCATGCGGCGGCGGCCGGCGTGACGCTGATCATCGAGAATCACTATAAGGACAACTATTGGCAATATCCGGAGTTCGCCCAGCGGATGGATGTATTTTGCGATTTGATCGCCCAGATTGACGATCCACATTTTGGCGTGAACTACGACCCGAGCAACACCCTCTTGGCCGGCGAGGACCCGCTCGAGCTGCTTCGCCGCGTGAAGCACCGCGTGGTCACGATGCACGCCAGCGACCGTTATTTGGTCGAGGGTACGATCGACGATCTGCGCCGCGAGGAAGACAGCGTCGGCTACGCCCGGCGGCTGCGGCACGGCGAGATCGGTTGTGGCCTGAACGACTACGACGCGATTTTCAGCGAGCTTTCGGCGGTCGGCTTCAATGGCTGGATCAGCATCGAAGACGGCGTGGAGGGCCTGGACCAGCTCCGCCGCAGCGCGGATTTTCTGCGGCGCAAGATTAACGAGCACTGGCCGGGGGGACAGAGTCGGGAGACGGGAGTCGGGAGTCGGGAGTCAGGCAGACGAAGCACATAGCCGCGGCATTCTGCTGCGCCGTGAGACATCGGCCACGCATGACGGCGCAGTAGGATGCCGCGGCTATGTAACTCCCGTCTCCCGACTTCGCCCTTCTCTGTACATTGGTCGCTTCCGGGTCGTATAATCATCAGATGAAGCTCCGATCTCCAAAAACCCCACCCGGGCGGCGATTTATCGGCGGCTTGCCCGCATGTGACGTCCGCCGCCGTGCTTCCATCCCACGCCCCATGCTCTCCGATCGCCAGTCATCGCTGGTCCGCGCTCGAATTGCGGCTTTTTGCTGCATGGGAGGCTTGTTGTTCGCCTTGCCGGGCTGTCAAAAGGCGGACGAAATCGAGCATTACGAGGTCGTGAAGCCAGAAGTCTTGCAGAAGGAACTGTATCACGACTCGCCCTCGGCCGGCGGCGCCAGCGCCGCCGTCGCTCGGCAGGACCGAATGCTGGCGGCGATCGTGCCGCATGGCGAAAAATTCTGGTTCTTTAAAGTTGTTGGGCCTGATGGCGCCGTCGTCGAAAATCAAAAGTCATTCGTGACATTTTTGAACTCGATTAAGTTCGACTCCGCCGACGACGCGCCGCCCCAGTGGTCGCTGCCGGTGGGCTGGACCCAAAAGCCGGGCTCGGAAATGCGGTTCGCCACGATCGTCATGACCGGTGGTGCGGCGTCCCTGGATTTGGCCGTCAGCTCACTGCCCAAAACCGAAGGCGACAATAAAGCCCAGCTTGAGAAATCGCTGCTAGAAAATGTGAACCGCTGGCGAGGCCAATTCCGCTTGCGACCGGTCGGCCCGGAACGTTTGGCCGACGAATTGCATAAATTCAAAATAGCCGACACGACGGCCTATTTAATTGCCATCACAGGCAAGTATCAAGCGGGGGGCATGGCCGGAGCCCCGTTCGCAGGCGGACCGGCCAATACGGCGGCCGGTTCTGGCGGAGAAAAGTCTTTGCCCGCCGGTCATCCACCGATCGACGCAGCCAGCACCGGCGACGCCGGCGCGGCGCCGCCAAGCGACTTGAAATTCCACGCTCCCGACGGCTGGAAAGTCGGCCAAACCACGGGCTTCAGTTCGGCCAGTTTTGTCGTTCGCGATGGCGCTCGCAAGGCGCAGATTACGGCCACGCCGCTCGATGGCGATCTCACGCCCGATAGTTTGCTGGCCAACGTCAATCGCTGGCGCCGGCAAATCGGTCTCGATCCGACCGACCAACCCGCACTCGCGGCCATCGTCAAAAAGATCCTGATCGGCGGCGAGCAAGCCAGCTATGTGGCATTGGCCGGACCAGAGAGCGCGATCCTGGGCGCGATCACGTCGCACGCAGGTCGTCTCTGGTTTTTCAAGCTCCAAGGGGATAAACAGTTGGCCGAGCGCGAAAAATCCAACTTCGAGTCGTTCGTTAAGTCAATCAAGTTCGCCGATGACGGCAGTAAGTAATCGGAGCCCAGCGATGGCGACTGATGTAATGCCTGCCGATACGGCCACGGAATTGGACAGCGGACGGGCTTTTTTCAAGCCTCGTGCTCGCGAAGAGTTGGCGCTCTGGAAGAAAATTGTCCAGCCACTGGCCTCGCTGAAGCTGACCGTCGCGCTTTTTGCGATGGCGATTTTTATCGTGTTCGTCGGCACCCTGGCCCAGGTCGATCAGGATATCTGGGTGGTCATCCGCCAGTATTTCCGGACAGCATTTGCCTGGATCGACTTGAAAATTTTCTTTCCGCCGTCGTGGGAGTCGGCCGACGCGCAGTTTTTCGGCAGTAGCGCCGTCCATTGGCTTATGGGCAAAGGGTTTTACTTTCCCGGAGGTTGGCTGATTGGGACGGTAATGGCCGTCAATCTGGTCGCGGCCCATCTGGTGCGTTTCAAAATACAGGCCCGCGGAAATCGGCTGGCGACCGGAATCGTCGCGTTTGCCGCGGCGATCGGTGTCACTTGGTGGGTGGTTGCCCATGCGAGCTTTACGGGCGGTGTTGTCGATCAAACGGCGTCGCCCGAGTTTTGGTCGTGGCTCTGGATGGGCATCAAAAGCTGTTTACTGGCCGTCGTGATCGCGGGCGTCTATCGGCTCGCGACGATGGATTGGAACAACCGCTTGGCTTGGTGGCTGTTACTCTTCGCAACGCTGGCCATCGCGATGCTCGGCAGTTGGTTTCAAATGAGCGGCCTGAATCCCGATGGCTCGGCGATGCGTATTCTCTGGCAGTTGATTCAAGGCAGCGCCGCCGGTCTGGCCATCTATGGCGCTTGCCTGCTGATCTTCAAAAATCGCGCCGGCATCGTCGTGATCCATCTGGGCGTGGGCCTGATGATGTTCAACGAACTGTTCGTCGGCATGACGAATGTCGAGTCGCAGATGACACTCCGCGAAGGAGAAGCTCGCAACTATTCCGAGGACATTCGGGGCGTGGAACTGGCCGTGGTCGATTCGTCCGACCCGCGAATGGAAGCGGTCACCGTTATTCCCAAGTCGCTGCTCACCGACGGCGCCGTCATCAGCGACGCGCGATTGCCGTTCGATATTCAAGTGGTCAAGTTCATTCAGAACGCCGGGCTTCGCGCGGCCATGCCGGACGACGCCAATCCGGCCACGGCCGGCGCGGGACTGCAAAACATCGCCGTCGAGTTGCGCCCCGGCGCGGGCGCCGATTCGTCGAGCAAAGTCGACGTATCGGCCGCGTATCTCAAGCTGCTGAAGAAGGACTCGAAGGAGTCGCTCGGCACGCGGCTCGTCGGGGTCGAAGTGCCGCAACACGACCAGATTGAAGTCGGCAAAACCAAGTACGATATCGCGCTTCGATTCAAACGCGTCTATAAGCCCTACTCGATTCACCTGGATTCCGTTAGCAAGAGCGACTACGCGGGCACCGAAACGCCGCGCGATTATTCGTCGTTCATCCACCTGATCGATGGCGATCGGCACGTGGATCTGCAAGACAAGCGAATTTGGATGAACAACCCACTGCGCTATGAAGGCGAGACCCTGTACCAAACGAATTTTTCGCAGATGCCGGACGGCACGAAGTATTCGACCTTGAGCATCGTCGCTAATCGGGCTTGGATGATTCCGTACGTCGGCTGCATGATCGTCGTCGTCGGTCTTTTGGCTCATTTCATGACGGTGCTCGGCCGATTTATCCGGCGCCGCACGGATGAAGACCGCGTTGCCGCGAGCCCGGTAGCCCGATCGAATGTGCTGGTCGCCGAATTGGCGGAACCGAAATCGGCAAGTTCACGATCGAACGGCAAGAATCGAGCAGCCCATCGGCCGGCGGCGCGCAACGACTTTGGAGATCACATCTCTGAGCCGCTTTCGGAGCCCCGGTCGGCGGTGGTTACTTATTTGCCGTGGGTCGTCGTGGCGGTGTTCGCCGGCTGGGCAGTGAGCATGGCAATTCCGCCGTCCGCTTCGAGCGACTCGATGAATTACTACGAGTTCGGTAAATTGCCCGTGCAAGACGGCGGGCGAATAAAGCCCTTCGATACGCTGGCCCAAAACACGCTTCGCGTGATTTCCGAAAAATCGACTTACAAAGACGCCGACAAGCATTCGCACACGGCCGTCCAGTGGTTGCTGGATGTGATTGCCGATCCGAAGGCCGCCGAAGAGCATCGCGTATTTCGCATCGACAACGTCGACGTGCAAACGGCTTTGCATCTGACGCCCCGGCAAGATCTGACGTATTCGATGAGCGAGATCGTGGAGCACTTCGACGAGTTGGCCAAACAGGTGAATCTGGCCAAGGATGTCGATGGCGCGAAGCTCAGTTTGGTGCAGAAGAAAATTCTCGATCTTGGCAAGCGAGTGAGCTTGTTTCTCGACATCCAAGAGGGTTTTACGCCGATCGCTTGGCCTGAACTGCCGACTCGCGAAGAGATCGACAAAGACCCGGAAGCCGCCAAGAGCAGGTTCATCGCCGAGTTCGGGAAATGGCGGAAGCAGACGGAGCGAGTGCATGCCGGCTTCGAGCAGCGGCCGCGACCGATGGCCGTGCCCCTGGCCGATGGCAAATTGCAATGGGAGCCATTCGCGCTGGCGCACGATGAGGCCTTCGCCCAAACGGTGCTCCAGCAGAAGGACAAGCTGAATCCGGCGCTCGAGTCGTTGCGGAGCATCTTTGCCGCTTACGGTAGCCACGATGTGAAAGCGTTTAACAGCGAGGTTGTCAAATATAGAGACTGGCTCGAAGCGGCCCAGCCCGTGAAAGGGCTGGACATGCCCAAGGTGCAATTCGAGACGTACTTCAATTTCTTTAGCCCCTTTTATGCGGCTGCGGTACTGTACTTGGTCGCGCTGCTGCTGGCTTTCGTCGGCCTGCTCGGCTTTGGCTCGAACTGGGGCGCCGCGCTCAATCGAGGCGCTTTTTGGTTGATCGTCGTCGCTCTGGCGATTCACGGCTGGGGACTGGTGGCGCGGATGCAAATCTCCGGTCGTCCGCCGGTCACGAATCTTTATTCCGCCGCGGTATTCATCGGATTTGGGGCCGTACTATTGGGCCTAGCGTTCGAGGCAGTTTACTCGATCGCCTTCGGCAACATTGTCGCCGGCGCCGCGGGTTTCGCCGCGCTGTTGATCGCGCATCTGCTCGTTTCCAGCACCGATACGTTCGGCGTTTTGGAGGCCGTGCTGGACACGCAATTCTGGCTCGCCACGCACGTTGTCTGTGTCACGCTCGGATACGCGACGACATTCATCGCGGGTCTGCTTGGATTGACTTATGTGATTTTGAGTTTGTTCACGACCCAGTTGAACATGCCACTCGTTGGGCGAACCTGGGACACGACTGGCCTGCGCACGCTGCTCGGCTCGAAGCCCGCGAGCGCCACTAAACTCGTCTCGCGAGGAACGCTCGGCAAGGACCTCGCCCGGATGATCTACGCGACGGTTTGCTTCGCGATCTTCTTCAGCTTCTTCGGCACGGTGCTGGGCGGCCTCTGGGCGGACGACTCATGGGGCCGATTCTGGGGCTGGGACCCAAAGGAAAATGGCGCCCTCATCATCGTGCTCTGGAACGCGCTGGTGTTGCACGCCCGCTGGGGCGGTATGGTCAAGGATCGCGGTTTGGCAATCCTGGCCGTCGCCGGCAACATCGCCGTCGGCTGGTCGATGTTCGGCGTCAACGAGCTCGGCGCCGGTCTGCACTCTTACGGCTTCACCGACGGAGTCGCGATGACTCTGTGGGCCGTCGTCGGCATACACTTGGCCATCATCATCGCCGCGGCGGTGACAAAGCCCAATTGGGAGCAATCCAATCCCACGCGGACGATTGGATAGCGATCGGACAAGTTTTCCGCAACGTATTGTATATCTATAAGGTCGCGATCGGCAAAGCTTTTCGGACGGTATTACGTCAAGCCAACCGCTTCCGCCATTCGCGACGCGATGGGTCTATTTCCCAAACGTCGCGACTATCAAGAGGCTCGTCGGAATGCGCTCAAACTGGCATGGTGGCCGGACAGCGGCGCGGCGGATGCCGGGCAAGTCGAGGATTTGGATTGGGAATGGATCAAGGGAATGAAGCGCCCACGAGCTGCCGAATTGCGGATTTCGGACCGTATCGGTGGCCACAACAATTTGCGAATCATATTTTTCCTCGCGGGGGTGGTTTTACCGAATGAGCCGCTCGGTCGAATTTGGACATTAGCGATCCTGCAAAAAAAGTCGATGCGGTTCACCGATCGCGATCTCCAGGTGTTTGAATAGATATTGAAGATCGTACTGAAGCGATTTTACCCGGACCGTTAATCGCGTGGTAACCAACGGTTCCGAAGAATCATGCCCGCGGAATTGGAATTAATCATGGCCGGCACAACGACGATGACCGCAAGTAACGTAATTGCAAACAACATTAGAACCTATTTCGAGATTCATCGTGCGTTTCAGGAATGCGATGCCGAAACGCGTGAAATTGTCGACCAAATGTTGACTATTTACAACGACCCCGAAGCTGACGACCACGAAAGGCAGCGAGCCGTCAATACGGTGGTCGATGCCTTATTTCCAAGTTTGTCGGCCGAGTTGATGGACGGCGAGGTTCGCGTTCAAAGCGCGCCGGAAATGGTTTTGGCCAAGGCCGATCTCGATCTGCAAGGGTCGATATTTGCCGATCGGCTCGCCTCGATCCTCCAACAGCGCGGCTGGACAGTTGACACGCTCGCCGACAGGACAGGCATCAGTGCGGCCATCGTGACGAGGATGATCGCCAAGCAGTGTCGACCAGAGCGGCGGACAGTCGAAAGAATTGCCGCAATCTTGGAGGTAATTCCGGGCGAGCTTTGGCCCGATTTTAGCCTGACACCGGAGTCATAGGTGTTTGTATCATTTTGCGTTGCGACCTTGCCGAAGCGGGTGACTTGCGATGTTCGCTCACGAGTTTTGCCATCGGTTCAATTCCTTGCGAATCTCGCTGCAGTCAATTAGCATAGCGTGCATCGTGCCGTGCTAAGGCTCGGCGGACCGCCGCTCGTTTCCCGCCTGCCTTCTCTCCCGAACGGACTTCGTATGCGGTTCTCAGTTTGCGTGTCGCGTTGCGCGATCGCCGTTGCTTTAGGCGCCGTGCTATCTCCGTTTTGGTCCGCCCCGCCCGCCAACGGCGCAACCGATGACGAAGAAGACGCCAAGCAGCCCGGGCTAGTAGCACAGTATTTCGTGAATGGTTCGCAGCCGACCTTCGCGAGGCCGGAAATGGCGCCTATGTATTTGCTCGCCGCCGGTCAGGCGCCCGATCCGCGGTTGCCGGTCAAGGGCTGGTCGGTAAAATGGACTGGCGTCATCAAAGTCATGAAGGCCGGAAAATATCGATTCTCGGCGATTCATTCAGGGCCGGTGGAAATTGTTCTAACTGCCGATCGTAAGCTGGCATTGTCGGAAATAGACGCACGCACCGCAGCCACGCCAAGTGACGCAATCGAGCTACCGTTTGGCCTGACGCCTTTCGAGATGACGTTCGATTGCTCGACCGAGGCGCCGGCGCTCAAGGTCTTTTGGCAGTCGGAAGACTTGCCGCGCGAGCAGATTTCGGCTCTCTCTTTTGGTCACACGGCCCAAACGTTGAAAGCTCTTGGCCAATCGGCGATCGATGACTCGTATTTTCAAGGCCGGCTGTCGGTCGAGGAACATAGCTGCGCCGCCTGCCATCGCTCGACAGACGCCAGCGGCGCCCTGCGGGCATTGCCAACTCGCCGCGGTCCGGCGCTCACCGATGCTGCGTCGCGGCTCAAGCCAGCCTGGATTGTTCGCTGGCTGGCCGATCCGCAGTCGATGCGGCCCGACGCGGTCATGCCTCGGCTGTTTTCCGCCGACAAATCGGGGGAGCTCGAGCGTTTTGCCGTCGCGTTGTATCTGACCAATCCGACGAAGGCCCACCCGGCAATGAGCGCAGCGGAGGCGAAAATCGAGCCCGCCAAGCCGGCGGACGAACCGGCGATCGCCGGCGGCGAACGACTCTTCAATCAAACTGGCTGTCTGGTCTGCCACGGAGCGACGAGAGAGGCCGCTGCCCGAGTACTGCTCCGCAATTTGCAGCAAAAGACGACAACCGGGCTCGTGGCTGCTTATCTCCAGGATCCGCTCGCGCACGATCCGGCCGGACGCATGCCGAGCCTCAATCTCAATAAGGCCGAGGCCGACCACTTGGCCCTGTATTTGATGCACCGCGACGAAAAGTCGCCGACATCGCTCGCGCTGCCTTCGGAGCCGCCCGAAGACAATCAAGTCTTGACTCGGCTGCTGGACATGGGCCGCACGCTGTTCGAAAAGAAGAATTGCGCCGCGTGTCACGATTTCATTCCCGATGGCGCGAGCCATCCCCTGCCAGCTAAATTCGCCGAGCACGATCTGGCCGCGATCGCTCGAAAACCGACCACCGGCTGCTTGATGCCCGCGGACACCAAGAGCGACGGCGCCACGCCGCTCTTCGGCGCGGAGCTCGATCGGGCGGCGGCCGCCTCGTTTCTCAAACAATCGCTCTCCGCCCCCGGCACGACGGCGCCAAGCGAGACGGCCCGGTTGGCGTTGGCTCGATTCAATTGCCTGGGTTGCCATCAGCGCGACGGACAAGGTGGGCTATCGCCGCAAGTGATTCAGAAGCTGGCCGAGAATCAAGCGCCCGAAACGGCCGAGCTCGTCAGCCCGCCGCAGCTCACAGCCGTTTCGGAAAAACTTCTGGCCGGATATATGAAAGCCGTGCTGCAAGATGGCCGCCGTTCGCGCCCTTGGATGACGCTTCGGATGCCGCAGTTTCCCAAGGATCAAATGGCCAATCTGCCGGCCTGCCTTTCGGCGCTCGACGGCAACTCGCTACAAACCGAGCCGCATCGCGCCGCGGGTCTTTCGCCCGCGGACGACAAGCAGCTCGCCGAAGCGGGGCGACAACTGGTCGGCGCCAACGGCTTCGGCTGCACAAAATGCCACGACATGCTGGGCACTGTGAGCGGCGGCACGCGCGGGCCCGACTTGTCGCTGGTCGCTGAGCGCGTGAATCATTCCTGGTTCGATCGTTGGATGACTGACCCGCAGCGAATTCAGCCGGGAACGCGAATGCCCACCGTGTTTCTGGGCGGCGCGAGCCCTTACAAGGACGTGCTTGGCGGCGACCCGGCCAAACAGCGGCTGGCGATCTGGCACTATCTGATGAACAGCAAAAGCTTGCCGCCACCCGAGGGAATGGAAGTCGCCCGGCCGACACAAGTGGTCACATCAACCGAGCCGTATCAAACGCTGCGCACGTTTCTGCCGGAGGTCACGCCCCGTAGCATGGCGATCCGCGGCGCCAGCGGCGTTCACATGGCCTACGATTTGCAAACTTGCCGGTTGGCTTATGCTTGGTCGGGCGACTTCCTCGATCTCAAGCCGGTCTGGAACGACCGCGGCGGAAACCGGGCCGGCATCAAGGGTCCGATTTTCTGGCGATCGCCGCCGGGCTTTCCCTGGGATGTAACGAACTCGGCCGGCGTTGTGCCCGACTTCTCGAAGCGCGGCGGCGATACGTCGCTCGGCGCCGAATTGCCGCAGGACGGCAAGCTCTATCCCACGCGGCTCGACTTCAAGGGCTATCATCTCGACGAGGCGGGCCCGACATTCCGGTATCAATTGCAACTCGACCCGCCAAACACCAGGGCCAGCTTCACGGAGCAGGTCGTCGCACTGCACACGGACGGCGCAGGTGGAGTGCTTCGCTTGGCGACGGTCGCGGCGCCGTCTGGCCAAACAGTCTGGCTACAAGTCGCCGTGTCCGACCGGCCACCTAAGTGTCGTTCGGCGGATGGCGCGACCAGCACGCTCGACGCCCCGGAAAAATCGGCGCCCGCCGAGGGGGTGCTAACCTGCGTCCAACAGGGCAAACCGCTGATCGTGCATTTGCGGGCCGCTCCGGCTGGCGGCCATTGGTTGGTCAGCCGCGTGGGCGGCTCGTGGTCGGTCGTGCTGCGTTTTCCAGCGACCCGCGACGTTTCACCGGCGAGACTGAATCTCGTCGAACTCGTGCCCGTCAATGAAGCACAAGCATCCAGCGTAATCGCCGCCGAGGCACAAGCTAAATAGGATTTCCATGCGTACGATACTAAGTTCGATTCTTCTCGCCGCAGCCGGCCTGACGCTCTCGCCTGGACTGTCCCGAGCATCCGATCCGCCGATCGTGTACGTCAAAAAAGATACCCGCGAAGCCAGTAGAGTCGCGTCGCTGGCCGCCAGCGGTCAGGCGACGTCGATCGGCGGCGCCTGGTATTTGATTGGCCCCTTCGACAACAAAGGGCTGGCCACCGTCTATCCGCCCGAGCAAGAAATCAATCTCGAAGCCAAGTATCTCGGCAAAGGAGAACCGGCCGTCTGGCGCAAGACCGACTTCCCCGACGCCCAAGTCAACGATCTCAAGAGCAAATTCAAGCAATCGGACAAGTGCATTTGCTATCTCTATCGGCAGATCGACGCGCCCTCCGCGGGCAAGATGCCGATCTCGCTGGGCAGCGACGATGGCATTGCCGTCTGGCTCAACGGCAAGCAGATTTTCTCGAACGACGCGAACCGATCATGCACCCCGGATGAGGACCACATCACTCTGGATCTAAAAGTGGGGCGCAATGACTTGTTGATGAAGATCGCCAACAACGCGGCCGATTGGGCGTTCTATTTCGCGCTCTCCCCGCCGAGCAATTTGCTCGCCCGGCTGGAGCGGCAGCTCGATCGAGATTTTCCGCCACAAGGCGAGGGCGCTCACTACCGGCTCGACGCATTGCCATTGCCCGAGGGCGAGGTCATCGAGGGTGGCGGCGTGGCTTTTCGTCCGGATGGCAAGCTCTATGTAGGCACCCGGCGCGGCGACGTATGGCTCGTGTCGAATCCGACGTCGGACGATCCCGATCAGATCACCGTCAAGCCTTACGTTCGCGGCTTGCACGAGATTTTGGGACTCAAGGTGGTCGGCGAAAACGATCTGTATCTGGTGCAGCGGCCCGAAGTAACGCTCGTCCGCTCGACCAAGAACAACGACATCGGCGACGACTTCACGACGGTCTGCGACAAGTTCGGCCTCTCGGGCGACTATCACGAATTTATTTACGGTCCGGTCCGCGACAAGGACGGCAATCTGTTCTTCACGCTCAACGTCGGCTTCGGCGGTGGGCATCAGGCCAAGGTCCCCTATCGAGGCTTCTGTCTTAAGGTCACGCCGCAAGGCGAAATGATTCCTTGGGCCTATGGTCTGCGGAGCCCGAACGGATTGGCGATGAGTCCCGATGGCAAGATCTATTTCACCGACAATCAAGGCGAATGGATTCCGGCTTGCAAGCTCCAGGAAATCCGCCAGGGCGAGTTCTATGGCCACGCGGCCAGTGTTCGTTGGTGGCCCGGCAAGAAGGACGGCGAAATGCCTCCCATGACGCAGCCGGCGATTTGGCTGCCATATTTTACGATGAGCCGATCCGCGACCGAGCCCGTGTGGGACACGACCGACGGCAAATTCGGCCCGTTCGCCGGCCAATGTTTCATCGGCGAGTTGACGCAGTCGCTCGTGATGCGAGCCAATCTCGAAGAAATCAAAGGCCGCATGCAGGGCTGTGTGTTTCTATTCCGCTCGGGCTTCAAGAGCGGGCCCAACCGAATGGCGTTCGCTCCGGACGGTAGCTTGATGGTCGCCTCGACCAATCGCGGCTGGGGCTCGGTCGGCGGTCAGCCGTTCGCGCTGGAGCGCATCTCCTACACCGGTCGACTGCCGATGGAAATGCACTCGATGACAATTACGCCGACGGGCTGGGACGTGCATTTCACCAAGGCGATCGCCAAGGAGAAAGCGGCACAGGCGGCGACCTGGGTGCTGGAATCGTACACCTACAACCACTGGTCGACCTACGGCTCGCCCGAAATCGAAAAACAAGCCGACGTCATCACGGAGATCAAGATATCCGACGACGGCAAGACCGTCAGCCTTACGGTCCCGAAGCGCCGCAAGCAGCACGTCTTCCACTTGCAAGTCAAAGGCTTGACGTCGCGGGAAAAAGAGCCACTACTCCACGCCGACGCCTATTACACGATGAACGAAACTCCATAGCGTGTACTCGCGGCCCGAAGTGGGCCAAGACGTCGTTGAACGTTTAGCTCCAAAGTCGCAAAGCTTTTTTTGGCGCAAGGGTTGGCTCGCGGAATCCGCGCGGGTTATGACGATTTTGCCGCGAAATCCGCTATCTAGGTTGTTCTCGTCGGATAAAATCGGGCGGCTGGCTCTGCCTCTGTTGCGTCAATAGGCGGGGCCGCTCGTTCCAGCGGTAGAGTTGACCGATTGGAGTCGTATGCGCGAACTGCCAGCGCATCGATCACAAAACCGCCAGGGAGAACGCGGACAGTCCCTGGCGGTTTTGTGAGCAGTTCCAAACGAAGCCCCTTTTCGGCCGATTGTCTCACAGAGAAAACTCATGGATTCCCAGCAACCGATCGAACGACAGCGACTGGAAGACGCCCGCGAGGGAAAGCAGCCCTGGCGCACGTGGGGGCCATATCTTAGCGAGCGGCAATGGGGCACTGTGCGGGAGGACTACAGCCCCGACGGCGACGCCTGGGACTATTTTCCGCACGACATGGCTCGCAGCCGCGCGTATCGCTGGGGAGAGGACGGCATCGGCGGCGTTTGCGACGAGCGGCAACGGCTCTGCCTAGCGCCCGTGTTGTGGAACGGCCGCGATCCGATCCTCAAGGAACGACTGTTCGGCCTGACCAATCCGCAGGGCAACCACGGCGAAGACGTCAAGGAGTTGTACTATTATCTCGACGCCACGCCGACCGGTTCGTATCTGAAGATGCTCTACAAGTATCCGCAGCGAGAATTCCCCTACGGCCAACTGCTCGACGAAAACAGGCGTCGGGGGCGCGACGCGCCGGAATTCGAACTACTCGACACGGGCATCTTCGACGACGATCGGTATTTCGATGTGCAGGTCGAGTTCGCCAAGGCCGGCCCGCTCCATCAGTTGATGCTGGTGACGATCTTCAATCGAGGGCCCGAGGCCGCCGAGATTCATCTGCTCCCGCAACTTTGGTTTCGGAACACGTGGTCGTGGAAGGTGGGCGCGAAGCGGCCCAAGCTGTTGCAAGTCGCGCCCGGCGTAATCGAAGTCCGGCATCGCATCTTGGGGAAATATCGCCTTCACGCCGATGGCGCCCCGGAGCTCTTGTTTTGCGACAACGACACCAATGTGAAGCGGCTGTTTCCCAAAGCCTTTCCGCATCCGGAAGGCTTTTTCAAGGATGCGTTTCACGACTATCTCATTCACGGCGACAAGTTAGCGGTCAACCCGCAATTGTCGGGCACAAAAGCGGCCGCTCACTATCGGTTCACCGTGCCGGCCGGCGGAAAAGTTGAGGCGCGGCTGGCGTTGGCCCCGGACGACGTAACCGATCCGCTCGCGAATTTCGATGGCCTGTTCACGCAACGCCGCGGCGAGGCGGATGAGTTCTACGCCGAATTGCAGTGCGACATGGACGACTCCGACGCCCGCTCGGTGCAGCGGCAGGCCTTTGCCGGCATGATCTGGTGCAAACAGACCTATAACTACGACGTCACGTTGTGGCTCGATGGCGACTCGGCCCAACCACCGCCGGCGCCGGAGCGAAAGAAGGGACGCAACGCCGATTGGCGGCACTTGAACAACGCCGACGTAATGTCGATGCCCGACTCGTGGGAGTATCCCTGGTATGCGTCGTGGGATTTGGCGTTCCACTGCATTCCGTTGGCGATGATCGATCCCGACTTTGCCAAGGCGCAGCTCTTGGCGCTAACGCGGGAGTGGTTCATGGACCCTCGCGGCCAGTTGCCGGCCTACGAATGGTCGTTTGGCGACGTGAATCCCCCCGTGCATGCCTGGGCCGCCTGGCGCGTGTACAAGATCGAGGCCAAATATCGCGGCGGTGGCGGCGATCGGGAGTTTCTCGAGCGGATCTTCCACAAGCTCATGATTAACTTCACTTGGTGGGTCAACCGCAAAGACGTCGACGGGCGGAACATTTTTCAGGGCGGCTTTCTGGGGCTGGATAATATCGGTGTTTTCGATCGCAGCAAGCCGCTGCCGATGGGAGGCCATCTCGACCAGGCCGACAGCACGAGTTGGATGGCCATGTACTCGTTGAATCTGCTCCGCATCGCGCTGGAGTTGGCCCTGTACGACCGGGTCTACGAGGACGTCGCGACCAAATTCTTCGAGCACTTCATGGGGATTGCCCATGCGATGACGAACATGGGGGGAGACGGCGAGGCGGTCGGCCTGTGGGATGAACAGGATGGGTTCTTCTACGACGTGCTGCATGGCGCCGACGGCCATGCCCAGCCGATGCGAGTCCGCTCGATCGTCGGCCTCATCCCGCTGTTTGCCGTCGAGACGATCGAGCCGGAGATGCTCGAGCGATTGCCGGACTTCAGCAGCCGGATGCAATGGTATCTAACGAATAGACCGGAGATGGCCAACCTCGTGTCTCACTGGGATGTGCCGGGCAAAGGCTCGCGGCGGTTGCTCTCGCTGCTTCGCGGGCATCGCATGAAGCGGCTGCTCAAGCGGGCCTTGGATGAAACCGAATTCTTGTCGGAGCACGGCGTCCGCTCGCTCTCGAAGGTCTACAAACAGAATCCGTACATCTTCAAATGCGACGGATCGGATTTGATGGTCAACTACGAGCCGGGCGAGTCGGAGACGTCGATGTTCGGCGGCAATTCCAATTGGCGCGGGCCGATTTGGTTTCCGATCAATTTCTTGATCATCGAGTCGCTGCAAAAATTTCATCACTACTACGGCGACGATTTTAAGATCGAGTGCCCCACCGGCTCCGGCCGATACATGACGATCAACGATGTAGCCCACGAGCTCACGCTGCGGATGACGCGGCTGTTTCTCCGCGACGAGCAGGGAAACCGACCGATCTACGGCAAGTCGGAGAAGCAGCAGCAGGACCCGCATTTCCGCGACCACGTCCATTTTTTCGAGTATTTCCACGGCGACAACGGCCTGGGATTGGGGGCGTCGCATCAGACCGGCTGGACGGGACTAATCGCCAAGCTGATCCAGCCGCGAAAGGAAGATTTGCATTTCGATCACCACGAGCCGGATGCCTTTCACAGCCAAGCGGCAGCTGAAAAGGCGCAGGGCGGAAAGCAGACTGGGCCGGCGCCGGCCGCCACATAGCCGCAGGGCTGTTTACTTATTCAGAATGGCCGCGTTCGGATCATCGCAAAGCGATACTAACCCGAAGCGTCAGCGAGGATGGGCGACCACACTCCTCGCTTACGCTTCGGGTTAGTATGTCTCCTGCCGCGTAGTCTCAGGGCAAAGTATAATGCCAATGTGAATGCCGGCTCGGCGGACTGTTCGTCAGCAATTCTTCTCTGTTCTCTCCGGATACTGGTTCCATGATTTGCGTGAGCATCGGTCGCGGGCGGCATCGGCACATGATCGCCGAGCAGCGGCATCTGGTCGAGTGCGGCGCCAAATTAGTCGAGCTGCGACTCGACTGGATCAATGGCGAAATCAATATCAAGCGGCTGCTGGCCGATCGGCCCTGCCCCGTGCTGTTCGCCTGCCGGCGCGAGGTTGACGGCGGCAAATGGGTCGGCGACGAGCAGAAGCGGATCATGCTGATTCGCGCGGCGATCGCCGAAGGGGTCGATTACATCGATCTCGAGGAAGACATCGCCGGCTCGATTCCCCGGTTCGGCAAGACCAAGCGGGTGATCAGCTACCATAATTTTCGCAAGACGCCCGACGATCTGGCGGCGATTTACGCCCGCTTGGCCGGCCTGAACGCGGATGTGGTCAAAATCGCCACGCTCGCCAATCAGCCGCACGACAATGTGCGAATGCTCGAACTGGTTCGCGACAGCAAGCAGCCGACGATCGGTTTTTGCATGGGAGACATGGGGATTCCCTCCCGCATTCTCTGCGGTCGGTTCGGCGCCCCCTGGACTTACGCCACGTTTCATCAGGAACGGGTCCTCGCGCCGGGGCAGCTTAGCTTTCAAACGATGCAGGACACGTATCACTTCGATCAGATCGACGCCGATACGGTGATTTACGGCGTCGCGGCCGATCCGATCGGGCATTCTCTTAGCCCGCTGGTGCATAACACGGCGTTTCGCCATCTCGGTTTGAACGCCGTCTACGTTCCCTTTCGCGTGCCGGCCGAGAATCTCGATCAATTTCTGAACGACGCGCGGGCGCTGGGCATCCGCGGAATGAGCGTCACCATTCCTCACAAAGAGACGGTCGTCAAAAAGCTGACAAAGCTCGACCCGGCCGTGCAAGGGATCGGCGCCGCCAACACGATCGTGTTCAAGGATGGCCAACTCATCGGCTACAACACCGATTGCCAGGCCGCGATGGACAGCCTCGACCGGGCGATGCAGCCCCCGGATTACGACAACGGCACGATCGAGGGCAAGAACGTGCTCGTGCTCGGCGCGGGGGGCGCGGCGCGGGCGATCGTCTATGGCCTCAAAAAGCGCAATGCCAATGTCGTCGTCAGCAGTCGCACCAGCGCTCGGGCCGATCAACTGACGACGCAGATGCGCTGCAAGGCGGTCGATTGGGATACTCGCCACGCGATGACTCCCGATGTCGTGATCAACTGCACTCCAATCGGCATGCATCCGTTCGTCGATGAGACGCCGTTCGACAAGCACCACCTGCGGCCGTCGATGGTTGTGTTCGACATGGTATACAATCCGGAGAACACGCTGCTGATCAAAGAGGCCCGGCAGCAAAGCTGCGTCGTGGTGACCGGTGTCGAGATGTTCGTCCGGCAAGCGAGCTTGCAATTCGAGCTATTCACCGGCAAGGAAAGCCCGAGCGATTTGATGCGCGACGTTTTGAAGCGTGCGACCGGGCCGGCGAAGATGTGAGGGCGTTGTTAGTAAGTCGGCCGATAGAAATGCCGAGTGGCCGGGCCAGTGTGGTCGGGTGCCCGGGGCTGGACCGCTTGTAATTACCCACATCTTTTTTTCATGGCTCGATGACCACGGACGCCAAGGAGGAGTTTATCCATGCCCCGCCAGATCGTGATCCAGCCGGGTTCGCCGTCGCCTTTGCGAAGCAGGAATCCACCCAGGCCGGCGAGTTGTCGGAAGAAGTCGCGGACGGTCTTGATCTGGGCCTTGGGACGCAAAGCGCGGAGCATTTCCAGCCAAGCCTTCGGCGCCAGTTCTTCGGCCGGCCGTTGCGGTTCCACGCGAGCGGCTACTTTGAGTTGGATCAGCCGGACTCCCAACACGGCGATGACGCCCGCCACGGCTTCCAGTTTGCCGGCCGTTTGATACTGGCGCGATTCCAAGCCGCAACCCGTCTTCAAAGCCTTATGGTATTCCTCGATCAGCCACCGCCGCTCGTAATACTCGATCACGCGCCAAGCATCGGCGAACGACGCGATCGGCAGCGACGTCCACAGCACCCAGTGCAGGCGCGTGGCGCCAGAAGGCGGATTGGGCTCCCAGGCTTCCACGACCCACTGCGTCAAGGTCTCGAATTCAAGGGCCTTCAAATACTTTGTTCGCCGCTTGGGTCGCCGGATCGTCACGCGGGTCGCGCGCACTTCCAGCGTGGCCTTGCGGGCTTTCTGATTTTTCGCGGCGCGAACATTCAGTTGATAACTGCCCAAGAGCGGCTGCCGGTCGATCGCCTCTTGCAACGCGATCCGCTCCTCTGCGACCTCTTCCACCTTGCGATGCCGCTGGGCCACCCGAATCACCCACTCGCAGCGCTGCTCTCGCAGATGGCAAAACACTTCCAGATTGTCGGCGCCCCGGTCGAAGACGTGAACGAACTGGGCTCCGGCCGGCGCTGGACCGACCTCGTCGACCACCCGTCCCCAGACCTCCGACTCGCGCTTCCGCTGCTTGAGTTGGTAGGAGTTTTCCTTGGGCGGCGCCGGCTGGCGATAAAACAACTCTTGTCCAGCCAGACCGATGATCCGCTCGCTGTCGGCCTCGACCATCAACGAACTGTGCAGCAAGAATCCCAAGCCATAGCCGTCGCCCGTCGGGCCCAATCCATCGATGTCCCGGTGAACCCCAAAATCCGTTTCCGTCGTATCTCCCAACAGCAACACCGTTCCCGTGGCCTGGGATCGGGTGTATTCGTAGTGCGGCGCCGTCAACGCCGCGAAGGTCACCTCTTCGCAGCCGAACAACCGATAGGCGGCTTTCAAATCGCCCCAGCGTTCGATCTGATCGGGAGTGCTTCCGTCGGGATGCTCGGCCATTTGCTCTGCCACCTTCACCAGCCGCCGGGTCCGTCGAGGATCGCCCAAGGCACAGGTTCCAAAGTTTTCCTTCGCCCAAGCCTCCGTGCCGATCGCCAGATATTCCATGATTCCGTTCGCAAAGACCCAACCGTCGCAACGCAGCTCCCCACGTCGCTTGTTCATGGGCCTACGTTCCCTGGCAACCACGCTCGTTGCAAAGCAAACCTCGTTCCACGCCCTCAGATGTCCCACGCGGAAATCGTAACCCGAATGAACCCATCGCGATAAATCGAATTCCCACTCGGCCGACCAGCCGAAAAACTTTGTACACTTGTGGGTAATTACAAGC
>JBBQWR010000067.1:0-22750 GCA_038210495.1 Pirellulales bacterium
AGGATCGGGAATCTGCTGAAGATATTCCAGCAAACTCCCTGCGGGGGCAGGATTCAAAGCTTAACCTCCGTGAAAAGAGACTCCGTACACTCAAAGGCATACTACGCATGTCCTGTAAAATTGAACAGTCAAACGCCCTGCAACCTGCACGCCGCCGGTTGCCAGATCGCGAGCGAACCTCTAAATTGCCGTCAATCCCAGCGCCACTGACCGTCCGGCGCCCTCTCCCCAGTCCCCACTCCCGACTTTCTCCCCATGTCCGAACGCGAACACACGCTGGCCCGGCTGATGACGATCGTCGAGGATCGCAAGGCCAACCCGCCTGCGAAGTCCTACACGACTTCGCTGTTCGCTGGCGGGACAGCCAAGATCGGCGAGAAAATTCGCGAGGAAGCCGACGAAGTCGTTCGCGCGGCCGACGAGCCGGGCGAGGAGGGCCGCGCCCACTTGGTTTATGAAGCGGCCGATTTGATTTATCATCTGTTCGTGATGCTCGGCTTTCGCGACGTAAAGCTGATCGAGGTCGAAGCCGAGCTCGCCCGCCGCTTTGGCATCTCAGGCCTCGACGAAAAAGCGTCGCGCACTAAATCTTGAACGCCTCCGGCCGCCGAATTTTCGTCCGTTCCGTCCTGTCTGCTTACTTCAAGGCTCTAGCCACACTCCTCAAGCCTCCCGCATGACAAACCTCCGCATCGGAATTCCCAGCAAGGGGCGATTGGCCGAATTGGCCGAGGCCCTGCTCAAAGAGGCCGGGTTGCATTTTCGTCGCACCGACCGCAGCTTGTTCGCCCGCTGCAAAGAGCTGCCTGTCGATATCACGTTTCTCCGGGCGGACGACGTGCCGGTGCTCTGCGCCGAAGGGGCGATCGATCTGGGGATTACGGGCGCCGATCTCGTGGCGGAGTGCGAAGTCAAGCTGGCGACTCGCTTGGAACTGGGCGTCGGCACATGCCGGCTGGCGGTCTGCGTGCCCGAGTCGAGCAAAATCACCGCCCCGGCGCAACTCGATGGCGTGCGAGTGGCCACCAGTTTCCCGCGAGTTACGACCGCCTATCTAGGCCAGCACGGCGCCAAGGCCCATTTGGTGAACGTGACCGGCAGCGTTGAAATCATGATCGCTCTGGGCGTGGCCGACGCGATCGTGGACTTGGTCGAGACAGGCAGCACGCTCGCGGCCAACCAACTTCGAATCCTCGACGAGATCGGCAAGTACGAGACGATCCTCGTGCAAAATAGTCACCGCCGGCATCCGGAGCTCGCCGACCGCGTCGTTCGCCGGCTGGAGGGGGTTGTGATCGCCCGCAGCTATTCACTGCTCGAATACAATATTCCGCGAGCGAAACTACCGGACGCCGAGAAGATCACGCCCGGCTTTAACTCGCCAACCGTGAGCGCCCTAGAAGACCCGGGCTGGTGCGCCGTGCGCGTCATGGTCCGCCGCGACGAAATCATCTCGATCATGGAGCGGCTCGAAGGCCTCGGCGCCTCGGCGATTTTGGAAACCCAGATCACGAATTGCCGGTTGTGAATGGTTTGCGGCGGTGGAGTAATGCGGCGGTCGGGATTTCGGGAGCCGACGTTCGCGCTTTTCGGATTTCTTCAACCGGATTCTGCCGGAGCTTACGGCTCTGCAATGGCAACCGGCCGCTACGCCAAGCGAACCCAGCGCCCCCAACAGGCAGCTTGGGGGCTCGGGCACGAGAACTGCTTGGCTCTCACTTGGCAGCGATGAGTTCTGAGCAAGGGCCAATTGTTGGAGTCGGGCCACTTGACGTTCTCGAATGAGTTCGGCCAATTTCGAAGTTGGTTGCAATCCCGTCGCGAATCCTGTCACCTGTAATGAACTGGCGATCGCGAGGCCGCTTGAACCCATTTGCACGAAGTCGAGCGTCGACAACGGATGGCCGCCGGAGTCCGATGCGGCAATCGTCAGAAGCCCGGGGCTGCCGGAGGTCCCGCCGATCGTCAAACTGTTTTGCGCGATGTGGTCGACGGTGAGATCGCCGCCGGCTGCGATAGCGACGCTTCCGACGCCGTCGAGACTGCCTAGAACTTGATTCGTTCCAGAGACAACCAGACCGGCGGCGCCCGCCGTGCCGAGGCTGTCGTTCGTAACGTTCGCTCTCGTGCTGATCGTTCCCGACGACGATAGCTCCGAAACGGACCCGGCCAACTCGAGCGTCGCGGAGCCGCCGATTTGAACGACAGTGCCGGGCGAAATCGATTGCGGCGAGGTTTGCATCGTGCTGGCGCTACCCAAGATCAACCGGCCGGCGCCGGCGACGACGATTTTTTTGGCGTCGGCCGTTTCCGCGATCGGGCCGGTGATCGAAAGCGAAGAATCTTGGGCGATGGTCAGCGTGGTCCCGGCCGGATCGGCGAGGACCAAGTTGGCGGATATCGAATGATTGCCCGACAGGACGTTGATTGTTGCCCCGCCGGCCGACCCGCTGTTCAATGTCAGAGCATGGCCCGATATTTGATCGCCATCGAGAGAGTAACTGGTGGCCGCGGTCGGCTGAAACGCGATTGAACCGACGGTGTAGGCGGCGTCGATCGTCACATGAATCGCGCCGGCGCCGATCGTGTTGGTTGTCCCACCGCCGAACTTAGCGGCCGCCCCGAGTCCATTGGGGATGACCGTGTCAAAGCCGATGTTGCCGCCATAGGTACCATTGGCGTTGAGATTCCATGTGCCGAGGCCGACGGACGACGGGGAATTGAACCGAGAACTGGCCAGGGTATAAGTTATTTCATATGTGCTGCCGCCCTGGAGAACTTCCAAAAGATTGGCCCCATCGAAGCCCAGGCCCTGGACCGTGGTGGGCGAATACCAAACGGTTTCCGCTTGGCTGGAAAGCACGCCATTCTGATATAAGACTCGGTCGATCCGATTTCCGTTTGTATCGCTGAAGTAAAAGTACGATCCCTTCCAGGCGACTCCTTGGATGCCGACGATCGACGAGGGGATCTGCAACGCTCCGAGGAAATTTCCGAACGACGACGAAGTCACGTTTCCGCCGGCGTAGTCGTATAGCCACAGTTTGTCGGCGCCGATGCCGGCTTCGAACGACGCGCCAAACATGACCCCATTCGCTCCAGCGGTAGGAACGACGACGACCGATGAAAACTCATGTGAGGTCGTGGAAAGCGGTTTGAATGCGATCAACGGCAAACCTGGACTGCTGGCGTCGTACACGCCGATGCCTTTTCCTGCCCCGGCAAGGTCGAGTTCCAAAGGAGCAAATATTTTTCCGGCTGCGTAATCGCCATCTCCACAGTGAAAGCCATTGGCGCCCGAATAAACTCCTGTCGAAATCGATTGGTTGTTGGTGATGAGCCGCCAATTGCTGTCGTACTCCTCGATCATCGCGGTGTGGAAGATGAACCGGTGGCCATCGCCTGCCCCAACCCCTTGTATGTGTCCCGCGTTGACGGTCGTGGCGGCGGCGCGCTGGGGGTTTTGAGACTTATCCCAATAGAGATTAGGAGAGCTTGCCACGTTTTCCACACCCGGCCATTTTTGCGAGAGATAATTATTCAAGCCCAAAATTTGCCCATCCGAAAGCGCCGAGCTAGTCGCCATTCCTTCCAAAAAATAATTCTTATTGGCTTCGGAACTCGCGACGGAAATGCCGTTCGACGAGGACGCAAAATTTATGTTGCCAAGCAATTTGATGGCGGGCGATCGAATCGTCGGCGACCTGCCGGAGCTGCTGACCGATGGACTCGAACCGAGCAACACACCGTTCTCCCAAAGATCCGACTCGCCGCTTGGTTGAAATCGGGCGATGATAACCGCCATGGTCTCACTGCCCTGCACGCTGTTCACGCCCCCGCCCGTGAAATATTCCGACGCTACTTGAGCATTATTCAGCGAGGCAAAGATTTGCAGAGCGCCACCGTTGGTGAATCCGGCCCCGGCAGTGCTTGCGCCAAAAAAAACTGATTGGACGGATTCGAATTCGCCATGCCGATCGCAAAGGCCAGCGTTGCGCCCGAAGCGCCATCGACGAGTGAATCTTGCAAACTGGAATAGTTGGTCCCATCGAAGAGAATTCCCACGCTGCCGCTCGAAAGACTGGCCTGAAAATGAGGCCTCAGCGCGTCGCCGGACGCTACGACCGAATTTCCCATGACGGCGTTGTGGCCGTGGCCCGAGAGGTCTGAAATAAAGCCGACCGGATCGCCCGAGGCGACCGCGCCCGTGCCATCGGAATTTTGCGCCAATTGAGAGTCGGCCGCGCTGGCCCACCATTGCAGGCCGGGCAGGGAACGGACATTGAAATCATCCGCGACCGTTGGGCGCGTTACCCAAAACGCAGCGCACCAGGCCATGCAAATCAGCGCGCAAGACAAGCCGCGCGCAAACACTCCGCGCTCGAAAGGCGAAGCTTGGTCAGCCATAATGGGTTGGAAGTGATCAGCCATAATGGGTTGGAAGTGAATTGTGCCGCTGCGAATCGCGGAGAAAGAAGAGAAGAGCCGCACCCCCAGAATAGAGCGGTCAGCGATTTTCGTCAATATATTTGCCATATTTCCCGTCGGGATCATCCCTTCGTCGGTCCTATTTAAGTCACCGGAATCTCGTTGCCGCCCCATGCCGCAAAAATTGAACTCCCATCGAATCGCAATCGTCGGCGGCGGGATCGCCGGGTTGGCCGCCGCACACCGGTTATTGGAGCTCGCGCCGGCGGTCAGCGTGACGCTGTTCGAGTCCTCGGGACGTTTGGGTGGCGCCCTGCATACGATCGAGCGAGATGGCTTTTTGATCGAGCAAGGCGCCGATAGCTTCATCACCAATGTGCCCTGGGCCGTCGATCTTTGCCGGCGGCTGGAAATCGCCGACCAGTTGACGCCAACCCGCGACACGGACCGCCGGGCGCTGGTCGTGCGGCGGGGAAAACTTTACGCCGTGCCGGATGGTTTCTTGCTCATGGCGCCGAGTCGAGTATGGCCGATCGCGACCACGCCGATTCTCAGTCTGGCCGGCAAGCTTCGCCTAGCCTGGGAATATTTCGTCCCGCCTCGGACGAGCGACGGCGATGAGAGCTTGGCCGACTTCGTCCGTCGCCGCCTCGGCCGAGAGGTCTTTGACCGGCTCGTGCAGCCACTTGTCGCGGGGATTTACACGGCCGACCCCGAAAAACTCAGCCTCGCCGCCACGCTGCCACGATTTATCGAAATGGAGCGAAACCACGGCGGCCTCATCCGCGCGACTCGCCAAGCGAGGCTCGCCAGTTCAAACGCAAACATCGAAGACGCCGACACGGTTGACGGCCAGCCGGCGACTCGAGTTGAGAGCGGCGCCCGATACAGTCTATTCGTAGCGCTGCGCCGAGGCATGTCGAGTCTGATTGCCGCGATTGTCGCCCGTTTGCCCAACGATTGCGTGCGATTGAATACTCCGGTGTCGCGCATTGATCGCACGCCCAACGGATTTCGAGTGGTCGTCGGTCCTGAATCCAACTCGATGGAATTCGATCGAGTGATCGTAACGACGCCAGCGCCCGTGGTCGCACAACTGGTGAGGGACATGGATGCGTCGCTGGCGAATGAACTCGCGGCGATCGCTTACGCCGGCGCCGCCGTCGTCTGCACGGCTTACGACCGAGGGCAGATCGCCCATCGGCTCGACGGGTTTGGATTCGTCGTGCCGGCGATCGAGCGCCGCAAGATTCTGTCGGCCAGTTTTTCGAGCGTGAAATTTTCCGGTCGGGCGCCCGCGGGCAAAACGCTGATCCGCACATTCGTCGGCGGCGCCTGTCAGAGCGAGATCGCCGAACTCCCGGACTCGGAGCTCGAAAAACTGGTCGCCCAAGAACTGGGCGAACTCATCGGCGCGTCCGGCCCTCCGCTATTCGCAACGATCGCTCGCTGGAACAAATCGATGCCCCAGTACCATCTAGGGCACCTCGATCGCGTCGCTCGCATCGAAGCCAAGACGGCCGCCATCCAGGGCCTCTGCCTAGCCGGTAACGCCTATCGCGGCGTCGGCATCCCTCACGCGATCCACAGTGGCGAACAAGCGGCGGAAAAAAGTAGACAGGCTTACCACGATTAACAGGATTTAATGACACGACTCTTCGTGTCGATTTCAATCAACGACTCTCAAAGATACCCGGATCGTCCATAACCATAAGAGTAGTCGATTACAAAACACAATCCTGTAAATCCTGTCAATCCTGTCTAACCTTTTTCTTCGTCAAAACCGCGGATGGCGAAATCATAAAGGCCCGCAATCTCAGTCGCCGCGCGGGTCCGCAGGTCGGTGAACCGGGCGAGCAAAGCTTCGGGGTCATCCACTCCGAGTGACGCCAGCGTGCGGAACTTGTGGCCCAGCAGCGAATCGAGATTTCCGCTCGCGTTCCGCGCATGGCCCTCGGGATACATAATCAGGCCGCTGGAGACTGTGCCGATCGTCGCGTGCTCGATCTCGACGGTCGTGGGAATCCCGTCCGGATACTTTTCGTCGTACGACGGCCCGCCGTGCTTGAAGTGGATGCGGCTCATCAAGCTGCGCGTCAGCGGGTCGGCGATGGCCGTCTCCGAATAGTCGCCCGGCGCGAGCATGAGTTCTTGCCAGCCGGAGCTTTTTTTCTGAAACGCCTTCCGCAGCAGCGTGGCGATGATGTAGAGCATCGAGTGGTCGGCGCTTTGCCGCGTGCGCGGGTCCCGCTTGGCCGGGTCGCCGATGATATGTAAGGCGGGCTCGTAAATCGAAATCTCGATCGAGCGAATCGCCTCGGCGTCTTCGAGCAATTGAGGATGTTTGGCCATTAGATCGATCGCTCCCTGGATGGCGCCCGCCGATTGATGTTCGTACAGACCCAGCTTGAAGTGCATTCCGCGGATGGCAAAATCATCGCCGCTGCTGGTCAGGATCAAATCGAACGGGCTCGAATTCTTATCGGCTGGCGGCTCGAATAGGCAGAACACCGCCTCGGGGTTGCGAAAAATGTCGCCCGGCCCGATGAAGCCACGCATCGCGCGTTGCGCGCTGACGACGGCTATCTCGGCGCTAATCGCCGCCGACGCTCCTTTGGAATCCGAAAGCTGCTTGCCCGCTCGGATGGCGCGAAACGGCACATAGTGAGCCACGACCAAACCGATCGCCGATTCGATCTGCTCGGGCGTTGCCCCCAGCGCGGCGGCGAAGACCGCGGCCGACGCGATCGCTCCGTGCAACACATGATCGATCTTGTGGTCCTTGAGCGAAAAGACTTCGGCCAGCCGTCCCCGAATTTCGTCGATAAGCAGCATCGCCAAGACCGTCCGCCGGCCATCAAAGCCTGCCAATTGAGCGGCGGCGACCGCGACGGGATAGAAATCGTTGTGACCGAATTCTCCTCGGGTATGTCCTCGCGCCGGGTTGTAGCCGAAGTTGGTGCCGTTGGCGTCCCACTCGCGCACCGCGGAGCAATTGGCGAGCACCGCTTTTTCCGGACGGACGGCCACGGAAGAACCGAAGCAAGGCGTCCCGCGAATCGGCGCTGCGGTCGCATAGTCGAGCGCCTCGCGGCGAAGCACTATCGGCGCATTCGCGCCGAGCGCCAGCGCCGAAACGCCGCAGGCCATGCTATCGGCATGAAACCGCTCGACCGCGCGCAGCGCCATTTCGCCCGGCGGAGCAAACGTGCCGGCGAGAAAATCGATCGCGAACCGCCCCAGCGCGAGAGCTTGATTTTCAGTCCGAGCCAGCGTGATGGTGTTGGATGACACGAGTGACATTCCTGGAGGCCGACATCACTTGCTTAAGGTTAAGAGCCGCTAACTTAACGACTCTTGGGTGGCCGGGGCTCGCGCCGAAGCGAAGTCGCGGGAAGGTGGAAATGACGAAACACCCAATGTCTAATCCATGACGAATGCTTAAATGACCAATGACTAAGGCTTCTCCGTGGCGCTGCGAGCAGCGCACTGAGGTCGCGAAAATGAGACGACATAAAACCGCCGCTAAAAGCCAATTTCAGGCCTTCATCATTCGGGCTTCGTCATTCGTCATTGATTAGACATTCGTCATTAGACACTCGTGCTTCCACCCTCCGGGGCTTCGGCGAGGACGCCTCCAGCCGAACCACCCGAATATTGTTAGCAGTTCTAAAGAATTACGAAGCAACGTCCCGACTTCGGTTAATATCCGCCTGAACTTCGTCCTTCAGCGGTTCCAACGGTTCGCCGACTTCGACATATTCGGCGCCCAGCAGCAGCACCATGCTCGCGTAATAGATCCAGAGCATCAGGACGATGAACGAGCCGATCACGCCATAGGCCGTGTAACTGCGGCCGACGATCAACAGGGCCAGCACCTGCCGCCCGATTTCCCAGGCCAAACCGGCGACCAATCCCCCCGCGATGGCCTGTTTCCAGTGCACATGCCGCTTCGGCAGAATCGCATACAGCAACGTGAACATCAGGCCGTTCAAAAAGGCGCTGATCCCCATCTGCAGCAGATGGAACATGAAGCCACCCAGCGGCACTTGGTCGGCGAATTTGCTGATTCCCGACACGACCATGTTGGCGATGAACCCCACCAGCATGATCGCGGCGGCGCCAATCAGCATCAGAAATGCACGCAGTCGGGTGACTAGCACGCACTGCAACATCGACAGCACGCCCGGCTTGCGAGACGCGCTTGCGCCCACGTTCCAAATGCGGTCGAACGCCGCTTCGAGCTGCAAAAAAATACCGATCGCCGCCAGGATCAGCGTTCCCAAACCGATGGGACCGCTGATCGGCGCGTTGTTCTTCACCTCGCCGAGCACGTGCTGGACCTGGTCCGCGAGCTCGGCCGACGTCTGCTGACCGATCAATTTGACCAGCGATTCCGAGGCTTGCTTGAGATGCGTATCGGGCGAAGCACGCAGCACGAAGCCCGCCGCCGAGATCAGCACCAGCACGAGCGGAAAAAACGAGAACGCTCCGTAATACGCCAGCGACGCCGCCCAAGTTAGCCCATCGTCCTGCTGCCACTTGTTGACGGCGCGGTACAGCCGGGGCCAAAATCGCTTCGTGAGCCAAGAGAGCATGGGGAGAACCGGACCGGACCGCGAACTGACAAAGGCGGCAGCGTCCAACCACGAGTCTGAACGCCACCGTCGAATATCTTGCCACGACCGGCGATGTTTGCCAACCGGACACCGCCCGCGCCGCTCGTCGCGGTCCGCCTGCGGCCGGCTCTCGCCGCTTGTTCGCGGCCGGTCCGTTGTGGTATCGTGACTAGCCCTGGCCGTTCCGCGGGTGGTGGCGAGTTTTGCTTGTGATTCGGTACCGCTCTTTTTTGAACAGCGACCCGCCGCGCTTGGCCGAAATCTGGCGCGGCTGCACCGGACGGCGCGGCTTGGCTCAGCCCGTCAGCTCGATGATGATCGAGCAACTCGTGCTCGCCAAGACCTACTTCGATCGCGAGGGGCTGATTGTCGCTCTCGACGACGATCGGCCGGTCGGCTTCGTCCACGCCGGCTTTGGTCCCAACCAAGCCGAGTCCTGCCTGGATTACGATCTCGGGGTGACGTCGCTATTGCTCGTTGTGGCCCATCTCGAGCAGGCCGCGATCATGGGCGAACTGCTGACTCGCAGCGAAGCGTATCTCCGCTCGCGGGGCGCGAAGGTGCTCTACGGCGGCGGCATTCGACCGCTGAATCCGTTTTATTGGGGCCTGTATGGTGGCAGCGAGCTGCCGGGGGTCCTCGATTCCGACGCCGATCTGCAAGCGCTGTTTCGCTCCCGCGATTATCGCGAGATCGATCGAACGCTCGTGTTCCATCGCGAGCTCATGAGCTTTCGTCCCCAGGTCGATCGGCAACAGATGCAGATTCGCCGAGGGACGGAAATTCAAACGGTCGACGAACCGGCGGCTCGCAATTGGTGGGACGCCAGCGCCATGAATTGCTACGATCGCACGAAATTCGAATTACGGCAGCGCGGAGACGTCGCGCCGATCGCGACGGCGACATTTTGGAACATGGAACTGTTCGCCAATCGGGGCGTGCGGACCCAAGGCCTGTTCGACGTGGAAGTCGCGCCGGGGCAACAGCGCAAGGGCATCGCGACGTATCTGCTCGGCGACGCGATGCGGCAGCTTCAAGAACAAGGGGTCTCGGTCATCGAAGCGCAGACGAACGTCAGCAACACGGCAGCGGTCGCGATGTACCGCAAGCTCGGCTTCCAGCAAGTCGACAGCGGCGCTGTGTTCCGCAAAAATCACGAAATCGCGATATAACGATTTGCGAACAATATCCGCGACGCCGCTTGACCGCGTCGCTCGCAACTCGCTATTTTCCGCCGACGATCAAATCGCAAGCGCCTACCGCCAAAGCAGTGTCGCGCCGACGATCATCAGCGGCTCGACCGTGGTGATCGACGCCACGTCCCCCTTCAGGCCGGTCGTCACTCGAATCAGCATTCCCGACTTCAACTCCTCGAGTTTGGACGCCTTGCCGTGGATCATGACCGGAATCCCCGCGGGCACCGTGTAGGTCGACTCTTTGCCCTGCTTGTCCAAGATTGTGAGTTTGTCCTGAGCGACCGACTTTACCGACCCGTCATGCACGGCTCGATCCTCCCCGCGAACGATCGTCGGGAGCAACAGGAAAACGCTGGCGACGGCAACCGCAATGCGTGACATAAACGCCTCACTTTCTCAGGGCCGGAGCAGCCAATGGGCCGCTAAAGATAGGCAAATTTCGTGAAGCGCAGTGCAAACCTCATTCCCCCATGCAGCGTATTTGAATTATACTGATCGGCGCCTACCGCATTGCGCCGCAGGTTTCCGCGCCCAGCTATCCCGCCCCTGAACCCAAAATCCGTAATTTTTCTGGGAGTAGTTATTCGTATGTTCGACGCTCGATACTCGTTACGTCTGGTGCTCGCTCTGTGTGGACTGATTGCGACCGTGGCTGCGCCTCACCCCGCGCAAGCGGCCGATTTCAACAAGGCCGACTGGATCTGGTCTCCCAAATATCAGCCGGGCAGGGCGCCCCAGTCGTCCGTCTATTTCCGCAAGACGTTCGAATTGCCGGCGGTCACGGCCGCCCATATCGACGTTACCTGCGACAACATCTTCGAATTGTTCGTCAATGGCCAGCGAGTCGGTGGCAATGACAAATGGGAAGACGCCCAGACATTTGACGTCAAAAAATTGCTCACGCCGGGCAAAAACACCATCGCCATCAAAGGCACGAACGCCGCTAGCGGCTGGGCCGGCTTGATCGCGAAGCTGACGGCCGCCGGCGCCGACAAGAAGCAGATCGCCATCGCCGCCGATGCGACTTGGCTCACCAGCATCGATGAACCGGCCGGCTGGGAGAAGCCGACGTTCGACGACTCCAAATGGCAGCCGGCTCGCGTCCTCGGCCAGTTCGGCGACAACAAACTGCCCTGGTCGCAGAACGGTAGCCGTGGAGGCGTGGCCGCCGCGTCTCAAGGCGGAAAGCTCACCGCTCCGGCCGGTTTCCTTGTCGAGGAAGTCTTGGGCTCCCAAGCCGGCTCAATCGTCTCGATGGGCTTTCACGAAAGCGGCGATCTGCTCGTATCCAAAGAAGGCGGGCCGCTATACATCGTCCGTAATCTGAAGGGCGCCGCGGGCTCGGCAACAGCCACCGTCTGGTGCGACAAAGTGCGCAACTGCCAAGGCATCCTCTCGCACGCCGGTCACGTCTACGCGGTCGGCGACGGCCCCAGTGGCACGGCTTTCTATCGGCTCACGGACACCAAGAACGCCGGTCAAGCCGACCAAGTCGAGACCATCTTTTCCTTTGACGGCGGGATGGGCGAACACGGCCCGCACGTCGCGACGATTGGCCCCGACGGCATGATCTATTTGATCATCGGCAACCACGCTCATTATCGCGGCCCGTTGGCGGCCACCAGCCCGCATCACGACTGGTACGAAGGCGATTTGGTTCAGCCGAAGTACGAAGACGCAAACGGCCACGCGAAGGGAATCAAATCGCCCGGCGGCACGGTCGTGCGAACTGACGTCGAGGGCAAGAAGGTTGAGACGTTCTGCGGCGGGTTTCGCAACGCCTACGACCTGGCGTTCAACCGCGCCGGCGAACTATTCACATTCGACTCCGACATGGAATGGGACGAAGGGCTGCCCTGGTATCGGCCGATTCGCGTGAATCATTGCTTGCCCGGCGCCGAGTTTGGCTGGCGGAGCGGCTGGTCGAAATGGCCCGACTACTATCTCGACAGCTTGGGATCGGTGTTCGATGTGGGCCGCGGCTCGCCAACCGGGCTGACGTTCTACAACCACACGGCATTTCCGGCTAACTACCGAGACGCATTTTTTATGTGCGATTGGTCCCGCGGCCGGCTGCTGGTCGCTCATCTGCAAGCCGATGGCGCTTCGTTCAAAGGCAAGTTCGAGGCTTTCGTCGAAGGCCAGCCGTTCAACGTGACCGATTGCGAAGTCGGCCCGGATGGCGCGCTGTATTTCACGACCGGCGGGCGCGGCACGCGCGGCGCCATCTACCGCGCCGTCTACACCGAGCCGCACGATGCCCCGAAACCGGAGCAAGGCATCTGGCGGGCGATTCGCCAGCCGCAGTGGCGCAGCGCTTGGGCCCGGGCGAACGTCGCCAAAATTCGCGACGAATTGGGGCATCAGTGGGGACCTGAACTGACGGCCGCCGCCGAAGACGCCAAGGCCACGGGCGATGATCGCGCGCAAGCGCTAGAGCTGATGAACTTCTATGGCCCCACTCCGTCGCCGGCTCTGCTTACGAAATTGGCCGCCGCCGAAGACCTGACGCTACGAAGCAAGGCCATCTATCTGTTGGGCTTGCACCACGATGAACCGGCGGGCCAGAAGTTGATCGCGCTCTTGGACGATCCGCAACCGCTCGTTCGCCGCTTGGCTTGCGAGGCGCTGGTGCGAGCGGGAATCGCTCCGCCCAAACAGAAAGTACTCGATCTCATGGCCGATCCCGATCGCGCGACGGCATGGTCGGCGCGGCGGCTGATCGAGACGCTTCCCCGAGACATGTGGGCGCAGGATGTTCTTAAGTCCGACAAGCTCCGCACATTTCTGACCGGCTCGGTGTCGCTGCTGGCGATGGCGCCCGAACGATCGACGGTCGAGGCCGTGCTGGCTCGGTGCGGCAAAGCGCTTGACGACAAAAGCCTGTCGGACGCCGATCGACTCGATTTGCTGCGCGTGATTCAACTCGCCATGCATCGCGGCAACATCGAGGGAGATCAGGTTCCGCAGCTTCGCGATCAGTTGGCCAAAATGTTCCCCAGCGCCGATTGGCGGATCACCCGCGAATTGACTCGTCTGCTCGTTTTCCTGCAAACACCCAGCTTCGCGCCGCGACTGGTAGCCGAGATCGACGGCAAGGCGCCGACGTTGGAAAAGTTGCATATGGCGATGTACGCCCGGTTCTTGCAGGTGGGCTGGACCCCGGACCTGCGCGACCACTTGCTGAAGTTCTATGAATCGACCCGCTCGATGCAGGGCGGCAATAGTTTTCGCGGATACTTCGCCAACGCGACGAACGATTTTCTCAAAACCTTCTCTTCGGCCGAGCAATTTGGCCGCCTGGCCGACGGCGCGAAACAGCCGGCCGTGACGTTGCAGCTCGTGCAGCAATTGCCGGCGAACCTTTCGCCCGAGCAACTCGCCGCGCTGCGAAAACTGGATCGCGATCTGGTCGGCGACAAGCGAACTGAAGCCCGCGAGCTAGCGACCACAGTGCTGACCACGCTGGGCAAGAGCGCCGACGATCCGACGCTCGGCTATTTGCACAGCACGTTCGAAGCGGCGCCGGAGCGGCGCGGCGATATCGCCGAAGCGATCAGCTTGCATGCGCTGTCGAAAGACCGCCGGCCGGCCGATCGCGATCTGCTTGCCCGGTCGCTCTCCGTCGTCGATGGTTCGACCGGGCGCGATGTGCTTCGCGCGCTGGCGAAGTTCGATAAGCTCGAGGTCAAGCCCGATCAACTGCGGCAGGTCATCCTGCTGGGTCTCAAGCTCCAGGACAAGGGCGCCGCCGACGCGGTGGCCCTGCTCGAGCACTGGACCGGCCAGCACGCCAGCCAACCCGGCGCGACGGCCGCCGTCGCCATGGCCGGTTGGCAGCAGTGGTTCGCTAAAACTTATCCGAACGAGACAGAGCCCAAGCTGCCCAAGGAATCGAGCGAAGACAAATACTCGTTCGCTCAGATCATGACCTATCTCAACGAGCATCCGCCGCAGCCGGAAAACATCGCTCGCGGGGCCGTCGTGTTCGAGAAGGCTCTGTGCGTGAAGTGTCACAAGTTCGGCGCCCGAGGCGAGGCCGTCGGTCCGGATCTCACAACACTAAGCCGCCGATTCCAGCGGAAGGAAATCCTCGAATCGGTGCTCTACCCGTCCGCCGTTATCTCCGATCAATTCGCGTCCAAAACCGTGCTGACGCAAGACGGCCGCACGTTCACGGGCATCGTCGGTCCCACGGCCGATGGCGTGACCGTCATGCAGTCGGATTTAAAGCGGGTGCAAATCGCCAAAAAAGATATTGAAGAAATCACGCCCAGCAAGATTTCCGCGATGCCCGAGCGACTGTTCAACCCGCTGACGTTGGCGGAGATCGCCGATCTGTTCGCGTATATGTCGAAGGTTCCGGAGTGATGCTGTAAAAAGCTTAGTAGGTCAGGCACTCCGTGCCTGACAATCGCGATACGACAATCGCAATCGAATACATCGCGGCATGTCATGCGCGGGGCGCCTGACCAACTTGTTGTCGCGCCCGCGCCCGGTGGCCACCGGCTAAGGTACGCGGCTGCCGATTTGCCATCTCCCTCGGTTTCGCTTATTCTGATTCCCCAACGGTGTAGCGGCCTTGATGATCGTCGCCGGTCTCATGAGCCTCGTTGGCTACCTCTTTTGCCTATCGACTCCGGAGGAGACCGGCGCCCAGACGTATATTTACATCGCGGTCGGAGCGATCGCGATCAACACCATGATTTCGATTATCTCGATGCTATCGATCGCCGGCGTGGTCGCCGAGCTTCCGCAGGCAGTGACGTTGTCGAGCTCGGTCATCCAACTCGTCGGGACGGTTTGTTTCCTGTTGTTTTTGAAGAAAGTCGCCGAGTTCATCGCTCGAAGCGACCTGGCCGCGAGCGCCCAAAACGTGCTCAACATCAGTCTCGTCGTAATGGTCCTCACGGTCGGCATGGTGTTGGTGGCGATCGCCGGCCCGGTCATGCTGAGCATCGCGGGAATTTTGGGCCTGATTGTGGCCATCTTGGGAATCGTGTTGTTCGTGATGTACATCCTGCTGCTCGGCAAGATGCGCACCGCTCTGAATCCTCGCTAATTTGTTAAGAACAAGGATTGGCCAAATTCACCATGTCGTGGAATTCCCGTTTGTCACTGCGCGGCTTTCTTATTGCGATGGCTCTGTTCACGCTGCAGGCTGTCGCGGTCGCGGCGCCTCCTGACGCGGCGGCCCTGAGGCTGCATCCGGACAACCCGCACTATTTTCTGTTCCGCGGCAAGCCGACGGTGCTGATTACCTCCGGCGAGCATTATGGCTCGGTGCTCAATTTCGACTTTGATTATTTGAAGTATCTCGATACGTTGGCCGCCGATGGGCTGAACCTCACTCGCACGTTCAGCGGCGTGTACGTCGAACCTCAAGGCGCGTTCAATATCGCAGAAAACACGCTCGCGCCAAAATCCGGACGCCTGGTTTGCCCCTGGGCCCGAAGCGATCGGCTCGGCTATGCCAACGGCGGCACGAAATTCGACCTCACAAAATGGGACGCCGCTTACTTCAAGCGACTTAAGGATTTCGTCGCCCAGGCGAGCCGGCGCGGGATCGTCATCGAGCTCACGCTGTTTTGTCCGATGTACGACGATTCTCAATGGAAACTCAGTCCGATGAACGCGGTCAACAACGTCAATGGAATTGGCGCCGTAGGTCGGAACGACGTGTATACGCTGGACAAAAACGGCGGCCTACTGGCGGCACAGGAGACATTCGTGCGCAAGCTCGTCGCGGAGCTGCGAGAGGCGGACAATCTGTGCTACGAAATTTGCAATGAGCCGTATTTCGGCGGCGTTACGCTCCCATGGCAGAGCCACATGGCGGATCTCATCGCCCAAACGGAGGCCGATTTCCCGCAGAAGCATCTCATCACGCAAAACATCGCCAACGGCTCGGCTAAGATCGACAAGCCGCTTTCCGGAGTCTCGGTCTTCAACTTCCATTACGCCAATCCGCCCGACGCCGTCGCGATCAACTACGAGCTCAACAAGGCGATCGGCGAGAACGAGACCGGCTTCAAGGGAACCGCCGACGAGCACTACCGGACGGAAGCCTGGGAATTCATCCTCGCCGGCGGCGGACTGTACAACAATCTCGACTACTCGTTCACGACCAGTCACGAGGACGGCACGTTCGAGTATCCCGCGAGCCAGCCGGGCGGCGGCAACGCCGCTTTTCGCCGCCAGATCAAACTCCTCAAGGATTTCATCCGCGGCTTCGAGTTCGTGAAGATGAAACCGGCCCGCGAGTCGATCGCCGCGCCGCTTCCCAAAGACGCCCGCTTTCAAATGCTCGCCGAGCCGGGCCGGCAGTATGCGGCCTACTTCAAAGGCGCCGCGAAATTCGAGTTCGCGATCGGCCTGCCCGCCGGTTCGTACACCGTCCAGTGGCTCGATGTCGTCAGCGGAAAAGAAGAACCGTCGCGCACGCTATCGCATACCGGAGGACCCGCGAACTTTCGCGTGCCCGACCGGTTGAACGAATGCGCTCTTAAGATTGTCGTCCGCGCAAAGGAGTAAGCGCGGCCGCCGCGAGGTTTCGAGCGATCCCTCAATTACCCCATCGCAAGCGACTCGACAAGCTTTGTCTTAGTGACTGCTTCCATTCGACCACACCGCCTCCCGCGATCAAGGGGCGGAAATTGCCCCGAGGGTTTTGCGGGCCTCATGACTAACACCATTCTCCCAAGCGCTGCGAACGCTGTAAAAGGGCAACACGCGCGGACGGTCAGCCAGCTCTTTGACGACGGGCACGGCTTCTCTAGCGCCGGCCCCCATGTGGGCCAGCACCCGCAATGCGCTAATCCGGGTTTGGCCCTCGCTGATTGCCGCCCGATCATCCTGAATCGCCGGGCTAGGCGATGCGAGGATCTTCACCAAAATCGGGACAAACACGGACTCGTCGGGCGCGAGTAGTTTAATGTCGGTCTTCTCAAGAACCGCTGCGGCGGAGGCAGCCAGCGAATGTTCGGCGAGCACATCAATCAGACAAGCCACGGCCCTCTTGTGAAGAATTGGTTCGGCGGGCAACCCAATGGTCGCCAGAGCTTCCAGCGCCAAGGGACCAACAGGCCCATATGGTTTGAGTGGATGATTAAGTGGATGACCCGATGCGGCAAGGTCCAGAATGCGGCCTATAACCGCGGGATCCGAGGGCCCTATAGCGGCCAGTGTCGTGAGATAGGTTGCTACTTCTTCCGTCGCGAATTCGTGTCGCGGAATGGCCAGCATTTGGTCGAATCCAGCTAACAAATCAGGCAAGGCGGCGCGGGCCCCGAGGCCATACTTCCCCAGTGCCCTTACCGCTGTCATGGTAGTCACGCCGCGCGGCTGTGTGTTATTTCGCCGGAGCGCATCGAGCAGCACCGTCACGGCTGCGGGGTCAGTCGGCTCCAATTGGGCGATCGCCTGCTCGGCATTCGAGGCGGAGAAGCCCTGGCCATTCATGCATGCCAGGAGTGACTTGACCATCCGGGCATCGCCACCCGGTTTTAATATCGCAAGCGTGGCCAGAGCCGCCCGGCGATCAAAATCGTCAGCATGGTTCTCTAAGATATCTTGCAATGCCGCGCGGTAGGGAGTCAGGTCTCCCAAGAGACGTGGTTGCTTTGAAGTGGGACCACGGACCGGCATAGCTCGCAGGCGTAATTGGGCGTGGGCGGCGGCGCGGACGTCGGGATCTTTGTCGGCCAGGGCGCCAATGAACTGCTTGTCGGGCGAGGCGTCCAACGCGATGAGGCCGAGTGCTTCAAAGGCGCCGTCCTGAACGTACCAATTCTTGTTCGCGAGTAGATCTCGCAATAGAGGCCGGGCAGTCTCGGCAGCTTGGCCCATTTTGCCAAGTTCTCGCAGCGCCTCGGTCATCACCGGCGACTCGACGCCGGAATCGGGCGCGGTGGCGTTCACGATCGCGGTAACGATTCTTGGGTCGCGTGGCGCAATGTGGGCGGCCGCGTACATTGCCCGGCCGCGCAAATACGGAGAGATCTTGTTATCGGCGATGTAGGTCAACAATATCGGAATCGCGTTTTTTGCCTCAGAGCCCAGAATCCTCGGCAAAAATTCGATTAACAGGCCCTGACTGCTGTGCGGATCGAGATCCGGAATCTTAAGGGCCGGCAAAACCGCAGCCAGGCGGTCGGGCTCGGTGACCCCGTGAAACTCACCGTTCACCAGATCGCGTATGGCTCTTTCCCGCACGGCTGCGTCAGTCGAAGCCAAGTCCGCCGCAAGAGAATGCGAGGCATCGATTGCCAAGCCAGCGCGGGCTAAAAGGAGCCATACCAGAGCGACGCTTATCAGGCCGCAGATGTTATTTCGCACTTCGGCTCTCCGAGGTATTTGGCTAGAAAGTTTAGTGTGGAATAGCGGTAGGCGATTGTACCCTCCCCACCGGTTTCTCTATGTAACGAAGCGGTAACTTCGTATTTCGGGGGAACGGTCGATACCGGACTTATTTCGCTGGCGGTTCCGGATCAACAAACAATTCCCCCACTGCCTGCACGGATTCCTGCTGGAAGCGGCTGTCGCGAACTTTCACACGGCCGTCCGCCGAGTCACCCAGCGCTTCGCCTCCCATCAGGCCGTGGAAGCCAAACCATACCACCCGGTCTCCTTTAGCCACTTTTTCGCCGATGGCTTTGAGCGTGAAGGGGGCGCTCCCCTGGGCGATGCGGCCTTTGACTTCGCGGAGATGATCGTTGAACCAGGTCGCATCGGTCTTCGCGGCGTCGAGCGCTGCTGTTTCCACTTTGACTTCGTTTCGGCTCGCAGTGACATTCCACGGTAGATATAGACCGCCCGGCCGAGCTAAATACACAATCAGCTTGAGCGGCTGGCCCGCCGTGCTCTTTTCGATGACCGTACCGTTGAACCAATGTGTCCCGCCGGCAAATCTCGCCGGCATTCCCGCGGGCACGGCGGCGTCATCGGGAATGCCTTTTAACACGATCGATTGCAGTTCCTTGTTGCTTGGGTCGGCCGGCTCTTTTTTTTGCGCCGCCTGCAATTCATCGTCCGAACCGATCCAAAAAACGTTCGAGACTCGCACCGGGTCCTGCTTTTTGATGGCGTTCGCTAGCGTCATTTCGATGTACGCGCGCGCTCCTCCCGGAATCTTGCCGCGATAGTCGACCAGCGAGTCGTCGATTCCGTTGATCGTGCCGCTCAGCCGCGGCGATATTGCGATGCTCGCGTCCGCCCAGGCTTCGTGCCGGCTTCCATGAACCGGCAGGATGACCAGCTTGATCTCCTTCGCCAAAGTGCGGATCACCTCCGGCGTCCGCTCGTATTCGGCCTTGACGATTTGCTGATCGACATGATTGCGGCTGACGTCGATCTTCTTAATCGTGAACGGAGTGCCCCCTTCATACTTCGGAGGCAAATACTTTGTCAGCCAGTCTCCCTCGGCGCCACGGAGACAAACCGGGACGAACAAAATTGAAGCGACCACAAGCGATCGAGCGATCAAATGGCGAGGCATGGAAGCGCTCCCGAGTGAAGGAGAGAAAACAAATTCGAGTGATCGTGCTATTTTATTCGTTTTTCCTCGCGCTGCAACGTAGCTGGTTCGTGCTCCCAGGATCGATGCGGTCAAAAGAAACCGGTTAAGCGGCCGGCGCTGCTGAAGCCGTGGCCGCGGCTGTTCCACAATCTTCGGTCAAGTCGGCAGACGGAACTGACGAACAGGTTCCCGTCCCACGTCGTCTGTGAGTGGCTCGGCAACAACGAAGAAATCGCCCGAGTTCACTATCCGCAAACGATGCCAGAACACTTCGCTCGTGCCCTCCTCGGCGACGATGCGCAGTGCCCTGGCGGTACCCGGAGGGGACTGGGTGAGAAATCGGCTGAAAAGGCCCCACAAAACACAGCCAGTCACAATCAGTCACAAGAAAAGGCGGATGGGGAGGGATTCGAACCCCCGGTACCCTTGCGAGTACTGCAGTTTTCAAGACTGCCGCCTTAGTCCACTCGGCCACCCATCCGATATTCGAAGGTCTTGCCTCGGAGCCACGCGGCCGGCGCGGCGATGCTGGTTGGCTTTGGCCCTCGATAGAAAAACTGTACCGGTCGACGGTGGGGCGCGTCAAACGGAAGCCGATGCGCGTCTCGAAGACCGAAGGAACTTGCGACTGGCGCGGATCGGCGGCGGGTTTCTTTTTAGCGCGAGGTCACGTCGGGGACAGGGGGCTGACGCCCCCCGCTCGCCACTCTCTTAAAAAAAATGCCCCCGGAGGACCGATGTCCACCCGAGGGCATTGCGAATTTGGCCGCTTGTGCAAGTCGAGGGGCGAAGCTCGATGCGCCGCGAAATTCGTAGCGTGCTGAATTGTAAAGCTCGACCGGCTGCCGCCAGCGAGTGGAGAGAGCGACTAGCGACGGCCGTAGCCGCCACCACCACCACCGCCGCCACCATATCCGCCGCCGCCCCCTCCGCCGTAACCGCCACCGCCGCCACGGCCACCGCGACCGCCGCCACCACCACCCCCGCCGCCGCCACCCGAGCGCGGAGTCCGCTCGCGGGCTTCGTTGACCGTGAGGGGCCGGCCCCCTAGATCGAGACCGTTGAGGGCTTGAATCGCCGCATTCATGCCTTCCTCGGACTCCATTTCCACAAAGCCGAAGCCTCGCGACCGTCCCGTCTCTCGGTCGGAAATGACTTCGGCCGCGCTAACCTGACCATGCTCGGCAAACATTTGCTCTAGCTCGGCCGACGTGGTCGACCAGGGCAGGTTGCCCACATAAATCTTCTTCGACATCGAACACCTTTTCTCGCTTCGGGAGCCATCGACGATTGCGAACAGAAAACCAAACTGAACCGAGCGGCAGGCCCGACTGGCTCCCCAAACCTGCCCACCACCCAACCAGCTAGTCAATAGCTAAGTCTACAATTCGCCGGAAGCGGGATGCAACCCTTTCTCACCAAAAATGGGGGATTTTCGTGGCCCTTAAAACCGAGGCGCAATACGGCAATTGAGGAGCAGGCATTGCCCACTCCAATGCCTCCTACGTCACCATTGCCAACTCACTCGAAGCAGCGCCGTTGGAAATTCGCCGATACAAATCCAAATGCAGCTCTGCCATCCGCTCCGCCGTGTGATTCTTGCGAATCGCTTCCAATCCTCGCCGGCCGCACTCGGCGGCCAGTTGCGGGTCGAGGATGAGCTTGGCCAAGGCGTCAGCTAGCGAGGCGGGGTCGAGCGGCTCGCAGAGGAGGCCGGCGCCGGCGCCTTCGATCAACTCCGGGAATGTGCCATGCCTGGGCAGCACGACCGGCACGCCGGTCGCCAGGGCTTCGAGCACCGAGATGCCTTTGCTCTCGTGATAAACGGTCGGAACGCTCATCATGTCGAGCGATTGCAAGAAGGCGATCTTTCCCTGGCGATCGACTTCGCCGACCAGCTCGAATCGATCGCTCAGTCCGGCGGCAGCCATTCGGGCTTGGGCCTGTTCCAAATAGGGCTCGTCGGCGCTCGACATGTAGCCGGCGACTTTCAATCGCAGCGGCGGCAAATCGTTGCGGTTGGCCAGTTGGCAAAATGCCTCGACCAAGATGTGGAGGCCCTTTTCCACCGCGATGCGAGCGAAGTAGCCGATGACGATTTCCTGGCGCCGTTTGGGGTTTTCTGATGTTGCGTCCGCGCCTAGGGGGTCAGTCCCCTTTTTCTCACCGGGCATCGAAAAAGGGGACAGACCCCGTCCAAAAGGGGACAGACCCCTGCGCGGGGCGTGGTCGGCCAAGTTAAGACCGTGCGGAATCACTTCGATCCAGTCGCGTGGGATCGCCAAATAGTCGGCCATGAAGTCGGCGAAATAATTGTTCAGGGCCACGAAGCGATCGATCTGCCGAGCCTGCCTCCGAAGTAACTCCCGGGCTTGGCTGTAATGCGGCTCGGTTAGCTGCTCGAGAAAAATATCTTCGCCCGAGAGCGTGCAGACGATCGGCTTGCCGAGTTTTTTTCGCAGCGTGGGCGCCAGGCCCGCCAGCAGCACATTCGATAGATGAACGACGTCGGGTTGCACTTCGCGCTCGAGCCATTGCGTAAGCTTCGCGAGTTCCTTGCGCTGCCGCCCTTTTTCGCCGGACAGCGTTGATACGGTCAACGGGCCGAGCGTCGTCACATCCATGCCGGAGCTGCGGCGCGACAACCAATCCAAAAGTCGCGGCGAGTCCAACAGCGAATCGAGAAACCAAGGCGTGTGCCGGAACAGCGCCGAGTGCTCTTGCAGATAAACGTTGACGCCGCCGAAGAACACGCGCGATTGGCTGACGCTCGGCTCGTCGGTGCGGAGCGGCGTGTAGGTGGGGATCAGCAGAATCTCGACGCCGAGTTTCGCCAGCGCCACGGCCAGCGTGTTGTCGTGCAGACAGGCGCCGCAATACCGTCCCGCGGCGCCGGCGGATAGATATGCGATTTTCATGGAGATGATTTTGGGTTGATCGATTAGCCGCGGTTGGGTGGGAACCGCGTATTTGTGGAGCCCGAAAAAGCA
>JBBQWR010000068.1:0-19274 GCA_038210495.1 Pirellulales bacterium
CTCGCCCGATGCGGCCCGCCGGGCCTCGATCGTGAACGACGGGACGATTAACGTGGGCAGCCTCGCCGCCGGCTCTCAACAGGTGGGTGGCATTGACGCCACCGGCTCCGGTGGCAGCGTGATCGTGTCCGCCAACTCGAGCCTCACGGCGAATCACATCAATCAGAACACGCTGTCGATCGGAAACAACGCGGTCTTTACGCTCGACGCCAGCGACGCAGCGGGCAATCCGCTCGTCGCGCCTTCTAGCGGGCTCGGTGGCGGCAGTTCGTCGAGCTTTGCCAGCCTGTTGGCCTCCCCTTCGTTCGGATCGGGGCTTGGGTCTTCCAGCTCGCTCAGCAGCGGCGCTTCGTCGTCCGTCGGAACGTCCGGCGCGAGCCTGGGTGGCAATTTGGGCAGCGGAGTGGCGGCCGTGCCCGAGCCGTCGAGCCTCGTGCTCCTAGGCCTCGGTGGAATCGGCCTCTTGACCGCTAGCCTACGTCGCCGGATGAAGCGAGCCTAAGCCGCTCGGCGTTCGAGACGTTCAATCTCGTTAAGCTATTCCGCCCCGGCCCATGCCCAACGCATGACGCCGGGGCGGAACTGTTTCCACGAGACGCAATTCGGGCGCGCGCCCAATTTAATTATGGATCCCAGCGACGCCCACGCTCGCGGGAAAATTTTCTTGTGTTTAAACTCTCCAGCCTATACGTTCTAGGGTGGTCGGCTTGCAATTCTTTGTGCGAGAGGGAGAGGACGCCATGCACGGTTGTTTTCCGAAGACACCATTTCGCCAGTTCGGGCTCTTTGTGTCTGGCGTCGGTCTGGCATTACTCTCTCTGGCTACCTATCGGGCAAACGTGGCCACGGCCGAAGACTCGGGTTCGCCAAAGGTTCAAACGGATGGCCTGCCACCGATTGTCCTCTCAGCCCACAGTGGGGCTTGGTCCGATGGAGCGACTTGGGACGGAGGCAAGCCGCCGGGCGGATCGGCCCGCGTGCTGATTCGGCCTGGGCATCGTGTGTTGTACGACGTGAATAGCGACACGCCCATTCGCTCGGTGAATGTCGGGGGCGAGCTGATTTTCGCCGCCGATCGCGATACGCGACTGGACGTGGGCCTACTGAAAATCCAGGACACCGACCAATACAGCGAAGCCGGTTTCGATTGCGAGGCCCATTTGCAGTCGCCCGAGGCGGGTCGGCCCCGGCCGGTTTTGGAAGTCGGCACGCTCGAGCGGCCGATTCCCGCGGACCACACGGCAACCATTCGCTTGGTATATTTCGCCGGAATGGATCCCGCTTCTTGTCCGGCGCTAATCTGCTGCGGCGGTCGGATGGATTTGCACGGCGCGCCGCTGGATCATTGCTGGGTTAAGCTCGGCAGCGACGTTCGGGCCGGCGAGAAGGTCATAACCTTGAACGAACCGGTTCATGGCTGGCGGAAAGGGGACCGGATCATCGTGACGGCCACCGAGGATGACCCAAACGAATCGGGCACGCGGCGGCCCGCCGCGCGAAATCGCAAAGTGTTCACCGAAGAGCGAGCGATCGCATCGATCGATGGCGCGAAGCTGACGCTCGACAAACCGCTCGAGCACGGTCATTTGGGCAGCGGCGAATTTCGCGGCGAGGTGGCCAATCTGAGCCGCAATGTGATCGTCGAGTCGGCCGACCCCTCGAGGCAGCGCGGCCACACGATGTATCACCGCTACTCGGCCGGCGGAATCAGCTATGCCGAGTTTCGCCATCTCGGCAAAGAAGGCGTCTTGGGCCGCTATGCCCTGCACTTTCACCAAGTTGGCGACACGATGCGCGGCAGCAGCGTGGTCGGCGCATCGATCTGGGATAGCGCCAATCGCTGGCTGACGATCCACGGCACGAACTATCTGGTGGTCCGGGATTGCGTCGGTTATCAAAGCGTCGGGCATGGATACTACTTGGAAGATGGGACCGAGGCGTACAACGTGCTCGACCACAATTTGGCCGTACAGGCTTACACGGGCAAACCACTGCCGAAACAGGTTTTGCCTTTCGATCAAAACGAGGGCGCGGGTTTTTGGTGGGCCAATTGCTTGAATACGTTCACCGCCAACGTAGCCTGCGAGAACGACCGCTACGGATTCCGTTTCGAGGCCACAAAGACCAGCGAGTTCGATCCGGTGCTGCCGGTCGCCTTGCCCAGCGGCGAGCGGCGACAGGTCGATATTCGCACACTGCCCTTCGTGCGATTTGAAAACAACGAAGCCCATTGCGACGGTCTGTATGGCGTGAACCTGGGCGAAGGAGTCGATCGCGTCGGACCCGACGCGCGGCATCCGCTGATCTTGCGTAACACCAAGATTTGGGCCGTGCATTACGCCTTTCGCCCTGAAAGCCCTTCGCTGCTGGTCGACGGCCTCTCGATCGATCGCTCGGTGTACGGCGTGTACCATCCGAACTACGAACGGCATGTGTACCGAAATGTGACGATTAACGGCAGTGGCGAGGAGCCGTTCAATCGAGGACTCGACGACGACAGCGTGCAATATGGCTCGCTGACGGTCGACGGGCTGACCTTCACGAGCGTTCGCGGCTATCCGACCAGCGTGCCGCTGATTCAAATTAGCGACGACAATCCGTCCGGCAAAGCCGAATCGCATTTTCGCAATCTTAAAATCCAGCGCGCCGAGCCGGGGAACCGTCGGCCGGTGGTCGACACGGGAGGCGGGGCACACGTCGATCCGCACACCGCGCGGGGAGTGCCCGTTTATGTGCACGACTATTACGGCCCGGACCGCGACGCCAAAATTGTCGCTACCAACGCCAAGGATTTTGGTCGCGATGGACTGACTTATCGCGACGAGATGCCGCTTACGGGCCACGAAGCCCGAATTGCGCACGTGGATCACCTGGAATTTCCGCAACTGCTCGATCCGGTCGACGATCTACCGCCGGTGACGGTCATTACCCAAGTGCGTCGCGAGGGAGACCGCGCAATCGTATCCGGCGTGACGAGCGACAACGGACCCGTCAAGCGAGTGGTCGTCAATGGCCAGGAGGCTCGCGCGATTGGCGATAATTTTTCGCGTTGGGAAATCGCGATCTCCCTAGTCGCTCGGCACGATGCCGGCATCGCCGCTCATGCCGAGGACGCGGTGGGCAACATTGAACCTCGGGCCCATGTTCTCCCGGCGCCCTGATCCGGCGAGAAACGGGCGCTATTCTCCTCGCGGACCGAATTGCTCGATTTCGGTCGCGCTAAAGCTGCGCCCTGCGTGCGCATTTTGAACAAATCGCCGCAGCGTCAAACGAACTTCGGTCGAATCCGCATCTTTTTTGGCGCCGGCACAGCCTATGCATAGCGTTAAATCGCGTTCGCGGGATAGCGCTATACACAAAACATGGCTCTCCACTTCGAGGCGCCCGCGACGCTAAAGCGGACAAGAGCGTAGAGCCAAAAGGCACCTGCAGGAGGGATAAATCATGCGTTGCACAATGTTGAAGCTTTGCACGGCCGCCGTAGTGGCATTGGGCTGCTCCGACCTAATGGCACAGCGAGGCGGAGGAGGCGGGGGAGCCGCAGGGGGGGGCGGCGCGAATGTTGGCGGCGGCACTAATGCCGGCGGCGGTGGACATGTCAGCGCTGGCGGTAACGCAGGCGGTGGCCACGTCGGTGTCGGGGGCGGAGCGAACGCGGGTGGCGGCGCGAGCGCCAACGTTGCAGGACCACGCGGCGGAGCAACAGAGCGGCCGGCGATCTCGGGCGGCGCCAACGCGAATGGGCGCGGCGACGCTCGAGCCAACGGTGAAGTTCGCGGTAACGCGAACGTGCGAACCGATGCCAACTTGCGAAACAACGAGCACGGTTCCCTTGATCAGAATCACGGCAATCGTGTTGGTGAGCACGACCACGGCGACCACGGCGACCATTTGAGCGGCGGTGGCGACCACGAAAATCATTGGCGTTATCGCTGGGACGGTGGCCGCTGGTGGTATTGGTTGCCCAGCAACCGCTGGTCGTACTACGACAACGGCAATTGGGCGGACTACACTGCCGACTACGGCGGCGCTGACAGTAATTACCGCTGGTATAACAACCAGTGGTGGTACTGGACCAACAACGGCTGGCTGACTTACCAAGACGGCCAGTGGATTACACCCGGCAACAGCGTGTATTACTCCGACTACGACAATTCGGACTATTACAACAACGGCCGTTATTACGGCGGCTATCGCCAGTCGACCGGTTATCGAGGACTAGACTACGGCCGCAACGGCTATGGTCGCGATGGAAATAACCGCGGCGGGCTGGAGATCGGTGTCGGCGGTCGAGATGGCGGCGCACGAGTCGACACCGGCCGTGGCGGCGTGGGTATCTCGGTCGGTGGCGGTGGCCGTCGTTAACCTGAGTCAAGGGAATTGATAATGGCTATAGGGAACGCAACTAAAGTTGCGTTCCCTTTTTCATTGGGGCAGGCGCCGTCCCGGATGTGGGAGCCGTTCGTCGCGGTCGTTGGCCGCGCAGGTAGTGGCTGTCCTGCATGCGCTTTTCGACCTTAAGACGAACAACGCCCGTTAATTGGTCCAGCGCCGAGTCGTAAATTTCCAGCGCGTGTTGGCGGGCCGGCCATTTGCCGGTTTCCCACCAGCGGTCGGCTAACGCAACCAATTCGGCGACGTCGGCCGGCGGTTTCAAATCGAGCGCAGCCATGTCGGCCAGCGCCTTGTCGCTGCCCTTTGCCAATTGGGGCAAACCGAGGTCCCAGTTTCCCTTTGTGAAGCAATCGAACTTGCCGACGGCCAGATTGGCTTCGGGATCATTGGGACTGGTTCCAAGGACTTCCCGCGACGCCGACAGCTTTTTGAATTCCGCTTCCATGTCGCCGATTTCCTTCGCATGCGCGATTGTTTGCTTGTGAATTGCCGGGTCGCACTTGAGAGCGAGCGCGGCGTTAAGCGAGCGGCGGGCCAAATCGTAGCGATCGGACGCCACGAGCTCGTCGGCCAACGAATTTAATTTTGCCGAACATTCTGCCGGGTTTTGCTGCGTCTTGGCGCAAATCGTCAGCAAGTCGGTCCTGAACTTGAGCGAATCGATTTCAAATTGGTCGGCGAGGCCATCGATCGAACGCTCGACTGTCTCGAGATCCCCTTGAGGCGCCGCCATTTCGGCAGCGGTTTTCAAAAGCGCGTACTTACCAGTCAGATCATCGCCGGAAGCTAAGCCGACTTCCAAGAGCTTATGAGCCAGATTTATTTTTGCCGGCCGATCGATAGCCTGCTTGATTTCGAGCCGATAAAGTTCGGAAATCGCCTTATTCGCCTTCGCCAAGTCGCTGTCGGCGGGAGTCTTGGCTAGGGGCTTGGCTGGCTTCTCCGCGACGACTAACGGCGTTTTTCTGGAATTCGCAATTGCGATCGGATCCGGCTGTTGAGTGGGCGCCGCCACGGCCGCTGAATTGTCCGGCTTGGTGGGTGGTTGCAAATTGCCGGTGGACTGAGCGGGCTTCGTTTCGGCGATGGCTTGACTGCTCGCGTCATCAACCGTCGCCGGCCGAGCGAGCGGCGTGACCAGCAAACTGGTAAATTTGTACGAACTACCCCAGGTAGTCAGCGACAACCGGCGAGGGTCTGCGCTATTGAAAAAAGGGAACAACGCGCATTTGCCGTAGTCGGCCTGGGGCCAATCGCACAGTAGCTTTCCATCCGCCATCAACGTAAAGCGATTTTTCTTGACCGTGACCGTTATCTTGCAGGCCTGACCATTGGTGATGACCATCCCGTGATGCGAGAGCGGATTTTGATTGACTCGTCGGCCTTCGACGATTTCGAGGCCGGAATAGCCTCCTTCCCCCCCGAAATTGTCGACTCCCGACGTAAAGAGATGCCCCTCGACCGGAATGACCAGCCCGATCGAATCCATTCCGGATATTCGCTCGGTGACGATATTGACTTGGAATTCGGAGTCCGGCTGATAAGGCAACGTGATAATCGCGGGAAAGCCCGGGTCGCAGACTAGCGCGCCGTTTTGCTTTTGCCATCGGCCGCGGACCGAGTCTCGCTGCGGATCGACCTGCGACAATAAATCGATCCGCGTCGCTGGCCTCGGCGTGACCACGGAGGCGACGCCGCCGGTTGGCTGAGTAATCCATTCCGGCGTAACCGTCGGCGAGTCGCCGCTCGCCACGTCGATCGTTTGGCTGGTGTTTTTGAAGCCGGTCCGTACGAAGAAAATCGTATGGGGTCCCGGAAGCACTGGCAATTTGAGATCTGAGTTACTGAGCGGCACGCTTCGGCCGTCGACAATCAATTGGCCACCAGCCCGGTCGTTCGCTGGCCAGTTAATTACGAGATACCCCGGAGCACTCGGTTGCCAGTTCAGGTCGATAGGACGAGTTTCCCCTGGGGAAAGATAAACCACGGATTCGATGGGCTTGTATCCGGGCCGCATCGCTCGCAACCGATGTGCGCCCGGCGCGCAGGGCGCCTCCCACGAGCCGCCAGAGGGTGGCAAGAAGGCAGCGCCGTCGATCGTCAATGCGATCTGCGCCCGATCGGCCGATCCGGCGTTAATGACTAGCTTTGCCAAGCCATGTGGCGGACCGCTTGCGGTATCGGAATCGGCCGACTGCCGGTGTTCCGCGGTTTGCTCAAGAGCCGCTGGATTGTGGGCGGACCTATTCATCGCCCAGACGCCGGCGCCGATCGCGATTGCGGCGAGCGCTGCGACGCCGATCCCAATGGATCGACGGGAGGCGCGGCTCGATTTTCTTGGTGAACTCAAGCCGGTATTGCCTCCAGCGGATCGTTCCGCGGCCAGCGGCGGAATTTCGAGCGCGGTTGCGAGTGGCGGCAGGGGCGGGGGATTCTGGTCAGCGGCCGGTCGTTGCCGCGTAGAGTCCGGCTGTGGCGCCCGCATGCCGATTCCCGAACCCATCGGGGCCGGGGCCTGGCTAGGCGTCGCTGTTTGGCCGGCGAGTTGCTCACGCAATCGCCGATCGTAGGCCAATCGCTGAGGTTCGTTCAGCAAACAGACTCGGGCCGTCGCGATTTTTTGAAGAAGTTGCTCCGCGATTTTACCGTGCTTGCCCGAGCGCAACGTCTCAAGGTGAGAGGTCCGCTGATCGGACATATTGTCAATCACATCGGGGTTGGGCTCGAACGCACGGATGCCCAGCAAGCGATAATAATTCGGAGGCTGCTCGTGAGGAGGAATTCCCAGCCACGCATAATAGGGATCGAAATGTTCGGAGGACGTCGCCATGTGGGTCTCCTGACCGCCACGGGATCGAGTTGAGTCCTGCGATTATCCCGGATCGAGAACAATTTCGCAACAAAGCCAAAACACCGTTTCTCGGGTATTGGCGGACCGGAATACTTCATACGAATCTACAGCCGAGGCCAAACTCCGGCCTCGGCACTGTCGGCATGACCGACAATCTTTGCCCAATCGCTTGCACCGGCTTTCAAGGACAACTACCTTGATGGCGGTAGGCCCTGCGGCGCCCGAGACGAGACGTCTGCTCAGTGAGCGCTAACTCCCAGGCCCGCTCGTGATCTGGGCCGCGGGCACGGCGCGTCGCCAAGCGAGCGAAAGCGATCGCGCCATTGTTATCTCAGGGAGTTGAGTCATGAAGATTGTGGGCGCCGTCACGCTGGCCGCGGCGATATTGCTCGGCGCCGCGATTCGCTGCGGCGCGATGAACATTGTCACGCTCAACGCGCCCCAGGCGGTCAAGGGCACCTACGCGGTCGGAATCTCCGGGCCAACGATCGTCGGCAACTTCTACGACGCGGCCAATTTGAGCCAGGGATTCGTCTATTGCGGCGGGGCTTATTCGCCGCTTCGCTATCCTGGAAGCGTATCGACGAGCGTGTTGGGGGTCTCCGGCGCCGACATGGTCGGCTACTATGTCGACTCCGCCAATACCTATCACGGATTCGAGTACGACGGCGCGCGATGGACGACGCTCGACAACCCGGGGGGCAATTACACCATTGCGACCGGTGTCTCGGGTTCGGATGTCGTGGGCTATTTTTCCGGACCGAATGGCCTCAAGGGTTTTCGGTACGACGGCGCGAATTGGACGACGCTGACAACTCCGCCTCTAGGTTCGCAGGCCACGATCGCGGAGGGCGTCTCCGACGGCAAGATTGTCGGATATTACATTGCCCAGGATCGGCTGCATGGCTTTTTTTATCAGGGCGCGTCATACACGACGCTCGACGCGCCTAACAGCATCAGCACGGCGGCCTACGGAATTTGGGGTGGTCGGATCGTGGGAGATTTTCAGGACTTGGCCGGCGCGTACCACGGATTTCTATACGAGGAGGGGATTTGGACGACGCTCGACGCGCCGGGCGCGGGCCCGTTTGGCACCCAGGCCTATGGCATTTCGGGCAGCGACATCGTTGGCCAATATCTCGACGCCGCTTATGTCAATCATGGATTTATGATTTCCGTTCCGGAGCCCTCGGGTCTTATTTTGGCGCTCGCGGGCGCGGTCGCCATCGCGACCATCCGAACGCGCATTTCTCGACTTCGGCGCGCACGGCATCGACCGGGTCGCGCTTCAACTCGTGGTCTGCCGGACTTGGCGTTTCAAGGTAACTGAAGTTGTCGGGCCGGCGGTCGAGTTCGTGGCCAACGACCACGCCTGTGTCATAGTCGGCTTAACGAATCTGACGTTCGGCGGCGCGAAAATTGAGTTCGGTGGTATTGGCGGCCTGTCGGATCGCTTTGTCGGCCGTCTCATGGGCGTCGTGCAGGACCTGTTTGATGTCGGCATTGACTTTGATGGCGGAACGCTCGGCTTCGGTCCGAGCCTCGCGGTGATCGTCGTTCTTGCCGCAGCCAACTCCGCTAGCAAGCAGGCTCAAACCCAACGCCATCGAAATCGAAGTTGTTGATTTCATACTGATCTCTCCTCTTGGATCTCGTGTGGCCACCGGCGATCGTCTTCGCGGGCGATTCAAAATATCTTCCGGCGACCCATGGCGCGGGAAGTATATCGATCGACCCAAAGCGGCCATAGCTCAGATAGGCCGCTAGCGGTGAAAGCAGATCGCAAAGAGCCGCGAACGCCAGTAAGCGTCGTCGTCGGCTTGCATAGCCTCGCATGCCAGTAAGCGATGTTGTCGGGCTAAATATGCGTGGGGACGCTTACTTCGTGCGGCTCCAGGGGGCATTCGCGCAGACACGATTTGGACACGCGGCTAGAATTCCCGCATGAGCTATCCATCTCCCAATCGACAGCCGTTGTTGTTCGTGGGCGTCGTGCTCGCGGTGTTGGCCTTTTCCATCGGCTATGCGGCCGGCGCCGGCGGCTGGAATGGCGTGCCGGGCATGCCCAGGATGTCGGGCCCCACGGCGTCGGAAGACGGGATCGACGTCTTCTTTTCGCCCAAGGGAGGCTGCACCGAGGCCGTCGTCGAAGAAATCGACAAAGCGCAGCATGAGATCGAGGTTCAGGCGTATTCGTTCACATCTCGACCGATCGTCGAGGCTCTGATCAATGCTCATCACCGCGGCGCGAAGGTGACCATCGTGCTCGACAAAAGCAACTTGAAGGAACATTCGGAAATCGAGGACATCGCCCGGGATGGAATTGCCACATATGTCGATTCGCAACATGCGATTGCCCATAATAAGATCATCCTGATCGATGGCCAGACGATCATTTCCGGCAGCTTCAACTTCACGAACGCCGCGGAACACAGTAATGCTGAAAATTTGTTGGTGCTGCATAGTCGGCCGCGACTCTACTCGGCCTATCATGCCAACTTCCAGCGGCATCTGGGGCATTCGGAAGCCTACGCGCAAAATACTGCGCGCGAACCGGCGCCGCGTAATTACCGGTAGTCCATCTGGCGGTGCTTAGTAGGACCAGAGCGGGCGTCGCGGACTCTATGCCGGCGAACACCTCGGCCAGCTTGCCGACAAGCTGCTGTTCGCTAATCGGCTTGCTGAGGTAGCCGCTCCAACCAGCGGCGCGGCGCCTGGTTTCCGCTTCGCTCATGGCATGGGCAGTTAGGGCAATGATCGGCAGCGTTATCCAGCCGGCCGAATGGCCGCTCACTGCCCGAGAACGGCAAATGTGAGTATATTAATGAGACGCCGCACTAGGGTGACGCCACCCGTTCAGGCGAACCATGCGTGACGGAATCTGTCCTTGAATTTCATCGAACCTAGTCCTATTTTGCTCTCAACCATGTCAAACGGTAGCCAGCATCCGCGCACGATGCTCGAAAAAATCTGGGATCAGCATGTGGTTCATGCGGAACCCGGCAAGCAGACGATCCTGTATATCGATCTGCATCTGGTGCATGAAGTGACCAGCCCGCAGGCGTTCGAGGGACTTCGGCTCAGTGGCCGCAAAGTTCGCCGGCCCGAGCGAACGATCGCCACGCCCGACCATAATGTGCCGACGACCGACAGGAGGCTGCCGATCGCCGATCCGATCTCGAAGCAGCAGATCGACACGCTTCGGCAGAACTGCAAGGAGTTCGGCGTCAAGTTGTACGACTTGAACGACGCCAAGCAAGGGATCGTGCATATCATCGGGCCGGAGTTGGGTCTTACTCAGCCGGGGATGACTATCGTCTGCGGCGATAGCCACACGGCCACGCACGGCGCCTTGGGCTCGCTCGCCTTTGGAATCGGCACGAGCGAAGTCGAGCATGTGCTGGCCACGCAAACGCTCCTTCAGAGCAAGCCCAAGACGTTCGAGCTGCGCGTCGATGGCGAGCTGCCGCATGGCGTCACGGCGAAAGATTTGATTCTGTATCTCATCGGCCAGATCACGACCGATGGCGGCACGGGCTATGTGCTCGAATACACCGGCAGCACGATTCGCGGCCTAACGATGGCCGAGCGATTGACCGTTTGCAATATGTCGATCGAGGCGGGCGCCCGGGCCGGCATGATCGCACCGGATCAAACCACGTTCGACTATCTGCGCGGTCGCGAGTTTGCTCCGAAGGGTCCGGCGTTCGACGCGGCCGTTGCCCGCTGGGAGCAATTGCCCAGCGACGAGGGGGCGAAGTACGACCGCGTGCAAACGTTTGCCGCTCGCGATATCACGCCGCAGGTCACCTGGGGGACCAATCCCGGACAAGTGGCGCCCGTCACCGGCGGCGTGCCCGACCCGGCCGATTTCGCCGATGACGACGAACGCAAGACGGCCGCGCGGGCGCTCGACTACATGGCCTTGTCGCCGGGCAAACCGATCACCTCAATCGCCGTCGACCGGGTGTTCATCGGCTCCTGCACGAACGGCCGGATCGAGGATCTTCGGGCAGCGGCTAAGGTTGTGCAAGGCTACCACGTCGCCAGCACGGTCGAGGCAATGGTCGTACCGGGCAGCGGACAGGTCAAACTGCAGGCCGAAGCCGAAGGATTGGATCGAGTGTTCCGCGCCGCCGGTTTCGAGTGGCGCGAGGCCGGCTGCAGCATGTGCCTGGGCATGAATCCAGATATTCTGAAGCCGGGCCAGCGTAGCGCCTCGACGAGCAATCGCAACTTCGAGGGTCGGCAGGGCAAAGGGGGCCGGACGCACCTGGTCTCGCCCGCGATGGCCGCCGCCGCCGCCGTGGCAGGACATTTCATCGACATTCGCGACTGGAAATACAAGGGCTAAGCAGCATGCAATCGTTCACGCAGCACACCGGTTTAGTCGCGCCGATGGATCGATCGAACGTCGACACCGATCAGATCATTCCGAAGCAGTTCTTGAAGCGAATCGAACGAACGGGGTTCGGCCAGTATCTGTTCTTCGATTGGCGGTTCCACGACGACGGTTCGCCGAATCCGCAATTCGAGTTGAATCGCCCGGAACTCAATAGCGCCAGCGTGCTTTTGGCGCGGCGGAATTTCGGCTGCGGATCGAGCCGCGAGCACGCTCCCTGGGCGCTGAGCGATTACGGCTTCCGCGTGCTGATCGCCCCCAGCTTCGCCGACATTTTCTACAACAATTGCTTCAAGAATGGCATTTTGCCGATCCGCCTGAGCGACGCCGTGGTCGACGATCTCTTCCAGCGCGCCGCCCAGCACCCAGGCTACAAGCTGTCGGTCGATCTGGAATCGCGCACGCTCAGCGACGACTACGGCCTGTCGCTGACTTTTGACGTCGAAGAATTCCGCCGGCATTGTCTGCTGAACGGCTTGGACGATATCGGATTGACGCTTGAGCATGGAGAAAAGATTTCGGCGTATGAACAGAAGTTTGCAAATGCGAGTTAGGCGATCGTGTCGCATTCGAACGCTAGGAAAATCTTGTCGCGTTGAAGCAATTGAGGCACTATCATGGCCACATTAGTCACTGATCCGTATGTTGAGAAGCAAATCCGCGCGGAGCGTGCAGCGTCGGACGCTGATCGTTACGACGAAGTGTGGGATGGCGTCTACATGATGAGTCCATTGCCGAATCCCGAGCACCAAGCACTGGTTGCCGGCTTCATTCGCGGATTGGCTTCGGCGTTGGGTTCCGAATTGGCCGAGTGTGTTTTGCCAGGAGTCAACGTCAGCGATCGTCTTGACGACTGGAAGGAGAACTACCGCTGCCCGGATGTTACCGTTTACCTGCCGGGCAATCCTGCCCGCCTTTTTGCGGCCCATTATCAAGGCGGCCCCGACTTTTTGGTTGAAATTGTCAGCGCCGACGACCACAGTTATCGTAAGCTGCCGTTTTACGGGACGGTCGGGGTGCGTGAGGTTCTGAGTGTTGACCGAAATCCGTGGAAGCTCGAGCTTTACCGCGCGGACAACAAATCATTACAACTTGTGGGACGTTCTGACCTTGATACTACGGTGTCATTGCAGAGCAATGTATTGCCTGTGTCATTCCGTCTGGTCAGCGGCGAGAACCGACCAAGAGTAGAGATTAGTCGCATCGACGGCGCCGCTTGCTGGCTAATCTGATCGCCGCTCAGGTCTTGCCATCCGCCGCATGTCCCGAATATACTTTCTGGACAAATAGCCCGTCGCCGCGATCAAGGGCTTCATAAGCGGCGAACTTCTGATGGCCAATGTCAAGTTGCGTCGTGAGATCGCTTGGGAAGCGGCTCGCTTGATGTACGTCCGGCAAGAGTCCGAGTATTTTCGGGCGAAGATCAAGGCCGCCAAGCGTCTCTGCCGCGGCTGGGTCAAGCCGCATGACCTGCCCTCCAACAGCGAGATTCGCGATCAGATTCAGTCGTTCGCGCGGGTTCACGAGGGGGATCAGCGAACGGAGAACCTGCGGGCGATGCGGCTCGAGGCCCTGCGGATGATGCGCATCCTCCGGGCCTTCCGCCCGCGGCTGATCGGCAGCACGCTCACGGGGCACGTGCGGCACGGATCGGACATCGATCTGCATATCTTCGCCGACAGTCTGGAAGCCGTCACCTCCGCGATCGAAGCCGAGGGCGCCGTGTATGAGGTCCAGCGCAAGCGGGTCCGCAAGCACGATGAAGAGCGAATCTACACGCACATACATGTGCAGGACCGGTTTCCGTTCGAGATCACGCTGTACGCCGCGAACATGGCCCATTTCGTGTTCACCAGCTCGATCACCGGCAAGCCGATCGAGCGGGCCAGCATCGCCGAGCTCGAGGAGTTTTTGCTCCAAGAATATCCGGGCATCGAACTGGACGAGGCGCTGGTCGAAGCGGAGAGCAAGATCGACCGGTTCCAGATTTACCAAATGCTGCTGCTGCCGCTGGAGCGGGTCAAGCAAAGTCCCAAATATCATCCGGAAGGGGACGCGTTGTACCACAGCCTGCAAGTGTTCGACCTGGCCCGCGACGCCCAGCCGTACGACGAGGAATTTTTGCTCGCCGCGCTACTGCACGACATCGGCAAGGCGATCGACCCGCGGGATCACGTCACCTCCGCCCTGGAAGCGCTCGAAGGTTACATCACGCCGCGCACGGCCTGGCTGATCGAGCATCACATGGAAGCCCACGGCCTGGCCGACGGCACGCTCGGAGCGCGTTCGCGGCGGCGTCTGGAGGCTGACGAGAACTTTGCCGATCTGCAACTGCTTGGTCAGTGTGACCGGCAGGGGAGGCAAAAGGCCGTCGAGGCGCCGGAGTTGGAAGAGGCGCTGGAGTATCTTCGCGACCTGGCGAGGACTTGCGGCGAGTAAAATTGTGATGATGGCTCTTTCGCGACGGTCGTCGTGGAATCGCTTTGGTCAAGTCACAAGGCAAAACTTATGGAAACGACATTGGGACAAACCGTGGGACGATTTTCAGTGGAAATCGAACTCGTCAACGATCGAGATTCCGTCGCGTTGAAGATGGGTTGATCTCGGCCGATCAAGTGCGGCGGGTGAAAATTCGCGGAGTCGTGGACAGTGGCGCCACGCGGCTGGTGATCCCGGCGAGTATCGCTGAGCAGCTAGGCTTGGTTATGTCGGGCAGCGCCCAAGTGCGGTATTCCGATGGCCGCGTCGAATCTCGGCCGATCGCCCAGCGGATTCACCTGGCGTACGGCGGCCGCAGCAGCGTTTTCAAGGCGATTGTCGAGCCGGGCGGGGAGTCCGCGTTGATCGGCGCCATCGTGCTGGAATATCTGGATTTTCTCGTCGATTGCACGACCGGCCGGCTCGTTCCCCGCGATCCGAAGCAGATCGTATCGGAAGTCGAATAGCGAAAAAGCCTCGGACGATCTTCGCCGTTGATTCCAGTAGAAGCCCTCCAGAAGCTCAAAAGATGAAGAAATAATATGGCAAAATCTTTTGACGAATTGGTCGACCGCGTTACAACGAAAAAAACTCGACAGCGAGCAGCCGTCCGCGCTCAAGAAATGCTGAGGGCGCTTCTGCTGATCGAGATTCGAGCGTTGTCGGGAAAAAGCCAGAAAGAGGTTGCCGCCTCGATTGGGATCAAGCAACCGAGCCTGTCGAAACTTGAAAAGCAATCGGACATGCAAGTGTCGACACTGCGGAGAATCGTCAAAGCCTTGGGAAGTGAACTCGAAGTGCTGGCGAAATTTCCCAATGCGACGGTGAAGATTGATCCATTTACCCAAGCCAGACGACGTCCGAAGCAACGCATTTATGGGGGGGGGGAGGGGACGCAGCTCGAATATGAATTGAGTCGCGTCCCCTTTTCCACTCCGCGTCCCCTTTTCCACTCCGAATTTCACGAAAGAGTTTTAGGGAGCAGCCGTATCGCATTGGCTGCTCGTGAAGTGCGAGAAGGAGCACGACGCTGTATGCGTCGAAATCGGCGCCAATTGGGGGCGAATGCGAACGCCTCGTTTGCCGTTTCTTCGAGCCAGTCAAAACCCGCTTGCATTTCGCCCCGAGGCGCCAGAGAATCGGGGATGCTCTTTGGGCGGCTTGCCCGGCTGCGGCCGGCGGCTCCGCGGCAGACTTCCCAGACAGGGCTTAGTACGACAGGGCGACTATGCCGACCCGTAGCCGAATTCGTGAGAATTCGGAGCTGCACGGCCGCTCAAGACTCGGAATTCTTACGAATTCCGCTACATTGGGCGCTGAAGTGTTAGGCGATGCCATTCAAGGAGGTCCATTCATGCCTCGCATCTCCGCGGGATTGCCGTTCGCGGCAAGCCGTCCTTTGCGATCGCCGCGCGGTCGCGATGTTTCTTGGTTTCCCGCAATTTCTCGTTGAGCGATGTCGCTTGGCATTGGCTCTAAGATCGACAAAACGGCTTTCTAATCAGGACGAAACGATCATGGGAAAAACAGTCGAGTTGGACAAGAATTTGGCCGACGGTTTGAAGGCCGCCAAGTCGAAGCGGTGCTATTTTGCCCTGGTGCTCAAAGGCGCCGCCGACGGGGCCCTGCTGGTGTCGAAGACCAAGATCGCGGCGCCCGCGATCGGCGAAGCGAAGAAGAAAAGCGGCGGTTCCGCCACCGTCGTTGGCTTCGTGTCCTATGAAGACGGCTTGTATGTCTTCGATACGGCCAAGCCCGCCGCCGCCACCGCGGCCCAGGCCGTCAAGATCATCGTCAAGCGAGACGCCGAGCTTTCGGTTCACGCCGAGTTCCGCGTCAGCGCCGATCCGGAATTGGCCACGCTCGGGGACGGGCAAACCGCTTCGGGCGCCGGCGGCGCACAAACCGGCCAACCCACGTCGTCAACGGCGCAAAAGGGCACGACGCCAAAGGGCGCAGCCCAAAAACCGCTTCCCGAGGCCGCGAAATACGCCGCCGCCCTCACGACCTGGGAGCAAGCCAGCGCGGCCGCGCTGAGCGCCGTCGGTAAGCTTGTTTCGGGGCTCGAAGGGACCGGCGATGAAGTGGCTCTGTCGATCGCGTCGGTCATCAAGGAACTGCAGGCGAGCTTTCCCGACACGCTCGATGACGCCTTGACCGCTCTGGCGAAGGCCGCCGAGTGGGGAAATCCTGAGGACGCGGAAACGTATCGCGTTCGCGCCGAGATCGCCATCAAGGCCTCGCTGGCGTATCTGAACAACAACGCCCTGACGATCGAAGGTTGCGAGCACAATCCTCTGGGCATCAGCGTTCCCTTCAGCGCGGCGCTGAAAGAGGCGCTCAAGCAAGTGTTGATCGCGGTCAAGAAATAACCGCCCGTCGTGACCGGATCGCCATAGCCACTTTTCCGATCAAACGCCGCATTCCTTCCACGATTCTTGGAGCCCTCGCATGTCCGTCGACCAACAACAACCTGACCAGCAGTATGACGTCGCTCCCGAGCTAATAGACGCCTATCAAGCCCAATATTTCCCCCATGTGCCGCGGCGAGCCCGCTTTGTTCCACGGCAAGTCCCCACCGGCGCGGTCCCGAACCAGCCGGTCGTTCCGCAGCAGGTTGTCCCCCAGCCGGTCGTTCAGCAACCGGTCGTCAATCAGCCGGTCGTCCCACAGCAGGTCGTTCCGCAGCGGCCGGTCATTACGCCCGCGAAACAAAATTTCGATCTCGCCAAGCAAGGGTTCGACCGATTCATGGTGAATCCCACGGGTGGCTGGACTGTGGCCAACGCCAGAGACGTCAAAGCGCTGCGGCAAGAGATGATCGACATCGCCAAGGCCGAACTGGCCGGGAAAGACGACGTCTCGCGCAAAGTCATGTTGATGTTCGACAGCTCGGATGAACAATACAAGCTAAAAGTCACCGCGCTGATCAAGAAAACGCTGAACGACATTGCGGCGACCGTAAACGAGCCGCTGAACAACACCGGGGGCGCGATCAAGACGTTGAACGAAGCGCTGGACGCTCTGGCGATCCAACGCGCGCATTACGCGGACACGCGCGGCATCAATCCGAAAGAGACGGAGCTTCTCGCACAGCGAACGCGAAAGGTCCAGGCGATCGACGATCACATGGGTGAATTGAAGGAAATCAACACTCGATTACGCGCGGCGCTCAAAATGAAAACAAAGCCCGCGCTCGACTTGCTCGCCACGCTGCCGGCGCTCGCCATCGGCGATCCCCAACAAAGCCAGCAGGCGATCCAGGATCTTTCCCAGTCGCTTAACGGTAACGATCAAATGCGGCAAGATCTGTTTCAGGCGGCCGGCCCGGAACATTGCCAGGCGCTGTGCCAGCTTTTGCGGGCGAACGATCCCTGGTGCAAGGAATTGGCCATCGCGCGGGCCGACGATCCGGCGTTCATGGACCCGCTGTGCAAAACGGCGATCCTCGCCGAGTCGGGCGCCGCGCAGAAGAATACGTTTTTCCGCGGGAACACGACGGCCACCAAGCTGGCCACGGCCTACGCGCAGAATTCCCCGGGCGGCAAGGCTTACTGCCAAAACGCCTGCGACCGCTTCGCGAAACTGGCCAAGGGCAAGGGGACCCTGGAACTCGACGACAGCAAGGATGCGAAGCTCAAAGACAAGGACATCCGAGCGAACCAAGCAAACCAAAAGGAGATTCTCGCCGGCGTGATCGACGGCGTCACGGGAGACCTTTCGTCGGTTCCGCCCGAAATCGCCAAGATTTGCAAGACCTTCCATGACGAAGCCCTGCGAGTCTCCAAGGGGAATAACGCCCAGGCCAGCGCGGAAGACGAGGAATTCGCCACGACGCAATCGGGCGGTTTCCTGATGTTGCGTGTTGTTTGCCCGTCGATGGTCGATCCGTTGCAAAACGAATTGAACCGACTCGAAAGGGAAACGGACTACACGATGAGTCGACAGAAGGCGGAGAATAAATGGCGCCAAGAGGGCAAGGATATGCAGAAGTTCAAATATCCGGATCCGCCCAGTGAGTACAAGAAAGCGAAAGAACAGTTGCGGTTGGTGACATTGCAGTCGAAGGTCCTGCAGAACATGTCCAACGGCGTGCAGTTTAAGACGAGTGAGGAGGGGGGGAAGGAGCCCTACATGGTTCCGATGAACGACGTCATCAAGCAAGGGGACCAATTCGCCCCCGACGCGGCGAAGCTGCGCGGATTCTTGAAACGGATTGCACAGTAGGCTGGAGACTGGAGGCTTGAGACGACAGGCTTGAGACGACACGAATTCATCGGCGAGCGCGTCTTCGAATTAGAGCCTATCCGACAACCGTCAGGGACTGTGCGCCAACGCCGTTGTGTGAGAGCCCTTCAAACTCTGCTTCGCTCCCTCCCTCGGCGGCGACGACTCAACTTCCACCTTCGCCCTGTATCCTTCCTCGGCAGCGAGGACTCAACTACGACCTTCGCCCTGTTCCCTCCCTCGGCGGAGAGGACTCAATTACGACCTTTGCCCTGCTCCCTCCCCTCGGCGGGGAGGGCTGGGGAGGGGGGGGCTGCCTATCGGGCGCGTTCGCTTGCTCGACGCGCGTCAAAAAGATCACGCGTCCGCGAGCGAAGAGCCAATAAGACTCCCTCTCGCGGCGGGGGGGCAAAAGGGGACGCAGCTTGAATATTAATTGAGTCGCGTCCCCTTTTCCACTCCCGCCTATGGGAACAACAACTCGCCGGGAAATTTCGGCTTGGTAAGCATTGGCCCGCCGTCCAATAGCACTCCTTCGTATAGCAATTGGATCGACGGCGGGTCCACGCAATCGGACCTCGATTATTTCGGCGCAAATGGGCTCCAGGCCACGCCTAGCTCGCCGGCGATCATGCATGGCGGTCCGGGTCTCAAAAGCACCCTTGTGTCGAATCTCGCCGGCGTCGTTGGTCAGCCGCGCGAAGTGGTGCTCTTCTCGTCGGTCTCCGGCAATGGCTCAAACACGCAGTACACGGTCGTCGGCTTCGCGGGGGTCACGATCCAGGGCGAACGCATTTCAGCTTGCGCATTTTAGCAGCTTTTCGAGGTAAGCATTGTTCCAGCCGGCCCGCAGTCGCTTACGGCGCAGGCTTCCCTTCTCGATGCGTTCTTGTTTGACCAGGCTCAGCGCGGCGCGGCGAA
>JBBQWR010000069.1:0-17692 GCA_038210495.1 Pirellulales bacterium
CCATGATAGGCTGAGCCATGGCCAGTGCTCCTGGAAAAAAGGTTTGGGAAACGTTCGTTCACACACTTGAACTTTCCCAACTCCCATGCCCAGGAGCAACTGGCCCTTTTCATTCCGCTACATAGTTAACTTCGCGGTAAAACTGCTTCGTCAAGCAGATCGCCACGCTTGATGACGCTGTGCGCATTAGCCGAGACTGGACCCGCGCAAGATCATGGCGCCGATGGCGTCCTTCACTCCCGACTCCCGACTCACGTCTCCCGACTACTGCTTAATGTATCTCTTCGAAAATCCTGTCTTACAGCGCGAGTTGCTGGTGAACCTGCGCACTGCACGGGCGTTTCTGCTGCTGCTGGGATACAACGTCGCGCTGGGGTTTGTCGTTTATTTGGCGTGGCCCCCGCAACAGCATTTGGATTTGACGCGCCGGCCGGATGAGGCCAAGGCCCTGGTCGAGCTGTTTTTCATCGGGCAATATGTGCTCGCCTCGCTCATGGCGCCGAGCTTCGCCGCCGGCACGATCACGGGGGAGAAAGAACGGAAGACGTATGAAATGCTGCTGGCCAGTCCGCTCCGGCCGGCGAGCATCGTGCTGGGCAAGTTGATCGCGTCGCTCGCCCCCTTGGCGATTCTGATTTTCTCCTCGCTGCCGATCGTGATGCTCTGTCTGCCACTGGGGGGCGTGTCGCTTTATGAGGTACTCGCCGCGTATCTGGCCCTGATGCTCTCGGTCGCGTCTTTCGGCATGATCAGCGTGGCGTGCAGCAGTTATTTTATGCGCACGGCGTCGGCGCTGATCGTGTCTTATTTGCTCATTCTTCCGCTGGCGCTCGCGGCCGTTTGGTCGTGGAGCGCGCTAGGCGCCTCCGGCGAATTTCGCTTGTATTGGACGGTGACCGTGCTCCCGGTCGTGGCCGCTGTGATCTGCGGCAGCCTGTTCGCCAAAACGACCGCGCGGCTTTTGCATCCGCCCGATGTGGGCAGCGAGGGAAATGAAGTCATCGATTTGGCTCGCGAGAACGAGCAGGCCGTGGGAATGGTCATTCAATTCGATCAATTTCCCGATCGACTGCTCGCGCCGGCCAAACGGACGACGCTGCTACCCGACGGCGCCAATCCCGTGTTCGACAAGGAACTGCGGAGCGAGATTTTCAGCCAAGGCACGCTGATGCTCCGGCTGGTCGTGCAGGTCAGCATGCTGCTGGCCCTTCCGATGATGGCGATCTTCTTGTACTGGAAGGTCGAGCTTGCCCCGTGGTACATCAGCTACGTGCTGCTGTTCAATATGCTCGTCGGGCCGGTCTTCTCGGCCGGCAGCGTCACGAGCGAACGCGAACGGCAAACGCTCGACCTGTTGCTCACGACGATCATCAGCCCGTTTCAAATCCTGTGGGGCAAACTGATCGCGGGGCTGCGCGTGTCGAGCGTGCTGACGGCGTTTCTCGTCTGGCCGCTGTTGCTGGCTTGGCTCATGGGCTCGTTCGGCTGGGCGAACGTGATCGCGCCGGCGGCCTATTTGGGCTTGATCGCCATGACATGCCTCACGACGGCGACGCTGGCCCTGTTTTGCTCGGTGCTGTTTCGCAAGACGGCCACGAGCATGATGACCACGTATCTGATTATCGTGACACTATTCTGCTTGCCGCTGGCCCTGCGGTTTTTCGCAGAAACGTACTTCCCAACGGCGCCGGCGACATCCGTGATTCGAGCCTCGGGCATGACCAGCCCCTTCGCCGCCGCGTTCAGCTTGCCGCTCTATTCGACGACCGAACACGCCGGCGCGCTCGCCACGACCTGGAACCCGTTTTTTTCGTACCTGGCATTTAGCGCCACATTGAATCTCGCGCTGCTGGCCGGGATCATGTGGCTCTTCAACACCCGCTGGCGCGTGGCGGAGTGAGCTGTGCGATTCCGAGAACCGCACGGTTTGCCGTCCCGCCAGGCATCGGCCAGAAAGATTAACGCAGTTCTCGCACGAACGGTTCTGAGGTAGTAAAACCGATATTATTGGATATTCTTTCAATGGGAAGCACGAACTTTCAATTGGCAGCACGAAAAAACCGGTGATTGGTTCGACGCCGTAATTCCACGCTTGGCCAAGGACTGCATGACGACTGTTTCGTGTATCATCGTCCTCCGGCGTTCCAAACATCGGCCCGCTAAGCGCCCCCATAAACTGTTTCAACCTGCTTGCCGTTCCCGCCCGTTTTCCTGTCATTTCGGAGCCCGCCCCCGATGAATGCTTGCCTACGGAATTTCGCGATCCTGTCGATGTCGGTTGCGCTCATGCTGATCGTGCTCTGCGCCAATCAATGTCGCGCCGATGGCGCGGGAGACAATGTCGCGGCCAAGGTACGGCCGATTCCGGCTAAAGGCATCGACGTGCTCGCGGCGGATCGCAAGGCACTCGAAACAGAACTGACCGCGCTGAGCGGTTTGCTCAAGCAGCTTGACGGCAGCAATGATTTGAGGATTCGAAGTCTCGTTCCCGACGTGCGGATTTTTTACAAGGCCGTCCACGACGCGCTGACCTACAACGAGTTTCTCAAAACCGACGATATCGCCCGCGCGAAGAGTTTGCTCAAAGAGGGGCGCGAGCGGGCCGAGCAATTATTGGCGGGAGGCGTGGCCCCTTGGGACACGGCCACGGGGCTGGTCGTGCGCGGCTATGTCTCGCGAATCGACGGCTCCACGCAGCCGTACGGCCTGATCGTGCCCGACTCTTACAAGGCAGTGAGCGATCATCGTCATCCGATGAACGTCTGGTTTCACGGCCGGAACGAGGAGCTGACCGAGATTAATTTCCTAACCGACCGGGAGCACAATCGCGGTGACTTCACGCCAACCGACACGATCGTGCTGCATCCCTACGAGCGATATTGCAACGCGGGCAAATTCGCCGGCGAGGTCGACGTGCTCGAAGCGATGGAGTCAGTGAAGGGGCACTACCGGGTCGATGAAGACCGGATCGCGGAGCGCGGATTTTCGATGGGGGGCGCGGCGGCGTGGCACTTCGCCGTGCATTACCCAAGCCTCTGGGCGGCGGCCAATCCGGGCGCCGGTTTCGCCGAGACGCCCGAATTTCTCAGGGTGTTTCAGAACGAAAAAATCGATCCACCCGAGTACGAGCGGAAGCTGTTGCACCTGTACGACTGCACTGATTGGGCAGCCAACTTGTTCAACTGTCCGACGGTGGCCTATAGCGGCGAACTCGACACGCAGCGGCAAGCGGCCGAGATCATGACCAAGGCGATGGAGGGCGAAGGGCTGAAGCTAACGCACATCATCGGCCCCGGCGCACATCACAATTTCGAACCCGAGGCGAAGAAGAAGGTGGCGAGCTTGGTGGACGAGTTGGTTGCCAAAGGTCGGCCGAGCGACCCGCCCAAAATTCGCTTCACGACCTATACGCTAAAGTACAACCGGCAATATTGGATTACTGTCGACGCCCTCGACGAGCACTGGAAGCGAGCGTACATCGAAGCCGACCTTGGGCGCGATCAAAATGGATTGAATGTAAAGACGGAAAACATTGCTGAATTTACGGTCATGCTCGACGGCGCGTCGATACGATTGGCCGCAAATGATTCGTCGACGATACCGCTAACGTGTAACGGCTCATCGACACTCATTTCGGCGTCGCGCTCTCGGGCTGGCTTTTACCATTGGCACTTCAAGCGCTCGGTCGATGGCAAAGGGTTCGAGATTGGCAATTTTGAGGACGGGTTGCATAAACGTCACAACCTGCAAGGGCCAATCGATGATGCCTTTATGGATTCGTTCATATTCGTGGCCCCATCTGGTCACGCCAAACAGCCGGCCGTGGAAAAATGGGTGTCGAGCGAATTCAGCCGAGCCAAGACAGAGTGGCGGCGGCAGTTCCGCGGCGAAGCCCGGGTGAAGGACGATACGGCGATTACCGACGACGACATCGTCAATTTCAATCTCGTGCTTTGGGGCACGCCGGATAGCAATGCGGTGCTCAAGCGGATCGCCGACAAGCTGCCGATTCGTTGGGAGCGTGACAAGATCGTCGTCGGGGGCAAGGGATTTCCGGCCGATCGACACGCGGTGATTTTGATCTATCCCAATCCGCTCAATCCGCAGAAATATGTCGTGCTCAACAGCGGATTCACATATCGCGAGTACGATTATTTGAACAACGCCCGGCAGGTGCCCAAGCTGCCCGATTGGGCGATCGTGGATTTGAGCGTGCCGCCCGACGCCCGAGCGCCGGGAAAGATTGCCGCGGCGGATTTTTTCAACGAGCAGTGGCAGTTGAAGAAGTGACGCGGCCGCGGCGCACATAGCCGCGGCAACCTGCCGCGGAGTACAGTCGCTGATTGGCGTCGCCACGATTGCGGTCGTAGTCACCGGGGCTTCAGCGAAGCGCCTCCAGCCCCGGCCACCCGGCCTGATTGGTATCCTTCCACCAAGCCTCTCTGCCACCCGGCAACGCCCGCCGTTCCCGCTCACTTGCCCTAAATCCGGCACATACCGCACAGCTTGTCGCCAGTTTGACAGCCGGCGACGTTTTGATCGAGCGGCAGCGCTCGAGTGGCCGATTTTTTATCACAGGCGATCGGCTCTTGGCCACGGAAGCACTGCACATGACGGAAGCGATTTTGTCGATTTCGGTGGACGTGAATTCGGCCCCCTTGAGCGCCGGCCGGATGGTGGTCGAAGCCCTCGCCGAGCTGGGTTGTCCGGCCACTTGGGTCTCCGCCGATCCGGCTAGCTCACCCACCATTGCCGCCGCCCGTCAATTGAACTTGCAGCATGAGGCGGCTCTACTGGCGCCCGCCGAGTGGTTCACGGCGGCCGAGGGACGAAATCAATTCGTCCCCCAGCTACTGCGGCAGAAGCTCCTCGCGCAGCAGCAAGGGCTAACGATCTCGACGATCGCCAGTTCTGTCGCGGCGCCGCGAAGCGCGCTCGATCTGCTGGCGAAGCACGGCATTTCGGCAATTCGGATGAACGACAATTCGATGACCGCCACCGCGCATCGCCCCGGCGCGACGCCCGGCTTGAGGAATTTGCGATTTGGCCTGTGGCAACTCCAAATCGATAATCGCCTTCCCAGTGATGGCTGGAGCAATATGTTCGCAGGAAGGCGCATTCGCCGAGCGATCGACCGAGCGACGGTGGTTGGCGGCGTGCTTCACTTGGCGATCGATCTCGATGCGTTGTCGCGCGACAGATCGCTTCGCCGGCTGACTCAATTGCATCGGACCTTGACGCACGCCAATCAACGGCGAGACGAAGGGACCCTGATCGTGACGACGATCGCTGGAACGATCGCACGCCAGTCGGCGCCCCGGGCCGGACGCGGCGCTCAATCGATTTTAAGGGCCGCTTAGAGAATTTTGCCGCGATTAGAAAACGCGTTGCGAGCGAGCGCGGCTAGAGTTGCTCTTTATAGGTGGACCAGCTCAGGTAGCCGAGAATCGCCGAGCAAATGATGGCGCCGATGTCCATTCCGATAAATGCCTGACCGAAGGGCGTCTTAATCGCCAAATCGAGCGCGAACAGGCAGAATATGAGCACGGCGACAACCATGCCCAATATGGTCAAGACTCTACCCATGTAGTCGCGTCCTCGGTGTCGGTCGTCGAAGTGGCAATATCAAGTGAGCGACGCATTCGCGATCCGTTGGCCAGGGGCGCCCAACGGGTCGATCTATCAAAACGTGCTTTTTAGGTTGGCGTTAAGCTACCTAGTATAGTCAAACCTAGGCGACTGTCACCTGTCGGGAATTGGCAGATTTCCTGGGCTTTTAGCCGCGAGTGGCGAGCGGGGGGCGTAAGCCGCCTGTCCCCGACGCGACCTCAAATAGCGCCCGCCGCCGATGTGGCCGTCAATTAGATACAATCGGCGCAACCGGCCCTTGTAATGATTTAGCTAGGCATGTCGACGGCTGAACATGCCTTGGTAGAGTCTCTCTCGACGGTTGGCCGAAACGTGATTTTGCCCCAAGGCGGTCGGGCGTCGGCGAGATTTTTGCCTTTTGTTTTTCGAATAGGTTTATTCACATGGAAAGTCAGGCTCCCGACTGCCGGGCGACAACCGATGATTGGGCCGAGATGCGGCGCGAGATGCCGATCGCGCGGGATTGGGCGTATTTCGATCATGCGGCTGTCGCGCCGCTGTCGGCGCCGGCCGCCGACGCGATGCGCCAATATATTCAGGATTCGGCCGACGATGGGACCGCGAGTTGGCTGAAGTGGAAAGATTGCCGCGAGGCGCTCCGAAACCGAGCGGCAAAATTCCTCGGCGCCGATGTCGCTGAGATCGGGTTAGTGCGGAGCACGACCGAGGGGATCAATATCGTGGCCGAGGGATTTCCTTGGCAGAGCGGCGACAATATCGTCACGCTCGCCGACGAGTATCCGTCGAACTTATATCCCTGGATGAATCAAGCCTACCGCGGCGTGGAGACGCGGCGCGTGCCGACGGATAACGGGCGGGTCGACTTGGATCGATTGACAGGCGCGTGCGATGCGCGGACCCGCATCGTGTCGGTGAGTTGGGTCGGCTACGCCAGCGGTTGGCGGTGCGATCTGGATAAGGTCGCGGACATTGCTCATCGCCACGGGGCCCTGTTTTTTCTGGATGCGATTCAAGCCCTCGGCGCTTTTCCGCTCGATGTGAGCAAGGTCGATGTCGATTTCCTGTCGGCCGATGGCCACAAGTGGATGCTCGGACCCGAGGCCGCGGGATTGTTCTTCATTCGTCGCAAGCATCTCGAGCGGCTGCATCCGATCGGAGTCGGCGCCAACAGCGTGGTCCACTCGACTGACTATGCACGAGTGGACTTTACGCTCAAGCCAACGGCTGAGCGATTTGAAGGGGGCAGTTCGAACATGGTGGGCTTTGCCGGTCTGGGCGCAAGCCTCGAACTGCTGATGCGGCACGACGCCCAATCGATCGCGGAACAAGTCCTAGCGATCGGCGATTTAGCCTGCGAGCGACTACTCAAGGCGGGGGCGACGATCCGCAGTCGCCGCGAACAGGACGAGCACAAATCGGGAATCGTCGTTTTCGATTGGCCCGGAACCGACCCGCAAATAGTTCGAAAAAAGTTAATCGACCGCTACGTGCTGCTCAGTTGCCGTGGGGGCGGATTGCGAATCAGCCCTCACGCCTATACGAATCGCGACGATGTGGACCGACTCATCGACTCGCTCAAATCGATATAAGACTCATTACTTGGCCGGCGTCGGCCCGGGCAACGGCAATTCCTCCGGCGGCCGCGGTGGCGGCTGTCGCGTCGGCGGCGGATTGGGCTGCGAAGCAGTCGGAGTGGCGGGACCTGAATTGTTCGCCATGGGGCGGCCATCGGAAACGCGACGCTCCATCAGCACTTGAGCGTCGATCGCCAGTTTGCCCTCTTCGACCCCCAGGTCCATGTCCAGGCCGCGAAGCCAGTCGAGTGGCGGCGCCAGATAGCCGGCCGGGGCCGCCTGTCCGCCTTGCCCAGTGAGCAGGCCGCGCAGGGGGCCGCCGCCGTTGCTCGGCCCGCCAGTATCGGCCGTCGAAACCCACATCGGGAATTCCCCTTCGCGACGCACTAATTCAAACTGACCCCCGATCGGCGAGACGATTCGGGCGTCGAGCAGTTTTTCCGCCGCGGCCAGCGCATCGGCCGCCGGCACGCCAAGCTGAGTGGTCAAGCTGTGCAAAAAATGAGTGTTGCCTTCGGTGACTTGCTTCGCCCGGTTGTAGCCCATGCCATTGGCGAACTGCGCCATCTTCGATTGACTGAGATCGCCAGCGTGGAGCCAAAATTGGGCCGGCCGGGGAGTTTCGACGACCTTGAGCCGGGCGCCGACATCGGCCAGCGTTTCGCGCTGCGGCGAGACGAGAAAGAACGATCCCACCTGCCGCTGCCAAAATAGCACGCCTCGCGAAAAACCTTCGGCGTCCACCGGCGCGTCGCCACGTCCCACGCCGAATATTTGCAAAAAACCAGGGTTGGGCCAAGCGCCCAGATAAAACGGCGTCGACTGCATCATGCTCAGCGCGGACATCAGCGGCCCCCCTTGTCGTTGCGGCGCCGGGGCGTTGACGTCGCGCATTCCAACGATCAAATGATACGGCTCGTGCTGAGTCCCACCGCCGGTAAACATCGACAGCATCGAGTTCGCCATGATTCCCTCGGCCGAAATGACGTCGGCCTCCGAAGGAGCGACTCGCTGCTTGTCCGGCGGACCGAGAAACTTGCGGGCCAAGCTGTAATGCTTCTCGGCCAGCGGCAACATTCGGGCGGCGATCTCGACCCGCTCTCGATTTCCTTCGCTCCCAAGTCGTTTGATCGCCAGCGCGATCGGATCGAGCCGGCCGAGTTGACTCTCGAATGCTCCGGCGAATCGCGAATAGTCGGCCAACTCTTCGGCCGTCACGCGCTCCAGCGGAGCATCAGGAATCGGCAAATAACTCCCCTCGCCGCCGCGCTGCGAATCGATAAGCTGACCGTCGTCGGTGATCGTCAGCCGACTGCCGTCCGGGCGCTGCCCAAACCCGCGTGGCAGGATGTCGCCTGAAATTAGAGCAGCGATCGAATCGCCGGATTTGCCTTCCAGGCGCGTCGTCAGCCGGGCCATCTCGAGCACATCCATTTCCGCCGCGGATCGCAATCGCCGAGCAAGCTCAATTTGATATTGCGGGCTGGCCAATTGAGCAAAAAAATCGTTCGATAAAAATACGAACACGCTGTCGTCTCGGTCTAGCGGAAGCACCAAACGGGCATGGCGGAAGTCGGGAGTGGCGGCCAACGCGCGCTGACCGGCGCCGGCTGCATAAAACCGCTCGACCATCGCGCGGGAAGTCGTCACCAGATGAAAATCGCCGTCGATCGCATAGAACGATCGCACTCGGTTGTCGGGCGTCGAGAGCAGCGACACGTCGTGCCCGGCGATTTTAACTTTCTGGTCGGTGGCGCCCTTGACCGAAGTTTGCGCCTGCAATCGCTGCCTGCTGATATCGGAATTTAGCGCGAAGCTGTTTCGGGCTTGAAAGAGCATCCCGATCGCCGCGCCCTCTTTGAAGAACGTGTCGTCGCCGATCATCGCCACGTCGGAAATCACGGCCGGGCCCAAGAGAGCGGAGAGCTGCGTCTCGTGCAGCGACAGTTGCCGCTCGATTCGGGCGCTGAGGTCCGAATTCAGCCCCCGAGCGGCTACCAACCGCCGCAGATCGCCTCCCCACTCCTCCATTCGCACGCGGAACCATTGATAGTTCGTAAAGCTGCCGAACCGGACATACAGGCACTCCGCCGGAACATGACTGGCGATGGATTCGACTTTTAAATCCGCCGGAGCCGCGGGAATCTCCAAAGGCGACATCCTAACCGGCGCAGGGGGCGGCTGGTCGGCCCGGGCCCCTCGATCGGCGCCACGAGCGACCCGCCGGACCATCTGGACTCGTTGCGCTTCGCCGCCAGATAGTAACGATGCCGCGCTCACCAGATCGTTAGACTTTGGATCACTAAACAGCGCGGGCTCACTCACTTCGGGCGCCGCAAGCTGTAGCCGCCGCGACAACATGCTCATCAAATAAGCGTCGACCAATTGCGGATATTCGTTGTTTCGAGCCGATCGCGCCGCCGCGCTCGAATACTCCTGCCACCATTCCGACAACAATCGGGCGTGCAAGCTCGGATCGTCTGTCGGTGTTACTTGCCGATTCACGGCCGTTGGTCCATACAAGGTCAAGTCGAGCGGGGCGGCGGCTTGCTTCGGATCATCGACTGGAAACAGGAAATAAACGGTGGTCATCTGAGGCCGATCGAGCACTTCGCGGAGCAGCCCGCGAACCGGTTTGCCGGAGGCATAAGCCGGATAGAGCGCCCGACCATTTTTCTCGGCTAGCGTGTATTCATTGCCAGCGACACGCGATGGAGCCGTCCCGCGGGGCAACTGCACGACCATCCGGCCCACGCCAAACGGCTGACCGCCGACCGCGACAATCTCCTCCTGCAGTTGCGGTCGAGGAGCAAGAAGCCGCCGCTGGGCATGAGCCGTGTTGTGGACGAGCGCCAGAGCAATCGCTGCGGCGACCGTGCATATTTTCTTAATCATGGAACCGACCTTCCGTTTATGACGCCAACATAATGGTCATGGAGTGGCCGGATCTCGCGCCGAAAGGACGGCCCGGTGACCTGCTCTCAATGTCGAAACCACTCCCTGGGGCTTCGGCGAAGAGCCTTCAGCCCCGACCACCCGATGCTTCTGTCTTCACGACTTCGCGGGTAAACTGCCCTCGGGCGCCCGTTCATGCTACGGGGGCATCGCCGCATTATCTAGGTGAAAGTCTGCCACGAGCGGCAAATGGTCCGACGCCCGGCGGGCCGTTCGCGAATGCACGACTCGCAGGTGACGCACGAAAACGGCGCCGCGAACAAACAGCTTGTCGAGCGATCCGAGAGGTAGGTACGCGGGAAACGAACGAAATCGCGAGATCGGCGTCGTGGCATGTCGAAATCCAAAATGGCCGAGCGCCGCTCGATGCAATGTGTTACGCCAGTCGTTGTAATCGCCACAGAGCACGGTGGGCAGGTGCGCCGACTCGCGAAACAAGTGATGCCCTAGCAAGTGACCGATCTGCCAATGCCGCTCTTGCTCGCTCAGCCCCAAATGCATGTTGACCAAATGCACCGGTCCCTCCGGCGTGTCGGCGACGATCATTTGGGCGCCGCGCGATTTCTTGTCTCGCAACCTGAGCGAAATCTGATGCTTCGTTCGTAGTCGCCAGCGCGACAAAACAAGATTGCCATACGCGCCGGTCGTGAGGTGCACATTCGGCTGGTAGGCCCAGCCGGCGGCTTTGAAGTACTCGGCTAGCATCCGGGGTTGATCGTCGAACCGCGATCGCCGGACGTGCCGATCGACCTCTTGCAAGCAGATGAAATCGGGGTTCTCCGTTTCGATGACATCGATCACGCGATCGAGCCGATACTGGCGATCGCGTCCGCCGATTCCCTTGTGGATGTTGTAGCTAAGCAGTCGCATCGCGAACCCGAAAAAAATTCAGAGCATAAATCTGTTTGATCGCGTTGGATCGATCTCCTTAGCCGCGTTCGTTTGCGACGCGATTTTTCCCCTGCGCAGAAAATCGCTTCGCGAGCGAACGCGGCTAAATTGGATCGAAGCTATTTCCAGTCGACGGCCACTTTGACGACGACCTTAAAGATGTCTCCCGTACCCGCCAACGGCGCGTGGGCGTCCGCCGGAAAGAAAATCGCCAACATTCCCGGCGGCAGCGCCAGCCAAGTCTCGGGCCGATCGGCGAAAAACCGAATATCTCGAGTTTCGTCATGCTGCGTCTCGGCGGCCGAGCAATCCGCCAGCGGACGCCAACCGATTACCTCCTCGCCGCTCACACAGTATTGCAAGTCGATATACCGCCGATGAACCTCGAGCTGGGCGCCGTCTCGACCACGCCCCGGGCTCCGAGCAACCAGCGCAATCAGTCGATCGCCGTCGATCATGTGCCGCCCCTCAGTCATGGAATCGGTCGATATTCGTCGCAGAAACTGCAGGCCTTCGGCGAATCCGGGTTGCAGACCGGCATAGCGATCGGCCATTTCCAAGCGGTCCAGAATCATGGTTATTTGCTCGACGGGCTATCAAAATCCGCGTTTGGGCGGACGGCCGAGGCGCATAAAAAAACCCGCGGCCCCCATTTCCATCCTAATTACGAAAACGCATCGCGGCTTCGAATATTTTGTTGACACCCAAAGCGACTTTGCGGTATGTTCGATTAAGGAGCCTGTCCCGGACCGGCAGGCTTGTTATGCCCTGTAACGCCCCGCGATGTGGCCTCCTGCACGCGGGGTTTTTTGTTGCGCCGACGGGTTTTTGTACATAGCCGCGGCATCCTACCGCGGAGGACGGGCGTTCGTTTTTTGCGGTTCCGCGAACGCAATCGATCGTTTCGCGCACACCACTCCGCAGCAGGATGCCGCGGCAATGTAATTGGCGCTGCGCGTCAATTCAGCTCAACCGCCTCTTCCCAGTGCTCGTACAGCGTCCGTAACGACGCCTCGGCCTCGGCGATATCCGCCTTGACTTGTTTCGCCGTCGCCCCGTCGCGGTGGGTTTGCGGATCAGCCAGCGCTACGTTCAATTCTTCCAACCGCGTCTCCCGCGCCAAAATATCTTGCTCCAACTCGGGCGCCTTGCGGTAAGGAAATTTTCGCTTCCGCTTGGCGGGCTTCGGTTCGCTGCCGTCGTCCGCGCCCGCCGCAGTTTTTGAGCCACTGCCGTTACGCAAGGCTTTTCCGCCCGCGCGATCCGAGACCGTTGCCGTTCCGACCGCCAAGCCTCGGCTGACCAAATGCTGGTAATCGTCGTAATTGCCTGGCACGATCCGAAACCGATTCGGCTCGACCACCAGCAGATGGTCCACCACGCGGTTCAAAAAATACCGATCGTGGCTCACCAGCAGCACCGTGCCGTCGAACGCGGCCAGAGACCGCTCGAGCGAGTCACAGGCCCAGAGATCGAGATGGTTTGTCGGCTCGTCGAGCACCATGAAATTCGAATCGCTCGCCGACAATCGGGCTAGCGCCACGCGATTTCGCTCGCCGCCGCTCAAGCTGCGCACCGGCTGAAAGACCATGTCGGCCTTGATCCCGAATCGGGCCAAGAGGTCGCGCCGTTGCGGCTCGTTAAGTTCCTTGTGGGACGGCCGGACCGCGTCGACGACTTGTGCGTCGTCGTCGAGCTCGCTGAGCATCTGATCGAAGTAGCCGATCTTTACGCCGGCGCCCAGATGCACATGGCCGGCGTCGGGCTGTAAGCGACCGATCAAGCAGCGCAGCAGTGTCGTCTTGCCGGAGCCGTTAGGACCCACGATGCCCCACCGCTGGCCGCGCTCGATCTGAAATGTCAACTCGCTGAACAGGGGCCGGTCGTAGGCCTTCGCCAGTCGCTCGGCGCGAAGCACGATCTCGCCGCTGGCTTTCGCCTCCGGAAAACCCATCACCGGCGCCGCGATTTCGCGCGGGACCGAAACCCGCTCGATTCGGGCCAGTTTCTTCTCGCGATCTTTGGCCTGCGCCGACTTCTGACCGGAAAAATTGCGGCGGATGAATTCCTCGGTCTTGGCGATCTCGATTTGCTGTTTTTCGAATGTGCGCCGCTGCACCTCGAGCCGCTCGTCTTTCTGCCGCCAATACGCCGTGAAATTGCCGGTGAACGATTGCACCTCGCCGCGATACAGCTCGAGCGTTCGGTTCGTCACCCGATCGAGGAAATAGCGGTCGTGACTGACGACGATCATTGCTTGCGAGCTCTCGCTGAGAAACGATTCCAGCCATTCGGTCGCTTCGATGTCCAAGTGGTTCGACGGCTCGTCGAGCAGCATCAGATCCGGGTCGGCCAAGAGCAGCCGGGCGAGCATGAGCCGATTCTGCTGGCCGCCGCTAAGCGTCTCGATTGGTTGCGAAAACATGTCCGCCGAAAACCCCAATCCCCCGAGGACGCGCTCGATCTGGTGATCGAAGTTGTACGCTCCGTGCAAATGCAGTTGCTGCTGCAAATGGTCGTACTGCTTGCCGAGCCGGGCCCGATCTTTGTCCTCCACGGCGGCGCTCAAAGCATGGGCGACTTCCTCGGCTTGCGAGGCCAGCGCGATCAGATGTTCCATGCCGCTACGGGCTTCTTCCCACAGCGTACGACCCGGGGTCAGGAGCGGCTGCTGCTCCAGATACGCCAGCCGGGCCGATTGATGTAGCTCGACCATGCCCGCGTCGGCTTGGTCTTGGCCGGCTAGGATTTTGAGCAGCGTCGTCTTGCCCGCGCCGTTGGGTCCCACGAGCCCAATCCGGTCTTTGGGCCGCACCTCGAACGTGACGCCATCCAGAACCGGGTCCGGTCCAAAGTGCTTCACGACATCGGCGACATTCAGCAGAATCATGCAATCCGTTATCCGCGCCACCGCAAAGCGAGTCAACGCCCGTGGCGAGCGGGGGGCGTAAGCCCCCTGTCCCAGATCTCAAACCACGGTAAGACAGGAAGTTGTCGTTGGATTGCGTGAAGCGGGTGGCGGGTGGCGGGTGGCGAGCATTTACGCATTTCGCCGTTAAGCTCCGCTCAGCTGTTATAGCTACTACGCCGCGGGCCAACTTTCTTCACGGGACAAGCCGATGCCGCTAGTCCCGCGCGGAGCGCGTGCTAGACTTCCCAGCGAGGACAGACGCGCTCTCGGCGCGGACTATCCAACGCATGCGGCACGGAGAACGCATCCTGCCGATTTTGCGTCGGACGCCAGTCGTGTGCGTCTTGTCTCTCAGCGAAGCGGCACGGTGGCCGAAAGCAAAACTCGCCCGCCCGCCTGTCGCCTGCCGAATCGTAGTTCTGGAAGACACGGACTTACTTTGGGCATGGACGCGCCCACGTTTGGCCTTCGCCCCCCGGGCGGCGGCAATCAAACAGGCGGCCTAGCGACCGAATGGTCGCGGCCTCATTAGCGCGCATGCTCGAACAACGAAGTCACAAACTGGATGTCCTTGCGCTGGTCCTATTGGCGCTGTGCGTCTTTCTGACGCTGGCGCTGTTGAGTTACAATCCAGCCGATCCGCCCAGCTCGCTCGTTTATCCGCGGCATGCACAGATCGCCAACGCTTGTGGGCGGTCCGGCGCTCTCGTAGCGCAGTTTCTCCTCGAAGCCATCGGGCTGGGAGCTTACTTTGTCGTCGTGTCGCTCATCGCGCTCGACGCGGCGCTGCTGGCTCGGCGGATTATCAGCGACCCTTGGCTGCGGGCCATTGGCTGGCTGATCGCGCTGGCGGGGGTGACGACGCTGTTGTCGCTCACTTACCGCGGAGCGTCGCCGGGCCCAGTGATCGGTCCCGGTGGATACCTGGGCGCCGCGGGATCGGCTTTGCTTGAGATGAATTTCGCTCGCACGGGGTCGCTGATCCTGACGATTAGCTTAATCTGCGCGGGCCTGCTGCTATCGACCGACTATATGCTGATTCGCGTGAGCGCCTGGTCGGTCTGGCTGCCGATGGCCGGGGCTCTGCACATTCACCGCCAAGTGCGGCGGATCGATCCCAAGGGCAGCAAGCCAAAACCGAAGCTCAAGCCGCGCGTCGATGACATCGATCAATTGGTCGAGGCCGTCGACGAATCCGGCGAGCCGGCCGTTCGCATTCGCAACAAGCGATCGAAAGACGAAGAACTAGTGGCCGCTCGAGAAGCCGAGGCCAAAGAGATTGATGCCGCCGCAGAGAAAGACGAAGCGGTCGATGACGAGCCATCGGCCGACGGCGACCCCGCGAAATCAGGTATCGCGAATAAAAAGGGAGCCAAGCCGGGTCTTGCCGCTCGCGTGGCGTCCGCCCTGCGGATTCGCAATCTGCCGGGCCAGCACGAGCGCGACGAAGTCATGCAAGAACTCGACGCCGCCAGCCGCAAAGACGAATCGATCGCCTACGAATTGCCGCCGATCGACATGCTGCTGCCCGGCGAAACCGTTTCTTCCGAAGCCCACGAACAGGAGGTGCGACAGAAAGCCAAAATCCTAGAGAAGACATTCCTCAGTTTCGGTTTCAAGATAAAAGTAGTCGAAATCGAGACGGGCCCGGTCATCGCCCAATACGAAATAGAGCTCGAATCCGGCCTGCGACTCGCGAAGATTTCCAACCTGGCCGACGACTTGGCGATCGCCCTGCGCGTGCCGAGCGTGCGAATCGTGGCCCCGATCCCCGGCAAGAACACCGTCGGCATCGAAGTCCCCAACAACGAGCGGCAACTCGTGCGACTTCGCGAAGTGATCGAGGAATCGGCCGGCAAGGCCAAGAAGATGCGGATCCCGATTTACTTGGGCAAGGACGTGGCCGGCAATCCGCTGATTGTCGACCTTACGACTCTGCCCCACTTGCTCATCGCCGGACGCACCGGCACGGGCAAGAGCGTGTGCCTCAACTCGATCATCCTTTCGATGCTCATGTCGCGCGGGCCCGACGATGTGCGGATGCTGATGATCGATCCGAAAATGGTCGAGCTCAGCCCCTACAAACGATTGCCTCACCTGATGCACCCCGTCGTGACCGACATGCGGAAGGCCGAGGCGATTTTGGCCTGGGCGGTGGAGAAGATGGAAGAGCGATACGCTCTCTTGGCTCGCGCCGGAGTGCGTCACATCAGCGTCTACAACCAGCTCGGTGAAGAAGAACTGATGGAACGCCTGCATCCGGAGAACGACGAGCAGCGGGCCGAAATCCCGCTCCACCTGCCGTACATCGTCATCGTGGCCGACGAAATCGCCGACCTCATGATGACCTCCGGCAAAGAGGTCGAGCAGCATATCATCCGGCTCGCTCAAAAGAGCCGGGCGGTCGGTATCCACTTGGTGTTGGCGACGCAGAAACCGACGGTCGACGTCATCACCGGTTTGATCAAGTCGAACTTGCCGGCCCGAATCGCGTTCCAGGTCGCCAGCCGCACGGACAGCCGGGTCGTGCTCGACGAAATGGGCGCCGACAAACTGCTGGGCAATGGCGACATGCTGTTCCTCTGGCCGGGCACGAGCACGCTCTTGCGCGGCCAAGGCACGTATTTGACCGATGAGGAGATCAACCGAGTGGTGGACTTCGTCGGCACGACGGAGCCGCAATTCGTCAAGGAACTCGTGCAACTCAAAGCGGCCGCCGACCCCAGTCAGACTCAGGCCGCGCAATTGCGCAGCCGCGATGAACTCTATGAGGCGGCCGTCGATATCGTGATCCGCGAAGGCCGCGGTAGCGTGTCGCTGTTGCAGCGGGCGCTGGGCATCGGCTACGGCCGGTCGGCCCGATTGGTCGATTTCATGGCGGAGGATGGCATCGTCGGCGAGTACAACGGTTCGCAGGCCCGAGAAGTGCTCATCACGCTCGAGCAATGGGCAGAGATGATCGGTCAAGAGCCCGAGCCCACGCCGCCGCCATCTTCGACGAAGCGAAACCGTATTTTGCCGAATGCGAGTCCGCCTAGCGGCAAGTTAAAGCACGCCAAAAAATCAACCGCGCCGTTTGAAGTTGACCAGGAGGACAATGCGAACGAAGACCGTGAAGACCAGGATGAAATTCCGGTTCGCGATCGGGCGACCGCCCGGCTGCGAGCGAACAAATCTTTTGACGAGGAAGATGACCAGGTACAGGAGGACGAACATGAAGTAGACAAACAACTCGGCAATTCGGACCATGACGAGACCACCCATGCAACAGGCGATTACGACGAAGGCGAAGCAGAAGCAGACGACGAAGATTATGACGCCGGCCAAGAGGATGACGCCGATGATGAATCCGACGATGAATCAGAAGACGAACTGAGCGACACCGATGACGCCGATAGGAATGATGACGACGCGGACAACGACGATGCGGGTGAAGACGATGTGCCGGACGACCCCGGTCCGGCCCGCCGGTCCGCCCCGCGCGTTTTGCGCAGCGGCGCCGGCCGATCCGGTGTTTCGGCCTCGTAGGCCGAACCGGCAATAACAAGCACTTCGACAAAAAGCCCGGAAGCGTTCCGGGCTTTTTTCATTGGCTAGCCGGATTCCGCCCTCAGGGCCTTTCATTTTTTGGATTTGCCTAGTATGGCCAAGAGGCGGGAGAGGTTCCAACTGTACGCGCGTAAGCCGGCGGCGATGTTTGTATGGCCGTGAAGCCTGAGCAGCGCCAGCGTCGCGTTGCGTAAGGCGGCGA
>JBBQWR010000070.1:0-17329 GCA_038210495.1 Pirellulales bacterium
ATGATTGGGCATCACGCAATAGGCCAAGATGTCGAGAGGAAATTTGTCATGGGCCTCTTGCAGCACCCGCTCGAAGGCCTCGTAGTCCGCTTCCTTCTGAAACAGCGGCAATCGGGCGACGGCTCGATTAAGCGCGTGATACACAAGACCCTTCGGGGCGCGGCGAGCAGTTCTGGGCATGGCGCCAAGCCTAGCGAGTGCCCGCCCGATCGTCAAGAACGAATCGCGTCCCCTTTTTACTATCCAATGACTAATGAAATGACGAATGTCGAAGTTTTGAGTTCGCAAGGCTCAGCGGACTTGACCTTCGTCGTGGGGCCGATGCAAACCTTAGTCATTCGTCATTCGTGGTTCGTCATTGATTAGAGATTGTGTACTTCGTCATTCGTCATTCCAAAATCAACTCGTCTGCGGCGCGGGACGCGGCATGGCCACGGTCCTCTCGACCGTATCCAGGAGCTGATCGAGTCGGAATGGCTTGTAGAGAACCAATTGCAGACCGGCCTGCCGGGCCTTGACGATCGAATGGCCCGGGTCGTACCCGAAGCCGGTCATGAGCACGATCGGCACGACGCCCAGTACTTCCTTCAGCTTGACCATGAGCTCATAGCCGTTCATGTCGGGAAGCCGAATGTCGGCGATGATGCAATTATAGCCGTCTTCGTCGGTGACATTGCGAACCATGCATAGCGCCTCCGCTCCATCGTGAGCCGTCTCGACGATGCAGCCATATCGCTCCAAAAGCGCATGGGCGGCGCTGCGAACGCTGTCGTCCGCGTCGACCACGAGCACGCGGCGGCCTCGCAACCCGAGTCGTTTTTCGAGCTGCTTGGCCTGCGGGTGGGCCTGGGTGGGGGCCAGCTTCTGCCCGACCTTCTGGATCACTTGTTTGATGTCGCGGGCGTTGCGCAACACCCGTTGCAAGCGCTCGGCGACATCCGGCTGGTGGCCAATATATCGCTCCATGATATTCACGGCGTCGTTCAGAATCTCATCCACCGGCAGCGCCACCGCGCCGTGGATCGCTTCGACGCTTTCGGCCGCGGCGCTGGCTTTCTCGGCCACGAGCAACTCGAGCGTGTTCAGGGCGACAGCGACGTCGCGCGTGAAAATCTCGAGGAACATCAGATCGCTTTCCGTGAACGCCCGAGGCTCGGGACTTTCGACGTTAAACGTCCCGATGACTTGGTCGTGCAAAGTCAACGGGACGGTCAACGAACTCTTGGCGCCCTTACACCCTTCGAGATACAGCGGATCTTCGGTCGTGTCCTCGCAGAGATAGCTCTTGCCCGTCGCCGCGACGAAACCGGTGACGCCGTTGCCTTGCGGCTTGGCGTACAGGGCGCGGTTGGCCGCTTCGAGTTGCATTCCCAACGCCAACAGAGGCTCGAGCTTTCCGGTCAGTTGATCCAACAGGCGAATTTCCACGACGTCGAATTGCAGCAGATCTTTCGTGTAATGCAGGATGGTCGATTTGAGCAGCTCGATTCGCTCCTCGACCGACATATGCGACAACTCGTCGGGCGTCAGGTCGGCCAACTCCATGCCGGCTTGATGAATAGCGGCAAGCTTTTGCTGTTGCAGCATTTCCTGGGTCACGTCGTGAATCGTGATGATCAGATGCTGGGGCGGACCACCCGCTTCGCACACGGGGGCCGAATGCACGTGGAAAAAGCGATTGTCGGCCGTGCGAAGCGTCGAACTACTATCCTTGCCTGTGGCTAGCGCCGAATGGAAGGGACAAAAATCAGGGCCCAAAATTTCCGGGCTGTTGAGCGCGGAATAGAAGTTCATTCCCACGACGACTTCGTGACCGCTCCACTCTTTCAGCCGTCCGTTGCTCCAAATGATGATGTTCTCGGCGTCGACCAGCACGATTCCGTCGGGCATGCCCTGCAAAATTCGCTCGTTTTGCAGCAGCTTGCCGATACGGAAGGCCTCGGTGAGATGCTGTCCGTCCACAAAAATGCCCGCGAACTTTTCGCGGGCTAGTTTGACCAAGGCCCTCATCGGGCTATTGACTTCGACGACGTCGACTTCGTCGCCAAATGCGTTTGAAAGGCTCTCCGGCGTAACCGCAGGCAGAGAGTCGTTTGCGACGGCGGATCCTTGTGAATTGGTCGCAGCCGGCAAGTTATTTGTTCGGCTGCTGTCGCCGCTCGCAGTCGGCAAGGATAGCGAAGGCGGTCCCCCGTCCTTGGAATTGCGCAGCAGCAAGATTTTTCGTTTAGCCGACAACCGATGGGACTCCCGTGCGAAAGAACCAACTATCCCGGTCGCTAGTATTATAGGATTCGGTAGGCGAGCGAACAATTGCGCACCCCATGCACTCTGGGGCGTCGCAACTGCGAACGCGATCCGAGAATAAGCAAGCGGTAGGCGCCGATCGCGAGGACTCTGGCAGGTCTAAAGGCAGGATGGAACATGCAGCGCTCTTTATCGTAATTCCCCAGTCTCGCGCTTGCTACCCTTTGCATCGGACTGCGCGAGGAAATTTATTGACCGGGATACCCGACCCGGAGGATTTTTCCGGCGCGGCGGCCCAGCATTTCGAGTCTCCTCGTTGCCGCCGGCAAAACGATCGCGGCTGGCGAGAGAAGATCCATGCGAAGAGGGGGGCGTTGGTTCGGATCAAGACGCATCGCGTCGTCGCCCCGGGTTGACCGACCAGCCATAAACGCGCTCTAACGCGTTGTCCACCGCGCTCGTGATCGAATTTCGCGTCACGGGTTTGGACAACACGGAAAACGCCTCGGCCAGATGAGCCTGTCGCACGAGCGATTCATCCAGGCAAGCGGAGAGAAGAATGCAGGGCAATCGCGAGCGGAATTGCTTCACGCGGCGAATCGTCTCCAGACCGTTCAGTCGCGGCATGTGCATGTCGAGCAGCAGCAGGTGGACGTCTTGCTCGCCGACGATCCGCAAGGCCTCTTCGCCGTCGCCCGCCGAAAAAATGCGGAACCCTCGCGGCTGAAACAAGCTGCACAGCGTCTCGCGAAACGCCACATCGTCGTCGGTGATTAGAATTGATGGCGAGACCACAGAGACAACCCGGCATTAGAACGACTTATGTTCGGCAGACACGAACGATTCCTTAAGCAATCACAATGCCGAAGGTTCGTTTGGCGGCGTTTCGGACAATCACTGGCTGTAGTAACCGCAAAGCTGGCTGATACTTGTAGCATATTTCCGAATGTGGCCAAAGTCAAAAATCGGGAAATCACTCAATCGCGAATCGACTAGCCTATCGGCAGGTGCTGCCACATCGGCAGTCAGAATCCGGAGAATAGGTGCAGCCCGGTCGGATTCACTTGGCGTTGACCGTTCTGCCGCCGGTATCCCATTCGGTACGGCGCAGCAGGATGCCGCGGCTAAGTAGGGCGCGTCGTGCTTGTCATCTTGCTGGCGCCTCCTATACTCTGAATTCCGCTCGCTGCGCCCGCTGCCCAACAGCGAGCGATCGCGTCATAATTAGGATGTCGCCGCGCGCCGCTTAGAAAGGCTCTTGTGGAAACCCCTGGTCCCTCGCTGGTCGGTCGGAATCAATTTCTCATCTACCGCTTGTTTTCGCTGGCCGGCTTGGTTCCGGTCGGGGCCTATATGGTCGTGCATCTGGTGGTCAACGCCACGATGCTTATTAGCCCCATGACGTACCAGCAGCAGGTGGACAATATCCACGCGCTGGGTTTTCTTGTGCCGCTGCTCGAGTGGACGTTCATTTTCATTCCGATTCTGTTCCACGGCGTCGTCGGTCTGATCATCGTTTCCGGCTCGATGCCCAACACGTCCGCGTACCCGTACGTGAACAACATTCGCTATACACTTCAGCGGGCGACCGGCATGATCGCTTTCGCGTATATCTTTTACCATGTTTATCAGATGCATCATCTGGGCCATTTTTTGGGTGGCGGCCGATTCGATCCTGACGCCGCCACGTCCAGCACCGCCGAGGTCCTGAGCTCGCTCCCCACGCAATTGCTGTATGGCGTCGGCGTGCTCTCGTGCGTCTACCATTTGGCGAACGGGCTCTGGACCGCGGGGATCACGTGGGGGATTTGGACCACGCCGGCAGCCATGCGGCGGGCCGGATGGATTAGTCTTGTCTTCGGCCTACTGATGGCTGCGATGGTCTTGGCCACGCTGCTTGGTTTCGGGCGCGTTGATGTCGAGAAAGTCAAGAAATTGGAAGAACACCATCAACAAGTCAAAGCCTATCAGTCGGGGGAAAAGGCGCCGGACGCATTCGATCACCAAAAATGATTTGGGTTCCCGAGGTCTGGGCCGCATCGCTGGCTGATCGTGGCTAGGAATCGCGTTGGTGGCCGGAGGCGCCTCGCCGAAGCCCCGGAGAGTGGTCCCCCTCGCAACAAGTCACTTCAATTTCCCCGGGCGTCCCCGCCGCGTCCACCAGAGTCGTAAACAAGTCAGAGGATTTCATGGCGAAACAGCGAGTCATGGTAGTCGGTGGCGGACTGGCGGGCTTGTCGGCCGCTATGAAATTGGCCGAGTTGGGTATCGACGTGGACCTGATGAGCCTGACGCCCGTCAAACGGTCGCACAGCGTCTGCGCTCAAGGGGGCATCAACAGCGTCAACGCGCTGACTCGCCAACAGGGAGACAGCGAATGGCTGCACCTGGACGACACGGTGTACGGCGGCGATTTTTTGCAGCATCAGCCGCCGGTCAAAGAGATGGCGTTTTGGGGGCCGAAGATCATCGATCTGATGGACCGGCTCGGCGTTCCCTTCAACCGCACGCCCGAGGGTTTCCGCGATCAACGCCGATTTGGCGGCACGCTGTTTAAGCGAACCGCGTTCGCCGGCGCCACGACGGGCCAGCAATTGCTCTACGCGCTCGACGAGCAGGTCCGCCGCTGGGAGACCACCGGCAACATCAAGAAATACGAGTTCTGGGACTTTCTCGCGCCGGTGCTCGACGACAACGGCGATTGCCGCGGCTGTGTCGCTCAGGACATGGTCACAATGGAAATTCGCGCGTTTGCGGCTGACGCGGTGATCGTCGCCTCCGGAGGATGCGGTCTGATATACGGCCGCTCGACGATGTCGATGGCTTGCACCGGCAGCGCGGCCAGTCGGGCTTTTCGCGCGGGGGTCAAGTACGCCAATCCCGAGTTTATCCAGGTCCATCCCACAGCCGTGCCCGGCGCCGACAAATTGCGGCTGATGAGCGAAAGCGCCCGCGGCGAAGGGGGGCGAGTGTGGGTCCCTCGCACTCCGCACGACCCGCGACCGCCGAAGCAGATTCCCGAATCGGACCGCTATTACTTCCTCGAAGAGCGGTATCCCATGTATGGCAATCTCGTGCCCCGGGATATCGCCACGCGCGAAATCTTCAGCGTCTGCACAGAGGAAGGGCTAAGCGTCGAACCCGATCGGCTCTGCGTGTATCTCGATTTGACGCACATCCCGCGGGCGATTTTGGACCAAAAGCTCGAAGGCATCTTGGACATCTACGAGAAATTCACCGGCGTCGATCCGCGCGACAATCCGATGAAGATTTTTCCAGCCGTGCATTACTCGATGGGCGGCCTGTGGGTCGACTACGAGCGAAACAGCGATGGCGGTTTGAAGGTCGGATCGCCACGCAATCAGCAGACCAACATCCCCGGGTTGTACGCGATCGGCGAATGCGATTATCAGTATCACGGCGCGAATCGATTGGGCGCCAACTCGCTTCTGAGCTGTATATTCAGCGGATTGATCGTCGCGCCGGGGATTGAGACGCGATTGAAATCCCAAAAGACGGCGGCCGCCGCGCTTCCGGCGGCGTTGTACGACAGCGCCAAGCGAAAACAGCAAGACGAGCACGACAATCTGTTGAAACGTTCGCAAGGGGGAGAGAATCCCTACCGCCTGCATCTCGAACTGGGTGACATCATGACGCGGGCCGCCACGGTCGTGCGTCATAACAGCGTGCTCGATGAGGCCTATGCAATAGTGCATGGACTCGAAGAGCGGGCTCGCCGCTGCTCGCTATCCGACACCGGCAACTGGACGAATCAGAACGTCGTGTTCACCAAAGCCCTTCGCGACATGTTTCCGATCGCCAAAGCGATTCTCAAAGGCGCCCGGCAGCGAGACGAATGCCGCGGCGCTCACTATAAGCCGGAGTTCGCCATGCCGGGCATCGAAACGACCGATCCGGTCGAGCGCCGCGCGGCAGCCGAGGCTTGGTGCGACCGATTCGAAGAAAATACCCGCAAATGGCTCAAAACGACCGTCGCCCAACTGGACGCTCAAGGCGAGCCGCAGTTGACCTACGAAGACGTGGACACGTCTCTGATCCCCCCGCGACCGCGTCTGTATGGCTTGGTCGGCGCGGAGGAAATCGAATTCGTTTGGAAACAGCGACAGGCCAAAGCCGGTCACCCGACCTCAGCCCACGGCAACGGAGCGGCGCCACCAGCGCCACAGACAATCGGAAAGGCATAGCGGCCGGTCGCCACTGCTGGCTTGTCCAGCAGTGCAGTGTTGAGTCCACTGACCACTGCGTGACAAGCCCGAAGTGGCGCCCGGTTCAATCCTCAAGACTTTCAAGATCGCAACGCAAATCAATTCATCATCCACTGCAATGACCACGACTACCGACAACGGCAACCACCATCCCCCCGACGTCGAAGTCCGCGTGCTCCGCCAGGACCGCCCGGGCGATCCGAGCTATTGGGAGCGGCATCGAGTCGCTTACGAGCGCGACATGAACGTGATCAGCGTGCTGCAACGGATCGCCGCGCAAGCGCGCACCGCCGACGACCAGCCGGTCTCGCCGGTGGCCTGGGATTGCAATTGCCTCGAAGAAGTTTGCGGCGCGTGCACGATGGTGATCAACGGCCGCGTGCGGCAGGCCTGCTCCGCTCTCGTGGATCGGCTGCTCGAAGACAATCCCGAGGAGATCGAACTGCGGCCGATGTCGAAATTCCCCGTCGTTCGCGATCTGGTGGTCGATCGAGACCGGATGTTCGAGGCCTTGAAAAAACTCGATTGCTGGATCCCCGTCGACGGTTATTACGAACTGGGACCAGGACCGAAGGAATCACCGGAAAATCAACAAGAACGTTATCCGCTCAGCGAGTGCATGACTTGTGGCTGCTGCCTCGAAGCATGTCCCCAATATTCGAAGATCGAACTGCACCAGGGTGACGGCGAAACAGACGAGCAGTTTGCGCTTCGCAAGAAAGACGCTTATCGTCGGGGGTTCATCGGCCCGCACGCGATCAGCCAGGTGATGCTCATGAACGGCCATCCGACCGGCGCGATGCACGCCGACAAGCGAATCGACGCGATGACCGAGGAGGGCGGCATTCAAATCTGCGGCAATGCCCAAAATTGCGTGGCCGTTTGCCCGAAGCATATTCCGCTGACTCGCTCGATCGGTCGCGGCGGGTGGGCGGCGACGAAGCGGGCCGTGCGCTGGTTCTTCGAGAAATAGCCAGCTTTCTCGGCATTTTCTTAGCTGAGGCAGCCTGCCGCGCCCTAAAGTTGCTCGGCCGGTCGAGCGGGTGGTCCCAGGAATGTATCGCTTCGCTTAGCCTTGCTAGCACACAATCTTGTGCTGACATTTCGCTCATGGGCCAAAATGAGGGAAATGCTTTACAACCCAAAATCTCGTCTTACACTCACACCCATCGATTGCGGGCCGACGAGGCCTGCGACAAGGACGTCATCGAGGCAAATCAGACGGAAAAGGAATTCTCTTCGGCCGCGCGCCGCGAATGAAATCGATTGATCGGCTTAGCCCCATCCGCTGCCAAGTTTTCGGGGGTCACCGACCGCGTTATGGACGACGCATGGCTTTAATTGCTAGCACGTTCTCGCCGTCGACCTCCGTGCCTGCCAGCGACCCATCATCCCACCGGGTGAGGCGCCGCCGCATCGACGTTGCATTCTTGTCGCGAGTTCGGAGGGGCCTCGACTGGGTGTATCGTTTCACTGATCGTGGTTCACGGTTGACCGGCGACTTCGTCTCACCTACCCCGCAGTCCGATGCGGCACTGGCAGACCCCTTATTCCCCGGTCGATTGCGAATCCTAACGGCACAAGACGTGTCGAGGAGTTTTTTAATGCGGTCAAAGCCAATGATTGGTCTTAATGCTGACTTCCGCGGTCCCAAGAAAGACGGGCCGGCCTTCACCTTCGTGAGCTCTGGTTACTACGATGCGATTGTCGCCGTGGGAGGCATTCCCGTCGTATTGCCGCCGATCGGAGAAGAAGCCGATCTCAAGCGACTGCTGGGGCTGTTGGACGGCATGGTGCTCGTGGGAGGCGCCGACCTCGATCCTCGCCGCGATGGATTTATGCTCCACCCCACAATTCGCACGATGGACACTCGCCGCGAAGAATTCGATCGCATGTTGATGCGCTTGATCGCCGATCGCCGATTGCCCGTTTTTGGCATTGGCTCGGGAATGCAACTGCTGAACGTGTCGCAAGGGGGCAATTTGTTTTTGCATATCCCCGAAGACATGCCCAAGGCACTGCCCCACAAGGACCCGATCGACCCGGCTCACCGTCATGGGCTCGAGGTGGTGGCTGGCTCGCTCATGGAGCGAGTCTACGGCGACGGTGAAATACGCGTGAACAGCATGCACCACATGGCCGTCGACGCCGTGGCGCCTGGATTCCGCGTTACGGCTCTTTGCCCGGACGGGGTGATCGAAGCGATAGAGAGCGTGCGTGACGATTGGTTTGCCATTGGCACTCAGTTCCACCCCGAGAGCGACTCGGCTTCGGCGTTGGACGTACGCATTTTCGAAGAATTCATGGCCGGCATCACGGGCGAGGTGATCTCGATTCCGATGGCCGCCTAATTAGACCAACGAGCAAGCCGCAAGGCCGCAGCCAATACCGCTGGGTCGTGGAGCCGTGGGAAACAGCGCCCGTCGTACGCTGAATCCCGCGCCTCTGCGGCCAGCGGTTTTTTGTTGCGCCGCAATCGAGCGTTGCCATACGCTTCGCATTCCTCTATCGGGACGCCGACGAACAGTCTCCGACCGAGATCCGCTGAATAGCACTCAGTCGAATGACGCTGCCTACGGCGCAAGCAGCAGTCTTCCCGGCGATTGCAGATAGTCGATCACGCTATTGAGGAACCGCGCGGCCGCGGCGCCGTCGACGAGGCGGTGGTCGTACGAGAGACTTAGCGGCATTATCAGTCGCGGCTCGATTCGGTCTTCGACGACGACCGGCATCTTCCGCGATCGGCCGACGAGCAGGATCGCGACCTCGGGATAGTTGATGATCGGCGTGGAATACTGGCCGCCGATCGCGCCGAGATTGCTGATCGTGAACGACCCGCCGCGCAGGTCTTCGAGCGAATACTGCGTGGCCTTCGCTTTTTCGGCCAACGTTGTCAGCGACTGGGCGATGTGCGAGATGGTCAGCTTGTCGACGTCGCGAATCACGGGCACCACAAGGCCGCGCTGCGTATCGACGGCAATGCCGAGATTCACATACTCCTTATAGATAATCGTACCGCTTTCCATATCGACCGACGCATTCAGCATTGGATGCTGCCGCAGCGACAAAGCCACGGCCTTCATCACGAACACGAGCGATGTCAGTTTGACGTTCGAGCCGGCATAGTCGGCGACGCTCGCTTTGCGAATTCGTTCCAGTTCGGTGATATCCGCGTCGTCGAAATTCGTGAGATGCGGGATTGTGAACGCCGAGCGGACCATATTGGCGGCGATCGTCTTTCGCATCTTAGGCATGGGCTCGCGGCGGACCGAGCCCCAGGCGTCGCGATCTTGGGCGGCGGATGGGGCTTGACTGGTGACGCTACCCGTGGCGTGCCGCACGGCCGAGATAACATCCTCGCGCAAGATTCGGCCGCTCGGTCCAGTGCCTTGCACGCGCGACAGTTCGACGCCCAGTTCCCGGGCCAAACGTCGAACGGCCGGACCGGCTGGCGCCACCGGCGATGCCGATCCTTCCTCTACGGCTTCATCCTCGTCGTCTGTGGCCGGCGCTGCGGAGGCGATCGCCCGTGGGGCAGCCGTTTCGTGATGCCCGTTGCCCTGGCGCGCGGCAGGCCTGGGCGCCGAAAAATCGGCGGCCGGCGACTTGGGGGGCGAGGCTTTCGCCGGCGCCGATTTTGCGTTCGCCGGCTTGAGCGGCGCGGCGTTGACGGGCTCGGCTTTGGCCGCTTGCGGCTTTGCGGCCGCGGGCGGTTTGCCCGCCGAGGTCGGCGCCGATTTCGCCGCGCCGGCGGTCTCTTCGATCGTCAACAGCGCCTGCCCCACCTTGACGGTTTCGCCCGGCTTGACGTGGATCTTGCTGACTCGCCCGCCGATTGACACCGGAACGGGAATCACGGCTTTTTCCGTTTCGATCTCGATCACGTCCTGCTGCGGACGAATCGTGTCGCCAACGTTGACCAAGAGACTGACAACATCGCCCGAGGCGATGTTTTCACCAAGATCCGGTAGTTTGAATTCGGGCATAAGGAGCGGAAATGTCTAATGACGAATGTCTAAGGAATGACGCATGCTTAAACGACGAACCAGCCGCGTTCGCTTGCGACGCGCTTTTACGTTATCGACCAATGACCTAACAAGCGAACGGATCGGATTTTTCGGGATCGATCCCCAAATCCACGATCGCGGCGGCGATCTTCGCACGGTCGAACTGCTGGCGATCGGCCAATTGCGTGAGGGCCGCGATCGTGACGCATTCGGCGTCCACCTCGAAGAACCGCCGCAGGGCCGGCCGGGCTTCGCTGCGGCCGAAGCCATCGGTGCCCAATACGAACAGGCCGCCGGGAACCCACGGATCGAGCTGTTCGGGCACGGCTCGCACATAATCGGAGGCCGCCAAGAATGGCCCCTGCGCTCCGGCGATCGCCTTTTCGAAATAGCTCTGCTTGGGCGGCGCGGTCGGATGCAGCATGTTCCACCGCCGACAGGCCATTGCGTCGCGGCGAAGCTCCTTGTAACTGGTCACGCTCCACACGTCGCTCGACACGCCGTATTTTTCGGCGAGGATCGTTTGCGCCCGCAGCACTTCTCGCAAAATCGCGCCGCTGCCGAGCATTTGCAACCGCGGCGCGCCGCCGCCCGCTTCGACGCTCGACAGCTTGTAGATGCCCCGCACGATGCCTTCGGTCACGCCCTGCGGCATCGCCGGCATCTTGTAATTTTCGTTGCCGATCGTGATGTAGTAGATCGCATCCTCGCCGAGCTCATACATCTTGTGCATGCCGTCGAGCACGATCACGGTCGATTCATAAACGAACGCCGGATCGTAGCTTCGTATGTTGGGATAAGCGATCGCGAATAGATGGCTGTTGCCGTCTTGATGCTGCAAGCCTTCGCCGGCCAATGTCGTTCGGCCCGCGGTGCCGCCGAGCAAAAAGCCCTTCGCCCGCGAGTCGAGCGCGGCCCAAATCTGGTCGCCGATTCTCTGGAAACCGAACATCGAATAGTAAATAAACATCGGAATCATCGGCACGCCATGCACGGAATAGGCCGTGCCCGCGGCGACGAACGAAGCCATCGACCCGGCCTCGGTGATTCCCTCTTCGAGAATCTGGCCGTCGGTGGCTTCGCGGTAATAGAGCAACTGATCGGAATCGACCGGTTCGTACAATTGGCCGACGTGGCTGTAAATACCGCATTGCTTAAACAGCGGGTCCATCCCAAACGTCCGCGATTCGTCGGGCACGATCGGCACGATATACTTGCCGACCTTCTTGTCTTTGAGCAGGGCGCTCATCAGCGTCACGACACCCGTCGTGGTCGAAACCTCGCGGCCGACGCTCTTTTCGATGAACAGCACATAATCATCGAGCTTCGGCGTTTGGAGCCGGGTTGGCGACGCCGGCCGGCTGGGGACATAGCCACCCAGCTTCTGCCGTCGCTCTTGGAGATATTTCATCTCGGGGGAATCGTCGGCCGGCCGATAGAACGGCGCCTTGGCGACCTCGTCGTCGGAAATGGGAATTCCGAATCGCGACCGGAATTCGCGGAGCTCGTCTTCGTTCAACTTTTTCTGCTGGTGGGTCGTGTTGCGTCCCTCGCCGACTTCGCCCAGACCGTAGCCCTTGATCGTTTTGGCCAGCACGACGGTCGGCTTGCCCTTGCATTCGACGGCGGCTTTATAAGCCGCATAGACCTTTTCTGGATCGTGGCCGCCGCGACGGAGCTTTTTCAGCTTCTCGTCCGACAAATGGCTGACCATCTCCAGCAGCTCCGGATACTTTCCGAAAAAGTGCTCGCGAATGTACGAGCCGGGCATGACGTTGTATTTCTGATACTCGCCGTCGATGACCTCGCCCATCCGCTTGACGAGCAATCCGGACTCGTCCTTGGCCAACAGGTCGTCCCAATCGTCGCCCCACAACACCTTAATCACATTCCAACCCGCGCCACGGAACAGACCCTCGAGCTCCTGCACGATCTTGCCGTTGCCCCGCACCGGGCCGTCCAGCCGCTGGAGATTGCAGTTGATCACGAAGATCAGATTGTCGAGTTTTTCGCGCGAGGCCAGCGTAATAGCGCCCAATGTCTCGGGCTCGTCGCATTCGCCGTCACCGATGAAGCACCACACGTGCGACGCACTCGTGTCTTTCAAACTTCGATCTTGCAAATACTTATTGAATCGAGCGTGATAGATCGATTGGATCGGACCCAATCCCATCGACACGGTGGGGTATTCCCAAAACGTCGGCATCAGCCACGGATGGGGATACGACGACAGCCCGCCGCCCGGCGCCAGTTCGCGGCGGAAGTTCGTGAGCTGCGTTTCATTCAGCCGGCCTTCGAGAAACGCCCGCGAGTAGATGCCGGGCGATGCGTGCCCCTGAAAATAAACCTGATCGCCCGAATAGTCGTCCCCTTTGCCGCGGAAAAAGTGGTTAAACGCGACTTCATAGAGCGTAGCGGCCGAGGCGTACGTCGAGATGTGGCCGCCGATGCCGGACGATTCCTTGTTCGCCCGGACGACCATCGCCATCGCGTTCCAGCGGATGATGCTCTTGATCCGGCGCTCGATCTCGCGATTGCCCGGGTAGGCGGGCTGCTCGTCGGCTGAGATCGTGTTGATATACGGCGTGGTGGCGGAAAACGGCAGATCGACGCCGTAGCGATAGGCTTCTTCCTCAAGCACGGAGAGCAAGTAACTGACCCGATCGGGGCCCTTGCTTTCGAGCACGTAGCGGAGCGAATCGAGCCACTCTTGGGTTTCGCTTGGATCGACGTCTTCGGCTCCGGCGGAGATCGAGCCCAGTTCGGTCGAGGAGTCAGTCGATCCATCGGCGTCCGAGCCATCTTCGGCGCCGTCGCCCAAGGAGGCTTCGGTCTCGGCTACGTCGACATCGGCTGCTTCACCGTGAGGATCGCCAGCCCGAGCCAGCTCGCCGTCGGGCATTTGGCCGGCAGCGCCCTTGGGCTCGGCGTCAGCAGCGCCGTTACTCGCTCCATACGACTGCCGATCCTTGGTGTGACCTCTCGCCATAACTCACGTTCCTCGTAGAGATTGATCGCCAAACATATTGTCGCGAAGCGTGCGATTAGCCAACGGCGGCGGCGACGAGAAAGTCATCGGCCGGCGCGTGGCGAGCCCCGCTGAATACCCAATCATTTTCTGTCATTCGGGTTACGGCATTATCCTTAAGCGTCCCCGGCGCGTAAAGGGGAAAGCCTCGCGCTCTGGCGAGAGCGCTCCACTGCCAGTCCGTCGGCCGCCCCGCTACAATCGTGACTTCAAGCCAACCACTCCCGACTTTCGCCCTCCATGCGTCGCATCCTCGTCACCGCCGCCTTACCCTATGCCAATGGTCCCATTCACCTGGGCCATCTCGTCGAGTACATCCAGACCGACATCTGGGTGCGATTCCAAAAGCTGCGAGGCAACAAGTGCATCTATATTTGCGCCGACGATACGCACGGCACGGCGATCATGATTCGCGCCCGGCACGAGGGGCGCAGCGAAGAGGCCCTGATCGCCGATATGCGGGAAGCCCACATCCGGGACTTCGCCGGCTTCGACGTCGAGTTCGACAACTACGGCAGCACCAACAGTCCGGCGAATCGCGAGCTTTGCAATGAGGTTTGGGCCGCATTGCGCAAGGCCGGGCTGATCGCCGAGCGCGACGTCACGCAGCTTTACGACGCCCAGGCGGGCACATTTCTGGCGGACCGGTTCGTCAAGGGAACGTGCCCAGTCTGCAAAACGCCCGACCAATATGGCGATAGTTGCGAGAAATGCGGTAGCACTTATAGCCCCACCGAACTGACCGATCCCGTGAGCACGCTGAGCGGCACGCGGCCCGAGCTGCGGTCCGCCAAGCACCTATTCGTCGTGATCGAGAAGCTGCACGATTTTCTCACCGATTGGACTCAAAGCGGCGAGCACTTGCAGCCGGAGATCGCCAACTACCTGAAAGGGCACTTTTTGGGCGAGCCGCTCCGGGACTGGGATGTGTCGCGGCCGAAGCCCTATTTCGGCTTCGAGATTCCCGATAGTCCCGGAGATTGCTGGTACGTGTGGTTCGACGCCCCGATCGGCTACATGGCTTCGACGCGCGAGTGGTGCGACAGGGTCGGATCGCAAGAAGGATTGACGCTCGACGATTGGTGGCGAGGCTCGGCTACCGAGATTCACCACTTCATCGGCAAGGACATCCAATACTTCCATGCCCTGTTTTGGCCGGCCATGCTCAAGGCGTCCGGCTTTAGCCTGCCGCGCAAGATTCACATCCACGGTCATCTCACCGTTGGCGGCGAGAAGATGTCGAAATCGAAGGGTACGTTCGTGCGCGGCGCGACATATCTCAAACATCTGAATCCGACCTACCTGCGGTATTACTACGCGGCGAAACTGTCCGCGCGCGTCGACGATTTGGATCTCAATCTGGAAGAATTCGCGACCAAGGTGAATTCGGACCTAGTCGGCAAGTTGGTGAATCTCGCCAGCCGCTCCGCCCGATTTGTCGCCGAGACTGGGCTCTCGTCCGGCTACCATAACGACGGAGGGCTGTTCGCTGCCGCCGCTGCCGCCGGAGAGTCGATTGCCGCCGACTATGAGGCGTGCGATTACAGCAAGGCCATGCGGTCGATCATGGCGCTGGCCGACGCGGCGAATCAATATATCGACGCCAAAGAGCCCTGGAAGCTCCGCAAAGATCCCGCGAAAGCCGCCGAGGTCCAAAACATCTGCACCGTGGCGCTGAACCTGTTCCGCCAATTGGTCGTCTATCTGGCGCCGGTGCTACCGCGATTGGTCGAGCAAACGAATCGACTTTTCGGCGAGCCTATTCGCCGTTGGGAGGACGCACAGCGGCCGCTCATCGGCTCAGCCGTACAGCCCTTCGAAACTTTATTGACACGAGTCGAACCCACGCAGGTCCAAGCCATGATCGAAGAAAGCAAAGAAGCCGCCTCGGCGACCGTCGCTGACGCTCCGTCCATCCCGCCTATCGCGTCCGTCCCCGTCGATGGCACCGAGCCGCTCGCTGCCGAGCCGCTCCAGCCCGAGTGTACGTACGACGATTTCGCCAAAGTCGACCTGCGGGTCGCGCGCGTGATCGCCGCCGAAGTGCTTCCCAAGGCCAAAAAACTGCTCAAGCTGACACTAAGCCTAGGCGGCGACAGTCATCGGACCGTGTTTGCGGGCATCAAGAGCGCTTACAAAGCCGAATCGCTCGTGGGCCGTCTCGTCATCTGCGTCGCGAATCTGGCTCCGCGTCAAATGCAATTCGGCCTCAGCGAAGGGATGGTCGTCGCCGCCGGCGCGGGAGGCGAAGAAATCTTCTTGCTGTCGCCCGACTCGGGCGCCAAACCGGGGCACCGCGTGCATTAACGTGCATCGAAGAGTGTGGCCCGAAGAAATGGAAATCCGTTCCAAAAAGGTGTTCGCCCCGTCGTAGGTCAGGCATCTGCCTGACATGCGTCCGGCCTCCATCATCGGCTGCCCCCTGCGCGGTGCCGTCAATCCGACGGAAACGGCGCCGCCTCGCCGTTCAACTCGCTTAGCGCATTGCGAGCCGCCCGCTGCTCTGCTTCCTTCTTATTGCGGCCCCAAGCCGCGCTATAGCGATGCGGGCCGACCTTGGCGGAGATCTTAAAACACTTGCTGTGGTCGGGCCCTTTTTCATCCAGCAATTGATAGGTCGGCGTCGCGCCGTGCTCGCGCTGGGCCAGTTGCTGCAGCAGCGACTTGTAGTTGCCCCCCATGTCGCCGTTGACGGCCAACTCGATCTCCGGGCCGATCTGTCCAACGATGAACTCCCGCACCGCCGGATCGCCCCCGTCCAGGTAAATGGCCGCCACGAGCGACTCGAACACATCGGCCAAGACCGAGGCCGGCACCTTGGCGTGCGTCGCCATGCCCTTGCCGAGGATCAGAAATTCATCGAGCCCCAGGGCCTCGCTCATCTTCGTGCAAGTCGTCCGGCTGACGACGACGGATTTGACCTTCGTCAAGTCCCCTTCCAGATACTCGGGATACTGATGGAAGAGCATTTCGCAGACGATGGCGCCCATGATGGCGTCGCCGAGAAACTCCAGTCGCTCGTTCGACCCCAGCCGGTGCAGGGCGCCCGAGGCATGAGTCAGCGCGGCCGTGAGCAGGGCCTTATCGCGAAATACATAGCCGACGCGCCGCTCGCAGGCCGCAATGTCCAGCGCGAGGTCGTCGGCCGCATAGGGCGGCAGATAGCGAACCATGAATAAGTTCGATTCCAGGCGGGCAATCGGCGTTGTGGCCGCGCAAAGCGCCACAAGGCCAATGGCTCGATAGGGGTTAAAGGACGGTGGAAATACGAGCAAAAGACGGAAAAAACGGGCAAACTATGCGTTTAACGCCCCATTCTCGCACATTCGATGACCGGCTGTGGGAGGCCAAGCTCAATTGGTACCGTAGCCCTTGACTTGCCCTTTGTCAACGGCGGGGCCATAAGCCCCAGGGCCTTTCACTAATTGAACATGGGTTAAATTTTCCGTCGGCTGATTTTCGCGTAAGACGTTGTTTTCCAACGAATCGGCCTTCAAACCGAGGGCTGCAAATTCGCCGCATTGTGAAACAATGAAAAGCCCTGCCATAAGCCCCAGGGCGTTTGACTGTTCAATTTTACAGGACATGCGTAGTATGCCTTTGAGTGTACGGAGTCTCTTTTCACGGAGGTTAAGCTTTGAATCCTGCCCCCGCATGGAGTTTGCTGGAATATCTTCAGCACTGGGTTATCGGCGGAGGCCGCCGACATTGGGGGCGTTTCGCAAGCTGTTGATGGCGATTCCGCCTGAGCAATTTGAAGCGGCGGTGCGGAATTGGGTGCGGCACTGTCTGGGTGATCCCGCTGCCGACCAACCCCTCCA
>JBBQWR010000071.1:0-17305 GCA_038210495.1 Pirellulales bacterium
ACCGACTCGCGCCGGTTCAGCCGTCGATATTGGCCCGGATCGAGTCCGCGCCGGCACGACCGCCTCCACGCGCTCACCCGCGGCCCGCCGCCGGCCGAAATCTCCGCCGCAAAAAAGAAGCTGTGAGAAATGCGGGCTAGGCCATCGCCCCGGAGCGATTGCTGTTCGATGCATCTAGGTTGCGTAGGCGCCTAGCTTCGTTGCGATGTGCCGCGGAATCGGAATTGCCTTGGGCGGAGCTTCGTTCGAAAAGCGGCAACAGACAGCAACGACTCGGCCGGTGGCGACCGGTCTGCCGGCGCAAGTGAATTTAAAGTCATAGGTCACGCTGCTGCCGCCGAGCCGCCCGATTTCCAAAGAGACATCGAGAACGTCGTCGAACTTTACCGCGCTGCTGTAATCGCAGTTTGCCGAGACGCGCGGCCAACTGATCGGGCCGGCCTCGTCGGCCATCAGCACGCTAAGCTCCAATTGGCGGAGCAACTCGTGCTCGACCGATTCCATATAGAAGAAGAACGCCGAGAAGTGGGCGATTCCGGCGGCGTCGGTATCGCGAAATTCGACCCGGCGCGTGGCGAGGAATGTTTCGGCCATGGGCAGGGAATGGCAGGGAAGGGACTAGAGGCTGGGGGTCAGGGACTAGGGAAGGACGCGGCAAAGCCGCGGCTCATTGTCTTCACGCCCGTCTCCCGACTCCCGTCTTTTTATTCCCCAACGTATGGCAATAGCGCCATAAACCGAGCCCGCTTGATCGCCAGCGTGACGGCATGCTGGCTAGCCGCGGTGCAGCCGCTCTTTCGGCGGCTGACGATCTTCCCTTGCCGGTTCGTCAGCTTGCTGAGCAACTCAAGGTCTTTGTAATCGACATACATCGGGCGCGGACGAACGCCATCCACAAAGATCGGGTCTTTCTTCTTGCCGCGGATCTTAGCCTTGGCCCGCTTGCGCATCGGTCGAGCAGAAGTTTTCATCGTGTTCGCGTCAACTCGCTTGGATTGGAAAAACGCCGGCGCCGAAATCTCGAAGGCGGCGGGGAATCAATTAAAATACCCCGGCTTGGCCGGCAAGTCCAGAGGGGCAAAAACGACTGTCGGTATGCACGGATGCACCGTGTACCCGGCCAAGCACATAGCCAGGCCGCCGCGCTACGACGATCGTGGCGCCGCGCGGCGTGGGTTGCGGTAGAGCACGCCGGCCAGCAGCGTTGCCGAGCCCTCGTCGTTCTCGAGCCGCTCGTGATGCCAATCGGGATGGGTGGGAATCCAGCGGTCTTCCAGTGGCCAGGGGTCGATCGGATCGTAGCCCAAGGCGGCGGACAGCTTTGACGAATCCATCGACACGTCGCCGGCTCGAGGCGGAATCGGCCCAGCGGCTAGGCGCGGGCAACCGATCAGCAAATGAGGATCGTAACCGCCGACCCGGTTAATGATCTGTGCGATCTGATACAGGCTCAGCCGCCGCGGACCGCCGGCGTGGAACAGTCCGGCGAGCCGGCTGCCGAGTACCGCGTCGTAGAGTTCGTTGTGACAGTCGGTGTAGTGCGGCGTGCGGTATTCATCGATATACAGTGTCGCCGGGCGGCTTTTTTTGAAGCGAGACTGAATCCAATCGATCGCCCCCGCATGGCCGTTGAAACTGATTCCCATGGGCAGCGAAATTCGTAAGATGGCCGCTTGCGAATCTTCGGCGAGCACAATCTGCTCGGCGTCAACCATCGTCTTGCCGTAGACGGTGACCGGATCGGTCGGATCGTCCTCGACGTGCCCTCCAACTCCGGCGCCGGAAAATACCAGATCGACCGACAAGTGCACCAGCCGCGCGGCGCGATCCGCGAGAACGCGAAGCAGATTTACCACCCCATCAACGTTGATTCGCCGAGCCAGCCCGGGATCAAGTTCGCATGCCCGCAGGGCGCAGCTTCCCGCGCAATTGAGCACAGCCGCGAACTGGTGGGTATCGAAGAGCCGCGACAGGCCGTCGTAATCCTCGGCGTCGCAAGGGATGATATTAGGCCCCGTGAGTCGCCAATTGTCACTCTGACGGACGCCGACGACCTGGCCCGGGTAGCGGGCTAAAAAGTAGGGCAGAGCATTGTAACCGGGAACACCCGTCACGCCGGTGATCAGCAGAGGCAGGGGCGCGGCGTCCGATAAAGCGATAGGACAGTACATTCAACGGCGGTCGGGTAAAACGGCAGGTTAACCAATTTAGCCGTAACAGGCCGCCAAATTCAAGCGTGGATGAGTCGCACGCAAGGCGATTCGATCCCAATAAGGAAGAAAACGCGCGGCGCGGAATGATCGCGGCGATAGCTTAAGGGCCATCGCCGGTTTAGCCGAAGAGACGGCGCCACCACTTGCGGCGACCAGCGGCGCGTTTTCGCAGGTCCGGAACTTCCGTGACCAAATAGGGAGAGAATAGGGAACCGGTCGCCGGATGCTCGGGCACACCATTGGCCTGGGGCACGGGACGTTCGGCTGACTTGCCGGCAGTCGCGGCGCCGTTGAGGGAAGCCTGTCCCTTATCGGGCGGAAGAGACCGAATCGATTCGTCCAACCGCTCCTGAAGCGGAATCGCCAGTTGCTGCGACTCTCGACTGCCGACTTCCGTCTTCTGATTCACTGCTGAAAGATTCACTGCTGAAAGATTCACTGCTGAAAGACTCGCCGCTGAAAGACTATCTCGCGACAGGCGCTGATCCCCTGTCCGCGGCTGAATCGCCGTGCCTTGATTCGAGGGCGGCGTCTCATGGCTCGACCAGGCCGGCGGGGGTTCTTCGGGGGTCGTCGTCGAATGTTCTTCGGCGCCCTGGATCGGCTCGGCGATCGGCAGATCTTCGTCTGCGGCTACCACCCCAACCAACTCGCGATCGGCAACCAAATCTTCGATCGTTTCGGTGGATGCCGCGTCGGCGACATCGTCGAGTCCGAGCAGTTCGACTTCGCCAGATTCCATGTCGTCATGGTTTGCGTGACCGCTGGGGTGCTGGTGGGGCTCGGCCGACGTACGGTCGACCGGCGGCAACGCGAAGGCATGGCCGTGTCCGTTTGGCTCTTCGCTAAGACCCAGCAGATCGGCGGCAAAAGCATCGGCGACCGAATTGCCGTTGGCCGCTGCGATCCATATCGACGCGGCATCGCTAGCGATCTCCAGATGACCGTTGCCTTTGACTTCGATGGCGACCGGGTGCGAGGAGGCACTGTCGAAATCGTGGGGCGGATCGTCGGCAGAAGCAAATTGAGGCAAGAATTTTTCCAAGTCGGAACGTCGTGGGCTAAAATCCGGCATTGGCTTCACCTCCAATCCGCGATTGGGCCAAGATGTGATATCGAGTTGCGGTCGCGGGATGCGTTTCCTTTAGTGTAACCGGAAAATTTCACTATTGGCAACAAATTCGTCGGCGACGTGCTGAATTTCCCGGCCTCTGCTGCCCAGAATGCGGCTACGGCGCGGATGCGCCGCCTGGTAAGGTGAACGACCGACAGATTCGGCACGACTGGGGCCGCTCTCCGAGGCCTAACCGGGGCTTCGGCGAGGCACCGCCTCAAGCCCCGCGCAGCCCGGAGTCATTTTAATAGCCGGGGGTGAAACGTAGCGCAGCGAAGCGGAACCCCGGTACTGCCCCGCCTAACCCACACACCTAAGAATTCGCCGCGTTTTTCAGCAATTCATCGATAGACCAAATTTCTTCGGTCAGCCCGCTGGACATTGCCGGCGTCGTGTTCTTGCCTAGCGTCTAGTGCTTCCGGCAGAAGTTATACCACGCCACGCCGATATTCAGCATGGCCTCGTGGTGGGGCAGTCTCTTGGAGCGGGCGTTCGTCAACCGCGTGAATCTGCGGCAGTGCATCCGTACGGACAGGTTGAGCCGTTCCGAATCGGACGTGCTAACGTGGTCCATATCCGGGTTGCCGAAGCGGGGAGTCTTTCCGCGCCGGTTATCACGCCGACCCGGTTATGGCCGTAAAGATCAGGAATCTCTTGTTGCTGCGGCTCGCGGAAGATTTTGCAGGGCCTCGATTAATTCGGGCGGCATCGCCTGATCGGCTATCGGAGGGAGCTTAACGTCTTTGCCGCCGGAGGCTGGCTTGCCATACTTCGGTTCGAGCAAGGCGAAGAGCCGAGTTAATTGATCGGCGTCTCCTTCGGCCAAATAATAGGCGTCGTGCAGCACGCCCCAACTGCCGTCCCCCTTGGCTCCGATGAGGCATTTCATTTTGGAGCAACTTGGTCCGAGCCAAAGCCGATAAAGTGCGAGCTTCGGTTTGTTGCGTTCGCCGCCCGTGAAATTCTCCAGGAAGGAGTTGAGGCCACCGCCCAATGTGGCGGCGCTTACTTTATCGCCGATCGGGCTGACGATCGTCGCGACGTGCAGCCAATTTTTCTGCCGCCGGTCATAGGCGTAATACCGAGCGTCCGTTGTTGCCGGTTTGCCGCCGGGGGACTTTTGGACGAAAAACCGAAATGTTTCCTCGGATTGCCAGGGCCAGATCATATGCGTATGGGCTCCGGTTCCTTCGCCGCCGAACCGATTGCAGATCGTCTTGGCGTCAGATTCCGAGACATGGGGATGCAAATCGGCGGTAGTATCCCAAATGGAAAATATTGTCCGTCTCTCTTGGGCAGTATTGTGCTGAATGCCGCAGTACCCGCCCGCTGGCTCGCCGGGATGCCAATTGGCGCCGCAAAAATATATGCCGGGATTGGTCGCCAAAACCGTGATCTCGCCGTATAGACAGGTGGCGTCTTTTTGCCCAGCGAGATCCCACCAAAGATGTTGGGCAGACGCGGAGACGCACGACAGGCCGAGCACAATCGCGGAAGAAAGCGATAGTCTGATGAGCTTTTGAAACATGTTCGATCTCTTCAACGGACAACGATCGATTCAGGTAGGGTCTTGGGACGGCTCGTCGGCAAAATGGTCGCCGGCCTTCACGCGCTGCCCGCGTAGGAATTCTTCGACCGCCATCGATCGCTTACCGGCCGGTTGAAGGCGCTGGATGGACAGCGCATCGACCCCGCACGCGATAACCAGCGATGGGCCGTCGGCGATCAGCACCGTTCCGGGCGGCTGAGCGGAACGCTCCGCAACTTCGGGCGCCGCTTCAACGGTTACTTGCTCCAAAATCAGCCGCATCGGGGCGCCATCGCCGGAGCGCCAGAATGTGTAGGTTTTCGGCCACGGCTCGAACGCGCGAAATTGATTGCGGATTTCGCTGGCCGTGCGATTCCAGTCAATCGCGCCGTCGGTTTTCTTGAGTCGTGGCGCCTTGGTCGCCTGCGCCGAGTCTTGGGGGATTCCGCCGGATTGGCCCGTTTGCAGCAACTCAATCGCTTCGACGACCGCTCCGACTCCCAGTTCGGAAAGTCGCGGTTCGAGTTGGGCCGCCGTTTCGTCAGGATCGATGGCCAGCCGTTTTTGCACCAGGGCGGGACCGGCGTCGAGCCCTTGCGTCATTTGGATTACCGTCACGCCCGATTCCGTCTCACCATGGTATATGGCCCATTGGATCGGCGCGGCGCCTCGGTAGCGAGGCAACAGCGATCCATGCAGATTGACGCCACCCAGGCGCGCCGTTTCGAGCGCCTGAGGCGAAAGAATTTGCCCGTAGTCGCACACGACCAGAAGTTCGGGCGTCCAGCGCCGCAATCGGTCGACCGCGTATCCGGAATTGATATCCGGCGGCTCGAAGACCTCCAGACCATGCTCGCGGGCCAAGTCGCGCATCAAATTCTGAGGCGCCGATTGCTTGCCATGAACGGGCCGATCGGGGCGTGTCGCCAGAGCGATGATTTCGTGCGATGAAGCCAGCAGCGCGCGGAACATCGGCACGGCGAACGGGCCCGTTCCCATGACGACCAGCCGCAGTTTGTGCGAGGCTTGCATCCGAGGTCGCAATTTGGCCAAATGGATTGGATCGAATACTCCACATCTCAGACGATTCGCCGGAGGCAGTCAAGCGGTGTGGACCCGGGATAAGCGGTCGATATTGCGTTGGTTCCCTTCCGGCGGCCTCGCGATTAGAATGCACATCTCGCGGGACCGTCGGAATAGCCGCCGCGCCGCGGTTGAAAACGACTGGATACCCGACTTGCAATTCTCGACGACTCTTCCCTATCGCCCGCCCGCCGTTAAAAGCGCGATTATCTTGCCCGCCGCGACGCACTCAACCGGGAACTCCGCCTGATGCCGCGTCGCGTGCTGATTCTTTCTTCGTCCGTCGGGGCGGGTCATATGCGAGCCGCCGAAGCGATCGAATGCGCCGTTCGACGTCTCGACCCGGCAGCCACCGTCGAGAACCTCGACGTGCTCAAATTTACGAACGGATTTTTCCGCATGGCGTATGCCGAGTCGTATATCGGCATGGTCAACTATATGCCGTCCATCTTTGGCATTTGCTACGATTTGCTCGATCGCAAGCCGTCGCGGGCACAAATGGGCGAACGAATTCGCCGAATGATGCAGCGGTTCAACCTGGGTAAATTCCTTCGCCATCTCAAGCGTGGATCGTGGGACGTCGTCGTTAGCACTCACTTTTTGCCGGCGGAAATCATCGCCGGGCTGAAACGCAGGGGGAAACTCAAGATTCCCCAAGTCATCGCCGTGACCGACATCGACATCCACCGCCTGTGGGTGAACGAGCCGACCGAGCGCTATTGCGTCGCTACCGATGAAGCCGCGATCAATCTTCAAGCTCGCGGAGTGCCCGCCGCCGCGACGGTCGTCACGGGCATTCCCGTGCATCCGGTGTTCAGCGAACCGATCGACCGCGCCGCCTGTTTGGTCAAGCACGGCCTGTCCGGCGAGCGACCGATCGTGTTGCAACTTTCCGGCGGATTTGGATTCGGGCCGATCGCCAAAATTCACAATGCGATCCTGCAAGTCGAAGAACCGCTGGAATTGGTCGCCGTTACGGGACGAAATCTACGAGCCAAGGTAACGCTCGAAAAGATGGAAGTACCCAAGCGGCACATCGTGCATGTCCTCGGCTACACGGCCGCCATGCACGAGCTAATGGCCGTGGCCGACATTATTTTGTCCAAACCCGGCGGTTTAACGACGGCCGAGTCGCTGGCCAGCGGGTCTGTTCTGGCGATCGTGAATCCGGTGCCTGGTCAAGAAAGCCGCAATGGCGATTATTTGATGGAAAACGGGACTGCGATCAAGTTGAATAATATCTCGACGCTCGCATTCAAGCTGACGAAGCTGCTGCGCGACCGCGAGCGATTGGCCGCGTTCAAAGCCAACGCTCTGCGAATCAGCCGGCCGCGAGCCGCGTTCGATGTCGCGGAGCAGGTGTTTCACCTCGCCGACGCACATCGAACGGCGAGCTAACGCATCGGCTTTAAGAACCACATGTCAACTCATGCGAGACAATCGATATGAACACTCGCTGCTGGGCAATTGTCGGCGCCATTCTCTTTAGCGCGTCGATCGCGGCGGCGGCGCCCGATGGCGGCAATGACAAGCCAAACGCGCCGGCGATCGAGCCGCCGAGCGCGCCGCGCGTGTTGCCCATAGGCCGGTTGCCGGATGACAGCCGGCTGGGACCGCTCAAGGATTTCGACGGCTATTTCCCGTTCGCGCCGAGTGCATCCCCAGGAGCTTGGCGGGTGCGCGCGGAGCGCGTGCGGCGCCAAATTCTCGTGGCCACGGGCCTCTGGCCGATGCCGACCAAAACGCCCGCCCATGCCGCGGTTTACGGCAAGGTCGAGCGAGACGGATACACGGTCGAAAAGGTGACGCTCGAAAGTTACCCCGGCTTCTACGTCACCGGCAGCTTGTTTCGTCCGACGGGCAAGACCGGCAAACTACCGGGCGTGCTGTCGCCGCATGGCCACTTTCCGCACGGACGTTTTTTCGAAGAAAGCCTTCACGACATCAAACAACAGATCGTCGGCGGCGCCGAACGATTCGAAGTCGGCGGTCGATATCCCTTGCAAGCCCGTTGCGTCGAGTTAGCTCGGATGGGCTGCGTCGTGTTTCACTACGACATGGTCGGCTATGCCGACAGCGTGCAGATCTCGGAACTGGTCGCTCACCATCTCAAAGAGCGCCGGCCGGAGATGGAATCGGGATCGAATTGGGGATTCTTTAGTCCGCAGGCTGAACTACGTTTGCAAACGATTATGGGCTTGCAGACCTACAACTCCGTGCGGGTGCTCGATTGGTTCAGCGAGTTGGCGGACGTCGATCCACACCGCATCGGCGTGACGGGCGAAAGCGGCGGCGGCACGCAGACGATGCTCATCGGCGCCATCGACTCCCGGCCCGCGGTGCTATTTCCGGCGGTCATGGTCTCCACGGCGATGCAGGGGGGCTGCACGTGCGAGAATTGCTGCTATTTGCGGATTGGAACCGGCAACATCGAGTTTGCGGCGCTCGCGGCGCCGCGACCGCTGGGGATGACGGCCGCCGACGACTGGACGATCGAGCTAGCGACCAAGGGCCTGCCGCAACTGAAACAACATTATGCGATGCTCGGCGCGCCGGACATGGTGATGGGAAAACCGCTCGTGCAGTTCAAGCACAACTACAACTATGTCAGTCGGGCGGTGATGTACGGCTGGATGAACGAGCATCTGAAATTGGGCCTCGAAACGCCCGTCATTGAAGAGGATTTCAAGCCGCTCTCCGTCAAGGAGCTTTCGGTATGGGACGATGCCCATCCCAAGCCGCCCAGTGGACTTGAGTTCGAGCGGCGGTTGCTCAACTCGATGACCCGCGACGCGAGCGAGCAGTTGACCCGTCTGAAGCCGACGAATGCCGAGTCGCTGGCCGAATTCCACCGCGTCGTGGGCGGGGCCTGGGATGTGCTCATCGGCCGAGCGCTGCCGGATTCGTCATCCGTCTCGTTGGCGCCGCTGCGGACGATCGAGCGCAACGAATACAGCGAAACAGCCGCGCTGGTTCGCTATCTGCCGGCTCGGGAAGAAGTCCCCGTGCTGCTGCTCAAGCCGAAGAACTGGAATCGGAAAATCGTGATCTGGTTGGACGGCGCCGGACGACAAGGTCTTTTCGACGGCGAGAAGCTGAAACCGGCCCTCCAACAATTGATTGAATCAGGCAGCGCGGTGTTAGGCGCCGACCTGTTGTATCAGGGGGAGTTCTTGGCTGACGGCAAACCGCTGGTGAAAACACGGCGCGTCGGCAGCTCCCGCGACTACGCGGGTTTCACATACGGCTACAATCACCCGCTACCCGCCGCGCGAACTCACGACGTTTTGTCCATCGTCGCGGCAGTTCGTAACCTGGATGACAAACCCAAAACGGTCGCTCTCGTCGGCGTCAATGGCGCCGGACCGGTGGCGGCCGCCGCCCGTGCTCAAGCGGGCGTAGCCATCGACGCTCTGGCGATCGACGCCGGTAAGTTTCGATTCGCTGGCGTGACATCCATCGACGACCCGAACTTCTTTCCTGGCGCGGCAAAGTATGGCGATCTCGACTCGCTTCTAGCCTTGTCCGCTCCGCATCTGACGCTGATCGCGGGAATGGCCCGCCAAGACGCCCGATTCGCAACCGCGGCCTTCGACGCATCCGAGAGCGCTTCACGTCTCACGTTCGCGCTGCCGGATGCCGACGTGCCGTCGACAATCGTCCAATGGCTAGCCAAGTAGTTGAAATCATAAAGCGATTTTCATGATCAGCCAAGAATTCCTAGCGATGGTTCGCTGCCCGGAAAATCGATCGCCCCTGCAAGTGGCCGACACGGCGCTGATCGACCAGATCAACGCCGCGATCCGCGCCGGCCGGATCACGAATCGCGCGGGCCAAAAGATTCCCCAGCCGATCGATAGCGGGCTAGTTCGCGTGGACCGAACGGTCCTTTATCCCGTCTTCGACGACATGCCGATTCTGCTGATCGACGAAGGGATCTTGCTCGAACAGCTAATTGAAATACGGTGATAAAATACCAAGGCGCATGGCTTCGATCCCCGCCGGTGTCGCAAAACCGGTTACGATACGAACCGAATTCGCCGCCGAAATTCGATCGCGAATTCGGGAGGCAATTTCCGGTTGCGGTTCCCCGAACAGAATTTTGGCCTCGACCGTCACTGTCGCCCCCGTTCGGCAAAATCAGACCCGAAACACCTTCATCACCTCATCCCCCAAGTGATTGATGACCTTCACCGCGATCCGGCCGCTTGGGGCACAAAGATTGAGCCGGAGTCAGTGAGGAGATCGCGGGCGACCGTGAGCCGATCGCGCAAGTAAGTTAGGTAGCTATGGATGCCGTCGCGCCAAGTGTCGCGGAAGGCTTTGACCTGCTCCGGTTCGCGGGTGATGTGGTCGGCCTTGCCATCCTTCACGTCGCGGCTGGTCGTGGACCACTGAAAATTGCTGTTGAACTTGATCCCATACGGCGGGTCGATGTAAATGCACTGCCCCTTGCCGCGCAGACCCTCGCGCTCGGCGAGCGAGGCCATCACTTGCAGCGAGTCCCCCAAAATCATCCGGTTCGACCAGTTTTGATCGTGTTCGTAAAACTCCGTCTTGGCGTCCCCCGCCGGCACGCCGTTAAAATCGGCGAATAGATCGAGTTGCTCCGGCTTGCCCGCGGCTTTGTCGGCCGCCAGCTTGGCCGCCTGCGTTTGGCGGAGCAAATCGTCGACCAGCACCTTGGGATGCACTTTCTCCTGGGGATATACAGCGGCGCGGCATGGACGACCAATCGCTCCAATCTTGCTCGTCCTTGCCGCGCCACACCAACTGCGGATCGAGATCGCGGTTCCGCCGCTCGTACTCGACGCGCACGGGCCGCTGCTGTTCCTGCTTGAGCACCAATTGATACTCGGCCGTCGGAATGTTCTTGCGCTTGTCGGCGTCGTGCGTCAGCGTCTCGACGGATTTATTCGCCGCCACCTTCTTCGCCATTAAATATCCCCTTCGTTAGCCGGAAGCGCCAGCGACGGCTGCCTCAGCCTCAGTCCTCAGTGACCGTGCCGACCGTCTTGCCCGTCGATCACATAACGTATCGCCATTTCCAAATGCGGCTCATCGTCGACATAAACGTCCCAGCCACGAGACGTCCACCAATTGACACGCGTTGAATCTCCTTGCTTCTTCAGAAGCCGGGTACACCAGGCCTTGAACTGCTTGCGAGGTTGATCGAGCGGCTGGCCCGGCGCCGAGACCACGACATGCACATGATTGCTCCGGCAATTGACCGCGTGTAATAGCCAGGCGCGAATATCGCAATGCTTCCGGATTGTCGTTTCGACTAGCTGGCGCTGCTCCGGAGTTAAGTAGTTGGCATCCTCAGTCATGCGGAGCTGTGCTTCCAATTGTCGGATGGAATCGCCCGGTTGCGGGCCTCGGCCGTGAGCCCACCAGCCGCGAGCGTCGCCTGGCGGCCAGGAGCCATAGGTTGTCCAAGTGGTGAAGTAGGCGATGGCCATGGAATGTGAGGATGGACTTACTAACTAACGGGGAGGACTCGCTGGCGCTTCGTGCTAACGGGGAGGATGCGCTTCTTCGGTTTGGGAATCGGCGTGACGAAGTCGGCGCGGCGGCGGGTGGCGATAATCTTCTGAGTCGGCTGCCCTTGCTTGTCGAGTTCCCAATGCTCCGTGGGGCAATCGTAGGGACCGTTTAGGATCGGGTGCTCGAAGAAGGGATTTTCCATGATGAGTTCGATCTACGGTCGAATGCCCGCAGTGTGACGGTTTGAGGAGCGGGTCTGCGGCCGCGAGCTTGGTCACTGAAAACTCGGTTGAGTTTATCAGAGGCTGTCCCCCCCTTGGGTAGCTAGCGAATCACGCAAAAGCCCGGACGCGAATTTGTCCGCGGCCGGCAAATCAATCTCGCGGTCACCGTCACGCATCAACGCGTGTTGCAGGGGGCCTGAAGCCGGCTGCTTAATACGAATCCGACGCATCGAAAACTATCGCGCGTCGGCTTTATTGGCTTCGAGTTTGGTCCTCGGACTCCGCCAAATGGGGGCAGTCCCCGGCGATTTTGTGAGCAGTTTTTACTCGTCCCGCGTCACGCGAAACCCCAGATTGAAATATCGGCTCTGCGGCGTGTTGTAGTTGCGGAAGGACGCTCTGGCGTACAGGGCCCAGCTATGCCACGCGCCACCGCGCCGGGCATGGCCCCGGCCACCTCTCGCGCCGGGCGGATCGTCAACGGGCGATTTGGCGTAATAGTCGGACGCATAAAAATCCGACACCCATTGCCAAACATCGCCGTGCATGTCGTAGAGCCCAAATTTGTTCGGCGCAAAGCTGCCGACCGGCGACGTGAATGGAAACCCGTCGTTTCCGTGGAGCACATAGTGGCTCCATTCGGGAAACACTTTGGCGCTCGACTCATCGTAGATATTCGCGATCTTGAGCAGCCCCTCCGGATCGTCGCCATTCCAGTAGCGGGTTGTCGTGCCGGCGCGGCAGGCATATTCCCACTCCGCCTCGGTAGGCAGCCGATAACTTTTATGCTCCTTCGCGCCGAGCCACTTGCAAAACGCCGTGGCGTCGTTCCAACTGACATCGACCACCGGATGATCGTCAGTCTGCGGAAAGCCCGCGTCACGCCAAGTGTGCTTCGGATTGCGATGGTCGTCCAGCTTGCCCGTGTCTTTGTTGTAACCGTAGCCACCAGGGCCGACTCGCGATGGGTTGGACTCCGGCGGGCTGGAGATCGCATCGTTCCGCTCGGCGTCGGTCGCGTACTTGCTATCGGCGGCGAACTGTTTGAACTGCCCGATCGTGACCGGATAGGCGCCGAGCAGAAACGCTTTAGTGATTCGGACTTTATGAACCGGCGCCTCATCGTCGAATTTTCCGACGAAGCGTTCGGCTTCATAATCGGGAAACGCCTTCTTCATATCGTCGATCGATTCGTGGTTGCCCATCATGAACTCGCCGGCCGGGATCTTGACGAGCTTCAGTCCGATCGAATCGGTGACCTGTTTAGAATCGGCTCCGGGAGCGACCGGTTGATCCGCGCAGGCGACGGTCGTCGCAAGCAAAACGAGCACGCCTATCCCTAGCCGCGGGATCCTGCCGCACAGCAGGTCCAGATTCATCGGATCAATCTTCGCCTCGGTCGTCGCCTCGGTCGTCGCCTTCATGCGTTGCTCCTGTTCGGACATCGTAATTGCTCGCGAGTGTCGCCGTAGTATAGTCGTCGCGGCCCACGTCATCAAAACACCGGGCGTTATGCGCGGCGAGCGGGTGAGTATACTGTTCCCATGGAACCATCGGCCGATGTTATCGCAGTTGAGCCCGGCATTCGCATTCCGCTCGCGGAATTCGAATTTACGTTCGTGCGCAGCGCCGGCCCGGGCGGGCAAAACGTCAACAAAGTGAACTCGAAGGCCGTTCTTCGCTGGCCGTTTTCGAGCAGTCCCTCCGTTCCGGCCGGAGTCAAAAATCGTTTCCGCGCCAAGTTTGGCAATCGGCTCACGACCGAGGGCGAACTCGTGCTGACCAGCCAACGTTTCCGCGATCAGCCGAGCAACAAAAGCGATTGCCTGGAGAAAGTGCGTGAAATGTTGACCGCCGTGGCGAAGCCCCCCGTGCGCCGCAAGCGAACGCGTCCCACGCTAGCCAGCAAGCAGCGGCGACTCGACGATAAGCGCCGCCGCTCCGAAAATAAATCCCAGCGAACGCAGCGGCCAAGCGATTGAAGACAGACGAGTGCCGACCGAAGGGAAGCCACGGTAGCCTGCTCTTGAAGTCGAAACCGCTCTCCGGGGCTTCGGCGAGGACGCCTCTAGCCCCAGGCGCCCGTAGTTTTGCTAGTACCAATTACGGCCGGCGACAAGTAAGAGATTGAATACGGGCCTAATAATTAACCCGTGCCACGGCTTAATTAAATCCACGTTTGATGCTTCAAGCGCCACGATAAACGCGATGAGCGGCGAAAACGAAAGGGCAAAAGTGCCGTAATTATGAATGCGGCGTTCGTGATCGGGCCGTGCAATGTGTAAAATACTCCGCTCTCTTAATCCGATATTTGACAATCCGCCGTTTGACAGAAGTGGATGTGGTTCTTAGAGTAAGGCAGAGATTTACCCGGGTTGCGTTCAAGTCGTTTCGCCCAAGCTGGCATGCTGGAAATTACGGAAATCCCATGACGTCGCTTCTCGTCATCGACGCCGATCGAAAAGTATTGGAAGCCTTTGCGCGTGCATTTCCGGGCGGCGAATTTCAACTGATGACCGCCGCGACGGGGGAGCAGGGTCTCGATCAAGCCAATCGCTGCGATCCCGATGTCATCGTCATCGATGCGATTCTGCCGGACATGGCCGGCTTCGAGGTCTTCAAAAAACTTCGCGATCTCGATTGTCAGGCGCCGGTCATTTTTGTGACTTCGAGCGATGCCTGCGACATGGCGATCGAAGCGATAAAAATCGGCGGCTTCGATTATCTGCTCAAGCCGCTCAATTTCCATGACGTGCAGGCGATCGTAACTCGCGCGTCCCAAATTGCCGGTGTCGGCCGGCGATTGCCTCCAACTCAAGAAGAATTGCCGCCCGTCGGAAATACGCTCATCGGCAATTGTCCGGCGATGCAAGATGTCTACAAAGGGATCGGCCGCGTGGCCACGCAGGGCGTGACCGTGCTGATCAATGGTGAAAGCGGCACGGGCAAGGAGCTCGTCGCTCGGGCGATTTGGCAACACAGCGATCGAGCCAGTGGCAGATTCCTGGCCGTCAATTGTGCGGCGATTCCCGAGACGCTTTTGGAGAGTGAGCTATTCGGCCACGAGCGAGGCTCGTTCACCGGCGCCGACAGTAAGCGAATCGGCAAATTCGAGCAATGCGACAATGGCACGCTATTTCTCGACGAAATCGGCGACATGTCGCCCCTCGTGCAGAGCAAGGTGCTGCGCGTGCTCCAAGAGCAAAAGTTCGAGCGCGTCGGTGGTTCGGAGACGATTCAGACCAATGTGCGAATCATCGCCGCCTCCAATCGCAACCTTGAAGTCATGGTCGCGGAAGGTGATTTCCGCGCCGATTTGTATTACCGCTTGAACGGCTTTGGAATCAATCTGCCTCCGCTGCGCGACCGGGTCGACGATATTTTTCTGCTGCTCGATCACTATTTGGCTCGATTCAATCAAGAGTTGGGCAGGGACGTAATCGATGTGTCGCCCGACGCGCTCGATCTCCTGATGAATTACCGGTGGCCGGGAAACGTCCGCGAGTTTCAGAGCGTGCTCAAGCAATCGCTGCTCCAAGCGCAGGGGCCCGTATTGCTGCCGGAGTTTCTGCCGGCGAACCTCCGGGAACCAACCGTCGCAACCGCCAATCCTAGCTCCAGGTCCAGCGGAGCTTGCGATTTGGAGCGTTTCATCGAGCGCCGGATCAAAGATAATTCGTCTCACCTGTACGCCGAGGTGGTGGCTTACATGGAGCAAATCGCGCTGACTCGCGTGCTCAGGCACGCCGGGGCGAATCAGTCGTTGGCCGCCAAGATTCTTGGCATCACGCGCGGCAGTCTGAGAAACAAGATTCGGTCGTTGGGAATTCGCATCGACCAAGTGGTCAATTTGGCCGAGCACGCGCCGCCTTCGCCTTCGCGTGGCTTGCAGCACGCCGGTTGAATGCGATGTAGCGGGTTCGTCTCAGTTGACATCAGCGGCAGATGACCAAATGCGCACGGAAGAACCGCTAGCGCTGGCAGTCAATCGAGATAGCCGTGCAATTCTTTTCCGGCTACCGCAATGGCAGCGGCTAAGAGTCGGTTAGCTTCCGCCGCATGAATGGCGTCGAACTCCAAGCCGATTTTCTCGAGTTGGCCGCAGATCTCAGCCACTCGCACGGCGCCGCAAAGGCCGGCGTTTCCTTTGAAGTTGTGGGCCACCCGATGCAGCGTCGATCCATCCGCGGCGACGGTGGCAGCTTGTAGCCGGATCAGGACATCCCTCGAATCGGCGATGAAATTCCGCACCACATCGCGGTAGAGCGATTGAAGTCCGCCCAAGCGCTGCAGGGCCGCCTCGGGGTCACACTGGCGCAAGTTGGCCGATTCAGTCATTTCTATTAACCCACGCTCCACGCTTCACGATCCACTAAACCAATTCCTTCCGCACGGCCCACACAGCCGCTTGAGTGCGATCCGTGACGCCAATTTTCCGCAAGATGTGTTGCACGTGTTCCTTGACGGTCTCATAGCTGATCTTCAGCGACAGGGCGATCTCCTTGTTGGTGGCGCCCGAAGCCAAGTGTCGCAAGACTTCGTTTTCTCGTTGCGTAAGAGGAACGTCGATGTCCGCATGGGACCGCGGCGTCGCCAGAGCGCCCGTCACGCGGCGCAATTCCTCCCGGGTCCAAGTCATTTGACCGCCGGCCGCGGCATGAATCGCCGTGAGCAACGCCTCGCGCCCGGCGGCCTTGAGCACGTATCCGTTCGCGCCCAGCGCCACCGCCCGGGCCACATAGGTCGGATTGTCGAATGCGGACCACATCAGGATCGGCAGGTCCGGATCGTCCAGTCGCAATCGGTTGAGGGCCGCCAAACCATCTCCGTCGGGCATGCGGATATCCATCAATACGATGTTCGGCTTATGTTTGGCGACGGCTTTCAAAGCCCCCTCGCCACTAGAAGCTTCGGCGCTGATTTTCACATCGGAGCCGTGCAGCAACGCTTTGAGCCCTGCGCGCACGATCTCATGATCGTCGACCACTAACATTTTAATTGTCATGCGTCACTCCGAGTTCATATGCAGAGTGGGAGAAAAATAGCCGGCTATGATCGGACGCCTGCAACCCTCAGACTGGAAGCCAACCTTCCGCCGGAAACGGCAAAAGGATGAACTAGCCCGGTAGGCCGAAAGATCAGACCGGGTAACCCAAGCGAGTCAAAACTGAACTGGCGCGTCGGTCGTGAACGCACGCTACGTCTGGGTTGGCGGGTTTGTCTGTATCAAGTCGCGGCAGTCGATCTACTACTGGTGGAACGGCAATCGTTCGAGCGGCGGCGATCGTGGCTGCCTGTCTCCCCCATCGTAGGATATATTGGACGGCAAGAACAGCAAGCTCGAGTCAATCCTTGCTTTCGGCGGTGACGAGACCACCCCCATAGTAGGCGTGTCAATTGTTTTATGGTGGCTTTCAGGCGAATGTTAAAAGTCTAAATCGAGCCAAAGCGAAACTGAAAATCGAAATTGCCCACCGATCGGCAGCCGATTCACAGGGCGTTCTCAAACCCCAGGCCCTAGCCCTTAATCAAGCGAACTCTGGAAGGCAGTTCGCGAAATGATTCTAGAAAAAACGAAATCCCTCGGCGGTTTTGCGGTATTCTTTGTTTATCGAAGACAAAGTACCTGCGGCCACGGAGGGATTTCGAGTGAACA
>JBBQWR010000072.1:0-17255 GCA_038210495.1 Pirellulales bacterium
CGCCGCGCCGCGCTGAGCCTGGTCAAACAAGAACGCATCGAGAAGGGAAGCCTGCGCCGTAAGCGACTGCGGGCCGGCTGGAACAATGCTTACCTCGAAAAGCTGCTAAAATGCGCAAGCTGAAATGCGTTCGCCCTGGTCGGATGCTTGAACTGCCGATGACTCGATCGCTGTCGATCCAAGGACCACCCATCGGACTCGATGAGCTTGATAACTTCACGAACCGTCGCGGCAAGGTCCGGCAAGGACGCGGCAACACCCCCCCCACGCCTTGAACGTAGCAGCGAGGCAAGGCCACCGCAAGGTGCTTCTTGATGCTTCGTTTGCCGTGGCCGTCTACTCGCCAACCGAGGTCATCCCTCGTCCCGTTGGGATTTCTTTTCGGGCTCTTTAGACGACTCCACCGTTTTTTGCGGCTTCTTGGCCGGCTCGACTTTTTCCGGCGTCGGCGGTTGGTCGGGGCTCGTTTTGCCGCTTAGCTCGAGCATGTCTTGCAGGATGAATTTTTCCGGGAATTTGGCGTCGTCTCCGGCCAACTGCCGCAAGGCCGCTCGATATTGGTCGACGAACTCCGCCAAGTCCTGGGCCATCAGCGAATCTTCGCGGACGATCTGAAATTTGTCGAGCACTTTTCGCCACTCGGCGAACGCCTGCTCGTAGAGCTTCTTGGCCTTCGTCGGCCGGGCCGCTTGCCGCTCGATGCCCGCCTCGTACATATACTGCCTGGCGTGCAGGGCTTCGTCGGTCTGATCCGCCGCGCAGCGAGTCTGCCAATAGTCGTAGTTCACGATCCCGCGCGAGGTGCGAATATCGCGAGCCGCCCATTCGATCCGCTCGTACTCGTCGGCCAGCTTAAGCGCTTTCGCCCGGCGGTCCGGCGCGGTGCGCTCAGCGACTTCTTTCCAGAACGTGAAGTTGACGGTGTGGTCGCCGCCGTCGCGCTTTTCGACTGGCGTTTCGAGCGCTTTGCGGACCTCGGCCGATAGTTTCTCTTTTCGCTCGGCTTTGAGCTTATCGAATTCACCGGGCATCAGTTGCTCGAGCTGCGCGACGATCGCTTTCTCTTGCGCCACGTGCGCCTCCAGCGCGTCGAGCCGGATATTGCCGCCGTAGGGCGAGGGAATGTCCTTCTCGCCGAATCGCGCGAGCTCTTTGCCGGCTTGTTCCCAGGCATGTTTTGCGACGTCGCCGAACCGTGGGGTCTCGCCAGCCGTGCTGTCCGATTCGATCGCGTCGGCGTAATAGATCAGGGCCATCGTCGGCTGCGAGTAGAAGATCACGGGCGTGGTCTTCAACTTCGCGGGATCGGGCGCCTCGGCCCAGGCGCGATTGTAATATTCGTGCCCGACCAGCCAGTTGTCTCGCTGGTTGCGAGTGCGATTGGGATTATCGCGAGAATGGAAATCGTCGTCTGCCTTGAACAGGCGGCGGAACTGCCGATGCTCGTCCGCCTTGCCGATTTTTTGTGCGATGAACCAACCGATCCGCGAGGTGTAGCGCGGCTCGCCGGCATTGAGCTCCTTGCCTTGCTTGAGAAACTTGATTCCCTCGATTACCCAGCGGTAGCGATCGTGGTAGTCGTCGAACTCGACCGACGTGTTGTAGGTCAGGTTATGAGCCTGATAATCCCAGACCTTGAAGAAGTGCGGCTGGAGATAGGCGATCTGAGTCAGCGAAGCGCCGAAACTGGACCAGTCCTCCATCATTTTGGCGCGATTGGCTTGGCCCCACAAAATGTTGACCGCCACCCCGCGCAAACCGAGCGTCGCGAGCTTGACGGTCTCGGCCGAGGCGTCGACCTCGCCCAGATTGGCTTCGCTAAGTTGATATTTATCGCGCAGTTGGGCGAGCCAGCCCCCGGCGTTGCCCCGTGTTTCGGGCACACTCATCATGTGCAGCGGCGCAATCAAAATCGCGATCGCCACGATGTAGATGAGTTTCCACTTGAATTGCTCGTTCATGGAAGAAAAGGGGTTAGGGGCTGGAGGGTTAGGGACTAGGGAAGAAGAACGAGGAACGAGGAGCAAACAGCGGCGAGGATATTATCCGTGAGTCAGCGCACCTCCCGGCGCCGCAGGCGCCGATTTCCCTAGTCCCTAGCCCCCCAGTCCCTTGCCCCCTCTCCGTCAGTTCGCCACTTCGCGCATCCTCAAAAACAAATGCCCGACCAGGAACAGCGCCAGAATGAATCCAAAGCCCACGGTCGCCTGCTCGAGGAGTCGCACGGCGGGAATATCGAACCCGTCGGCGATATAGCGGATATTGTCGAAGTCCTTGAAGCTAGGGACGAGGTCGACTGCGGCCTTCATGAACACCATGATTCCCGCGTCGATGGCTTGCACCACTCTCACGCCGAGCGATTTTTCCAAGTCCAACGTAATCGTATTCTGACCGGCGATCCGGATCATCGATTCCAGCGGTCCGCCGCCGGGGAACAGTTTGGTCTCGCCGCGAATGACCGCTCGAAACAGATTGCCGACATCCTCGGTAAAAAATCCGAGCATGCCCATCGCGGCCGTGGCCAGCATGGCGATCGGGCCGCCGAGGAACGTGCTGAACATCACCCCGAAGCCGATCACCAGCAGCATCTGGAGCCAGATACTCACATATCCCTTGCAGAAATTCCAAGCAAACGAGCCGTCTTGCAGCTTCAGATAGACGTCGGCGTTGGCGACTCCCAAATACTGCGACGGCGACAAGCACTGCAGCACTACGTCGACGCGGCCATCGTCGGTCACGAGCGATTCGGAAGCCGGCGCCCCGACGATCGAATCCTTGAACAACCCCACGGGCTTGTACTGACCGTCGACTTCGCGATCGAGTACGGGCGGGATGAAGTGCTTGTCGATGACCTGATCTTTGGCGGTGAACGGCGTTCCAATCGACTTGAGCCGGGGTTGGTCGGGATTCTGCAATCGGATGCTGCCCAAAATGCCGACCGTGCGATTCCCTTTTTTCTCGTCGGCGATCTCGCCCTTGTAGGTGCGAAACACGCGGAGGTTCATCTCCAGCGGCAGCCCCTTGGCGAATCGTTCTTTGGTGATTCCGCTAAATGTCCAAATGGCCGCCATCGGCGAGCCGCCGTCGAGAAATTTTCGATAGGCCCATTCCTTGCCGATATTTATCCCCGGACCTTGCACGCCGGAGCGATCGAGGAAGCGGAAATCCTCTTTCTTCTCCACGGGGATCGGCACTCGGGCGACCAATTGATCCTCCGGCGGCCCGACGATGTAGCGAGTCTGTCCGTCTTTGGTCTCCGCATGCACGCGATGAAAATGCCCTTGCCTGACGTCCGTCACGCCGTTGCCCTGGGCATCGAGCGTCACTTCGTGAAAGTGATTGTGCGAAAGGGCCGTGCGACCTTCCTTGCCACCCATCGGCATTCCCGGGTCCGGCGGAATTTCGCGCAAATCGGCGGCCGTCAGTTCGTGCGTGTGGTCCAGCATCCGGCCCACGAACAGATAACTGGCTGCGCCCATCACCGCCAACATCACCGTACCGATCACCGTGAAACCGAGAATTCGCCCAAGCACGATCTCGCCCGTCCGCACCGGCTTGGTGACGATCGTGTAGATCGTGTGGTTCTTGATATCGGTCGGCAAACTGAACGCGCTGAGAAACAGCGCGAGCAGCATGACGAGGAAGGTCGTGCCCGTGAGCACGAAGTTGATATACAGTTTGCCTGGGTCCGAGTTCGACAGCCGGTCGGCCTGATCGCCCGATGGCTCGAGGAACCACCCCGCGAAAAGCAAAATCACACCGAACACAACTAGCGCCACCCAGACTCGCCGCCGCACCGATTCCTGCACGGCCAAGCGAGCCAGCGCAAACACCCGCTTCGGCGAGAAGCGGGCCAGATCGACGCCCGCCGAGACGACCACCTTATAGATCCGATCGCCGGCCTTCATCGGACCATTACGCACGGCGCTAATCAGAAAGCTTAGGATCAAACCGGTCAGCGCGAGAAAACCCAGCGTGATCAAATAGGTGCTGAGCGCGCCAGGCAGCCACTCGAAGTACGGCGGAATGTTAAAGTCTTGAACCATTTCAAGCAGGGCAAGTCGGGAGTGCTATTAAACTTGCGGATTAATCGCGATTGTGCGGGGCGCGTTTTCCTGGGCGAGCTTCAGAGTCTCGCACGATGGACAAGAACAAATCTTCGAGCGTGTTCGTTGGATTATCCATCGAGTCCACATGGCCGTTATGACGTTCGATCACGGCTCGAATTTCTGCCTTGGCGTCGTCACTGAGCCCGCTCGCCTTGATTTGCGTCACATCTTTCACGCGTAAGAGGCTATCGACCCGTCCGAGTTCCTTCAGTTCTCCCTGATGCAAAATGGCGATCCGGTCGCAGACGTCTTGCACGTCGGCCAAGAGATGGCTGCACATGATGATCGTCTTGCCCTGGGACTGGAGCTTGAGGATCAGGTCCTTCATTTCCCGGGTGCCGATCGGGTCCAGGCCGCTGGTCGGCTCGTCGAGGACGATGAGCTCGGGATCGTTGATGAGCGCCTGGGCCAGCCCGATCCGCCGTGTCATCCCCTTCGAATACTCGCGCAGTTGTCGTCGCTTGGCCCAGTTCAATCCGACCATGTCGATCAGCTCGGCCGTCCGCCGCCGCCGAACGCTCGAGGGCATGTTGAACAGCCGGCCATAAAAATCGAGCGTCTCCTCGGCGTTCAGAAACCGGTAGAGATACGACTCCTCGGGCAAAAATCCAAGCCGCTCGTTCTTACTGACATCGGTGGCGTCCTTGCCGAAGACTAGCGCCTGGCCAGTAGTCGGAAACAAGAGGCCTAGCAAGAGCTTAATCGTCGTCGTCTTGCCGGAGCCATTGGGTCCCAGAAGCCCGAAAATCTCTCCGCGGTGGACGGTGAGATCGAGCGCTTTGAGGGCCCGCACCTTTTGCCGGCCCCAAAAATCGCGGTACACCTTCGACAAGTTCCGCGTTTCGACAATGGTATCGGCGGCGGCCGGCTTAATCGGCGTGGCCACGGCGGCCTCAGTTACCATGCGTGCCTCAAACTAAGTTCAAACAGCGAGAATTACTGGGAAAAGACGAGCAAAACGATTCCAGGGCGACGGCGCGAAAGGCGATGGCCGCTCCAGAATAGGACGGATAACATCATTACGCCGCGGGCCGCATCACGGTTCGACCGCCAGCCACCCCCAGCCGATGCCCCGCGACCAATGCCAAGTCATCCACTATAGGGAACGGGCAATCGCCTTTCAAGGAACGCTTTGCGGTCGTGAAGCGTGGCGCGTGCAGCGTTAAGCCACGACAAAGTCGCGCGTCAGAACCCTCTCCCTCCGGGAGAGGTCAGGGCGAGGGGGCGCCGCCGGTTGACCCAATTTCAAACAGCCGTCGACCTTTGCTCAACCAACTCTCTCAGCCGCCGACCCAGCGCCCCGCTCGTCAGTCCCTCCTCGAATTCCGCCAGGTCGCCATAGAGCACATGACTCAAAAACTTCACCGCCCAATTGTGCTTAAGCGGGCTGATCGTCACCACGGCCCGGCCATGCTCGTGGGCTTCCCACATCTCGATCGCCGTCCCCATCGACGCCTCGGGCACGAACGCCAGCACGACATCCACTTCGCGGCAGAGCCGATTGTGATGCAGGAACACCGCCCGGCCCTTATTCGAGTCGTAGTCCAGCGAACCGGCGTGATCGCTGAGCGGATCGTAAATCTCGGCGTCCTGCAGATGCTCGGCCAACAGCTTGCGAAGCCGCGGGCGATACTCCTGATTGTGCATCGCCGTACCAAGATGCGAGCCTTGCATGATCCCCGCGATAAAAATTCGCATGTTTTCGCTCGCGATCGACGATTTCGCCCACGTTACGGGTGATCGAGTAGGGCGGACCGCAGTTGGAGACGATCATCATCGTTCAATCTTAGAACATGGACCGTCGTTCGTCCGATTGCCGATATTCCGATAATGTGAATTCCCCGGGACGCGAAATGCTCGACCCACGCATGCCGCCGCGGGTTAAAAAGTGCAGTGAGTTGTTTGCTCGCGGGATCGATTCCGGCGATATTGCTCCCCTTTGCAAGATTGCAGTCGATGCATGCGAGGGCCAAAATTCTCATCGGAGTCGTCGCCGCCGTGCTTGCGGGCAACGATGTGCTCGATTTGAAGGGACGCCAACGGAGATTGCGACTGCATCAATCCGCAGTATTCACAAGCATTTTCAGCGCGAGATCGCACGGCCCGGCGAACGGCGGTTTCCATCATTGATCAGAGCCGCTGCTTAGAAATCTACGCGCCTTCGCCTGTAAAATCGCCAAGAACTTATTGGCGCGGACATAACCCTCATACTCGGCCCGTTCAGAATCGGACAGCGCGTCTTCGCCGCATTTCGACGCCAATTCGTCAATTCGTTGGGAAAGAATCGGATCGCCTAGATAATCGGCGATTTTGCGAGCGGATTCCGGAGAGAACATTTGAATGATCGGATCGGTTCCGCGGTTGAACGCGAACTGTCCAAAATCGTCGATGACTGGGCCGGTTACCATTATTCCTCCACTTAGTTCTAGCTTTGCACTTTTTGCAAGTACCGATGTTGCCTGCATTCCCGGGTTTTTCTCACTGGCGAGTCGGAACCGCGCAGTTTTAGCGACCATTGGCAACAAGCTGATTGGTCAAAACTATCGCGGATTTCGCAATCCGCGGCAAAACTTGCTCTGAAAAGTGCGGAACTCGAACCTAGAACTTTTTCATTATATCGCGAATTCCCAGAACCTCAAACCGGCGCGAGGAGACCGAATTCGCCGGTCGAGACCAGCATCGCTTTTTTAAAGGGTCTCACAAAACCGCCGGGGCAAAGGGGACCTTCCAAGGCGGGTTTGCGCGACTTTCTTATCCAGCCCGGTCTGATTCTCGCTGTTCGGATCGGCCCTCATCGCCCCCTCCTGACTGCACGAAAAAACTTTCGCTCGCTCCGCTCTCTTCTGCAAGGAAACGCCGATGACCACGACAAAACTCGCGATCGGTTCCTTCGTCGCCGCTTGGATTGCGTTCGCTGCACCGGTCGTCAATGCGTCGACGCCGACGTATCACGTGCTCGACTTTGGCACGCTCCCAGGCGACACGACTAGCCTTGCTTGGGGCATCAACGCATCGGGACAAGTTGCCGGTTATTCCAGCAGCTCAACTGATCACGCTTTTGAGACGGCGCCCAACGGCCCGATCACCGCAGCTAGCACGCTTGGCTCACTCAGCGGAACGCTGAGTAGCTACGCTTACGGTATAAACGGCTCCGGCCAAGTCGTGGGAACCGGGCGTTAAGCGGCGGGGCAGGCCACGCTTTCCGCACGACGGCCAACAGTTCGATCACACCGTCCAGTGATCTCGGCTCCCTGGACGGGAATAGCGAAGCCTTCGGTATCAACGATTCCGGGCAAGTTGTTGGATATTCCTATACGACCGGGAGCACTTACCACGCTTATCGAACGACCGCCAACGGCGCGAGCGACCTTGGCACACTGCCCGGCCCTTATTGGCGTCGTAGTCGAGCGCGCTTGCGTGATCCGTCAGCGGATCGTAAATCTCGGCGTCCGGCAGATGCTCGGCCAACAGCTTGCGAAGCCGCGGTCGATACTCCTGATTGTGCATCGCCGTGCCCAGGTGCGAGCCCTGCATGATCCCCGCGATAAAAATTCGCATCGTCAAGCCTGCCGACTGCAATGACGCCACCTGTTGAGCCAAATGAACCTGGCGCGTCAACCATACGGGGAATGCTTGCAGCCGGGAAGCGACCGACTTCGGTTTTCAGTGCGACCGATGAAACGTCATCCCGTCGCGGCACTGGCGCGCATCGGAGCCCTGGTAATAAGTTTGGAACATTGTAAGTCCATAAGGGCGAAACAATTCCGACCTCTGGCAAACGGGCAATCTCAATCGCGACCCGATTTTGCCTAACCCGAAGGAACTGAGCATGCGCCAAAAAAAATGATGTTTGACCAACCGATCAGGCGAAGTCTGGCGGGCGACTCCTGCCGAGCGGGTGGAATTGATAGGATTAGGATGCCGGCCCCAACAAATGCCAAACCTATGAAAGTAAAACGACGCTACGTCTGCGAGATTGGCGGATGACGATTTTCATGGGCGGTGCAACTATGAAGCTTGTTGAAGGAACGGAGCGGTTTCAGTCGATCATGCGGCGGGCAAAACATTTGCGTCGCCTAATGGTGCACTGACGGGACCATTGCGTAGCCGTCCCCCACCGGCGCCAATTCCCGAATCGGCTCGGCCCGGCCGGCGAAATCGTTGAAGGCCCGGCGGGCGCTCGCGAAGCCGCGGGCGATACTCCTGCTTGTGCATCGCCATCCCCAGATGCGAACCCTGCATGATCCCCGCGATAAAAATTCGCATGATTTAAGCCGCCGACTATAATGACGCCGCCTTTTAATTCAAACCGCTTGTCGCGTCAACCATACGACGTTTGGTTTGAGCCGACAAGCGACCACCGCCGCACTCCCCCGACAACCAATGAATAGCCACCCCATCCTGTTTTGCTTCGCCTCGGTTTTGATGTTGGCCAACTCCGCACCCGCCGCCGACGCCGACTCCGGAAAAAACTCCGTCAAGGGCGCCAAGGAAACGGCGGCCGGTTGGGAGAAATGCCAATCCAATCCCGTGATGGGTGGCAAATACGGAACGTGCTTCGACATCTCCGTTTTGAAGCAAGACGCCGGCTACCGCATGTGGCTCTCGTGGCGGTCGAAGCAAAGCATCGCTCTCGTTTCAAGCGACGATGGCATCCATTGGTCCGAGCCGCCGAAAGTCGCGTTCGGCCCGCGGAAGGAATCTGGCTGGGAAGACGAGGTCAATCGGCCGATCGTGCTCAAGCGCGACGACGGCTATCACATGTGGTATACCGGCCAAGCCGCCGGCCATTCGGCCATTGGCTACGCCACCAGCGCCGACGGCCTCGCCTGGAAACGGGCGTCCGACAAGCCGGTCCTCACCGCCGACGCGCCGTGGGAAAAGGTCGCCGTCATGTGCCCACACGTGATCTGGGACGCCGACGGCAAGCAATATCGAATGTGGTATTCGGGCGGCGATCAATACGAACCCAATTCGATCGGCTACGCGACCAGTCCCGACGGCCTGCGCTGGACGAAGCACGCGCAAAACCCGATCTTCACGGGCGAAAACGGCGCCCCCTGGGAACGCGCCCGCGTCACCGGTTGTCAGGTCGAAAAGCGGGGCGACTGGTATCTGATGTTCTACATCGGATTCCGCGACATCGATCACGCCCAAATCGGCATCGCCCGATCGAAAGACGGCGTCACGGGCTGGCAGCGTCATCCGCAAAACCCCATCATCCGGGCCAGCGCCGATGGCTGGGACCACGACGCCTGCTACAAGCCCTACGCCATCTTCGACGGCCGTCAATGGCTCGTCTGGTACAACGGCCGCAAAGGTTCGCTCGAACAAATCGGCCTGGCGTTCCACGAGGGCGAAGACTTGGGTTTCTCCGACGACAGGGTGTTTGCTGATTTCGAGGGAGACGACTATGGTCCCTGGAAAGTGGACGGCGCCGCCTTTGGCACGGCGCCTGCGCATGGCAAGATCGCCGATCAATGGGATGTCACAGGATATCGAGGACATGGCTTGGCGAACTCTTTCCACGGTGGAGATGGGGCGGTGGGCAAACTCACTTCACCCGAATTTTCAATTCAATATGGATTCATATCGTTCTTGATCGGGGGCGGCGGATGGGAGAGCAAGACCTGCATCAATCTCGTGGTGGACGGCAAAGTTGTACGCACGGCGACGGGGCCGAACAAGGAACCCGGCGGCAGCGAGAAGCTGGAGCCCAGCGGATGGGACGTTAGCGAATTGATCGGCAAGACGGCTTTCATTGAAATCGTGGATACGGCAACGGGTGGATGGGGTCATATCACGGTCGATGAAATTACCTTTACCAACACAAAACCGCCGTTGGCCACGAAGCTCCTCTCGTTTGCCTCACGCGAAATCGGGGCAACTCACCAGTGGCTGAACTTCCCGGTCAAACAAGGCGCCACTAAACGCACGGTTTTGGTTTCCCGAAAAGGAGATGGGAAGATCGAGCGGCGCTTCGAGGTCGAGCTCGCTGATGGGGAGCCGGACTGGTGGGGTTCGCTGAATATTGGTGCTTGGCGTGGCGAAACATTGTGCGTGACGGTGGACAAACTGCGCAGCGACTCGCGCGCTCTTGAGCAGATCACGGCAAGCGACACGCTTCGTGGGCATGAGAACCTGTATCGCGAAGCACTTCGACCGCAGTTTCATTTCTCCGCTCAACGTGGATGGCTCAACGATCCGAACGGATTGGCCTTCTACAATGGCGAGTATCACATGTTTTTCCAGCACTCTCCTTTTTCCTGGACCCATGCGCCAAACTTCTGGGGGCACGCTGTAAGCCGCGATCTCGTGCATTGGCGGGAACTCGACGATGCTCTCGCTCCGGACGAATTCGGCGGGATATGGAGTGGCAGCGCTGTGGTGGATTGGAAAAACACGAGCGGTTTCGGACAAGACGGCAAACCGCCACTGGTGCTGATCTACACGGCCGGCGGCGAAACGCAGCGCATCGCTTTCAGCACGGACGGACGCACGTTCACAAAAGTCGCGGGCGATCCTGTCGTGAAGACGATTACCGGAGGCAACCGGGATCCGAAGGTTATTTGGCACGAGCCCACGCAAAAATGGGTGATGGTGCTATATGTGGAGAAAGATCGACGGCACACAATTCACTTTTTAACCTCACCGGACCTCCGTGAATGGACATTGGCCAGCGTCGTGCAAGGTGATGCGGTAAACGGCAATTTCCCGTTCGAGTGTCCGGATCTTTTCGAATTGCCGCTGGACGGCGATCGTAAGAACAAAAAGTGGATTCTGGCCGCCGCCAACACGGAATATATCGTGGGGGGTTTTGACGGACAAAAATTCACGGCCGAAACGGAAAAGCTGCCCGGCCAGCGCGGCGGCAAACCGAAGTCTCGGGAGTGGAGCGACTGGGCGTATTACGCGCCGCAAACCTTTAGCGATGAGCCCAAGGGACGCCGCGTGCAAATCGGATGGTGGCAAACTGAAACCACGCGGATGCCGTTCAACCAATCGATGAGCCTGCCGCTGGAGCTGCGCCTGGTAAGCACGCCAGACGGACCGCGATTGACTTGGAATCCGATCGAAGAACTTGCAGCCCTGCGCGCAAGCTCACACGTCTTGAAGGAGTTCACGCTCGCGCCAGGAGCCGCCGATCCGCTGGCGGGGATTATGGGCGAATTATTGGAGCTGGAAATTGAGTGCGAACCGAGCCAGGACGCGGAATTGAAATTCGGCGTCCGAGGCGTGCCCGTTATTTACGATGCAAAAAAGCAGGAGATTGTCGTGGGCGACCGCCACGCCCCAGCTCCGCTAAAGGACGGCCGGCAGCGCATCAAGATTTTTGTCGACCGTACCGGGCTGGAAGTCCTAGCCAGTGACGGTCGGACCTTCATTCCTCTGCCAACGAACCTCGATCCACAAAAAAGGTCTCTCAGTTTGGCGGCGTCGCGCGGCAACGCGACATTTCAACGGCTGAACGTTTACGAACTACAGAGCATTTGGGGGGCTAAATAGGCGTCAACCGCTTCGGTTACTTTCTCACTCAAGGATGGAGAAAAAGCGAACCATTACGCCGGTTGATAGTCTTGATTTTGCCCGTTGGAATATTCATGGAACACTAGAGCTTGTTGGAGATAGGCATGGCTTGGGCTAAGAGTGAGACCATCGAGCGACTTTTCCGTGAAGCGTGCAACTTGGGCGTCGTCGATGCCCATACGCACATCCAAGACGACTTAACGGATTTTGATTGGGAGTTGGCCTCTCAAAACCTGGCCGGCACACAGGCCTCGGTCAATGCGTTTCCCGATTATGTCGTCCAAGCGGGATTGAAACAGAAACGACTCGTCCGCCGCACGATGACCGATGCGACCCATGGCCTGCTCTACTCCTGGTTCGCCCAGGTCGCCGAGGGCCGACGCGGCCGACTCGACGCGGTCCTGCGGGCAGTTGGCGGAAATTCCGAGAGCGAGCGCCGCCGCGCCGGGGCCATGCTGCTCGACGAACTCCAGGACTCGCGCTACAGCGAATACGCCGAGTGGTTGCGCGTCATGTTCCGCATGTATGGTTTAGCGAACGGTATCGACCCGCTCGATCCACGCTTCTTCGACGACATATACGACGCGGTCAAGCGAAAGCGAAACGATCCGGGCTTCGCCGACCAAGTGCTTCGCGAGCACAACATCATCGGCTACGTGACGAGCATCGAGAATCGCGACCGCATCCCGGCTGATCCCAAAACCGCGAAGATCGCCCAAATCGATTTGGCGCACGCAACGCATCCCGAAGCCTTCAATATGTTCGACGCCCATTATCTTATCTGGCCAGAGGGCGCGACCGACTTCGGCCTGTTCACCGGCGGGCACAAGTACGAGGCCGAGAAGTACCTAATTAATCTCGAGTCGGTGCTTGGCCGCACGATCCAGGACGTTCGCGGACTCAAAGATGGCATCAAGGAATTCCTGCTTCAGATCTTGTATAGCCCGACGCACAATCCCCATAGCCGGGTTCGCTACACCAACTTGTTCCATCCCATGGACTATCGCCTTGGCCGTGCTTATGACACGGCGGCGGCCAACACGGCGATTCGCTACCGCAAGGAGTTCCTGCGGGCCGGCGACCTTGCGCATTTAACCGCGGCGGCCACCGAGGCGATCCTTGAAGTCCTTGAAGAGATCGGCAAGGATTTGAAACGCGCGGGCGAACGGTATGGCTCTTGTCTGCAAATCGCGATCGGTGTGACCTATTTCATGGACCCGTCGCGCGAGATCCAGAGTTTTCCCATGTACGCCGCCGGACTGCCCCAAGACGAATACGCCGGCTGGACGAACTACCCGAACGTTCACTTCGAATACATCGTGGCTCACGAGCAGCTCTATTCCGACTTCTCGAATGCGGCGAAACAGGTCGGCAATCTTTCGGTTGGCCCTTGGTGGCATTTCTTCCGCAAACACAAGATCGCCGCCATGCTGTACGATCAGCTCAGCATGGGACCGATCAGTTCAGTGGCCAGCGGGTTTACCGATGCTCGATTCGTCGAAATGTTGGCTGCGAAATACCGCAGTGTACGCTGGGCCGTCGCCGCCGCGCTCGCCGAGTTTGTCGATGACCCGGCCTCGAGCATGGACCACGATGCGGCCGTTCGGGTCATGCGCGAGATTCTCTTGGAGAACCCGGCGAGGTTGCACCACTTGCCACTGGAGGTCGCCGGAAAAAATTAAACCTCCAATCGCAGGACCGTCCATCTTTCTAACTTGATCGTCCGACGTGATCTGCCTGACGGCGGTTGTTCGGAGACGCGAGTGGCATCGGGCGGCGAGGCGGTTCTGTAGTTCAGCTTACCGGCGCCAATTCGCGAATTGGCTCACCGGAGGGGAGCATGGGGACGAAGAAAAAGTGACGACAAAGGGGACGGCAACGACAAAGGAGACGCCCCCGCGAATCGCGTCCCCTTTTTTGCGGCTGCCGCAAGTCGAAAACGTGTATAGTCGGCGAGGACGCACAGCCAAGCCGGGCATCGTTCAATCGGAATGGCGCTGCCGCCAGCGGCCGCAGCCATTTTTGCAATCGAACCGAATCACTTGTTCGGATCAGGCGCCGCCGACGCATCGCCCTTGGAGGAGGCGCGGCTTGTTCCATCACCGACTTGGTCGCTTTCGCGATGGCCGACTTAAACTCCAGATTGTCGGCCGATCTCTGCTGGTGCGATTTATTTTGCCAATCGTCGGAAATCAACTTCATCTTGTCGGCGCCTAGATTGGCCGAATCGAACATCTCGTGAAACCAGCGTTGTTCTTCATCCGTGATCGGCTCGGCTCAAGGAATTGCAGGTCAAGCATACCGGGTAACCCTAATGCGCGACTGATTTTATCGAGCGGGATTTCGTTTCCCTCGGTGGCGTCAGAAATTCATGCGGCCTGCCGTCGTGACAAGGCTGTTTCGGTCGTCGATTGCAAGGAATTCTGGGGCGCCAATGAATCGGCAGCGACCGCCAGCGGTCGTTCTTCCTTCCCACTCGCCATATAGACAACGCCGCCAACTAGTCCTCCAACGACGGTTACGAGGAACCAGAGCATGCCGAGGGTGACGCCTAGCGCGGAGGGGACGCCGTAGGTCGAGAGCATCCAGGCCATGCCACCTTCGCGGACGCCGACGCCGCTGATGCTCACGGGCAGCATCGTCAACAAGGCGACGATGGGGACCGAGATGCAATAGGCCGAGAGCGGCAGGCTGAGTCCCATCGCGGCTCCGATCTGCGCCACGGCGAACACGCTCAGCCACTGGACCAAAAAGCCCCAACCGATGGCGCTGCGGAATACGGCCGGCCGCGAATAATAAGGCCCGAGTTGGGCCGCGAAACGCCCCAGTTTCGACGTGCAGGAAAACAGCCGGCTGATCCGTCCGAGCACTTTCAATCCGATCGTCACGGCCGTCAGGGTGGCGACGAGCAACGCGGCGCCCATCCCGACGGCGGGCCAGAGCGTCAAAGCAAACGATCGCGCCGCCAAGCCCGATAGTCCGATGACCATCAGTCCAATCAGCCCGGTGGCCCGATCGGCCAGCACGGTGCAGCCGGCCAGCACGCGGCCCGACGCGGTCGGCGCCAAGCGATAGGCCTTAAGGACGTCGCCGCCGATCGATGAAGGCAGGCAGAGGCTGAAGAACATTCCTTCAAAGTAAAGCTGCAAGAAACGCCGCTGAGGAAACCGAAACCCAAGCGGTCGCGACAGCACGCCCCACCGCCAAGCGCTGACGAATTGCGACACGAGATAAATCGCGGCGGCCGCGAGCCAGTGGCCCCAGGCTAGTCCTTGAAGCGCCGCGGCGACTGGCTGCCAATCGGTGCGAATGGCCAGAAAACTCACCAGCGCCGCGCCGGCGAGTATGCGAAACAGTAACTTCCAGCGGTCACGGCTTCTTGAATACTTGGCCGAGAGTGTATCAGTCATGGTTAATCGCTCGGATGCGAATTGTTGTGGTGAGAGCCATCGTCTAACGTCGAAGTCGATCGCGACCGGCAACGGAATTTGATACGTCCGATCGATCGCCAGGCAGTGATACGCTTGGCGGCAAGTCAGAATTGGCGCCGGCGCCACGGGCGATTACCAGCATTTCGCCGAGCCGCTCGGGAAATTGCCGACGGCGGGCGACGATTGTCGCATCCGGCGGCAGCAGAGACTTTACTGCGTCGTAACCGCGCTCGTCGGTCAGAAGAATGGCGCGATCGGACCTGCCGAAAAATTGTTGCACGTCGCTCGGATTTTTCAGGTCGTCAATCGTCGTTTCACTGTAAAACACCACGCCCGGCGGTCGGATTTGAAACTTGCCGATCTCGGTCGGCCGACCGTCAAAACGGCGAAGCACTTCGGCTAGGCCCGGGCCGTTTTGACGCTCGCTAAGCGGCGGGGCGACGATCGTGAACACGGCCAACAGCATCGAGATGGTCGTGACGACAAGCGTGCCGAACGCGGCGCCAGGCCGTCGTCCGCGATGGAAATAGTAGCCCAGCCCGGCGCCGATGACCGGCAGGATGCCGATCCAGCCGAAGTTGGCGTCGTCCGGGAGCCAGCGGCGCCCAGCGACCGTGACGCCCACCGTGATTGCAATTCCTAGAACGGCCAATCCGCACCAGCCCGCGGAGAGCCCGTGAAACGCGAGCTTGCGCGCCGGCCGGTTGATCCAATCGGCGACCCACACGGCCGGCAACAGAGCGAGCGCGGGATACGCGGGCAGCACATAGTTGGGCAGCTTCGTTCCGGCGAGCGAGAAAATCGCAAGCCACAGGCCGGCCCAAACCAGCGCCAGCAAGTAGCTTTGCCGCTGGGGATCGGCGGTTCGAATTCGGCGAATAAACAGCGCGGCGCCGGCCGGTAGCAACATGCACCACGGGAAGAAGCAGCCCGCGAGCGTGTAGAAATGAAACAGGATTGATCCGCGATGTCCTTCCAGCGGAGTCGTGAATCGCTCGATGTTGTGACGCCAAAAAAAACCTTGCAGCCATTGGCCGTCGGTGCGCAAGCCGACCCATAAATACCAGGGCATGGCAACGGCCAGTATGACCAAGAACAAAAGCGCGGGCCGCATCGCCAGAGTTGCGCGCGGGAGGTCGTAAAACATTTGCTCGATGCGCCGCGCGAAGAGGACGACGCCGCGCGCGATATAGTTGAGAAGCGTGCCTTGATCAGGCGGACCCACGGACGCGATTGCGCCTGGACATGCTAACAGGGAAAAAAGCCCAAAGCAGGCGAGCGGAGCGATAGCGCCGATTGGACCTTTAGCGAGGACCGCTAACCCCATCGCGGCGTAAATCGCGATAAATGCCCAGCGACTCTTAGGCATGGCTCCTGAAGTTGCGACCACACTGAGGGGGACAGCCCCATTTTTCTCCGACAACGCCGAAAAAGGGGACAGTCTCCGGAACCGCCTTGAAAATCCGCCATCGCGACCTGCGGCCATGCTCCACACATAGGCCACTAAAGCGAGCGTCGTCGTGAACACCAGCGTCGAGTCGGGTGTCGCCGCGCGGGCCGCCACGCAGAACAGCACATTACTCGTCACGATCAGCGCGGCCCACAAGCCGACTTGCGGCCGAAAAAGTAACCGGCCCAAATGGTATGTCAGCAGCGACGTCCCCACGGCCAGCACGGCCGAAGGACAGCGAGCGGCGAATTCATTGACCCCAAACAACGAGTACGAGCCCATCATCAGCCAATAAAGCAGCGCCGGCTTGTCGGTCCGCAATTGTCCGTTGAATGTCGGCACGACGGGATCACCGCGCTGCCACATCTCTCGGGCGCACGTGGCGTTCTTCGGCTCGTCGTCGTCCCAGAGTCGCGACGCTCCAAGACCCGTGAAGAACATCACGGCGGCCGCCAACACAATCCACGCTTGGTGTTGGAGTTGTAAGCGCATGGGCGACTTGTCCGAAAAGCATCCGTGCTAGCATCGCTTGCCAGGGCAAAGGGAGACGGACTATAGGAAATCGCCCCGGCGCGGTCAATCGCGGGGGGCGCGGACCCAGGGCCTTTCATTTTTTGGATTTGCCTAGTATGGCCAAGAGGCGGGAGAGGTTCCAACTGTACGCGCGTAAGCCGGCGGCGATGTTTGTATGGCCGTGAAGCCTGAGCAGCGCCAGCGTCGCGTTGCGTAAGGCGGCGA
>JBBQWR010000073.1:0-17197 GCA_038210495.1 Pirellulales bacterium
ACTTCGGTTTCAAACCACGAATCTCGACGGCGTCCATACCTGGTTCTCCGGGAAGGCGATCATGAGCCGGTCCTCCGACCCCAACCAAGTCTCGCCGATTCCGACAGATTCACCAAGAGGAACCTGGCGCTGTAGTACTAACTCGGCTTCCGATTCAGGTTGAATGGCGAAAAAAATCGGTAAAAGCGCTTTACTCGACGCCAATTTGCTGACGATCTCCTCGTTAAAAAGTAACTTCCCATGGATTGTGACGATTTCGCAAACGAGTAGAAAGTAAGTTAACGAAAAAGTTATGAATCCAACCCAAAACGGACGCTTCCGGGGCGACTGAAAAATAGCGGCCACGATTGCAAACAAAATCGCCGCCAGCATGAGTGATGCAACTGCAATCGCGCACGCTTCGGACCGCGATTTGATAGCTGCGAACCCCATCGCCGCGGCCGTCGTGAATAGCAGCATCGATCGGAGGCTGAAACGCATCAGGGCTATTTCGGTGGCTTGTGATCGGTTGCTAGGTTAGGGTACGCCCTTGTTGCTTGCGTCAACGAATTGGGGGCGCTCACTGCGCTGTTATATCAGCGCCAGGGGGCTTACGCCCCCCGCTCGCCTTTTGCATGTTGCTGAAACGCGGCGGGGAGGTATTTGAGTAGGTCGCTGGCGATGAGCGAGACTTGGCCGAGGTCGGCGGCGGCTAGGTCGCCGGCGAGGCCGTGGAGGTGAACGCCGAGGTGGGCGGCGTCGAACGGGTCGAGATGCTGAGCGACAAGCGCGGCGATGACGCCCGTGAGGATGTCGCCGCAGCCGCCGGTGGCCATGCCGGGGTTACCCGTGCGATTGATGGCTTGGCGATCGCGGTCGGCGATGACGGTTTGATGGCCTTTGAGAACCAGCGTGATGTTGGCGGCGGTGGCGAAGTGGGTCGCGGCTGAGAGGCGGTCGGAGGGCGAGGGGGAGGTCGCGTCGGGGACAGGGGGCTTGCGCCCCCCGCTCGCCACGAGGAGGCGGGCGAACTCGCCGGGGTGCGGAGTTAGGATGCGGGGGCCGGCGTGGTCGTTGAGGATGGACTCCGACGCCGCGGCGGTTTGGCGGGCGGCAATGGCGTTCAGCGCGTCGGCGTCGATGACCATTGGAAGGGCGACTTCTCGATAAAGCGTCGCCACGAGCTGCGTCAGTTCGGCCGATTGACCAAGTCCCGGACCGCAGGCGACGACCGTGGCTTTGGCGATCAGTTCTCGAAGTTCTTCGATCGCGCCCAAGGCGACCCTCCCGTCGGTGTCGGCTGGCAGTGCGGCCGTCATATACGATGGCTCGAAACCCGCGACCGTCGGTTGAGCTGGAAAAGCGGTCGCCACCGTCACGAGACCCGCGCCGCTGCGAAGGCAGGCCATGCCGCTAAGCGAGATCGAGCCCGGCATGTCGCGCGAGCCGCCGATCAATAGGACCCGGCCAAAGTCTCCCTTGTGGCTATCCGGTTTTCTCGGAGTCAGTTGCGGAAGTGTTGTTATGAGCGAGGGCATGGCCGACTATTGGAAAGTGGAACGTAATTGCGCGAGACCAGCGCTAATGGCCCTCACCCCGGCCCTCTCCCAAGGGAGAGGGAGCAGGAGGGGGAGAATTTGCACGCCGGGCGATGAGGCCCGCGAGGTAACCGCCCTTGAAGCCGGCGTCGATATTCACGACGGCGACGTTCGCGGCGCAGCTATTCAACATGCCCAACAGCGCGGTGAGTCCGCCCAGACTGGCGCCGTAACCCACGCTCGTCGGCACGGCGATTACGGGGCTGGCGACATAACCGCCGACCATGCTGGGCAAGGCGCCTTCCATTCCGGCGACAACGACGATCGCATCGGCGGCTTGGATTTCATCGAGATGCGCGAGCAGTCGGTGCGGTCCGGCCACGCCGACATCGACGATGATTTTCGCCTCGGCGCCCATCCAACGAGCCGTCTCGGCGGCTTCCTCGGCGACGGGCAAATCGGTCGTCCCGGCCGTGACGACGACAACGCGACCTTTCGAGGTTGTTGCAGGGCCGGCCGCGGTCGAGACCGAAAAAGTCCGAGCCGAGGCGTTATACTTTCCTTCCGCGAACGCTTGAGACAGGCTCGCCGCTTGGTCGGCGTTTATACGGGTTGCAAACGCTCCGAATCCGCTCCCTAGCAACCGGCGAAACACGCGTTCGATCGTCTCGGCCGATTTGCCCTCGCCATAGACGACCTCGGGGTATCCGCATCGCCGGCTGCGATCCAGATCGAGTTGCACGACTCCGAGATCGGCTGTGTTGGGCCGGGCCATTTCTCGCAGAAAATGATCCAGCGAGATTCGTCCGGCCGCAAGGTCGCCGGCCAGTGTCGCCAGTTGGCTGTTGTTCATAGGCTCATGATATCCGTGGCGGCAGTGGCGAGACAGCGGGCGAGGTTTGCTTATGGCAATGCAGGAGGCGATGATGGATAGGAGATATGTAGATAATGTAGATAGGCTTTACGTCGCGCTACCGGGGCTTCGGCGAGGCGCCTCCAGCCCCGGGCGCCCACCCCTCCAGGCCGGGCGCCCGGCACAAGGTCATCACGGTCCACCAGCGGAGGGCGATAGCGTGGCTTGACGGGGTTTTTGCTCGCGGCTAGAATCTCGCCCAAAGTCGAATCCATGTAAAGAGTTACCGCAGCCGGTCGGCTGCGACGCCAAAAAATTTGCTGGAGAGCGCGGAATGTCCAATCCGGGACCTGGCGGCGGCGATATATTTGATGTGAAAAAGGTCCGCCGCTTGGTCGAGCTGATGAAGGAGCACGACCTCGCCGAGATCGACCTGCGACAGGCCGATCAGCGGATTCGCTTGCGCCGCGGAGTGGAAGTTCCGATGGGGCCCGTCTCCGCTCCGATCTCTCACGCCGCGCCGGCCTCGGCGTCAACGTCCGTCGCCGCAACTCCGCCAGCGAGCGACGCGGGTCTAGAGGTCATCAAGAGCCCGATGGTGGGCACGTTCTACTCCTCCGCGAACCCCGAGTCGCCGGCGTTCGTGAAAGTCGGCGATCACATTGGCGCGGATTCGGTCGTCTGTATCATCGAGGCCATGAAGGTGTTCAACGAAATCCAAGCCGAAGTGGCCGGCAAGGTCGTGGCGGTGCTCGTCGAAAATGGGCAGCCGGTGGAATTCGGCCAGCCGCTGTTCAAAGTCGAAACGCATCAATGAAAAGGGGCTAGGGCTGGGGGCTAGGGATTAGGGTGTGGGCGGCTTGACCGCCGCTTCTGCTTCCCTAGCCCCTGCCCCACCGCCCCTCCAAGTCCCTTTACCCGCAGCCGCAGATGTTCAAACGCATTCTGGTAGCAAACCGCGGCGAAATCGCGCTGCGGGTGATTCGCGCATGCCGGGAGTTGGGCATCGAAACGGTGGCCATCTTCAGCGAAGCCGATCGCGGGTCGCACTATCTCACGTTGGCCGACGAAGCTTATTGCGTCGGCTCGGCCAAGGCGGCCGATAGCTATCTGCGAATCGATCGCGTGATCAGCGCCGCCGAGATTGGCAATGTGCAGGCGCTTCATCCCGGCTATGGCTTTCTGTCCGAAAACTCCCATTTCAACGAGGTCTGCCGCTCGTGCAACATCGAATTCATCGGACCATCGCCCGAGGCGATGAGCCGGCTTGGCGATAAGAACGAAGCGCGAAAATTGGCGCGCGAAGCCAATGTGCCCGTCGTGCCCGGCAGCGAAGGATTGATCCGCAACGAGGGCGAGGCGGTGAAGCTCGCTCATCAGATCGGTTTTCCGGTGTTGATCAAGGCCACGGCAGGCGGCGGCGGGCGAGGCATGCGCGTCGCCGCCAACGATCTGTCGCTGAAGAGCGCCTTGCAACAGGCCTCAGCCGAGGCCGAGGCCGCCTTTGGCAACGCGGGCATTTATCTCGAGCGTTATGTCGAGCGGCCAAGGCACGTCGAGGTCCAGTTCATCGCCGACCATCACGGCAATGTCGTGCATCTTTGGGAACGCGATTGCAGTGTGCAGCGGCGGCATCAAAAACTGATCGAAGAAAGCCCTTCGCCGGCCCTAGCCGACGCCACCCGGGCGGCGATGTGCGAAGCGGCCGTGCGGTTGGCCAGGACGGCCGGTTATACCAACGCGGGCACCTGCGAGTTCATCGTCGATCAGTCTGGAAATTTTTACTTCATTGAAGTCAACGCTCGAATTCAAGTCGAGCATCCGGTCACCGAAATGGTCACGGGCATCGATCTGATCAAAGCCCAAATTCGCGTGGCGGCCGGCGAGCCGCTTCCGTTCAAGCAAGAAGACATCAAGCTCCGCGGGGCCGCGATCGAATGCCGGATCAACGCGGAGGATCCGCAGCGGAATTTTCAACCCTCGCCCGGCAAGATCGAGCGGCTCATCGCGCCCGGCGGGTTCGGAGTCCGCTTCGATTCGCACGCCTACAGCGGCTACACGGTGTCGCCGTACTACGATTCGATGATCGGCAAATTGATCGTCCATCAGCCGACCCGTCGCGAGGCGATCGACTGCATGCTGAGGGCTCTGGCCGAACTCAAGGTCGATGGGATCAAGATCACGGCCACGCTGCACCGGGAGATTCTCTCGCACGCCGCCTTCAGCGAAAGTCGAATCGACACGACGTTCGTCGAGCGGACGCTGATGCCGTGATCCACGCAAATGCCGGCATGACGGTCAAGCGGAAGGCTGGGCCCATAGCCGTCGCATCCTGCTCCCGCCGTGGCGAGCCGCGACTACGGATCCGAGGTATCGCTATGTTCACGATGTGGCGTCAATTGACGCACACAATTTCGGGGAATACACTTCAGATGCTGTAGAGGCTCTCGCAAAACCGCCTCGGAGAAGCGGATGGTCCCGGCCGTTTTGCGACGGGTTTATAAACACATCTTTTTGGGACGGTTAGCGACCCCTGCTCGCCGGAGTTTTTGCGTTACAACGACCTTGAGGACCAACAGATGAGCTATTCCGAGAACCCGTATCAATACAAGTCCGATGCGGCGGTGGGCAATTGGGGAAATATCGCGGCCCAGGCGCCGGCGAGCGAGCGGACGGATTTCATTCGCAAGACCTATCTGCACTTGGCCGGCGCCGTCTTGGCGTTCATCGGTTTGGAAGCCATTCTGCTCCAAACCTCGTTGGGCGATCAACTGTTTCAATTGATGGCTGGGTCCCGGTATGGGTATCTGTTCATCATTCTTGGTTTCATCGCCGTAGCCTACATCTCTGAAATGTGGGCTCGATCGGCCACGTCGGTGGGCATGCAGTACGCAGGCCTGAGCCTGTACGTCGTCGCCGAATCGGTGATCTTTTTGCCGCTGTTGTATATGGCGTCGAAGACGATGCCCGAGGCAATTCCCCAGGCGGCGGCGATCACCGCCGTATTGTTCGGCGGCTTGACTGCCATCGTGTTCGTCACTGGCCAGGATTTTTCGTTCCTGCGGACATTTTTGATGTTAGTCGGGCTGGCGAGCATCGTCGTCGTGATCTGGGCGATGGTCACCGGTCATCCGCTCGGCCTGTTTTATATCTCGGCCATGATCTTGTTCGCCTGCGGATACATACTGTACGACACATCCAATGTGCTGCATCACTATCGGATCGGCCAGCACGTGGCCGCCTCGCTGGCGCTGTTCGCTTCGGTGGCGCTATTGTTCTGGTATGTGCTGCGTTTGCTGATGTCGTTGAATCGGCGATAATGTTGGGCGAACACGACAGGGAGCTTGCGCTCGCCGCTCGCCTATGAAGACTTTTGCCCACCCACAATTCCCTCCCCACCGTGAGTTACAATCATGAAATCGCTTCGCTGCGCCGTTGTCGCCTCCGTGACATTGCTGCTCTGTTCGTCTGTCGCATGGGCTAGAGACGTCGATGTGCCCAACACCGCCAAGGCGGCTCCTAAGAATGACGGTTGGTGGCAGGATCGCAACAAGAGCATGAATGAGCGGGTCAAGAAGGGCAACGTCGATCTGTTGTTCATCGGCGACTCGATCACGCAGGGTTGGGAAGGCGCGAAAGAGGTTTGGGACGAGCATTACGGGAAGCGAAACGCCGTCAATCTCGGCATTGGCGGGGATCAGACGCAGCACGTGCTGTGGCGGCTCGAGAACGGCAACATCGACGGCATCAAGCCGAAGCTGGCCGTGCTGATGATCGGCACCAATAACGCGGGTGGCGACTCGCCGGAAAACATCGCGATCGGTGTCAAGGCAATCGTCGCCAAACTCCGCGAAAAGCTGCCCGAGACGAAAGTGCTCGTGCTGGCGATCTTCCCGCGCGGCGCCGATAAGAACGATCGGCTACGCCAAGTGAACGCAAAGGCCAACGAGCAGATCGCGAAATTGGCCGACGACAAGACGGTCTATTTCCTCGACATCGGCCCGAAGTTTTTGGATGCCGACGGCAAGCTATCCAAGGAAATCATGCCCGACCTGTTGCATCTCAGCAAAAAGGGCTACACGATCGAGGCCGACGCGATCGAAACGGAAGTCGCCAAACTGATGGGCGAGACCAAGTAGTTTTCCGCCGGCGCTGAGGAGAGAGGGGCAGTCCCCGACGGTTCTCGGATAGGCTCTTAAAAAGCCGCGTAGTTCACTACGCGGCTTTTTTTCTGCGCCTCGATCTCAGGCAACTTTCCTGATCACTTGATAGAACAACAAAATTGCCCCGATGCCGGCGAGAACAGTTTTGATTTGATCGCCGAGCGTGTGGCCGGCGATGTCTTCCCAACCGAGCTGCTGCAGGACGGGCTGCGGGGGGCTGTCGAACTCGGGCGAAGTAAGGCTCGGCGGCATGACGACGCCCGGCTCGGTCGGCGCTCTCGCGGCCTGAATCGGCGAATGGTTGAGCGGTGAAACTCCGCCATTGACGGCGGCGGTTGTGGGAATCCGGGTCGTTGGTAAATCGACGGGGGTTCGAACGACCGGCGAGGCCGAACTGGTCGAGCGTGGCTCCATCACCGGTTGGTTTGCAAGCCGTGGCGGCGGAGCGCCCGTCGACGGATAGCTCGGCGCCGAATTTGTGATGGGCTCGGAAGATGGCCCGACCGGCGATTTGCCGTTGTTCCGCTTAGCCACAAAATCGCTCGGCCGATTGGCGAAGGCTGGGCCGGTGATCGACGCCAAGAACATTCGCACTCGGCCGCAGTGGCTGCCGGACGTGGCGCCCCCGCCTTCGCCAAATAGCACGCCGGCCAATTCGCCGCGTGCGTTCAGCATTGGCCCGCCGGAATCGCCGTGTCGCGCGGCCGCCGACATTTCCACGATGTCGGCCGGCCAACCTTGCGCGGGCGAAAGATATTGCACGAATCGGCCGGTCTGCGCCAAGTAATGATCGCTGCCGTATCCGCAGATCGTCAGCATGTCGCCGGGTCGCGGAACCTCGGACGAAATCGCTACCGGTTGCACGGTCGGCTTCCAGATCGCGACGGCGGCCAAATCCCAGTCGCGGTCCATCTTGATCACATAGCCCGGCGATTGAAAGCCGTCGGCGAACGAGACGATCACATTGCCGGCCGCGTCCTTGACGACGTGCCAGTTGGTGATGACCAGCCCGTGCCGGTCACTGACGTCGACCAGGGTTCCGGAGCCAAGCGAGGCGCCGTTTCGCTCGGGCGAGATCACCCGGACGATCGCTGGATGCGGGGTCTGCGCCTCGGCGCTGGGCCTGCCAAACAGCGGCATTCCTCGGCTAGCATACGGCGCGAGACGGGTGGCATAGTCGAGCTGCGCCCGGCATTCGCGCGAGCCAGTCAACCATGCGAGCGAGCCCATCAGCAGCCAAACGCCAATACGGGCCGGGCAAAGTTTGGAACGGTGGCCTCGGCGTGCGTCGAAAACGGAGTTCAAATCAGTTTTTAACCTGCGGCTGCACGCGTCGATCGGCTTCGCTTTTGACGATCAGTCGCAACAGTTTTTGTCGCAGCCGATCTTTCTCGGTGTCGAGGGGCGCCGGCGCCTGTTTGGGGCTATTTTGCATGGCAATCACCTAGGCCGCGATGGGTCTGCCACCTTGCAGGTCCGCGTCGCGTGGAGGGAAGTCTTGACCGTTGTTGTATTGAAGTTTGAGCCCCTGAAGCTCCGCCCAAAGCGCGTTTTCCGCCAGCTTGGCGAGCGTCATTCGGGCCGGGTATCCGGCCAGATGCACCGCGGCGTTCCGCGCTTGGTCCAGCACCTCGGTCGAGAGGTATAACGTGGCGCGAACTTTCGGGCCATCCGGGCGCCGGTAATTTGGATTCATCGCTGAGCGTCGATCGAAAGAGGTTTGTGCCGGGTGGCTACAATTCATGGAATTCGAAACGTCATACGTTTCGTCAGTTGTCCCACCACTGAAGAATTTCGGATGTTGCAGGAACCGGCGTGAATTCACGGCGGGGCGCCGCGCGGGCTCACGAATTTGGAACCAAGAGAATTTCAGGCGCCGTTTGCCTGCGCGTTACAGCTTGCCGAGATTACCGCCGGCCGCGGATCAGTACGAGCGTACTGCGACCGAACCCGTGTGCGGCGGCCGGCATTTAGGGCATTTCCCGTTTTCATGCATAACGTATGATAAAGATGGGACTTTCGGCGTTGAGAGCGGCGAAAAAATCGGCCTGGCGTTCGTTGAAACCAGGCGAAATCTCTGGACTTCGCGGCAGGATGCCGCGGCTATTCATGGCGGGCTGATGGCTTCGGATACCGGCAATAATAATTCGTTCGTTATGGGCTCGCTCCTCCATACGGTGAGCGGGCAGTTGGCGATTTGGGCCCGGGGGCCGGTTCGCGGACGGCTGTCGCAGTGGTCGAGTCAGGTCGCCGCCATCAACGGTCTCGAACCGGAAATCGAAAAGCTGACCGACGCAGAGCTGCGCAAACGCAGCCTGTCGCTCCGTTATCGCGCCAAGAGCCGGGAACCGCTGATTCAGATTCTCCCCGAGGCGTTCGCGCTGGTCCGCGAGGCCGGCAAGCGGACGATCCAACAGCGGCATTTCGACGTCCAATTGCTCGGCGGAATCGCCATGCACCATCGCACGATCGCCGAGATGCAGACGGGCGAAGGCAAGACGCTCACCGCCACGCTCCCCTTGTATTTAGCATCGCTCACCGGTCACGGCGTTCACTTGGCCACGGTGAACGATTATTTGGCCGAGCGCGACGCCGATTGGATGGCGCCCATCTACCGCATGTTGGGCGTCACCTGCGGCACGGTGCTCACGCCCATGACGACCCCGCAGCGCCGCGAAGCCTATGCGTGCGATATCACATACGGGACGGCGAAGGAGTTCGGTTTCGACTTTCTTCGCGATCGGTTGCTGTTGCGTCGCACGTCGGAGGGGCACACCGATCTGATGGCTCACATGCTCGGTCAGCAAAGCGATTCATCGGGCGACAAGCCGGTGCAGAGGCCTCCGCACTTCGCGTTGGTCGACGAAGCCGATAGCGTGCTGATCGACGAAGCCCGAACGCCGCTGATCATTAGCGCGCTGCCGACCGAAGACGAACGAGCCGAGGTGGAGCTATTTCAGTGGAGCGCCGCGGCTGTCGGCCAGTTCGTCGAGGAGGAGCACTACACTTACGACCACGAAAAGAAAACGGCGGAGCTGACCGTGGCCGGCCGCCGACTGGTTCGCAACCTGCCGCGCGACCCGGCTCTGCAAACGGTCGGCATGCTGCGGCTGTATGATTTCATCGAACGTGGGCTGCGGGCAGATCGCTCGTTTTTGCTCGATCGCCACTATGTCGTCCGCGACGGAGAGATCGTCATCGTCGACGAGTTTACGGGCCGCATGGCCGAAGGGCGCAAGTGGCGCGATGGCTTGCATCAAGCAATCGAGGCCAAAGAGCATGTGCCGGTGACGATCGCCACCGGCCATGCCGCCCGAGTGACAATTCAAGATTATTTTCTCCGCTATCCGCATTTGGCGGGCATGACCGGCACGGGATCGAACTCATCGAGCGAACTGCTGAAAATCTACAAGCTGCGGGTCATTCCCATTCCCACCAATCGACCGCCGATTCGCGTCCGGCTACCGGAACGAATTTTCGGCACGGCCGAGGCCAAGAACCAGGCGATCGTGCAGGAAATTCGGCAAGTTCACGCCGATGGCCGACCGGTGCTGATCGGCACGCGGTCGATCGACAAATCGGAGCAACTTTCGCAACTGTTGCGGGACGCCGGCATCGTCCATCAGGTGCTCAATGCCCGGCAGATCGCCGCCGAGGCCGAGATCATCACCGAGGCGGGACAGATTGGCCGCGTGACCGTCTCGACGAATATGGCGGGGCGCGGCACCGACATTCGCTTGGGTCCGGGCGTCGCCGAGATCGGCGGGCTTAGCGTAATCTTGACCGAAATGCACGACTCGGCCCGTATCGATCGGCAGTTGGCGGGGCGCTGCGGTCGCCAAGGCGATCCCGGCACGTATTGCCAATTCCTGGCACTCGACGACGATATTCTGCTCGGCGGATTGGGGCCGGACAAAGCCCAGCGGCTGATCGACCGGGGACTATCGTCGCCGGGGCCACTGGACAGCCACGTCAAATATTTTCGCAAATCGCAGAGGATCATCGAACGCCGGCATTTTCGCGACCGTCGATCGCTGATGTATCACGAGAAGGAACGCAAAAAAATTCAGAAGCAGATGGGACAGGACCCCTATTTGGATGCGCCGGCGTAGGTCAGGCGCCCCGTGCCTGACGAAGGGGCGCGGCGAGTCGCTGAATATTTCATCTGTATTGCGGATTGTCAGGCCAGCGTGCCTGACCCACGACACTGTCAGGCAAAGGGCGCCTGACCTACGGATCGCCGAAACTTTGTGCCGATCGCGGAGGCTCAAAGGGATATTGAAAGGACTCTCGACTTGGAACATTTGCTGGAAAACTTGAACGGGCCTCAGCAGGACGCGGTTCGCCATGTCGATGGACCGCTCTTGATTTTGGCGGGTCCGGGCAGCGGCAAGACGCGGGTTATCACTCACCGCATCGCGCACCTGCTGGCCCACGGCGTGCCGGATTATCGCATCCTAGCGCTGACGTTCACGAACAAGGCCGCCGACGAAATGAAACGCCGCGTGACGCAGCTTGCGCCGGAGTCGTCGGTGCGCATGGGAACGTTTCACCGGTTCTGCGCGAAACTGCTCCGCCAATATGCCCAGCTCGTTGGACTGACGCAGAACTACACAATCTACGACACGGACGACAGTCATCGGGCGCTCAAGCAAACGATCGAGTCGCTCGATCTCGATCTGACGCACGTTACGCCCGAGCGGGTGCAGTCCGCCATCAGTTGGGCCAAGAACCATCTGGTCACGGCCGACAAGTATGAGGCCAAGCAGGGCAGCCCGCTGGGAAACATCGTCAGCCGCGTTTATCCCGCATATCAGAAGCGGCTGTTGGATTCGAGCGCGGTCGATTTCGACGATCTGCTGCTGCACGTGGCCACGATGCTCCGCGACAATCCCGATCTTCGCGGCCATCTCGACGCCCAGCACCGCTACATCATGGTGGACGAATATCAGGACACGAATCTGGCTCAATACACGATCGTGCGAGCTCTCTCGATCGACTATCCGAATCTCGCCGTCACGGGCGATCCGGACCAATCGATCTACGGCTGGCGCGGGGCGAATCTGAACAACATCCTCGACTTCGAAAAGGACTTTCCGAACGTCAAGGTGGTGCGGCTGGAGCAAAATTACCGCAGCACGCAGCGAATCCTGCGGACGGCCGACCGGCTGATTTCGCACAACAAACGGCGCAAGGAAAAAGGGCTGTTCACCGAGAACGACGAGGGAAAGCCGGTCCATTTGGTGACCTATTTCACCAACAAGGTCGAAGCCGAGGCGATTGCCCAGCGGATCGTCGAAGAAGTCGCAGCCGGTCGCAGGCGGCCGCGAGACTTCGCGATCTTCTACCGGATCAACGCGTTGTCCCGAGCGATCGAATTTGCCCTCCGCGATTACGCCGTGCCGTATCAAATGGTGAACGGCCTGGAGTTTTATCAGCGCAAGGAGATCAAAGACATTCTGGCTTATCTCCATTTGCTGAATAATCCCCGCGACAATGTGGCGTTCGCGCGGATTATCAATACGCCGACGCGCGGAATCGGCCGATCGACCGTCGGACAGATCATCGAGCATGCCGCTCGCCGGGGACTGTCGTTGCTCGACGCCGCTCGCGAATCGGGCCTGATCGAATCGTTGAACAAAAGAGCGGCCGTCGCCGTCGCGAAATTCGTCGCGATGTTCGATCGATTGTCGCTGTTTTGCGCCGCGCCCGTCGAAGAGGTCATGAAGCAAGTTCTCTTGGCGTCCGGGTATCGCGACGCGCTCGTCTCGTCCGACGACGAAGGAGATCAAGAGCGGCTCGCGAATATCGAAGAACTCATCACGGCCGGTCGGGAGTTCGACGAGCAGAATCCGGGCCACAATGGCTTGGAGGAATTTTTGGAGCAGGCGTGTCTGGTGAACGACATTGACGCCTGGGAGGCCGACGACGATCGGGTGACGCTCATGACGATGCACGCCGCGAAGGGACTTGAGTTCCCGGTGGTGTTCATCATCGCCGTCGAAGAGGGATTGTTGCCGCACGAACGAAGTCGCGAATCGCCGGAGCAGTTGGAGGAGGAGCGGCGACTCCTGTTCGTCGGCATCACGCGGGCTCGCGAGCAATTGCACCTCAGTTTGGCCCGATATCGGGAATTCCGCGGGCAGCGGCGGATGTCGGTGCCGAGCCAGTTTCTTATGGAGCTTCCGCGCGATGAGATGGAATCGGGCGAAGTGCTGTGGTCGGAACCGGCGTGGGAAATGGATCACCATGTCGACCCCGTCGAAGCGATCCACATTTATAACCAGCCGCACGAGCTGCCGTTAGGAGCACAAGAAAGCATGTCCAAAAACGCCCCGTTGCCCAGGTCGACCGACTCGGCGCTTGCCCGACAAGCGGCGGCAAACTTGACCCTGGCCTCCGCCTTGGTCCCCCAAGCGGGCGCGGGTAACGCCGACGAACCGCTAATCGTCACGCCGCCGGAGGCGTTCGAGCAAGGGATGGTGGTCCGCCATCCGGAATACGGGCTGGGCAAGATTACCGCGATCAGCGGCGCCGGACCCAAGCGATCGGCCAGCGTAACCTTCGCGAGCGCCGCCGGGGAAAAGAAATTTCTCTTGATCCACAGCCGCTTGAGCGTCGCGAAGAGCAATTAGCTTGCGATAAAAGGGGGTCAGACCTGGGGTCAGAGTGCGCCGGCGCAAACCCTGGGGTCAGAACAATTTATCAAATAGTTCTGACCCCTTTGTGCGTTCCATGCCACAGAGCGACATCTTGGGCATGAATCCACTCGGCAGTCGCCGAATAACCGCGCGCTCCTTGCAAGAACACGCAAACAACCGTGGCCAGCATGGCCTTCAATTCATGGCGCGGTCCCTGGTGCCCGCGAGGATCGGGAATCTGCTGAAGATATTCCAGCAAACTCCCTGCGGGAACAGGATTCAAAGATCAACCTCCGTGAAAAAAGATTCCGTACACTCAAATGCATACTACGCGTGTCCTGTAAAATCGAACAGTCAAAGGACCTGTCCCGTCCCCTTTGTGCACGCCCTGGCAAACGGTCGCCCGCGAGGAAGTCCCGCACGAAGGCGTGCAGATGGACAACACATTCGCCTCCGGCTCCCCCGTCACCGACGGCAAGTGCGTCGTCGCCTATTTCGGCTCCCGCGGGCTGCACTGCTACGACATGCAGGGAAACCTGAAATGGGAAAAGGACTTCGGCGTGACGCCTCTGACCTTCGGCTCTCCTTTCTTTCTAAAAATCGGCGTGATAGGATGTGAATCTAGCTATTTGATACTGATATTAGCGACAGGAAATCAAATGCTGCGGCTCATTCCGGGACGAGGTCGGCGCGGCAAAAAATCAGACCGCCGTAGTGCAAAAACCCAGGCGGCGCGTGCCGATCGGCCGTGGCGCCATCCGTCGTTCGAAGTCCTTGAAGACCGGGCGATGTTGAGCGTCGCGCAGGATCTGCAGAACGAAATCGCGCCCTATCAAAACGCGATCAACACGGCGCTGCAGGTCGCCACAAGGCTCCCCTTGGTGGGGCATCAATTCGATGGTTTGCAGGAGATCAACACGCTCTTGCAAAACTCGCTGGCAAGCATCGAAGCTCAGACGCAGAACGTCACCAGCGGGCATTACCAGATCGCGGTGACGCTGCCGACGATTTCGCACACGTTCACGTTCGACCTCGGTCTCAACAGCTTCCTGCAAGTATCGACCGCCGGCGGGGTCGCCGCGTCGATCACTCCGACGCTCAACATCGGATTCAATTTTAACGGAACGTCGCCCTCGCTCGACACCGCGAACACGAATCTCGATCTCGGCTTCGGCCTGTCGCTGCCGAATTTCCAGGCCACGCTGAGCCTCAATCATTTACTCTACACGCATGCCGTCGATCAGGGCACGAATTTCAACGGGCATCTGAAGTTCGGCTTCGCCAGCGACGGCAGCGTAACGCCGCAATTCTCCGGCGACGCCCACATCAAGCTCGGCCTCACGCTGAGCTTCGTCGATCCGGCGCTCGGCGCCTCGTTCAACCCGACATTTCGCACCGACTTTCAGCTCGATTGGAGCATCGATAGCAGTAATAACGGGTTGATGACGCCGCAGATCGCGCTCAAGAATTTTGGGCTCGACGCCGACAGTTTTCTGCATGGCTTCATCGGCGATATCGCCAAGACGGTCCAAAGATACACCAAGCCGCTGCAACCGTTCATCGACAAGTTCGATACGCCGGTCCCCATCCTGAGCGCGTTCGATAGCAGCGAAACCATCGGCGACTTATTGCTGCAAGGAGCAGGCTTGTCGCCGGAGCTGAAAGATCGGTTCAACCTGATGGTTAAAGTCATCAAAGCCGTCAATACGCTCGACTTGTCCGGCAGCACGGGGGGCGCCACGATTCGATTTGGCGATATCAACCTTACGGGCCTCTCGGTCACCGGCGATGGCCAGCTCGGCAGTGCGTTCGGCTTCGATACCAGTCAACTCACCAATGTCATCCAACAAATCTTCGACGCGCCTGCTTTGAATGGGCTGCAAGACACGCTCGAAGAGGTCGCCAACTATGCAGGCGCTAACGCGCAAGCCGGCTTCCAATTTCCGATCCTCGAAGATCCGGGTCCTGTTCTGAGCGGCATTCTCACCGGTCAGGTGAAAACGATGTTCTCGTTCACCACGGGCCGCGAGCATTTCGAACTGGCGCCGAGCGTCGGCTTCGGCATCCCGAATCTGTTCGGCGTGTTTCTCTCCGCGGGCATTGTCTTCGACGCCGATTTGTCGATGGGCTACGACACGGCGGGTCTTATCCAATTCGTAAACGACTCGCTTCACAAGCCGGCCGACCTGCTGCATGGATTCTACTTCGACAACAGCGTGGATACATCCGGCCCGGCAATTCCGAACGTCCCGTCGCCGCGGAAAACCGCGTTGTATTTGCAAGGCTTTGCCCAGCTATCGTCTTCGGCCGTCATCACGCTTTCAGGCGGCATCTACGCGAACCTGTCGCTTGAACTGGTGAATCCCGCCAATTCTTCGCACGTGTATTTGGATTCGATGGTTAATAACGTCAACAGCCCGAGCGACGTGTTCAATGCATCCGGTGAGCTTTATGCGTCGGCGCAGATCGAGCTGACCCTCGACAGCGAGGTGGGCCCCAGCATAACGGTGTTCAAATACGAACTGGCGCGCGTCTCGTTGATCGATAACCGTCCGTTGCCGCCGCCGAGCGGGACCGTGCCGCTGGTGGTGATCGATGTGACCGGCCAGCACACTCTGCTGCTGGATATCGGCAAAATGTCGGCTTCGGGCGGGGTGACCGTGCAGCCGTTCCATGACATGACAGTGATCAACGGCGCCACGTACGTGGCCGACGGTATTCGCGTTGACTACGCTGGAGAAATCGATCTCTACATCGAACGGAAGAACGACTTCACCACGAATTATTACAACCTGATCGGTCTCAATGGCCCCGCGCCGGATGGCGTGTCGATCAACATCATCGATCCGTTTCGGTTGTTCAAGGATGAAGGCGCGCCCGAACCAGAGCCACTGCAAACGAAGCCCGGCGTCGTTCTCGCGGGGGGCAAGAATGTATCGTACAAGTATTCCGAAGCAGCCGACGGCACGCACGCCAATGTGCTCTTGGCCGGTGGTTATGGCTTCAGCACGCTGACGGGGGGAACGATTGAGTTCGGTAACTTCATTCCCGTGGCGCGGATCGATCAGGCCAAGCAGCACTTCGGAGATACTTCGGGCTTCGACGCGGCCGGAGTGTCGCTTCTGAATTCCACGATCGACGGCGATGCGGCCCCCGCTAGCTCGGCCGGCATCATCGGTTCCACCATGACCGCCAGCCGCGGGGGCCTGATACTCGGAGGCCCGGGCTACAACAGCTTCATCGGCGCTGGGCCGGGCGCCTACGAGATGATCGGCGGCGGCTGGTACAACACGTTCAACATCAGCCCGTCGTTTGGGGGCGCGCCGGCCACGTATGCGATCGATGGTGGTGGCGGCGTGAGCAGCCTGGTGGTCCGCGTGCCCGCGGGAGACAGCGCGGATTTCGAAAGTGGCACAGCGCCGGACAAGTATAATTCGATGTGGAAACAACTGAAGATCTACAGCAATGCTGGCCTGTTCGCGACGGCAGACGGGATCACAAAAATTACAGCCACGGGCGCGGTCGGGTCAACGATCAGTTTTGGCGATACGTCGCAGCTCAATATCGATTTCAAGATCGTCGGTTCCGCTCAATTGAGCTTCGGCGGCACGAACTCGCCCGACTTATTCGTTGTCTCGACCAGCAGCGTGTTTTACGAAACGAAGGATCACTTTGCGGCGCCGCACCTAGTGGACCGCAACGGCGTTTTCATCGGTTTAAGTTCACCCAATATGTACGTCCCGCCGCCGGTCTATACGGTGACGAGAACCTTCGGCACGAACGGTCGCACTCAAGCGATTCCGATTGAAATCGGCGACGCCAATGCCAGCTCGATTCAACTCAATGGCGCAGGCGCAAGCGACACATACAATATCACCCTCGGCTTAGTACTACAGCGCCAGGTTCCTCTTGGTGAATCTGTCGGAATCGGCGAGACTTGGTTGGGGTCGGAGGACCGGCTCATGATCGCCTTCCCGGAGAACCAGGTATGGACGCCGTCGAGATTCGTGGTTTGAAACCGAA
>JBBQWR010000074.1:0-17119 GCA_038210495.1 Pirellulales bacterium
CAGCGTTGGTATCAAATGAAAAAAGCCGACTGGAAAAGCACGTCGCCCGTATTTTTCCCGGTCGGCCTACTCTTTAACCAGCCCCCGCCAAATCGCAGTTGCCGTTCGATCAGTCTTCCGCTTTTCTGGCGATATTCTACCCAAAAACACCGCTTCCGAACATGGACGCAGTGACGATGATCTCGTAGCCGATTGAAGTTCCGTATCTTCCCACGGGCATCGTTTTACGACCGGAGCGTACCACAACGATGCCCATCCACGACCGCACCAGCTTCGAGAACCTTTACGCCGGTCAACCACGCTGGGAAATCGGCAGGCCGCAGAAGGCACTGCTTGACGTAACCGATCAAATCACCGGGTCGATTTTGGACTCTGGGTGCGGCACGGGCGAGAACGCCTTGTTCTTCGCCAGCCGGGGCCACAAGGTCATGGGCATCGACTTTTTAGCTGAACCGATCTCACTGGCGAGACAGAAGGCAACAGAACGGGGCCTGACAGCGACCTTCTTGGTCATGGACGCTCTGGCGCTGAAAGACCTTCCCGAAGTTTTCGATACGGTGATCGACAGCGGGCTGTTCCACGTCTTTTCCGACGATGATCGGCGGCGTTACGTTGATGGGCTGGCTTCAGTCCTCAAGCCGGGCGGCAAGTTGTTCCTTCTCTGCTTCAGCGACCAGGAGCCGGGGACGCAAGGGCCACGGCGGGTGTCTGAAAAGGAAATCCGAGACGCCTTCGCCGAGGGATGGAAGGTTGAATCCATCGAGCCGAGCCGGTTCGAGGTCCGGCCCGATCTGAAGGACATCACGTTCAATGAGGGCGGGCCGAAGTCGTGGTTCGTAGTGGCGAGGAGGGTGGGAGATTTGGAAACTTTTGTTTCCAAAACCCGAATCGCTTTGGACTTACGCCGTAATGAGAAGGCGTTCGACGTATGGCTCCCAGCTTGCCACGCCTGCCAGGAAAAGTTCAATTGGTGTTCTGTCGCCCCGATTGCCGAAGGCAATAGAGAGGAGAGGGGAGAAAGTAGAGAGTAGAAAAAAACAAGAGCTGCTTCCGTACGCCAGTTGCTCACCTCTCCTCGGTCTCCTTTCTACTCTCTACTTTCTGAGCGGCCGAACCACACATGGCGTTCGCCTTCGAAAAACTGCTCGTCTACCAGAAAGCCGTCGATTTCGCGGACGCAGTCTGTGAAAAGACCGAGCATTTCACTCGCGGCTACGGCTTCCTCGTCGATCAACTGAACCGCGCCTCGCTGTCAATTTCTGCGAATATTGCTGAAGGCAACGGTCGATTCACCAAAGCCGACCGCAAAAACTTCTTCGGAATCGCAAGAGGATCGGCTCAAGAGTGCGTACCGCTTCTGGAACTGGCGCTTCTTTGAAAGCTTTTGACTCCGGCAGACCAGGCCGCGATGAAGGATTGTCTCGAGGAAATCGCACGTATGTTGTCGGGCCTGATCAATGGCCCGGTCAATTCTCGCGACTGAGTTCGCGGCAACCACAAGGTCGGCGGCGGAGGAAACCGCTGTTACTCATTCGTGACAGAGTTCTAGCCCTCTTGCGGGTATACTACCGATCGCCAAACAACGCCGTTTGATCCGGTTCAAAGTCCTTTAACCAAGCGAGTGTCACATGAACCGCAGGAAGATGATTGCTTGCACGGGGGCCGCGATGCTGGGGACCACCGTCGCCCGTGCCGCTGACCCCCCATCGGAGGAAACACCGGCCTGAAGGGAGTGCCGAGGATTAGCGTCGAGGAACTGGTCGCGGAAATGCGAAAAGAAGGGTTCCAGTGGCGGTACATCGGCCGCCAGATCACGTTCACGGCTGTCGTTACGACCGCCGGACCTGCCCTCCGAGTGCGAATCGAGGGCATGGACAATGGCAAGGCCGTGCTACACCCTCTCAGGTATGAAAACTCGGCCAAGGTGGGCCAGAAAGTCAAGGTCCGTGGGCTGCTCACGGACCAGTGTTACGGGGTCTGGCAGGTGTGGTGTTATGAAATCTCAGTCGTCAACGAACCAGGCGCTCCAGCAGTCGGCGGGGGGGTTGAAGGTACGGTAGTCCGGCCGAAACAGGCCAAAGCCAAGGTTGAAGGGTGCAGTATCTCCAAGCCAGGCGAATACGCAGTCGCGGTTGGCGACCTGATCGAACTGGAATACACCTACCCCATTGTCCCTGCGGCAATCCCGAAGAAGGTCGCATTCAAGGAGTTCCTGATCACCCAACAGATCGTCGAATCAAGCCTCCGCATCCGCACTCTGTCCGTTCCAGGAAAGGCGGAAACCGGCAGCGTCGTTTTCTTCCTGGAGGCCCAAATGGCGGGCGATGCCACGGTGACGCTGAAGATCGATGATGCCGAGTATGTTTTCAAGTTCAAAGTTTCCGACAATAAGAAGTAGGTGTGACAGACGCAGCTTTGCCTCAACCGGCACCCTGACCGGGCGAGGTCTTTCCATTCGCTCTCCGGGTTTGTAACTGCCTCGTCTATCCCGCTGGCTCCGAGAGGAGGCGGTTCTACCCGCCCCCAGACGCCGAAGCAGACTCCGGGGCATGTCGGCTTTCCCAGACGTTTAGCTCACGCAGCCCCCCGGCTGCGGAGCTGTGTCGTTACGGGCGACTCCGGCCCCGACTTGACGACTGAGTATCCCCCGCAAGCGAGCTGCCCAACTCCAGACCCCAGCCAGAAAAAGTTCAATAGCCGTCCTGTCGCCCCGATTTTGCCACCGGATGACATCCGGTGCCGACCATTGCCGAAACCCTTGCATCCGCAAGGGTTTTGGCGTTTATCGGCCATGCCCTCAGCGTCAGCCGCTGCCACCGAATGCCCATCAGCGCCGCCCGAAATGTAGCGCCCGTGCAGCGCGTCAACGTTTTCGCCAAGTTCCGGTGAAGGATTCTTCGGGCTAGTTTTTGGTAGCGGCAATGCCGCGACCGCGCGCGCCTGATCGTTGATCCCGAAATGCGTGTACTTCATCGTCGTCTTGATATCCGAATGCCGAGCCAGTTCCTTGGCCTCTGGCAACGACGCCCCGTTTCGGAGCAGTTCCGTGATATGGGTATGCCGCCCGGCGGCATGAAAGTCGGCGATTCCATCATCCGTTTCATAGGGAATGCCGATTCGTTCCAAATCCCGTCTGACCATCCGCCAAGTCTTCCACTGTCCCAATCGAGGAAATAGCTTTTTATTCGGCGCAGACCCCTTCAGCCCAGTCCCTCAGCATCACGACCAGTTCCAGATGCAGCGGCAACACGGGTATTTTATCTTCGATAAACAAAGAATACCGCAAAACTGCCGAGGGATTTCGTTTTTTATGGAATCATTTCGCGAACTGCCTCGCGGAGTTCGCTTGATTAAGGGCTAGGACATTAGGGAGCTATTGTGGCTTTACCCCAAAGGTGCGGGAGGGCCATGATTTCGCCGGGAATGTCAGAGGTAAGGCCGGTGGCTTGGTTGGACCAGTAGAGACGAGCGGCGCGGTTAGTTCCTTCGGGATTGGAGAAGATAACGCCCAGGTCGAGCTTGTATACTCTTTTGGGTTGAGGAACGAAGTCGATCGCGGCGAGCGGAATCGCCGCCTCGACGATATAGCCGCCGCCACGGCGATGGATCGCGATCTTGGCCTGCTTGAGCACTTCGACGCGATCGACCGTTTCAGAACGCCATGGACAACTGAACGTGACCGGGTCCTTGTTCTGCGCGGCCTTCCAGCGATAAAGCACCGCCACAGGCTGCCCCTCGAATGCGGAGATTAATACGCGGATATCGCCGATGGCGGGAGACGTTCGCTTCGGATCGGCTGCTGGATCGGTCGCCAACTGTAGGTCGACCGAGTCGCCGGTGACAAAGAGTCGATTGATGTCTTTGCCGGCGTTGACCATCGGGTTGTCGTCGCCCGAAACGTCATAAGCCAAATACAAATTGGTCGCGTCGACGGCCAGGGCCGCTCGCCCTTTGTGAGGGCCGGAGGAAAACTCCACGAAGGCGTCTTTGGCGAAGCCCGACAAATTGCCGTCGAGTGGCGGTGGCGAAGTGACTTTTGCGATCACCAGGGCTCGCTTTTCCGCACCCGCTGCCGAGCTACGCTGAACGGATTGCTCAACCGATTGAATGTGGGCGGCGGTAAGATCGATCGACTCGCCGGAGATCGGCTGGATCGCCTCAAGACCCTGGAGTTGGATCAAGTTGTACGCCGTAAATCCAGCAATCAGGAAGCTGTCGCCCGTCTTGTGTGATTGAAACAGATGGCCGCCGAACCATTCGCTGCCCATCGTCACGCCGTCGAGCGCGGCGCCAGCCGTAGCATGCGCCGGCCAGGCATTGCCACCGAGCCGGCAATCTTGAAAGACGCTGGCGACAAACAGGCCGTCGGTCGTCATGAGATACAGCCGGCCCATGTTCGAGTGCATGCCGAAGACCGTGCCCAGCGGCGTGTTCACTCGGCCGATGCAGCCGAGCGTGCCGATGAGTTGATCGTCTCGTTCGGGCACGGGGGCGCTGTGCGAAGCATGCACGCCAGGCCAGCGATCTTGGTAGGTCCACTGAACCGAACCGTCATCGCCGACACAGGTGATCGGCTCGCCCGCAATGACTTTATGCTCCGAGGGAAGGTACAGACAGCCGCGAACTTTATTGTCCGTGCTGAGTAATTCTTGCTTAGCGACATCCCACAGGGGCGCGCCGGCGGCAGTCCAGCCCTTGAGTGGAATCTTGGTGACCATCGTCGGCCGACCGCCATTGGCGCCGAAGCTTTCGGCCGCCACTCCGTAAAGATTGAATCTTTCGTCCAACCAGTTGCTGCCGAAGTAGCCAGAGACGCCGACGGGGTACTTGAGATCCTTCCAGCCACTCCAGTACGAGCCGCTGATGACTTCCGTCGCCTGTGGCTTGCCATCATCGTTCAGATCAGACCAGACGTAGGAGATCGTGGCGTATCCATGTGCGTCGGCCGGCGCTTTGGGAAGTGGGATGTCGGCGACTTGACTAAGGTCCTTGAGATACACGTTCCCCATCGCCGCGACTAGCTTCAGCGTATCACCGGTTCGAAGATAGAGTCGGCCGTTCTTGTTCATGAAATACTCGCGGCCGCCGGCTTTCAGCAACTCGCCCGAGACATCCCCCAGCCTCGCGACGGGCATCGCGCGATTGGCGGACCAATCGAGATCGAATTCACAGCCACTGCCGAACACTCGTCGTGGATTATCAGGATCGGCATTGGCGCCCGTGCCGCCGTAGCCCGTGGGCCCAATGAAGTCTCGGACTAGCGTTCCCTCGGGGGTCCACACGCTGATCCGCTTGGGCGACGTATCCTCCTCGGCGACCCATAGCCGGCCGCGCCGATCGATGGCGATTCCCAGCGGGTTCAGGAGCGCGCCGGCTTGCCATGGTCCAATCGCCGGGCGGCCGCCCGCGGCGCCGATGGCGCGGACAGATTTGCCGTGTTGATCGTATACGCGAACCTGCTGACCCTTGCGATCGGATACGAAAATATTTCCTTGGGCGCCGATCGCCATTCCATCGGCCCACGGCGGTAAGCCGGTTGTAACCAACGGCTCGAGCTTTCCGTCCACGATCCGAGCGATCTTGCCCTCGGTCCAGACATAAAACACGCCATCCGCGCCAGCGGCGACGCAGCCGAGTCCAGCGATCGGCAATTCACTAACGACGGCGCCCGACTGCGTGTCATAGAACCGCAGTAACTTGCCATCGAGGGGCACGGCGATCCGATTTTTTCCGACGGCGATGTTCGGGACGTAGGAAGGTTTATCGCCGATCTTGACGATGGGAATCTTGAGTTGTGGTCCGCCGGGCGTCGCGAACGGGGCGTATTTGCCGGTTTTGAGTTCCATGCGAGCCAGCGCGGGGGGTGTGTCCCACGAGCTCAGAAACACAAATGCGTGAGTTTCATCGGCGGACAGCGAATGAACGCCCGCCAAGCCGGATTCCCCCCACAGTTTTTTGCCATCGAGATCGACGCCGATGATCGATGAACCGGACTCGCCCCGCTCAGCGCCCAAAACAATCACGTCGGCCGCGGTGGCGACCGCTCGGGGCGCGCAGTGGTCACTCAGCCAAGCGCCCGTTCCATCACCCGTTTCCCAGGGGGGCGCGCCGGGAGTTCCATAGGTCGCTCGATAGATTGGATGGATACCTGGATGCATGAGTCCGCGGAATTTGTACTTTCCCGGCGGCGCCAATTTCCCGGTTTCCCCGACGCCGTCCCAGTAATCGGTTTGCGGGCCTTTGCCGCGTGGGGCCATGCCGATGAGATTTCGCACGCGATGACCCGCCTGGTCGTCGATCACCAGCGTCGCAAAGCCGTCGAACGGCATCGTATAGCTAAGCGACACCGGCCCGGAAGTCTTTTGCAAATGGAGGTGATTTTGGCCCGCGCTTGACAGAAAATCCGGCTCGGGCGATTTCAGATGTCCGGTTGGCGAGAGCCTGACTTTGCCGTAAATCGGCTGCACTTCCCAGAACCAACCGGCATGCACGGCGCCCGGTGATACCAGGTCCATCATGTGATTGACCGGCCAACCCTTGCCATTGTCGGGTCCCCAGACCGCGTCGAGCATGCAATCGAAGCTGTCGTTGGGTTTATAAGCTTGCCCGCCGCGGACGATCGCTTTCCAGGGAATTCGCAATTCTTGCGTATAACCGCGCCCATCGGGTTTCGCGCGAAACGCCTCGCTGATCCCGAGTTGCTTGAGGCCGTCGATATACGGAATCGGCTTGTCGTCATGCCAGGGAAACCAGCCGTCCAAAACGCAGACGCCGGGCAGAGCGCCCTTGGTGTAAAACCAACCGATGACCTTCCGTTCTTGATCCGTCCGAAAATGGATCTGGAGCGAGTCCGAATGAAAGCAGTGCCGCAAGTCGACGTCGAACCGCGGATCGTAGTTGTTGATCATTGGAGTTGGGTCGCTCCAATCGACGCCAACGTACAGGGCCTCGCTGTCGTACATCATCGAGACCCAGGCGCTGCAGGGATTCGGCAATCGGGTAATATCCGAACAGATAAAAATCCGTCCGGATTGATCCCAGTCGGTCAGGTCGCCGTCGATGACGACTTTAGCCGGCGCGGGGACGGCCTGCAGCACATGGTTATCCGTGCCGGCGGCGCGAGCGCGTCCAACGACCACGGCGAGAACCAACAGGGCGCCAATTGCAGGCCGGCGTATCATCTCGAAGGGCGTCGAGCGTGGCATGGCCGCCTCAATTGACATTGGTGGCGCTAATCGCAATCGGGGAGCCCGGCAATTCCATCACGCCGCCGCATTCGTATTCATCTTTGCCGTCGGGGCCCATGTCGAATTTAGCCCCTCCCTGCGTGGCGAATACCACGCGGCTGTAACGATAGTTGATGATCTTTCGGCCCGTGAAATCGGCCACCGTCAGCAGTGACGTCTCGACGCCATGAGTGTCGGAGGATTCCGCGAACACGGGGTCAAGCATCCGCGAATCGCGCAGACGCCGCGTCACTTGCGCCTGCGGGCCGAAATACTTGATCCAAGATAATTCGCGATCGCCGCGCGAGACGGCGATCACCGTGTCGTGCGAGAGCTTTTGATAGGCCAGGCAGTTCGGATTGCGGCCGACGGTCACCGAACCGACTTTGCCGATACCCGACGCCTGTACCGGCCCATCCCCGGTCAGTCCGCCGACCGTGTAGATTCCGACCGTGCCGTCGACGGAGGCGATCAGGGCTCGGGCCGCCGGTCCGCCGGTCATGCTGGCGATGACGGCCGTGGGATGAGGGACTTTGATCGTCGTGACCACCGTGGGTTTCCAGCGAGGCTCGGCTTCGAACGTATAGGGCCATTGCTTGGGCCCGGGACCGCTGTCGCGAGTCCTTTGATAATTTTCCTCAGTGGTGAAATACGCCATTCGGGCCCCTTCGAACAACGCCCGCAGATCGAGGAACGCCGCCTTGTTCTCATATTTGCCGATCACGACGGCGAACCCGGCCGTGCTGGAGTAGTCGGCGTTGTTCCCCTTATTAAACACGTCGCGATCCGCTTGTTTGGCCAGATCGTATTCCCGCAGGATTCCCGCGTTGCCATCGCGACCATTCATCCGGCCGCCGAGCTTATTGCCCACCGCGCATATTCCGGTGGGGAATTCCAGCCCGGGAAGATCGACATAGCCCAGTAGCTTGATGCTTTGAAGCATGGCGACATTGGGCAGCGACCAGGCATCGTCTTGCCATTCGTGAACGAAATTGTTTTTTTTACCGTTGACCCCTAGCGAGAAGACGGCGACCTGGCCGACGTGCCGCTCCAGGTCGTGGACCGTCACAAGCGCGAACTCGCTTTTGTTGGTGATCGAAATCGCCAGGAGCAACTTGGAGGGTGGAAACTGAAACGTGGGCTCATTGCCGCGGGCGGTGACCGTGCCGGCTGCCGCGATTAGACCCGAACTGAAGATCGCGAGCCCATTGTTCGCCCAATTGCCCATCCCGCGAGCCATGGCGATCGGCATCCCGACGGCGCCATCGGGAATCGCCTTCTTCCATTTCTCCGCCGCGGGCTCGGGGCGGAAGCCACCATGCCAAGGCGCCTCGGGACTTTCGGTGAAGACGCCGTTGGTCCATTCGATGATCGTGACGCGATCGACGGGAAACGCGCCCTTGTCGGGCACATAGAGGACTTGCCCCTGCGTGCTGCTGAAGTCCCCGGCCGCGGACGTCCAAGGACCGCCGATTTCCCAATGCCGATTGCCCGGTCCTGTTTTCACCGGCGGCATCCAGATCTCGGGGAATTTTTCGGTCTTAGTCGACTTGTGAAAGGATGCGTAATCCGGACCGAGCCGACGGCTCATTCCCGCGAGCGAATAATCCTGCAATTCCGCCAGCGCGGTGGCCCGCGGCGTGGCTGCGGCATTCTTGGAACCGCTCGATGCGGGCTCGGCGGCCCGGCATGGCATGAGCAAAGAGAGAACACAGAAAACAGTTGCGCCCGCCGAGCGTATTCCGGGCAACAAAAACTGATTGTGCATTGTTTACTTTCGTTTGAGTTCGATTTCGCCCCAGGCGGCCGGAGTCATTTGCAACTCGTAAACCGCGTCGCTTACTAGCCCTGTGTTCTGATTGCTCCAGTGCGTGCGAAGCACGGTGCGCTGACCTGCTTTATCTCCATGCGTCGCGCCGAAATCGGCCAGTAAACGCAGCCCATCGACGGGCGAAATTCCCAGGTCCGTCATCGGCAGCGCCACCTCGACAACGTATTGACTTGGCCCCGAGGTCACTTGCAGCTTGGCGTCGGGAAGCACAATGACGCTTTGCATCTCGTAGTTCTTCACTACGCCGGAACTGAAAATTTTCGGATGCTTATCGGCCGCTATCTTCCGATAGACGACGACGGTCGGCTTGCCGTGATACGGACCGATCGACACGCGCAGGTCGCCCAGCGCCGCTTCAGTCCGGCCTTTGGGGGCCTTGGGATCAGTGCCCAACTGAAAATCGACTGTGTCGCCGCGGAGATACATGTCCTCGGGAACCTCAGCGCCGTTGATCCAGGGAGTCGGATCTTTGACTTCCCAGCCGACATACAGGTTTCGCTTATCCCATGAAGCCACGGATCGGATGGCGGTCGCATCGTCCTTTTGGTAGCTAACGATTTCCGCGCCGCTAAAATCCTTGTTCAGGTCGCTGGTGAAGTTAGGGGTTGCTTGGCGGATGACCAGGCTTTTTCCCTTGGCCTCCTCTTGCAAAACGTTCTCGCGAGCCTTCAGAGCGCTCTTTGAATCTTCGTCGGTTAGCGAAACTTTGCCGCCCGACAGCGCATGGACGGTTTCCAGTCCAGTGACCTCGGCATTCCAAAAGCTGATGTGACCTGCCTGGATCGAAAGCTTGCCGTCCTGACTCTGGCTGATCGAGCCGCCAAAGGCTTCTTCGCCCGCGCCCGGCGGGCAAGCGTCAAGATCAACTCCCGGCGCCGCCGAGGCCGGGAAATTGACTTTGAGTGGATCGCTTTCGAAAAGCTTCGTCAGATAGAAGCCGTTTTCCGTGAGCACATGCCATTCCCCTTTGTTGGTTGGCACGACCCAAATATTGCCAAGCGGCGGAGGCAGCTTCGCCGCGCCGGTGATGTCGTAGGCCCCGCGGATCATGCCGGCTACCGGTCCACAGGCCCGGTGCGAACCGTGTACGCCGGTGAAGTTACTGGGATACGTCCACATCAGCCGGCCGGTGTCGATGTCATAGCAGTCCATCGTGCTGTAGTCTTCGCCGTAGCCGGCATTGTAGAGCATGTACCGTCCGTCGACCGAGCCGTGCCCCATTTGGGCGCCCATTCCACCACGGTTATCGGTGGGGCCGGCCATCTTTTTGGCCTTGGTAAGGTCATATTGCGGAGCGCCGCATGGCGTCCACCCCGTCACTTTCACCTGATAGCGGCTGCCATAGAAGGTCAAGTCGGGCGTCATCGGCATGTACCAACCTTGAAGCCAGCCGCCGAGATCCATCGCATACGATTGCACTTCGTTCGATTGTTCCTGAGCATCGTCATTGGCGTCCGACCAGACTTCGATTCGGCGGCCCTTTTTTCCCGCTTGAGCATCGTCGTTCTCGACGCGGCGGAGCATCGCTCGCAATTTGTACCGTGCGTCCCCTAATCGTTCGAAAATCCGCACCGGTCCCGTTGTGAGAAATTCCGCGGTCACGGCCAAATACAAGTGGCCGTTTTGCCCAAAACCAAACCGCGAGGCGCCCATGCCCTCGCGAGAGATCACCCCCAAACATGCCGCCAACCCCGTTTTCGGATCGATCCGCCATTCGCAGCCCTGACCAACCATCAGATATGGGTCGGTCGGGTTAATCGCTGAACCGATCGCGCCGTATGACGCGGAACCGAAATGTTCCGAGTGAAACTTGCGTGTTACGGTATCCCAAACGCTGACTCGCTTGGGACAAGCGTCGTCCTCGGCGACCCACAGTTTCCCGACGCTATCGATGGCCATCGCCGCGATGTTGAACATGCCATCCGGCGTCCAGGGACCGATCAACTCTCGCCCGGCTTTACGACCGATGATCCCCGTTGGCTTGCCATCGGCGGAGAAGACTTGCACATGATGGTTTTGGCCGCGGATTCCAAGATACAAGTTGCCAGCCTTGTCGATCGCGACGGCCGAGACCCAATCCTTGGCTTCAACGAGCGTCGGCTTGGCAACGGTATGCGATGCCCCGGATTCGAAATCGACGACGGCCACTTCCGCTCCGCGCGACACGCAATACAGCTTTCCACCGCCGACTACTAACGCTGAAGGCTTGGCGACCTCCAATTGCTTGGTGACCTGACCGGTCGCCGCGTCGACAACCAAAACTTTGTTCTTTTCGCTGAAGCTGACGAATACGCGCCCTCTGTCGGCGGCCAGTCCGCTTGGACCGGCCGGCAGATCTTTGACGTCTCCCCAGAGATCCTTCATCGTGAGATCGGTCGCCCCCAGCGCGCTCCACTCAGTGTATTTGCCAGATTTTGCATCGACGCGATAAATAGATCGCGCGACATATTGATCGTTGCAGTTGAACGCATAGACCGTGGCGCCGTCGGTGGCGACTGGCCCCGCGCTGGCGATGCCCCCGCGAATACTCTTCCACTGGATATTACTGTTGAGGTCACAAGCCTGTAGCGGCTTATCTCCTTCACCGCCATTCCAGCCCAAAATGATCTGGTCCCCCGCGGCGGCACAAGCCATGGGATTGCCATGATCGGCGCCCCAGCCGGCCCAAGGCGCCGGGCCGCTGTTGCCCGCCCAGCCGCGAAGCTTCATGCCGATCTTACCGTGGTAAAAGCCCTGCCAGGAATATTCGCCCGCCGACGCGGCTTGCCCGGGCCGATGATATGAGGGTGTGGTCAGCCCATCCCACTCGACCGCTTGCTCTCCTTTTTCGAAGAATTGTCCCGTGAGAAGTTGGCGCACGACCGTGCCATCGGGAGCGAACAGATTGAGCGAGACGAAGCCAGGTTGGGGCATGGTAAACCGAATCGGTTTGAAGCCGGTCGGTAGATTGTTTTTAACAAGACCGGCCCAGTCGACGACGGGAAGGCCATTTTGCATATGGACGGGAAACTCTCGCCGATCGGCCAAACGCACCGGCCGAAGGGGAACGTAGCCTTTGGGCTCCAGTTTGGCGAATCCCCATGCCATGTTCGACTGGAACGTGAATACGCGGTCGATCGACGAGCCAGACTTGAACAGGTCTTTGATCGTCAGCCGGCCGCCGGTCCCGACCGTGAAGTTGGGCTCGAGCGTCATGAGAATCGTGGATCCGGTCTTAACCTCGACGCCCGGCTTGACGAGCAATTTCCAGGGAATGGCGATTTCTTGGACGTAGCCCGTACGATCGGGATACTCGGCAAAGGCTTGCGCGGCGCCCTGTGATTTCGCGTCGCGGAGGGCCCCTTCCTTGAAGCCGCGACCGTACGAGAGATCAATCACGTCAAGCCCGTCCTTATCTCTCCAACAAGTCAGATGACTGGTGCGAACCGCCGGCGCGTCTTTGTCCTTTGGTTCCATTGCGGAAACCTCGGCTGCGGCGACGTCGGGCGCCGTGACCACGCGAAATTGCAAGCAGTCGCCATTGAATCCGTTGTCTCCCTTGGTGCTACCGGGATTGTTCATCGGCGTCGGGTCCGACCAGCGGGCCAATAAGTAGAGGTTGTCGTGGTCGTACATCGCGTGGAACCAGACAGCAAAGGCGCCGCGGGCGTTTTCCACGTCGGCACAGGCGAAGATGCCCCCCGTCAAATCCCAATCGTCGAATTTTCCATCGATTGTGACCTTCCCCGGCGCGGGCAAGACTTGCAGGTTGAGATTCTCGCTCTCGGTCGCTCTCGCATGAGCTGCGCACGCGAAACAGACAATACAGCTGATCACTTGCAAGACAAGTTTCTTCATCATGCTTAATAGCTCCCGCGTCGCGGCGGCTCAGGGTTGATTGATTTTTGATTCAGATTCGATCGATTCCAGTAACTTGACATCCGCCTTGCCCCCCGCCACGCATATGCTCTCCAATCGCAGTTCTTGGTCCGCGTTATCGGCAAAGGTCGGTTCGATTCGCAACTCGTGCGTCGCGTCGGGATCCAATCCTTCGGCCACGATCTGCACGAGATAGGCTGTGCCGTTGACTCGATGGGCGAATTCGGAAGCGTCGAATTGGTCGATCATGCTGCCGTCCGCGGCCTTGCGCTTGATCGGTTTGTCGTCGACGAGCACCCGATACTTGCCGGAACTGGACGTCGACTCGCCGAACAACATTACCGTGCCGGCGTGAAATTGGGCGCGGATGGCGGCCGGTTGCTGGCGCGACGGTTTGCCAGCGACGGCCTTAGCCGAAGCGCGATCCGGCGCCACGTTCGACGCGACGGCCTCGTCGTCCAGCCATCGCGACATCAGCATATCGAACAGCGACGAACTCACGCTGGGCTTGGCGGCACGCCAGCCACTGGGCAGCGATGGCATGGTAGCTAGTCGAGCTCGCGCGCTGGTCATGTACGTCGCGGCATAGATCATCTTATCTGGCGCTTTGCAAACCAATCCTTTCGTCACGGCGTCCTGAAATGCACTCCACGCCGCGTCGGCGAAGAGCTCATATCCGTGGTCGCAGGGATGCACGCCGTCCACCGGCCAGAGCTCGGCGAGGGTCGTCTTTTGGTCCCGCACCCGCGTTTGGGCCAACTCAATGGCATCGCCGACCGCCGTGCGATACGCTTGGGCGATCGCCCGATGGCCCGTTCGGCGCGGCATCTTTTCGGTATTGCCCTGGGCGACATTCCATTGAAAAGGAAAAATCACCTGCACGACCGGGACTCTCGCGCTTTGCACCAGTCGCCGCACGATTGCTTCATAGGACGAGAGCTTTTCCGGATCAGCATAGCTGATGTCGTCGTTCGCGGAAAAATCCAAGAACACCAAATCGGGCTTTCGGCGTAGCACGTCGCGCTCGAGCCTAAAGGCGCCCAATCGAGAATCCGTGCCCCCGATCGCGGCGTCCCAGAATTGGAAATGGGCCTTGGGGTACGCCGCGTCCAGTCGTTGGCCAATCAGCGCACGGTACGACGTAAGCTGGGGGTCGCTGGCGTTGGCGCCCCAGGTTAGCGATGCCCCGAAGAACACGACGTTCAAACGTTCGCCTGCCTGAGCACGACGATTGAAGTCGGCAAAGCTCGGTTCGGCCGCCACGCTGGGCGCAAGGCCTCCAATCAAAATGATCAACGTGATCGATGCCGATAGCGCGGCGGATAAAAGCGGCTTCATTTGGATTTGACGAGGCGGGACGTCGGCGGTGGGACCGTCGGGGTTCTGCCGGGCGGCAGACAGCATCATTGCGGTAGGGCCGAGGAATCGAGCGGGCCGACAACGCTTGGCGACAGATTGCCCTTGTCGTGAAAGATGGCTTTGCCCCAGGTCGAAGCTCGCAAGAATCGGTATGGTTTTTCATCCAAGTTGGTAATCTCGATGAGCTTGCCTCGGGAAAGCTTGCCCTCCCGATCGCTCCAGTGAACGGTCCAATTGGCGGCGACGACGTCCCCAGCCTTTGGCGGACAGTCCGCGGCATTTAGCAGCGACCAGGGGATGGCGTATTCGAGCATGTAGCCTCGCCCGTTGGGATCGACTCGATAGGCGCCGCGCCAGCCCGGCGGATCCTTCAGTTCACTTTGGAAATTCATTCCATACGAAAACAATAGACGCGGCTTGGCCGTGGGTTGGTGATACCACATGGTCAGATGAACGATTTGCTCGTGAATGTCGATCGGACGCCGACCGAGTTTGGGATCTCCCAAGCGATCTCCCTCTGCAGGCCCCACAGCCTTAAGAGGCCAACCTAGTTCGGGATTAACGGCAAGTCGGACAATCACGCTTCCACCCCGCCAAGCGGGTTCGGCGTCGGTGTTCACGATCGAACGCAGCGGATCGGGATCGCCCACATGCGCTCCGATGTACACGAACTCCCGGTCGTACATCATCATGCCTTCCAAGTAATAACTTTCATGGTAAGGCGGAAGGCATGCGCTAAAAAAAGCTCCGCTCCGATCCCAGTCCGACAAATCGCCATCGATGACAAGGTTTTTCGGCGCGGGCGTGACGTGCACTGCGTTGAAATGACTGCGGTTGTAAAGCGGCCCCCCGGGTTCGTCGCTGGCGTCCGTGGGAAAAGTGCGGACGTAGCCCTCGGGATCATAGAGCGCCGCCTTGGGCGCAGCCGCGGTATGTTCGTCGATGCTGACGGCCTGACCGGCCTCCATGCGATGATCCTTGGTCGCGCCTCGCGGGTCGCGCCATTGCGTGACGACGACTCCCTTAAATACCTGAACCTCGGTGTCATTGCCCCGCACGTCGACCCCGAACTCGGTTCCGAAATCCACGACCTTGGCTCTGGGCGTTTCGATCGCGAAGCCACGAGCTGGGGGCGGCACATACGCCACGATTCGCCCCGACCGAAGCTTGGCGTTCTGGGAATCCACTAAGCGCATGTCGACGGGCGCTTCAAGGACCACTCGGGCGCCGCTGTCAAAGCGAACCTCGGCGAACCCATCCGCCAGGACTAAATCACCGGCGGCGAGCGCCTCTTCGTCATCGCCCACGATTACCTTACTCGTCCAGCGGGCGGCGGACGTCTTGGTGACGCGGGCGATAACGGCTTGGCCGCTAAGCCGACCTTGCTTGGCGTTGTTCAATGAATCGCGATGCAATAAGACTGCGACGCCAATCAACATTGCCGCTGTTGCCGCGATCGCAATCGCGCTCATTGCCAAATAGCGACCACGCGACACGGAACGGCGCGACAACCCGCGTCGCGTCGCCGCGTCGATGTTGTCCGAATTCGGCGAATTTTCGCGCAGGGCTTCGGCGAGCGTCTGCTCCAGCGAACTTCCTGGCATATGGTGAAGCGTGCGCAGCGCCACGTGCAAATTGATGTACCGACGATAAATTGCGCGGAAGTCCTCGCTTCCGGCCAGCAAGGCGTCGAGCCGCGCTCGCTGATCGGCCGATGCCACGCCGTTGATCAGTTCGCCGATCAATTGAAGCAATTCCGCTTCGTCTCGATGGGATGCTTGTTCCGACATTACCCGCCCTCCATGGCTAGGGCTTTGCGAATACAACGCAGTAGCGCTTCTCGGATTCGATTGAGACCTTTGTAAACGCTATTGGGCGTCCGACCCAAGGTCTTGGCCATTTGCTGGACCGTGACGCCGGGCGAATAACATGAGGCGAGCAGATTTTGCTGGTCCTCGGGCAGCTTTTTCAAGCAGGCTCGCAGGGCGTTCCGTTCGGCTTCTTGTTGTTCGATGTCGCGGGCACCCTCGCTCGCGAGCGTCTCCAAGAGGTCCAGCGAGAACACGTGCCGATCCCGCGTTCGCTTTCGCAGGAAATTGAGCGCCTGATAACGGGCGATTTGACACCCCCAACTCAGGAAATCGCTTCCCAGCTTGAATTCACCGAACTTTCGCCACATGACAACGCTCGTTTGCTGCAAGACATCTTCCGCATCCGACCAACTCGGGATCATGGACAGCAGGTAGCTCATAAGCGACATATGGTGCCGGGCCAAAATCGCCGTAAAGTGCTCGTGCAACTCATCCTGAGCGCGGGAGCCGCCCGACGGATCCGCCGCCGAGCCCTCGACCTCGTAATTATCCGCGGGCCGATCGGAATCAGCCGGATCCATGGATGACAACCCGATCGCCCCCAAAAACGGTTCGCTCGGGTAGGGCACGCGGCAAGTCATTTCCCACGTCCTTCTAGCCGAGTTCGATTGCTAAGCATCGTTAAGCGCAGACTGGGCTCCACAAGGGTCCTGATTATCGGCATAGTCGTTGCGCGCCGAATATTTCATGCCACCAATTAACGTTCTCAGCGAGCGATTTTAGCCGGAAATTATGCCACTTGGCTGTTAATTCCAGCATTTACCTCAATCATCCATAGTAATGTTGCTATTTGCGCTCGCGCAGGGTATGACACGCACTAATGACGCCTTGGCCCCTAGCCCTTAATCAAGCGAACTCTGGAAGGCAGTTCGCGAAATGATTCTAGAAAAAACGAAATCCCTCGGCGGTTTTGCGGTATTCTTTGTTTATCGAAGACAAAGTACCTGCGGCCACGGAGGGATTTCGAGTGAACA
>JBBQWR010000075.1:0-16201 GCA_038210495.1 Pirellulales bacterium
AGCAAACCTCGTTCCACGCCCTCAGATGTCCCACGCGGAAATCGTAACCCGAATGAACCCATCGCGATAAATCGAATTCCCACTCGGCCGACCAGCCGAAAAACTTTGTACACTTGTGGGTAATTACAAGGCCTCCAGCCCCGGGCCCCCTTCACCCTCCACGCGGCCGGCCTCACTTCATCTCGTGATCCGCCGGCTTGACTCCCTTGATGTATCCGCCGCCGCCGAACTTGGTCGGATGGTAGTTTCCGACCAGGTCGACATTTGTCTTGTCGCCGATCTTGTCTTCCATTCCCAGCACCCAGTAGCAGGCATTCACGAGCATCCGCCGCAATCCTTCCGACTCCAGATCGGTTGCGGCGCCCATCGTGGTGGCGAACACGCGGGCTGTCTTTCCCGCAGCCCCTTTGTACTCGCGGGTCCAGGCCACCGGAAGCATCGGCTCGTTCTGTTTGCCGGTCGCTCGCTTGTCGGTCGGCTTCATGCCTTCGAGGACCTCGCCAAGTACCAGCGGCTTGCAGTCGGCCGGTATATGCACTTCGTAGACGTCGGTCGGTCCCCAGATCGAACCGGGAGCGATTCCCTTGAGAATCGGATTGCGATCCGCGCCGGGAGCGAAAATACCAAGCGTGCTTTGGCTGCCGTGATGGCCCCAATGATTGATCCATGTTTCGCCGAGGACTTTGCGGCCGAAGCCACCCTCGGCTTTCGGCCCGCTCCAGGAATAATTGGCGTAAGTCTTGTCGCCGCCGATGTTGAAGGCGTGCGTGGCGGTCCGCAGACCGATAACCGGCCGGCCCGATTCCACGTAGTCTACGATGTGCTTCATCTGATCGTCGGGCAGATCGCGAAACCGAGTGAGGATAATCATCAAATCGGCCGAGTCGAGCGCCTCGAGGCCGGGTATATTGTGCGACTCGTTGGGATTGATCGTGCCGTCCTTGGGATCGATGGCGAACAGCACCGTGCAGCGGAAGCCATGGCGCTCGGCCAGGATCTTGCCCAATTGCGGCAAGCCTTCTTCCGATCGATACTCTTCGTCGCCGCTAATCAGGACGACCTGCTTGCCTTTGCCCGGTCCGTCCTTGCCATCATAGACCACCCACTTCTCGGCTGCGGCAGCAACCGGAGCCAGCGCGCACAAAACCGCCAGCGTCAAAACAACTCGGCAGGAAAAACTAATCGATTTCTTCATCGGAGCCGCGCCTCGAGAGGTTTGTTTTCGAATTAATCCCATGTCCGGTCAAACGGCCATTATCGGCACGCGGACTTTAGAGTGGAATCACCGAATTCGAAAAAATTTACGAATTCATTTTACCGCGAAGGCTCGCGAAGTAGTCAGGAAGATAGAGCGGCAAACGCCTTAATCTTCGCGTTCTTTGCGGTAAATTATCGTCTCTATTCAAGATTCGAGACGGCGCAGAAGTGGTGCAGGAAAATGCCGGCGGCCACGGCGACGTTGAGAGAGTCTGCAGCTGCGTGCATGGGAATCGTGAGGCGCCGGTCGCAGCAGGCGATCACGTCGGGCCGCAGGCCATGCCCTTCGCTGCCGAAAACCAGCGAGAATCGGCCCGCGCGGCGCGCGCTGCTTAACGACTCGGCGTCCGGATGCAAGACGGTCGCCGCCAATTCCATTCGCAGCCGCTGCTTGAGTTCTTGCATGTCGGCGATGACATCCGTCGATTCGCGAATCGGCGTGCGGAGCGACCCGCCCATCGAGACTCGCAGCACGCGCCGCGAAAATGGGTCGGCCGAGCTGGGACCCGTCAGCACGCCATCGACCCCGAAGGCATTCGAGAGCCGAAGAATGGCGCCCAGATTTTCCGGATCCTGAACGTCGGGGCAAACTACCACGGTCCGGCGATCACCGGGCGGGGCAATCGCTTCGAGCGACGGGTTCGGCTGGCGGACTCCGCAGGCCAAAATTCCGCGGTGAAAATCGAATCCGACCAATTGCTCGATCGATTCGCCGGGCACGGCAAAACAATTGACTCCATTTGAGGCACTGCCGTCCCAGTGGGCAGCGAATCTATCGCTCAGCAAAATGGAATCGACCGCGAACCGACTGTCCAGCAATCGCCGGACCAGCTTTTCTCCCTCGACAATAAATCGACCGGCCCAGCGCGTTCGATTGGTGTCCTTGAGATTGCGATAAGCTTCGAGCCGAGGATCGTCGATCGAATTGATCGGAATAGTTGGCAAAGCTGGCGGATCCTTGAACGACTTTTTTTCGGGAAGAAGAAACTTCTGACTTAAAAGCCACTCTCCGGGGCTTCGGCGAAGCGCCTTCAGCCCCGGCCGCCCCGAGAGCGTTGTTGGCCGTTCTAAGTCAGCGGGACGCAAAACCGACGCGACTATTTATCGCTGGCTGATTTTTCTCGTTCGCCGCGGATTACGTCGCTGCCGTCAACGACACGGCGGACGATCGGCTCGGCCAACTGCATTGCGCCCGATTGCACGCTGTCGCGGCGCGTGAACCGCAGCTCATAATTGCCGGCGGTTTGCTCGTCCGACTGGTCGATCTCGAAAATGTGCGTCGCCAGGCTGTGCTCCTGATCGAAGCGATGCACGATGTGCGCGGGCTGCGGATAAAGCTCGACTTTCAAGCTCCCCAATCCCGCGGAGTTGTCCTCGTGGCGCTCGATGACGGCCACCCGCATCGGACTTCCCGGCGCCTCGCCGCGGCGCGAGCGGACCTGGTAACTCACGCCCGGCAGGCCTTCGAGCGATGCGCCCAGGCCGTTTGCCGGAAGTTGATTCGCGACATCTTTAAGCTTCACCGTCCAATCCGGCTTGGTGTGCGAGTACTTGATCCAGCCGCGGACTTCCGCCTGCGTGGCGGCGCCGGGCCAAGCGTCCGCGAACCAATCGAGAACCGGCGCGGTCGTGCGCGGCTCGAAGTTCGCGTCGTAATAGATATACGGCGTCGTCGCGGTTCGCTTGCCATCGACGACCGGAGTGATCTCGATCCAAGTCTCGGCGGGCCGGGTCGTGAACTGGCGATCCGTTCGCTGGATGGAAATCGGGAATCGGGCGCCCTCGTTGTTTCGCACCGGGCGATGCACGCCCAGGCGCCAATTCGTGTCGAGACCCGAGTCGCCCGCCACGAGCGGCCCGAACACAGGGTCCCCTTTGGCGTAACCCAGCGCGTCGAGCGACTTGCCGTCCGCGCTCAGCACAAACTGAGCCGACTCGCCGCCAGCAAGCTCGATCCGCTCGGTCAGCGGCCCCATGGCCACGGTATATAACTGCGGCAGCGACGGCTTGGGGTTGACCGCGATGACTTGACCAATTTGCGTTTGGCCGATTTGCGATCCACTCGGATCGAACAGCGTGAACGTCTTCGGGCCGAGCAAGTTTTCGAGCGCCCGCACGACGCTGGTGCCGCTGGCGACGGGCGAGAAACTGCCCCCCGTTTGATCGGCCAACGTGCCGAATTCCTTGGCGGCGATGGCCGACTCGTTGGCGGGGATGCCAAACCCGACAATATGCACGGGAATCTTCTTCTGGCCCATTGCCGCCAAAACATCTTGCAGCCGTTTGGGACTCGGCGAATTGAACTGATAATTGGCGCCGTCGGTGATGACGATGATGCTCTTTTCAGTGTCCGGCTCATCGCCCGTGAAATTGCCGATGGCGTCGATCACGGATAGATAAAGCGGCGTCTCGCCCCAGGGCTTGAGACTCTTCATCAATTCGTACACACCCCCGGCAACCACGGTGTCGAATCGGCCGAGCGGCAGCACTTGCTCGACGTCTTCGCTCGGGCGGAGTTCATCGGGAATCGTTCGGGCGAATTCGGTTTGCCTGAGAATCTGGTCGGGCTTCTTCAAATTCCAGCCGACGCGATGACCGTAGAAAATCACGCCGACGCGGGTGTCCCCTTCTTGGGCCAACTGCGATAGCATCTCGTGGAGCGCGATCTTGGCGGCTTCTAATCGGGGCAATCGCTGCGTGCCGCCGGGGCTTTCGAGCTCGGTCATCTCCGACATGCTCGCGGAGCAGTCGAGAATGATGACGATCGACGCCCGCTTGCGGCTGCGGCCGGCGACGGTCACTTGCGGCGGGCCATAGCTAAAGGGTTTGACATCGATTCGCGCGCCTCCCGTGGGCTGCAAGAGAAACGGAGTCACGAAGGCGTTGGTTCGCAGCAGCGCGACGGCTTCGAGCATCGGTCCGCGTCCGTTGAGAGCAGCCGTCGGCAGCTTGAATTCCAGCATCTCCAGCGGGCGACCGCCGGGCTGCGTTGCCGGGAGATCGAGCGACTGCGTCGTCCCCTCGATCCGCCCTTTGCCGTCGCGGACGAAAACGGTCACATGCTCCGTCGGCGCCCCGCGATTGCCGGACTCGCGATTGAGACCCACGCCCAATTTGATCGTGACGTTTTCGGCTTCGTTGATGAGCAGCACGTCGGAGGCGGCGATCCGCACGCCGGCCCGGGCGGCGCTGCGGCGACGTTCGAGCAGCTTGGCCAACCGATTGCGCTCGATGAGCAGCGCCGGCTCGATTTCGCCCAAAGCCTGGGCTGCCCGAAGATAATCGCTGGCCGCGGTCGCGAAAAAAGGATCGCTCTGGCCGGCCGTGGCGCCCCAAAAATCGTCGAGCAATCGGCCGGACTGTGCGAACAACATCCGCTGGAGGTCCCATTGCCGCAGCCGGCGAATCGGATCGACGTCGAGCGCCGGCAGACCGAGTGAAGCGGCGGCCCGAGTCAATCGCTCGGCTTCCGCCGCGGCGGCCCGAGGTGTCGCCAATGAAATTGGTTTTTCGATGGCGTCGGCAGTCGACGCAACGCCGGCGCCTTCGCCCGCCCCGCTAGCAGCCGCGCTGACACTCTTGTCGTGCATATGTCGCAATCGTGCGGGCAAGGTGTCGAGTAACTCGCGGACGCGAGCCGATTGCCCGGCGATCGTCTCTGCAACGCCAGATGCCTTTGCGTCCGGCGATTTCGTCGCCGAAGCCGCCGAAGAGCTTGAAGAATCGCTGGCAATAGGAGCGGAGCTATCGCTAGGTGCTGCCGTGTCGCTCGACTTTCCGTCGTAGTCGAGCCGATCGGGCTTCACCGGCTCTCGATCGGCAGGATTGGCGGCCAAAATCGCAAGCGCCGGATGCTCTTGCCACGCGATGGCACATCGCTGCAAGTAGTCGATCGAGTCATTATCCTCGGCGTCGCCCGCGTCCCGTTTGCCGCTCGCCGACTTGGCCGACTTCGATTTGGAAGACTTGCCGGACGAGGATTGACCCATCGCCTTCTCATCCGCCGTTTTTTCGCTCTCGGATTTCGATTTGGCCTCTTCCGTGATCAAGTTGTCTGTTTCGCCGTTGAGCGCGCCGGACAATCGGGCAGTCAATTTGCGCAGCTCTTCGCGCTGACCGGCTGGAATGAGCGGCGTGTCCAAGCAAGCATAGAGATCGCGGACCGCTTGACCGCCGGGACGCTTGGTCTTTTGCAAGGTATCGCACTGGTTGGCCAACAGTTCGTGTAAATGATCCAGTCGCCGACGAACTTGTTGCTCTTGCTGATCGAAGGCAGGTGAATCGGAAGCCGCGTCGAACATCGCGGCCTCTTCCGCCGCCAGCGTCGTGGCCAATGCGTGGTTGGCGTAAATCAACGGCAGAAGCGAGTCGTTGATCTCGAGATCGAGCGACTTGGAGGACTGACCCGGCGGCAGCGGCCGAGCTAGCCACTGGGCCAAGTAGGGAATCTCCGCATACGCTCGATCGCGCAAGGCATATGCGGCAGCGGCGCTCTGGCTCAGTTGCTCGGCGTGGCCGTAGCGGCGGTCCGCGTCGTCGTACAAGGAGTCGGCGGCCGATAGCGCGCGGCCATCGCCGGCGAACAGGCCATCGCGCGCTTGCCGGTTCGCGCGATCGCCAGATGCGATCACCGGCCCAATCCAGGGTTGCGTGCGTTCGTCCGCTGGGACCGCGGCCCGTTCGGCATGGGTTTGAATCGTCATGGCACGACCGGCGGTTGCCGGATGCTGCCAAGCCTGCGCCGAGAGTTGGCTCTTGAGCAACCGCGCCAACTGAAGCTCAACGAGCGGCGGATTGGGCTCGCGGCTTTTGGTTCGAGCTAGGAGCTCGTCGACGCTGGCTTCGCTCGGCGCCTTTTGGAATCGAGCCAGTTGAGCCATGACCTGCGCGGCGTCCGATGGCGGCATTCCGAAAAAATTCGCCAGGGGCAACGAATGGGCGACCGGCGGCGGTCGTTTCGATTCCCGGTCCGACAGCAGGTCGGCTTTCGCAAAAATCGAAACCACTTCTTCGCCCGGCTTGCCCGCCTTGTCATCGGCGGCGGACGCCAGCGATTTCAGCTCTCGCAGCATCGCTCGGACCGGCGTGCGATAAGCCTCGCCGGCGGCCGACGCTTGCTCCAGCCACAGCAGTTTGTGCTCGAAGTCTCGCCAGCCCAACGGATCGAACCGCAGGACGTCCATCCGCGCCAGCCGATCGTGGGTTTGCCAAAGTTGGCTCAGATCGCGGTTCATGTTCGTGGGGGCCGAAACGCTGCCTGCCGCGGCGGTCGCCTTGGCCAAACGCGATTGCGCGCTTTTGTTCAACGCCCAGACGATATTGAAATCCGTCGCCGTTTCGGGAATCAGGATCGGCGTCTGATGGTCGGCCCGATTGTGCTTCGCCCAGCCATCCACGCGTTTGCGCAAGTAGTCGCGCAGTTCGAAGAGTGAGACTTGATGATCGCCGTTGCCCCCTTCGGATTCGGTGTCGGCGGCGCCGGCCAATCCCACCTGCAAATAATGCCCAAAGACCGAGCCGACGAGTTCCTTCGACGACCAGCCGACTTGGCCTGGACCAGTCGAGTTCAAGACAACGAGATTGGGGATCTGCTTTTCGGCGACGACCTCTGGCAGTTTTTCGGCGAACGTGTTGGCCAACAGACCCATATTCCAGTCGACATCGATTCGATTGCAATCGAGGATCAGCAGCTTATGCCACTGGTCGGGCAAATGCTGGGCTTTGATTTTCTGCAGCAGATCGCTGACCTTGAGCCAAGTGTCGCTCCGCAGCGGCGAAGCCCCGGGCGGGATCAGCGCGGGTTGGCCGGCGGCGTCAACGACGCCGACCATGCTCACATATAGCACGACCGTGCCGCTGCCGGCGCCCTGTTTGCTCGCGAGCCGCAATTGTCGATCGAGAGCCGCCAGCGCCGATTCACTGGTTCGCCAGGTCGAGCCCGCGTCGAGCACGTGAATCGAACCTTGCCGCTCGAGCGCCGCAAACGCCTGCAAATCTTCTTGCGTCCAGCCCTGCGGCGGAACGGGCCACGAGTAGGCCGGCGCCGAGAGCGTTATCATCGGCGTTTGAATCGGCCGAAACCACAGCTCATAGACCAACAGGGCCATCAACGCCAAAAACAAACCGAGCAGTCCCAAAATGCGCAGACGCCGCCAAGAAGCACGGCTGCGGTGCAGGTCTCTCGATCGATCGCTGGAGTCCCGCTGCCAGCGATAACGGAACTCTTGAAGCTGCCGGCGAAGCTTGCCGCGCCAGCCAAGCGCGACGCCGCTTGGTGGAACGAAACTACTCGACGAATAAGAACCCGGCTGTGACATGAATATTTCCGTAAATTGACGTGCTTCGTCGCATTATATCGGGCGCGGGTGGTTGTCAAACGGACGGGTGGCGCCGGTGGTTGGAGAAACGCCCCTCGCGAGCGAGCACGGCCGATGGGATTTAATGGCCAGCGGAGCGGGTGGGCGGCGCATCGAATGCCGTCCAGACGCGGGCTCGCGCTCGGAGTTGACTGATATACGCTTCTTCCAAGTAGGCTCGTCGCTGAATGAGCACATCCTCCCGCACCAACTCGATCACGGTTTCCAGCGGCGCCGGTCCCGCATTGCGCCGCTCGAGGACTCGATAAACGTGATATCCGTCGGCGCCGGTAAAGATTGCGCTGATCGAGCCGACCGGCATCGAAAACAGGGATCGGGCCACATCCGCCGAATCGATGGTCTCGCGTCGCGTCCAATCCGATGTCTGGGCCTGAAGGGCCTGCAATCGCTGGCCGGCCGCGGCGGCTTGTCGAATTCCCAGCGCCCGATTGCGAGCATATTCGATCGCGAACTGGGCCTCGTCGCGGGTGGCGAAATTGTCTAGTTTGGCAACGATCTGCTCGTATCGGACTTCCGCCGGGCGCGGATATTTTGCTTGGGTGGCCACATAGCACGCTTGAAGTTGGTCTTGGGTGATCGTGTCGTCCACGCGAGTTTGGCCGCGAAGCCAAGCTCCGGCGATCGACGCTTCGTCCCCTTGCGAGGCATCGAATGCGGCCTGGGCAACCTCGGGCGCCGCGCGGTGGGCTGCTTGACATATTAATTTACGGTCGATGACGGCCACGAGTTCGCGACGGATGAACGCCGGTCGCTCATGCAGCTTTTGCTCGACCGACATTTGCGGGCCGATCTGCGAAAGTTGGCGGTCGACCTCGGGCAGCACCTCGCTCTCGAACACGAGTTGCCCGTTGACCTCGGCCAACACCGCTCCGGATGTCCGCATGACGCTAATCGCAGGAGGGCTCGCGATTCGCAACTTCGACGGCTCGCTTCCGGCTGGCAGTGCTGCGGGCGAATTGACCGCCGGCGAATTGGGCGCCGGGGTGGGGGATTGAGCCGACGATGACGACGGCGCCTTGGCGAATCTCGCGGCTGGCTTTTGGGCCATTGCGGCCGGCGCCGCGACGGGCGTTTGAATCGTGATTGTGCCTTGCGAGCTACCGCAACCGCAGTCACTGGATGCCTGGCCGCCGAATGTGCGAGTCTGAGTGATCGTGCCCGTGGGATGGCTGGCCCGTTTTGCCGTGGGAACGCCCAGGAGCGAAGCGATCGCGGCCTCGGCGCTGTCCACCGCGCTTTCGCCGGCCGTGACCGGAGCGCCGGCGGCAGGGGCGGCGCCAGGACCTTCGGACGGACCTTCTTTAGGACCCTCGGTACTCGCCGGTGGCGGCGCATTGCCGCAACCGGCTAGTCCCAATCGCGCCTCGCGACGCACGCGAGCCGACGATTCGACATAGCAGCCCTTTTCCACTTTGTTGGCGATCTGATCGAGCTTCTTAAGCACCTTCGGGCTGCAGCAGCCTTTGGTCTTGCAGGTCGAGCAGGGCTTGCCCGAGTTCTCGCGAATCGCCTTGGCGGCTTCATACCGCACGGATTCGGTGCAGTCGTCCAGTGCGGCGAGTAAGGCGTCTTCCACGTTGGGATAGCAGCCGGCGCAACCGAGCGTGGCCAGGTAGCGAATCGCTTTGATCTTCTGCGGCGCCGCGTCTTCGTCGGCCTTGGCGCCGGCGGCGGCGGCTTCCGCCGGATTGGACGAGGCGGCCATCGACGGGTCGGTGATGGCCACGATCGCCGGTTTAGCTTCCAGCCCAGGAAAAACACTTCCGAGGCGATTACGAATTCGTTCGATGAGCCCACCGAGCAGTTTGAAGCCCCCCTTGAAACCCAGGAATTCCCAAAGCGTCAGATGCGGGCAGCATGGCTGCGCGGGCGTGGTCACATTCACGGTCGAGCCGCCGGCGGATGCCGTTGTCGCGGCGCCAGGCGTGCCAGCCGGCGCCCCGGGGGCGCCTGGCGCCCCAGGAACGCCCCCAGCTCCGGGCGGAGCGCCCGGCGGAGAAGGGGGCGCGGTCGACGCACAACCTTGGGCAAACATGAGAACAGTCAACAGCGCGCAAACATAGCCCCGCCATCCAGCCGCGTGGAACCGCGGACGAACCTGCTTGCTTCGCGCTTGTAAGAAAAAATTCATGCTCAAGACCACTCCAGCCCGTTGGCCGTCACAAGCCGTAAAATCGTTACAGCCCGCGCAATCAACGGGGGTATCGGCAAGAAGAAACGCCGGCCTTGAGAATTTAGGCGAGATTTACCGCCGCTAGCACCGCCGGCAAGAAGATGGGTAGGCTAAGCCGCCAAGCGTAGTCGTCGCGCGCTGTGACAATGTTTCGCGGTTCTTTAATGGATCGACGCCGAAACGATTATCGAGATCCCCAGGATCATCGCGGCAATGATGATCGCGAGGGCAATGTTCTGATCTTCTTCGATCTCCTTTCGCACGCTGAGGGGGACGTGCTTGATGATCTTGATCACGACAATAAACGCGACGCCAAACAGCGCCAGGCCGATCATGCTAAAAATTAGCGCTGCGACCACTTGTTCGGCCAACACCCGGCCGGTTGTCTCCGCTGCGAGCAGTAACGACATCATTTGCCTCCATGAAATCCTGAGTGCCAAAAATGGAAAGATCGATACCCGCCGGGCGATTGACGCATGTTGCCGTTGCCCCCATTGGGTCCAACGGCGCCGGCGGGCAACCGCTGCTGCGCGGGCGTCGTATATTCCCAGCCGCTGAGCGTGGCGCCCATGAAGCCGGCTAAGATCAGCGCACCGAAGCCGGCGTAAAGTTTTGCGAACATGATGGAAATGACATTGAAATTGTGATTGTTTAAAAGCAAACAGCACGGCGCGGCAGGATGCCGCAACTATGTATTACGAACCGTAGGGGCTGAACTCGCTTTCTTCCCAGCGGCTCTTTTCGAACCGGTAGTGCGCGATGGCCACGATAATAGGCACGATCGAAATGAGCAAAATCACGGATAACAAATACAAGAACCGGGGGCCGATCTCATCGATCCGCACGCGCATCGATATCGGCCGATCAGAGCGCTTCCAGAGCGATTCCAGCCGCAATGTATATTTCCCCGACGGTAGCGCCGTGAGATAGGCGTCGTTGGACGTGTTTCCCTCGCTCCACAGTCCGTCGGAGTCGCTGCCGTGATAGTACTCGAGTTCGACCGTGAACGGTTGGTCCAGACCCGTCTCTTCGTTGAACAGGTCGCCTTCGACGGCGAGCCACGAGTTGTCGATTGAGGCGTCGATCTGAATTCGCAGGCCGCGATGCCCATCAATCGCGATCGTTTGGGGCTCGAACTGGATATTGGTCGATTGACCGGCGGTATCCGCCGCTGAATTCTCATTCGCCGGATTTGTTTCGGCGGGAATCGCGCTGATTTCGTCGGTCGAGGGGGCGCCGTCGGCCGACGCCGGTCTCGTTTCATCGGCAACGGCGGTTGGCTTGATGCCGGCCGAGGGGACGAGCGAATAGGTCTTATCGACCAGATTGTGCGTCGGCCGGATTAGCGACAGCATGAAGAACGAGATCATGGCCGCGGCGAGCAGGGCGCCCCAAACCGGATAGACGCCCGAGTAGGAAAACGGCTGATTCGGGGCAATGCCTTGCTGGGGCGGAAGCGGCGGGAGCTTGAATGCGGCCGCGACGGTTTCGGGCGTGAGATAATCGCCGCGTGACCAATTTACTTCGCCGCGAGCGCGCAGCAGTTGGGCGGCGATTTGTGCCGCCGCCGGATAGTCGGGCGCCGCGCTTGCCGTGTCGCCGATGACAAACGTCGTCTCGCGCGACAGGCTTTGCGGCGCGTGGACATAGTCGTCCGCCACCGCCTGTTCGCCGACATGCACTTTCCAATAAAATTCGCCCGACACGTAATCGACCAGGGCCGTGGCCGATTGAAACAGGCGAAAATGCTTGCCGCCGTAACTAGCGATGCGGCCTTGAACATCGACCTCGCCGGCCGGAACGTTCGAGACGAAGCTCCATTGATGGTCGCTCTCCACCAGCCAGCGAAAGCCGAGGCCCGCGCCATACAGCAGATATTCGTTCCAATAATAGTCGATCCGTTCGATCGTGACGTGACGAACGACGAACCCAATCGTCGTATATGATTTGCCATCGAGGGCGCCGACGGCGCCCAACGGAATCGAAGGCTTGAACTTGCCCGGTTTGAGCGCCTCCAAAAATTGCAGCTTGCCGCGCGTGCAATCCAGCAGCGAATTGCAATAGGGACAAGCAACCCGCTCGGTTACGTCAGGCGCCTTAAGATCGAGGGCCCCGCCGCACTGCGGACAGTTCACCTGCAGGGCGCCAACGTGCGTCGGCTCGCGCTCGTCGGCCACTTTAAGTGAAATGCCCAGCGCGTCGAGCGTGACCTCCTCGCCCAAATACACCAGCGGCTCATCGCCGCTGTAGTCGAGCGTCGCGAATTTCCCGCTCTGACCCGTGAGATCGATATAGCGCAGCGATTCGCCGGGAGTCAGCTTGAAGGGAATCTCTCCCTCGGCGGATTTGGCTTTCGCCTCGCCGATCTCGCCGACCACCAGCACGCCGACGCCGGGAATCGTGAACCGATGCCCGAGTTCCGTGGAGTCCCAGGGCGGCAGCGCCGCGCTGGGGGGCAAGTGACGCGCGAAGGTGATGTACGTGCGTCCCTGAGCCTCCGCGATCCAGCCCCAGCGGTCGCCGGGAAAGCTGGCGTACCATTCGTCCCACAGACCGCCGGCCTCGTGAGCGAATTGGGCTCGGCCGGTCAACTCGAACTGGGCGCCCTTGTACTTGCCCTTCGTTCCGACGGAAAGTGGCGAGCCAGTATCCGCGAGCGCCGCGACTTTGCCGAGGTCTTCGAGCGATCGATCGCCTCGGGCGACGACCGAGCGGCAATTCGGACAAACGACAACGATCGACGACCCGATCGCAAATCGGATCGGCGCGCCGCAAGCCGGACAATTCGCCTCGACAGGGCTCACCTAAGTCGCACTCATTGGGAGCGAGGGGAATGCGCCACAAAACATCGGTGGCGCCAGTATGGCGTTTTTCAGCGTAGCCGCCAATGGCCGCCTGCAGGCGGAAAAGTATACCAACCCGAAGCGTTAGCGAGGCAATGATCGAAGCGCCAGCGAGATAATGCCGGTGAACGACCACCAATCCTCGCTTACGCTTCGGGTTAGCACGCTCCTGGCCGGGCGTTTAGGTTTTGAACAATTCGATCGGCTTGAACTCGCCGCCGAGGACCTGCTTGCTCGATACGCCGAGCCACTCGTTGAGCAGCGTCGCGTAGACCTGGCGAAAATCGGTGTGGTGCTTCAGCTTGTCCATGAACAGATCGCTCAGGCTGGGATGGGCGCCGATCGGGCCGGCCTTCACCTTGCCGCCGATCAAGAACATGGGCGCCGCCGAGCCGTGGTCCGTGCCTTGGCTTTGATTCTCTTTCGCCCTGCGACCAAACTCGGAGAACGTCATCAGCAGCATCCGGTCGCGATGTCCGCGGGCCGACATGTCTTTGAAAAACGCCGTGCAGGCGTCCGACAGCTCGCGGAGCAGGTTGGCGTGCGTCGTAAGCTGGTTGGCGTGCGTGTCGAAGTTGCCATGCGTTACATAGAACACGCGGGCGCCCAGATCGGCTTCGATCAATTGCGCGACGAGTTTCAAGCGATTGGCCAAGGGGTTGTTGGGATACGGGACCTTGGGGACGTAATTCTGCGATAGATCGCGCAGCCGCCGACTGTTCGCGTAGGTGTTCACGGCCGTATGACGCACGAAATCCAAAAGGCCCGTTTGGGCCCCCATCGCGGCGGCATGAGCCGATCGCTGCGCGTCGCGCTCGATGAACTGCTGCTGCCGCTGATGGTCGGCCGCGCTGGCGGCCAGGGTTTGCAGTTGGAATTGTTTCAAATCGCCGATCGAGGGAACCTTGGCCGGCGCCCCGGCGAGCGCCAGCCAACTTTGTTCGTTAGTGGCCGCGACATGAAACGCCGGGCTGGCGGGAATGTGGGCGAGCGTCTTGCCCAGCCAGCCCTCGGTGAGATCCTCGGCGGTGCTGCCGGTCTGCCAAATATCCATCGAGCGAAAGTGCGATTCGTTCGGATTGGGGTAGCCCACGCCTTGCACGATCGCCAAGGCGCGATCATTGAGGAGTTCGTCGAAACCGCTCAGCGATGGATGCAGGCCGAGCGAGTCGTTCACTTTCTTAAGCTGGCTTTTCGGGATCTGCAAATCGCGGCGGAGTTTCGGATATTCGGCGTCGGCATAGGGGACGACCGTGTTGAGGCCATCGTTGCCGCCGGTCAATTGCACGACGACGAGCACCGTTTCTTTCGCGCCGGGGGCCGAGGTCGGCGCGGCGGCTAGGGCCGTGCGGCTGAGGAAGGCAGGGGCCGTGTGCCCCCAGGCGATCACGCTGGATGTGGCGACTCCGGCTTGGATGAATTGGCGTCGATTGAACATAGTGACCTCGGGACGTGGCGGAGCGCGTCGCGAGCGACGCGGCCAAGGTTTATTAATTGAGTTGGAATTCGGCTTGCGTTAGCAGGAGATGGCAGGCGGCGCGGAGACGATGATCTTCCTTGTCCCGCTCGCTCCAGTAGGGCGGATACGATTGTTTGTGCGCCTCGGCTAGATATTGCGCCAAGCCGATCCGGGCGTCGTCCGTCGCATCGTTCTGCAAGAACAATTTCATAAAAAAGTCGACGATCTCCTCGTCGGCCCGTTTGTCGTGCTTATGCAAGAGCGCCGCCGGGTCGGTCCGCCGGCCGAAGCGATTGTCTTCGGTCGAGGTAATGGCCAGCGCCAAATTGTGCCGTAGCAGCAGCGTCGTCGAGTTGATCCACGTCGGCCCGCCGTCCCAGCCCTTGACCGACGGGGGGGCAAACAGCCGCTGGCCCAACCCCTCCAATGCCTCGGCCAGTGGCAGCGAGCCGACGTGTCCTTCGAGCGCTCGGACGATGCCCACCGCAAAATCGACCGGCGATTTGATCTGGGCTCGATACGCATGAGGCGTGAAAAACAGATTCGATCTCAATATCGTTTCGACGACGCCTCGCAGATCGTAGTCGCTGTCGCGAAGCTGTTTGGCGAGCGGATCGAGCAGAGGCTTGGAGGGCGAAAGCGTATCGCTGATGAAAAACCGAAACAGCTTGCTCGCGATGAAATACGGCGCCGCGTCTTGCTCTAGGCAAATCCGCACGATATCTTCGCCCCCCCAGGGGCCGGTCTTGCCGAGAAATGTCTTCGATCCTCCATCGTGCTGGCCCTGGTCGATAGAGAATTTGCCGTATCGCGTTTCCCAACCGGTGAACGCCCGGGCGCCTTCGCGAACGTCTTGCTCGGTGTAATGGCCGATCCCCAGACAGAACAGTTCCATGAGTTCCCGCGCGTAGTTCTCGTTCGCTTGGCCCTTGCGGTTGGCGACAGTATCGAGCCAGATCATCATGGCCGCGTCTTTGGTCATCTCCTGGAGCAGATTGCGGAAGCTGCCCAGCGAGTGGCGTCGGATCAATTCGTTCTGAGCGAGCATCAGTGGCGTGCTCCGCACTTTGGCGTTGCTCGTGGCGAAGTGATTGTGCCAAAACAGCGTGAGCCGTTCTTGAAGCGGAAATGGCGTTTGCAAAATGCGAAAAATCCACCACGCGCGAAGCTGCTCTTCGCTGCCGGCGTCGAGCGAGGCGGCCATGTCGGACATTAGCTTGTCGAACTCGGCCAAGCCGGCGCCGCCATTGAGAACACCATGAATGGCCTTCTCCGGGCCGTCCGCGAACGTGCGATCGAGGTCCGCCATGCTCGCGCCGAAGCCGGCGCGGCGATGGAGGTGCCCCGCCTTTTGTAGGGTCCAGGGATTTGAGGCGTCAGGGCGATAGGGCTGCCAAGCCCAAGTCGGATCGATCGCGGTCGGGGCGGTTGAATCGGTCATGGCGGCGCCTGAAATCGGAAAGCGCCCGTCGCAAGAGACGGGGGCTATGAGGACCAGTGTGCTAGGGAATAAACCGGAGGTCGACTTCGTATCGATCCGCGGCGAATCGGTTTTCGCTTTCCAGCCGGCCGAGATGATCGAGCAGGCCCAGGAATACCGAAATCTCTTTCGCCGCGTCTTCCGGGGAGTTGCCCTGTTCGAGCATGTTTTGCGTGACCAGCCGTTTTTGGACGACGCCCAAATATCGCGACAAGCCGCTCCATTGCACGCGATGGTACAGGATTGTGCGGGGCTCGGCCGCCGGATCGCGCACCGCGCTGCTGGGCGCAGGGCCCCTCTCAAGCTCGTCGATCAACTGCCGCGCGAGTTCTAACGTCGAACTGACAACCAGCATGTTGCCGACCTGCGCCCGGCAGGGACTGAAATTGAACAGGTAGCCATCATCGCGGGCTTTGTTGGCGTCGTTCTCGTTGAACCGGTAGCCCAGAATCTTCGACTTGCCGTGCTGCTCCAGGGCCTTTCATTTTTTGGATTTGCCTAGTATGGCCAAGAGGCGGGAGAGGTTCCAACTGTACGCGCGTAAGCCGGCGGCGATGTTTGTATGGCCGTGAAGCCTGAGCAGCGCCAGCGTCGCGTTGCGTAAGGCGGCGA
>JBBQWR010000076.1:0-14429 GCA_038210495.1 Pirellulales bacterium
ATCACAGGGCCGGCTGGGCGTTCGCTCTGAGGCTACCACAGCCGTTTGCAACACCGCTTCGCGGAAGCACACGATCAGCCCGACGTGGGGCGGGGCGCAGACGCAAGACAGTCCGGCGTAGGCCGAGCGTGCCTCTGGCGACAGCGAAGCTCCCAAGAACGCGAGCCGCGCGACCGGTTGACGTCCAACTTTTCCGAGTCCTTGCCGCCTGGGCAGGATCTCAAGCCGGCCCCAGGCCGATTCGACTGAAGGGGATTAGATCACATATGTACAGTCAAAGCAAGAATCGTTTTTGGGCCAGTGAAGGGTCCGCCAATTTAAAAGTGTAATTTAAGGGGACGGGTCGATTCAAAGGTGTCGCAACGGACGCAACTCAAATCGGAAACGAGCTGCGTCCCCTTTGATCTCCGCCTGGGGTTTCCGGTTAGACTGGCTATTCAAGCTTTGCCTTGTCACTTCGGCGACCCGAACCACGATGCTTGACCGAAAGAGTTGCATCGTGTTTGTGCCCGCGAATATCGACATTAGCAACAAGACGCCGATCGTAATCGGTCCTCGCAGCCCGCTCGATCAATCGAATTTTGGCCGCGCGGCCAAGCCGATCGGAGCCTCGACCGGGTGCGGCGCCTTGTGGAAAAAGGTCATTTCATCCGTTGCCGAGGCCACCGTCGCACGATCGTTGGAGCGGTATAATCGCGTCTGCGAGTAGCGTCCAAGGCCTTTAAATGCACCGCCGTGGCTGGCATGGGCTTTTCATCCGATCGATAGTCGAACCATAATTCGTCAAAGGTCTATAACCATGTCCTCCCTCAATAACCGCCGCGTGTTCTTGCAAAGTTCCACGGTCGCGATTGCGCTTGGCGCTTCGGCCGTCGCGTCTCTCGGCGCCACCCCGGCGGCCAGCGAGACAATCTCGCTGGGCGTGATGGGCTTGCACCGCGGGAGCGCGCTGGCGGCCGCTCTCACCACGATTCCGGGCGCCGAGATCGCGTACGTCTGCGACGTGGATAGTCGCGCGATCGCCACGGGATTGGAAGCCGTCGGGCGAAAGCAAACGCGGCGACCCCAAGCCGTCGGCGATTTTCGCAAAATCTTGGACGACAAGTCGATAGACGCCCTGATCGTCGCCGCGCCCGACCACTGGCACGCTCCGGCAACCCTGCTTGCGTGCGCCGCTGGCAAGCACGTTTATGTCGAGAAGCCGTGCAGTCACAATCCGCGCGAAGGCGAGCTGACGATCGCGGCCGCCCGTCGGCAAAATCGAGTCGTTCAGGTCGGCACGCAGCGGCGCAGTTGGCCGGGAATCATCGAGGCCATGGAAAAGCTGCATGCCGGCGCCATTGGCCGCGCGCTCTACGCTCGTGCTTGGTACAACAACACCCGGCCATCGATCGGCCACGGCAAGCCGGCAACGACTCCGGATTGGTTGGACTATAGGTTGTGGCAGGGCCCTGCCCCCGAGCGGGCCTACAAGGACAATTACCTGCCTTACAACTGGCACTGGTTCTGGCACTGGGGAACCGGCGAGTTGGGCAACAACGGCGTTCATGCCCTGGACGTGTGCCGCTGGGGGTTGAACGTCGATTTTCCCAAACGAGTCGTGAGCGGCGGCGGCAAGTATCGTCACGACGACGACCAGGAAACGCCCGACACGCAGACGGTGACCTACGACTTCGGCGACAAAGCGATCCTCTGGGAGGGCTTGAGCTGGTCGCCGCGCGGGCTGGAGGGCGATTCGTTCGGCGCGTCGTTTCACGGCGACCGCGGCACGCTGGTCATCAACGGCGGAGGTTACAAAATCTTTGACATGGCGGACAAGGAAATCGCCAATGCCGCCGGCCCCACCGGAGACGACCTGCATTTGGTCAATTTCCTGGCGAGCATTCGGGCCTCGGGCCGGCCGCACGCCGACATCGAGCAGGGACACCGATCGACGCTGCTCTGCCATCTGGGCAATATCGCCTATCGAGTCGGCCGAACGCTTAACTGCGATCCAAAAACGGGGCAAATTCAAAATGATCCCGAGGCGATGCGGCTCTGGAGTCGAGAGTACCGACCGGGCTGGGAGCCCCAACCAGCGTTGTAATTGGACCGCGCGGTCGCCGGCGCCCCTCTTGAAAATGCCATGCAAGGAACCCAAACCATGAACTATCGAAACGTACTGCTTTTTCTCGGCCTGCTGCTATCGGCGGCGACCGCGCTGGCGGCGGACGCTGCGCCGATCCGCGTCGGCGTGATCGGGCTCGATACGTCCCATGCGCCGGAATTCGTCAAAGTCCTGAACGATTCGCACGCTGCCGCCGACGTAGCCGGCTTTCGGGTCGTCGCCGCGTATCCCCGGGGCAGCAAAGACATCCGCTCGAGCGTCGAGCGAATTCCCAAATTTACGAACGACCTTAAGGAACTGGGAGTCGAGATCGTCGGCTCGATCGATGACCTGTTGATCCGCTGCGACGCGGTGTTGCTGGAAACAAATGATGGCCGGCCACATCTGGAGCAAGCCCTGGCGATTCTCAAGGCCAAGAAGGCCTGCTTTATCGATAAGCCGCTAGCCGGCTCGCTAGCCGACGCGGTGGCGATTTTTGCGGCGGCCAAGAAATACGACACGCCCGTGTTCACGGCCTCATCGCTGCGCTATGTCGATGGCGCGCAAAAATTGCGGGCCGGCGATTTTGGCGCGGTTCTCGGCTGCGACGTCTATAGCCCATGCAGCTTGGAATCGACGCATCCCGATCTGTTTTGGTACGGGATCCACGGCGTCGAATCGCTGTACACGGTGATGGGACCGGGCTGCGAAAGCGTGTCGCGAACGAGCACGCCGGATACCGATGTCGCGGTCGGGGTGTGGAGCGGTGGGCGAATCGGCACATTTCGCGGGATTCGCAAAGGCACAAGTGGCTACGGCGGGACTGCTTTCACGACCAAAAAAATCGTGCCGCTCGGTGACTATCAAGGCTACCGTCCGCTCGTCGTCGAAATCGCCAAGTTCTTCCGCACGCGAAAATCGCCCATCTCGGACGCCGAGTCGCTGGAAATTTACACGTTCATGGAAGCCGCGGATGAGAGCAAGCGCGAGGGAGGCAAGCCCGTCCGTCTGGCGGATGTGCTCGCCAAGGCCCAAGCGGCCGCGGCAAAAATAAAACTCGATTGAGAGCCCCAGCATCGCGTCGAATGTCTCGGCGCATCGCCTCCGGCGCCGCCGTCGAGCGCTTCATTTTTTCGAATGAATGTTGGACGATCGCCGCGCGATTAGGCCATGCAGCGAGCCGCGCGGGTCGCGCGACGGAAGCCCATGAAAATCAGGCTGCCCAGGGTCACTAGCACGATGCCGGAGGGTTCGGGCACGGGAGCGACGCTGCTGGCCAGACCTGCTCCGCTCAACGACGAGTTGGAAATCGCGACGTTGCCGCTTGCCGCCGCCGATTGCGAGGTCGTCGACAGGCGAGCGGGATTGATGAGACCCGACGCGAACGAGATCGACTGGGATAGCGATCCCGCGAGCACTAAACTGGATGGACTGGAGGTCGGCAGCGACATCGGCGAGCCGTCTGCATTGGAGGCGGCGAGCGTCATCGTCGCGCCGGCGCCGATCGTAAGCGATGTTTGATTGATGTGATTGACCGTGAGATCCGCGCCAGCGGCCACAGTCGTGCTACCGGCTCCATCGAGTCCACCCACGACTTGGTGCATTCCCGAGACGAGCAGGCCGCCGGCCGTGCTGTCGTTTTGAACCTGGGCGCGATCGACGGGCAGCGGGCCACTGGAAAGCGCCGAGGCGGCCCCAGCCAGTTCGAGCGTCGCAGCGCCGCCGACTGTTACTGTGACCCCGGCTACGTTGCTGGGGCTGACAGCAGCGGCGAGACGAAGAGCGCCGCTTCCGCCGACCGCGATATTTTTGCCGCCGAAGTCTTGTGGGCCGGACAAAGTCAAACTATCGCCAGTATTGCTGGTCGTTACCGTGATATCGCTGACCAGAGTTACCGGGGCAGCGATCGTATGCGCGCCGCCTACCGCGACCGTGGCGGCCGAGGCGCCGTTGTCGAGCAGCAGTTTGCCGGACCCACTGGCGGAGATCGTGTAGGCGCCGGCGCCGGCCGCAAAGCTCAGAGCCGCGATGTGCGGCTGTGCGTTAACGAGATCGACGGCCACGTTGCCGGCCGTAGTTTGGAAATGGGCCTGATCGCCGATGCTGACGGCGCCCGATAGTCCTGGGGCTCCCGCGGTCGCGGACGACGCCGCGTCGATCCAGTTGCTATCGATGGCCCAGGCGCCGGCCGCGCCGCCGTTCCAATTGGCGTTGCCGGTAAAGACGTCGGCTGAGATTGCGATTATCTGTGGCGACACGCTCGTGGTTCCCAAACCGCTGCCATTGACGGCGTTCGAGTTAAGCGCGAGTGTCGCGTGCCCGGTGTTGTGTCCAGCCATTGCGCTGGAATTTACCCCGACGTTCAAGCTGCTGCTGTCGCTGGCCCCGGCGGCCAGATTCGAGATCGACCCCGTGGCCGAGTAGCCACTGTCGGTCGTGAAGCCGTTCGTGCTGAGCGTTTCGGAATAGGTTGCGTCGGCCGGCGCGGTGTTAGCCAACGTGATTCCGATTGTCTTGGCTGTCCCCACGTGCGCCGCGACGCTAACGGTTTGAGTCGGCGCCGCAGCCGCGAGATTGTAAGCGGTGACGCTGAAATTGGCCGTCGCCGGACTGCCGGTCGCGCCATTGGCGTCGGTCGCCGTGACGCTCAGGTTGTTGAGACCCGAGGCGCTCGCCGCATAGGACCCGGTATTGAGATTTCCCGAGGCGGCGTCGGCGTCGCCCGCGGCACGCGTAAAGGGCCCGGCGGTGAACGCGCCCGTGAGATTGTAATTCAACCCCATCGAGCCCGCGGCGGCCGTGTTGCCGACGTTCACGCCGATCGTCGCGGGTTGGCCGACATGCACGGCCGTCGGATTGCCGGCGGCCGGAGCGATGGCGATCGCGCCAGGCGACGACGAGACGACCACCAGGTCCAATTCGTTCGGAGTCAAGTTAAGGCTATAGCCGCCGGGCGCGGCCCCGCCGCCGATCGCCGTCAAGGCAAAGCCGGCCGGATTGGCGCCGGTCGTAAGCGCCGTTGATCCGAATCCAATCAGTTTGTACGTTCCGCCATTGAGACCGACCGGCGCCGCGATGCTGGCTGCCCCGGTGACGCTCAAGCTGCCGGCGTCGTTGATCTGATCCAGCATCGACGTGCTTGTGATGTCGAACCGCAAAGTGGAATTGCCGTTAAGGGACAGTCCGCCGACGCCGAGCGAACCAATGCCGCCATCGCCACCCGGGCTGATCGCGTGGGCGCCGAGACCGGCGACGACGCCGCCGGCAATCGATCCGCCGGTCGTGGCGCTGGCCAGTGTGCCGGCGTTGAGCGTGACGATTCCGGAGCCGGTTGCGGAGCCGGCCGCGTTGCCGACTCGCAATGTTCCGGCGCTGAGGATCGTTCCGCCGGCATAGGTGTTAGCGCCGGTGATGCTCAGAACTCCAGCGCCGACCTTGTCGATGCCGCCGTACACACCGGCGGTGATCGCGTTGGTCGGACCCGTGGTGCTACTGATTATGCCGCTAAGCTGAGCGTCGACGGGGCCGGTTCCACGATCGACTTGGATGTTCCGCATATAGCCGGCCAGATCGGTCGGGTTTTGAAAATCCACTTTGTGATCGGCCGAGGCCGCGCCCAGCGTCAGCACGAAGCCAGGTTGAATGAAATTCGCGCCGCCCCAGATCAAAGGCGCCGAGGCGCCGCCGAGATTCACGACGCGATCGGCGCCGTAGGCCGCGAAGCCGCCGTTGCCGGCGAATTGCAACTGCGCGCCGCCCACGCCCAGATTGCGGCTGAAATCACCGTTGGCGAGTCCGACCACGCCACCTTGAATGGCCAAATTGCTCGCGCCGCCGGTCGCGCCGATTCCGCCAGGCAAGGCAGTCGCGCTATCCAGCCGCAGCACGCCGCCGTCGACATATGTAATTCCGGTGTATGTGTTGCTCGCCGATAGGGCGAGCACGCCACCGCCCGCCTTCGTAAAACTGCCGCTCGTGGCGCTGCCGACCACGGGTGCGCTAATGACCAACGTCGACCCGAAGTTGACGTTGGCGATGAACTCGCTCGTGGGTCCGCCACCGATGACGCCGGTTCCGCTGACGGTGTACATGCCGCCTCCCGTGTAGAGCAGGCCACCGCTGGCGCCACTGAACGTGAGATTGGCGCTGCCGAGCGTCAAGCTATCGGACACGCCGCTGTCGTTGATCTTGAGGCTGTTGGCTTGCAGGCCGCTAGCATTGAGGGCCAGACCCGATCCGAGTGAATAGTTCGTGTTTGTTTGGCTGCCGTTGATGGAATTTGTGAGGGTGGCGTAACTGGCCAAGGCCGAAAGCGGGTTTACGAGCGACGACGTGACTTTGGTGGCCCAGTCGGCGCCATTGAACGTGGCAAACCCACCGAGGATATTGGCGGAGTTATTGGAGGTAACGAGATTGATCGTGCCCGCTCCCCCTTGCTGAAAGTCGATCGAGCTGCCGGCATTGCGCGTGATAAAGCTGCTGGCGAGGGTAATTGAACTGCTGCCGGATGCGTTGTTGACGATCGAACCGCCGCTTAAGCTCATATTGTTCATGGTCTGAGGAGACCCCGCCGAGGCATTGCCAACGATCCTTAGCGTGCCGCCGTTCATTTTGAGCTGGTTTGTGCCGAGCTTGACGTTGTTGTTGTTCGTGAAGTCGAGCGTGAGCGTGCCGGCGTCGACCGCCGAGCTGACACCACCGAGACTGGAATTGACCCCATTAAGAACGAGCGTGCCGGTGCTCCCTTTCGTGAGGACTTGATTGCCGCCGGCGCTTCCGTTGAAGTTGCCCGGCGTGAGCGAACCATCTATTACGTCGAAGATATAAATGCCGCTGTCGGCCATTCTCAGGCCATTAGCGCTAAACGTGGGCGTGCCAGCGGCCGTAAAAACACCGAGTGAATTATTCGTGTGAAAATTAATGTCGGCCGTTCCGGCGCTGCGCGTGAAGCCGCCACCCGTGAAGATGACATTGAGCAGATCGAGGCCATTGTTATTGGCGGAATTGGCGTAATCCAATGTGCCACCATTGATGATCATGGGCGATTTGGCCGTGAAGCTGTAGTTTGCGATGATCTGGAGCGTGCCCGCGCTCACGATAGTCGGGCCGGAGTAATTAGGCACGGTGCCGTTTGTTAAACCGAGTTTGCCCAAGCCGACCTTCATCAGGCCGCCGGTGGTGGCCGTCGCGACGAATCCTTTGGTGTTAAACGCCGTACCGGCGTTGACGATATCGAACACGGCGATCTTGCCGGGGTTGATCGAGAAATCCCGCCCCGCCGTGATGCTGGCAAGGCTGCTGCCCGTGTATTGCAGCGTGCCGCCGTCGAAGACGAGATTGTTGCTGCCGGCTCCCCAATTGCTCGCCGTGCCACCATTGCTGACGGAGCCGACGCTCAGCACGCCGCCGCTGAGAGTCGTCGTGCCGGTGAAGGTATTGGTCCCCGTGAGCGTGACTTGCCCGGGTCCGGTCTTGGTCAAAGAGGTCGGGTTGCCGTTGGTAATCGTGGCGTTGATCGTTAGCGGGTTGGCAGAATTGTTGTTGAGGATCAACTCGCCGCCGGGTGCGCCCGTGGTCAGTGTCCCGGAGTCGGCCGCGGCGCCGATGGTCAGGCCACCGGCGCCAGACGCGAGAAGAATGCCGCCACCGGCTGCGATTTGGAGTGTCTTGCCGGCCGTGTCGATCGTAGCGGCGGTCGTCGAGTTCTGAAGCAAGCTGCCGATGCCTGTCGGTGAGACGGACAGAGCGATATTGCCTCCTGACCCGGCGGCGTTGATGCGGACGTTGGAAGCCGCGGCGCTTGTGATCGTGCTCCCGAGTGCGTTGATGTCCGTATAAGTCGCCAGGGCGACGATGTTCGTCCCGTTGTTGGTCGCCCAATTGGTCCCCCCAACGGTCGCGTAGCCGCCGAGAATGCCAGACGCATTGTTAGCGGTGGTCGTCGTGATTCCGTTGGTCGCCGAGATCGTGCCAGTAGGCTGCGTGAAATCGACCGTGCCGCCGCCAGCTGCGCGGGTAATCGCGCCAAGGCTTAACGATAGCGGATTGGACGTGGCGTTCGCCGACAGCGCGATCGAAGTCGCGCCTGAGGTGAGCGTGATTCCATTGAACTGCTGGCTATTCGTCGTCGAGGCCTTGCCGATGAGATTTAGTAAGCCGCCGTTGGCGACGAGCGCGGAGCTAGGAGCGATGCTGTTGATAATGTTGAACGCCGGGGCGCCGGCGGCCGAAAAATCGAGACTGAGCGTGCTACCGCTGATCGTCGTGGCGCCGGTATAGGTATTCGCGCCGCTGAGGACCTGCACTGCGCCGCCGGCGATTGTGAGGGCGGTCGTTCCACCACCGTTTTGGATGACGCCCGAGAAGGATTGGGCGCCGCTCGGAAACGCTGAAGTCAGCGTGGCGGCGCCGGTGAGACTTTGCGTCACCGTGCCGCTGCCCGACAGGCCGGCGACCTGCGCGCTGAGGCCACCCAGATCGAAGACGCCGGGACTGGTGATCGTCATCTGATTCGAGCCAGGAATCGCGCTGGCGATACCTTGCTTCAATGTTCCGGCGCCGATAACGACGCCGCCGCTGAACGTGTTGGCGGCGCTGCTGAGGGTCAAGATGCCGCTGCCGGTCTTCTGCAGCGCGGCGGCGCCGACGCCATTGGCGATCGCGTCGGCGATCGTCAAGTCGGAGGTTTCGTTTAAGCCGGCGCTGCCGATTGAAAACGTTCGAGTGGCAAGGGCAGTATCGGCAAGTGCGAGCATTCCTCCGGTAATCGAGGCGGCGGTCGCCAGCGAGCTAACCGCAGTGACGTCTCCGGCCAGGGTTAACACACCCGCCGTGCCCGAGGCGCTGATCGTCCCGCCGGTCATCGTCAAGCTGCCGATCGTGTCGGTGAACGTGCCCCGGCTGAACGTAGCGCCGGGATTGATCGTCAGGCCGCCGCTGCTGGGGACCGCGCCATTGGCGCCCAAAGCCAGCGTGCCGCCTAACGCCCCGGCATTGAGCGTCGTGCCGCCGGTGTAGGTGTTGACGGCGGTGAGTTTCGTGATGCCCCCTTGCGTGCCGGTAAACGTGACGCCATTCGTTCCGGTAATCGCGCTGCTAATCGTCGAGGTGTTGGCGCTGGTCGTGACATTGGTGATGATTCCTTCGGCGCCACCGAAGGCGACTGTCGCGCCGCTGATGACGGTGCTAGTCGCGCTAGGATTGAGAATCACGGCGCCGCTTGTGATGTTGAGCGTGCCCGTGCCCGTGCCGATCACGCCCGTGCTCGCCAGATTCAGTGCGTTGATTGTCGTGGCGCTGGTGATGCTCGTCGTGCCGTTGTTGATCAGCACATTGTTCGCATTCGAGCTTCCAGCGGTGATGCTGGTGGCGTATTCGTTGGCATTGCCGGCCGTGTTCAAGGGTCGGAACGTGTTTCGCGAGGAGTCGTAGGTCACAAAATCGGAGCCCTGGCTAGCAAGCGTCAGGCCGCCGACGGCCCAGGGTACGATGCTCTGCGTGGAGGTATTGAAGGCTCCTCCTCCGCCGACGAGCAACCCTGCTTCCGAAACGTTACTCTTGTACTGAAGCGACGGATTGGCGCCGGACCAATTGTTGGGTCCGCGAAGGAGAATGACGCCATGACCCGCGGCTCTCGACCAGCCATTGGTGAAGGTCAGCGTGGGGTTTGAATTGCTATTTGGATCGATCGACGTTTCGGCGAGGCCCGGTCCAACGGACAAGCTGGCTACGGTTTCGGAGAGCGTCTGCGAAAGTTGACCGACGTAATCGAAGCTGCCGCCGTTGACGGTGATTGTCGCGGTGTCGAGTATCCGATCGGCTGCCGAGTTCGTGTCGCCGAAACCGAGCTTCGCGCCATTGTTGATGGTGATTGCGGTGGACGCGGCCAGTCGGCCGTTGGCGGTTGTGAGACTCAGCGTGCCGGCGTTGATCGCCGTGGCGCCGGAAAAAAGATTGGTAGCCTGAAGAGCGAGCGTGCCAGCCCCGAACTTCGTCAGGCCTCCCGTGTTGCTGCTGGCCAAGGCGCTCGTGTAAATCACCGTATTGCCCAACGTGTCGATCGAGATCGCGCTGGCGCTATTGACGATGCGAGCGGAGACATCGGCGGTATTGCCATATTGCAGCGTGCCGCCCCCGAATGTAATGATGCCGGCTCCCAACGCTGAACTGCCGCTAATATTCAGAATACCGCCATTTATGAATGCGCCCCCGGTATAGCCCTCGGGGTTTCCGGAGGAGCGATTGTAACTCCAGAAACCGGAGCCGGTTTTGACCAGTGTTAAGGCGCCGCCGCCAGGGTTGTCGTTAGCATAAAACCGAATTTGATTGTTTAGCGTGCTAGAGCCGGTCAGCGTCAACGTGCGTGGACCTGCGCCGCCCGAATAAAAAAGATTGCCGGTACTTGTGTATTGAAGCGTGCCTGATCCAGTTCCGGAAGCGTCCAGCGTGGCGCCGCCAGTCCCGATGGTCATGTCATTGGATTGACCCGCCGGCGTCGTGCCGGTGTATTTGAGCGTGCCGCCGTTGATGGTCAGGATGAGGCCGGCGAATCCGCCGCCCGAGTCGTTCACCACGCCGCCATCAATGATTCCAGACGTATTGTTTTGAGAGTTGGTAGTCGTGAGATTGAGCGTTCCGCCGCCCGTCTTGGTGATTATGGCGTGGAAAGCGCCGATCGGAGCGTTGATCGTCAGTGTCGCGCCCGACTTAACGCCGAGGAAAAGTTCTTGGCCGCTCGTCGTGCCCGTGGCGAGAACCGCGGCGCCGTTGATCGTGTACGAATTGCTAGCGCCACCCGCATAAAGGAGTCCCAGGCCGGTGCCATTTTGGCTGGGCGCACCGAATTGCAGGCCCACGCCGGAAGCGCCGAGGTTCAGACTCTGGCCGGCGCCGGTGTCGGTGATCTTGAGCGAGGCCATTTGCTCGTTGGCCGTGATTACGCCGCTGCCGCTGAGCGAGTAGTTGGTTGTCAACGAGCTGCCGGCGCCGACGAAACTTGTGTAGCCGGTATAGGCGACGATGTTGACAGTGCCGGACGAAGCCGACGTGGCGGCCAAATCGCTGCCGCCATTCACCGTGGCCCAGCCGCCGAGCAAGTTGGCGGTTGTAAGCAAGCCCGGAGTGGTGGTTCGGATTCCGTTGGTCGCCGACTGCGTTCCGCTGGGGAGCGTGAAGTCGATCGCCGAGTTGTTGTTGCGCGTGATGCTGCCCAGCGTCAGCAATAGCGGGTTCGACGTGGCGTTGGCGTTGAGCACGATCGCGACGCTGCCGTTGTCGATCGTCAAAGGGCCGACCGTTTGGCTGTTGGTCATGCTGGCTTTGCCCGTCAGCGTGAGCGTGCTATTGCCGAGCGTCAGACCGGCCACCGTGACGCCGTTGTAGAGGATGTTGGTAGCCGGCGCCGTGGCCCCCGAGAAATCCAAGGTCAGCGAGCCGTTGAGGACGGTGGTCGTGCCCGTGTATTTGTTTGCGCCGGAGAGCGTCAGGCCACCGGTTCCGAGCTTGATCAGAGGGCCCGAACCGCTGCCCAGAGCGCCGCCGATGGCCGTATTGCCCGTGCCGGTGATGGTCAGCGTGTTGGTGGAATTGGTGATGTTGTTGACTACCGAGAGCAGGTTGCTCGAGTTGTTGGTCCAGGTTTCCGACGACCCCAACGTCACGGTCATCGGATCGAGCAAGTCTCCCAGGGTTACGGCGCCTGCCCCGGCGCTAATCGTGATCCCGTCTAATCCGATCGTGAGCGCCCGTGACGTAGTCGTGCTGCTGTCGAGCAGCGTCGTGCCCGTGTTGCCGAAGATCAGCCCTTTGACCGATGTATCGGCGCCCAATTGGACGATCACATTGCCGTTCACCGTCGTCCCGTCGAAGATGGCGTCGTCGATGCTGCCCGGGGGCCCGACGGCCGTCGTGCCCGTAGGGGTCGTCCACCAATTGGACGCGTTGCTCCACAGACCCGTGGTCGTCGTGTCCCAGTAGAAGCTCGCGGCCCGCGCAGGCGCCGACGTCGCGAACATCGCCGAAAAGATCACCGCGGCGGCGATCGTTATTTGAAAATTCTTGAAGACCAATTTAGGGCCGAGAAAAATTCGATGATATTTCATAAGCGAATCAGGTTTCAGTGAGGAAGTCGGAGGTAGGAAGGACCGGCAGAAGTTTGTTCGCCCCTGGCAGGGCATCGTCGGTTGCAATAAGTGAGCGCCAGTATAATCAGGTTCCTCGCCGTCCGCCCCGTTTGACGGCGACGAAACCCAGGATCGAACCGATCGCCAGCAACATCAGGCTCGAGGGCTCGGGAACGGCGGAAACGCCCGCGCCCAGTGATGACCCGCCGAGCGACGATCCATTGAGAGCAGATGCGATCGGCGATGAGCCGGACGCGGCAAAGCTGCTCGCGGCAACCGCGCTCTGCGCGGCGCCGAGCAAGTGGAGCGACCGAAGACCGAGCCCGAAGGGCGACGCCGGGCTGAGCGAGTTGGCCACAACCAGACCGGGAGAACTTGCGGCGACAAAAGCCATCGGCGCGCCATCGGAATCGGAGGGGGCGAGGGTGAACGTGGCGCCGTCGCCGATCGCGAGCGCCGACTGATTGATGTGATTGGCCGTGAGTTGTGCGTCCATGCCGAGAGTGGTTACGCCGGCGCCGTCGATTCCGCCGACAACTTGATTCACGCCGGTGACCAATAGACCACCGTCCGTGCTGGTGTTGCCGACATTGACTCGATTGGCGGGATCGGCGCCGCTCGACAGCGCCGAAACGCTGCCGGCAAGCTCAAGCGTCGCCGAATCGGCGATCGTGGCCGTGACGAGCGTGCCCACCGTCGAACCGCCGGATCCAACGAACTGAAGCACGCCGCTGTCGTGGACCTGCCAATGGCTGTTGTCTTTGAGCTGCAGAGCGCCCGTGATCGATAGGGTCCCCACGCCTGCCTTGTCGATCGTCCCGTAGTTGATTACATCGCCCGCGAACGTCGAGACGCCGGACGAGGCCTGATTGACACGCAGGGTCGGGGTCGCTGAGACCGAGCCGTTGGTCAACGTCGCGGATCCGCCCGATACGGAACTGGAAAGGCCGGAGACCGTTTCGTTACCGCCAAGGCTCACGGCCGAGGCGACTCCGGTCGTCGAGTTGACGGCTAAAACGCCGCTGCCCAGTGCGCCGGCCGTGGTGGTTCGTAGCGTGCCGCCATCGACAGCGACGCCGCCGCTGAACGAATTGGCGTGGCTCAAGGCGAGCGTGCCGGCCCCGGCGAGCGACAATCCTTTATTCGATCCGCCGATCAGTCCCGCGATCGATAAGACGTCGGTTGAACCGTTCACGTTGACGGCCGTGCTACTGGCTAGCGTAACGGGAACTTCGATCGAATGCGAGCCAGAGACGGTGATGGTCGGCGCGGCGCCGGCCAGCGTTAGAGCGCCGGATAGGCCGAGAGAACTGTCGACGATGCGGTAGCTCCCAGCGGCGCTAAACACGATGGCATTGAGGCTTGGGGCCACGCCATTGAGATCGACCGAGACGCTGCCCGTCGTGGCGCCGAACGTGGCCATGTCGCTGGATGTGAAGTGCGAGTCCAGGCCGGGAGCCCCTCCGGAATCCCAATTACCGAAATCGGCCCAGGCGCCCGCGGTAAGGCCGGTCCAAATGGATTGGCCCGAATAAACGTTGCCGGTCACCAAGATCACGGCGGCGCCGACGTTGTTGGAGGCGCCGTTAAGCGACGAATCGTCGCGGAACGTGTAGTTAAAATGTTGGCTAATCGCACCGGCGCCCAGCCCGGGCGACAACGTCGCGGCGACAGCCGCCGAGGCGCCCGGCCCGATCGCGCCGCTTCCGCCAATACTATTGAGCGTCAGGCCCGCGGTGGAACCGCCGGTTTGGGCGCCGCTCCCCGCCAAAGGAACTCGGTTATCGCCGCTGGCGCCGTTGTAGACCATCAGCGCGCCCGAACTGGCGACCGGGCTTGCATAACCTTGATGGATGTTGCCCAAGTCGAGCGTCCCCCCGGAAAAGCTGTTGGAAACGCCAGAACTGGCGCTCGGAGTGGCATGATCGAAAACGTTGCCGGTGACCGTTACGCTTTGAGTCGTCAGATCGGCGCTGGCGCCGTTGAGCGCGGAATCGTCAGCCAGGGTAACGTTAACCGATGCGTTGATTTGGCCGACGCCTTGACCGGCAGCCAAGCTCGCCGCGATGCTGCCGCTGCCGCCCGGCGCGACGCCGCTGAAACCGCTGACGGTCACGCCATTGCTCACGCCACCGGTCGCCTTGAGATTGACGCGGTTGTCGGAATTTAAACCGTTGGTCAGGCTCAGGCTGCTCGTGCCGCTGACCGGGCCGCTGTAGCCG
>JBBQWR010000077.1:0-13784 GCA_038210495.1 Pirellulales bacterium
CTTCGGTTTCAAACCACGAATCTCGACGGCGTCCATACCTGGTTCTCCGGGAAGGCGATCATGAGCCGGTCCTCCGACCCCAACCAAGTCTCGCCGATTCCGACAGATTCACCAAGAGGAACCTGGCGCTGTAGTATTAAGCAAGTCAGAAACCATATCCACACCGCCAACGAACAAGGGACTCAATATGCGCGGAGCATGAAAGAAGCCTATGCATGGTGGACGAGAGAATTCGTCGAGGGAATGCGAGCCGAAATAAAAATACCAAAAGACTGGGATATCCTGCGGACAATTCTCATCTTCGCGACATCGGAAAACTCGGGACGGCCTGTACCAGGCGACACAATTTATTTTGAAATCCCGGGCGGAATCGAGCAAATTGAATCGTTACGGACCGAAACGCACTTATTCTTGTTTGATAGCCTCCCCGGTCATCCGTGGAACGCGGTGGAGCAAGCCGATACAGCAGTGGCAAGCTTTAAGTGCGCCACGCTCGGCGCCGAGAATAAACAAGGTAATCGTGAGGTCAATGCCACGTGGCGAATCCAGGGATTCTTGTCGCCGCAACTGATTCGAGTTCCAGGCGGCAATCTAAGACCATACCCGACGGTAGGCATGCAACAGGTCAGGGCGGAGGTGCAATCAGATCGGCTGCAACCCTATCAATACCTTTTTGATCGTGGAGCGTCCGCCTGGGATCCGATTTACGCGAACGGTAAAGGGATCACTGCATCCGGGACGCTCGACCGCCGTATGCTTTCCGAAGGGACCCGGTTGCTTGGCAAAGTAAGCTGGGAATTGGTCAAAGGGCTTACCAAACGGATGGCCAAAGAGAGAGACGAGGAGGCGCTCGTCAAGGCCGCTCCGGACTCCGGTTCTTTTGTGCTCGTCGCTCTGCGTAGGCGACGAAAGGGCAATGCTTCTCGCGGGTGAAAACGTCAAAATGCAGTTTCGCATTGCCGACACATTTACGGACAGCCTCGCTCGATTGTCAAGAGATGAGCAAAAGGCCGTAAAAACTACCGCTTTTGATCTGCAAATCGATCCGGCTAGTCCGGGTTTGCAATTTCATAAACTCGACAAGGCCAAGGACAAAAATTTCTGGTCGGTGCGAGTGAACGCGGACATTCGGCTGATCGTTCACAAGACTTCTGACAGCTTGCTGATCTGCTACGTCGATCATCACGACAAGGCCTACCATTGGGCGGAACGAAGAGTGCTTCAAACGCATCCGAAGACGGGCGCGGCCCAGCTGGTAGAGTTGCGCGAGACGGTACGCGAGATCGTCGTTCCCAATTATGTCGAGGCGCCGGCGCCGCGACCGACAGTAAAGCAACGGCCGCTTTTCGACCGTTTTTCCGATGACGACCTGCTGGGATACGGCGTTCCGGCCGAGTGGCTCGCCGATGTGCGGACGGCGACCGAAGAATCGATATTCGGACTGGCCGACCACTTGCCCGGCGAAGCAGCCGAGGCCCTGTTGCAATTAGCAACTGGCGGCCAACCCCTTGTGCCGCATCACATTTCCTGGATGATTTCCCCATTTCAGCATCCTGATGCTCTGCGACGGTTTCGAGCGGTGGACAACGTCGAAGAACTGACACGAGCCTTCGATTATCCTTGGGAAAAATGGACGGTTTTCCTCCATCCCGAACAGCGGCTTTGGGTCGATCGCGATTACACCGGACCGGCGCGCGTTTCGGGTTCCGCCGGGACCGGCAAGACCATCGTGGCGCTGCATCGGGCGGCGCATTTGGCCCGCGCATATCCCGACGCCCGCGTGCTGCTAACGACATTTTCAGATGCGTTGGCCAGCGCATTGCACACGCGGCTTAACCAGCTCGTGAGCCATGAGCCACGTTTGGCCGAGCGTATCGATGTTTATTCGTTGCCGGCGATCTCCCAGCGGCTGTTCAAGATGCACATTGGACCGGTGGCGCTGGCGGGCCAAAAGGAGGTTCGGGAGGTGCTGCGCGACGCCGGCCAGGCAGTCGGCGGCCATAAATTCGGTTTGCATTTTCTGCTCGCGGAGTGGGAGCATATCGTGGACGCCTGGCAGTTGGAAACCTGGGAGGCTTATCGCGACGTGGCTCGGCTCGGCCGCAAAACGCGATTGCCGGAAACACAGCGCCAAATCCTCTGGTCGATCTTTGAGAAGGCCCGCGCCGAGTTGGCGACTCGCAATCTGATCACCGAGGCGACTATGTTCACCAAGCTGGCCAGCCTACTCGCGAGCGGGAAAACAGCGCCGTTTGATTTCGTGGTGGTCGACGAGGCACAAGACCTGAGCGTCTCTCAAATGCGGTTCTTGGCTGCGCTCGGAGCGAGTCGGCCCAACGGCCTGTTCTTCGCCGGCGATCTTGGCCAGCGCATTTTTCAGCAGCCGTTTTCGTGGAAGTCGCTCGGCGTCGATATTCGGGGCCGCAGCCGGACGCTGCGAGTGAACTATCGCACGTCGCACCAAATTCGGATGCAGGCCGACCGGTTGCTCGGCCCGTCGGTCGCGGACGTCGATGGAAACGGCGAGGATCGGAGCGACACCATCTCCGTGTTCAATGGCCCGGCGCCGGCCATTCGAGTGCTCGATTCTGAGAGCGAAGAGATCACAGCGGTCGCCGGTTGGATCGCCGAACAATCGCAGGCCGGGGTTTTGCCGCACGAGTTCGGTCTGTTTGTGCGATCCCCAGCGCAACTGGGCCGGGCCAAGGCCGCCGCGGCCGAAGCGGGCATCCCGTTCCGGATTCTCGATAAGGGAGTCGAAGGAGAGACCGGGCACATCTCAATTAGCACGATGCATCTGGCCAAGGGGCTGGAGTTTCGAGCCGTGGCCGTGATGGCCTGCGATGATGAGGTCATTCCGTTGCAGGAGCGGATCGAAACCGTCGGTGACGACGCCGATTTGCAAGAGGTTTACGATACCGAGCGTCACCTGCTCTACGTCGCCTGCACGCGGGCCAGAGACCATCTGCTCGTAACGAGCGTGGCCCCCGGCTCAGAGTTCTTGGACGACCTTCGGGTTTGAATCGCTTGCCGCTGGTGATTATAAGCCAGAGGAAAGCGTGATCGGGCACCCGAGATCGGTTCCCTGCACCCACGTCGGTTTCGCAATGATTGAAACGAGATTTTTGGATCGAGACCAGTTTTGGCAGGAAATCGCCTCGCGCGTTCCGGCGGCATCGAAGGTTCTGGCTGCCGTATCTTACATGGGGATCGACGGGGCCGAGCTACTGCCGTTGCGGGCCGGCGATCAACTCGTCGTGGATCTCAGCCTGGGTGCAGTCAGACAGGGCGTAAGCGATCCGCGAGAGATTAAAAAGCTCATCAAGCGAGGAGTTGAGATTTTCACGCGATCGAGCCTGCATGCGAAGGTCGTCGTGATCGATGACGTCGCGATCGCTTCGTCGGCGAACGTGTCGCATAACGCACATGATTATTTGGATGAGGCGGCGATTCTGACGACCTCGCTTAGTGCGGTCAAAGACGCCAAACGATTCATCCGGTCGCTTTGCAGCGAGCCGGTGCTCGACGGGTACCTGAAGGAATGTCTCGCCGCATACAAACCGCCCGTCTTCAAGGCGGCGCGAACAATTCGCCGGCCTAAACAACGAAAAACGCGGGCCAAGCTCTGGTATATCGGCGGGCTGGTTTATATGAAAGCGGAGACGGATCGCGATCTGATTGAACCCTTGGAAAACCAAGCTCAGGAGGAAATGCTTGACCCGGAGCGGAGCGAAGTAGATTGGATTCGCATGGGTTACCGGCCCAAATGGTTCACCGATATTCAACGCAATAATTGGGTGATCGATTGCACGCGGGCAAATAAGCGCAAGCACGACATTGGCTCGCCTGCCCGTGTCATCCGAAAGCGCCGCTACACAACCAAGGCCGGTAAGACCTACCACATGTTGATGCTAGAGCGCCCGGTGGACCGAGTCACAATGTCCTTGACGGCATTTCAGCAGCGATGGCGTCGAGTCGCGCCAAGCGGAGTTCAGCCGCCCAAGCGTAGCCAGCCAATCGACAAAGGATTGGCTGACGTCGTCCTGCGATTTTGGACGTCCCGCGGCAAGATTTCCAAACGGGATGCGCGGTAAGATTTTGGTGGCCCACAAAGGCTCGTTGGAATCGTCCTCGATGAGTTAATGCAGGAAAAATAGTGAGGGTATCCAGTCTTTCCGGCAATCGACCGGTGTCGGTTCATGAACTGGAGGGGCAATCGTTGACCACTCAACCGGTCAACTTTCTCAATCTCCTCAATGCTGAGCTTGTCATGCGGTTTCGCTAGTGTAGGCTAGCAAGCATCGGGCACGCCGGCTGATCCCCGGCGTCAACCGGCCCGCGCGGCGGTCGATTTCTCTCTTTCCCGACTTGCCGCGTGGCCCGGCTGCCCGATGGAAAGAGAGACACGCGATGGTCGGCGTTCCCGAAGTAGACTCCGAGCAATTGGGCACAGCGTACATTGAGGCAGTCAACTGCGTCACCTACGTCGCAAAGTTGCGGCGATGGGCCGACGCCAAGCCGGAGAAGTGGCACGACGTCGACGGGGTCCCGCTGCCGGGACCGGATTTCTATATCGATGTGCTGATGGCCTCGTATCGAAAGGCCAGCGGGATCGTGCCGCACTTGTACGCACTCTATCCGATTCCGGACCGACCAATTGCGATCGGCGGAGTGAAGGCAACGCGATGCCACGTTGCAGCTCTTGAGTTGGCTCGCAAAACGCTAACGGCCGCGGCTCAAGCTGCCAACAGCATCTTTTTTGAAGGCTTGGATGCGGACACGGGCGAGTTCAGGACGCACATACCCGGCGTGAACGGATGGCGAACCCAGGCCGTAGGGCGCCCCCTCGCGCCCGGCGAGCGTCGATCAGTGGGGTTGGCCGAAACCGACTTTCGGCAGCGATTGCAAGCAATGCCGGCGATAGACGAATCGGAAGCGTCCGTCTGCATCACGCTTGAATTCGAGCGTGCGGACAAGGAATTGCAGGCCGCGCAGAAGGCGTTGGCGCCCGTGTCGCGCCCCGACGCCAAACCCACAGCGGAACCAACAGCTACGCCAACGTTGGCCGGCGAGCCGCCATCCGGAGCGGCCCTGTGCAACCCCGACGCGCCGAAGACGGAGTTGAAGGCGGAAGCCTCGCCAGATCAATCCGATACCAAGTTGGATGTGGTCGCGGAAGACGAAGTGGAATTCCTGTTTGCGGTAGACGGCGATGGCTACTACATCCAAGGTTTTGGCGAACGCGGCTACGTTCCACGATTAAAGGGCTTCAGCATTATTTCAAAATTGATTCAGCATCCCGGCGTCTCGGTTGGACTGACAGAGTTGATGGGCGCGGACGAGATCGGACAAGCTGCCGGCACCCACCTAAGCGAACAACCTACTCTGGACAAAAAGGCGCGGGCGCAGATTGCCGCCGCACTTTGTGAACTCGTGGAAGATCGCGACCGAGCGAAGCGAGATAACAATTCCGTTGGCGAAGACGTTGCCCAACGGCAAATCGATGTATTGACTGGGCAGCTCAAGTCGGCGACCGGCCTTGCCGGTCGCGATCGAGATTTGAACAATGACGCGGATCGGCTGCGTCCGACAATCCAAGGCGGGCTGAATCGCGCATATAAAAAATTGAGGGAATCGAAGCCTTCGATGAAGGAATTGGCCGAGCACTTCGCTCTCTCGATTTCGTGCGAAAATTCCGCCTATTCATATCGACCACCGATCCAGGCCGAATGGCGGTTTGCGAAATAAAACATCCAGTAGCGCAGTAGCGCCACTGAGTAGCGCGAAACGTTACGCCTATCCCTACAGAGGACGAGCGACCACAGCGGTCGCCGTCAAATCATTGACTCTGTAGGAGATAGTCTATGTCTGTTTCCGCTCCCGCGCCGGCTGAACCGCTGGCCGCCATGATCGACGTTCAGGCCGTGGCAGCGATGCTCGGCTGTTCGAGTCGGCACGTTTATCGGCTCAGCGACGGCGGCCGGATGCCCCGGCCCGTCAAGCTCGGCGCCCTGGTCCGCTGGAACCGGGTCTCGATCGAGGAATGGATCGCCGCCGGTTGTCCGACCGTCCGCTCGATCGCCGCGAAAGGACCGGGGCGATGAGCACCGCACTCGCAACGACGCCGGCCCCTGATGCGGCCAAGCCTATTGTTAACGGCCGCCGACCTGGCCCGCGAATTCCGATGTTCCGTTAAGTCGATCACGCGCTGGGATCAATCCGGCCGGCTACCGAGAGCTTTGAAAATCTCCGGCCGCAAGCGCTGGCGCCGCGACGAGATCGCCGCATGGCTCAAAAGCAACGCGCCGCCGCGGCGCGATTGGGAAGCGATGCGACGATAAAAAAGGCGGCGGGGCGCCGACCAAGCAAACCCCGCCGCAAAAATCAAAGGACTAACATGAGTTTACTGGATCGAAGACAGCAACGCTATGCGATGACGCAAGCGGAATTACTAAGGGCGATCGCCGCGCTGGTCCGCGTCAAAGAGGCCGGATACGTGCCCGAGCTACGAGAGGAAATCGCGGCACGATTCCGCGAAGAGCGCCAACGCGAAATGCGCGTTCCCATTGGGGCCGAAATTTGGCTAGGCGATGAACTGCGGGGGATTCTGAGGCAAGACGGGGAAGCCTGCGAGGCCGCCGCGTACGAATACCTCCATCCATCCCACTCGCGATTCGCTTTCAATGTATTGCTCGAATTCGCCGCGTCACTCGACAAGCCGGTTGAACGGCCCGCGTCGACTCCATCCCGACCGATGCGACCGGCGGCGCGCAGGGGGCTTGTGGCATGATCGCCAAAAATCCCTTCGCGGAAAAACTTGAAATTATTTGCAGTCAGCCCGACGCGAGAGGCCAATTCAAGATATTGGCTCGCATCAATGGCGAAGACTGCCACCACGATGTTTTCGACCCGTACAAAAACTATCACCGCGGGTTGTTCTCGCAGGCGGTTTTGCAAAAGGGGGGCGACGAACTCAACGGCCAGTCTCGCGTCTTGTCGTCCGAGGAACTAGCCGAGTGGCGACCGGGCGGCAGCGAAGACGATTCGCAAGCAAAGCTGGAATCTAAGCTCGTCGCGATTGGCGATCTAGTCATTCAGGCGGTCAAGGGTTACGAATCCGGCGCCGCAAATCGCCCAATGCCGCTGGGAATCGAGGCACTCGCGGCCAAGCATCCTGATCTAGCCGAGCCCGTCATTTATGGGATCGCGCGGAAGGGTGAAACGATCAATCTAATCGCCGCCCCAAAGACCGGGAAATCGTGGACCGTATACGGGCTATTGCTCTCCATCATCATGGGGTGGGATTGGCTGGACAGATACCGCTGCTCGCGAGGCCGCGTGCTGCTGATCGACAACGAACTCCATCCGGCGACGTTAGTTCATCGGATCCCCGCAGTCGCCGACGCGATGGGCATTCGGCATGAGGACTACGTCGATAGCCTGGACATTCTTTCGCTACGCGGCCGGCTGATGGACCTGTACGCCATCGCACAAGCCCTGGAGCAAATTCCACCCGATACCTACAGCCTCATTGCCTTCGATGCGTTCTATCGTGGATACCCGCCCGGAATTTCCGAGAACGACAATGCTGGCGTGGCGATGCTCTACAACCGAATCGACCAGGTCGCCGCACGGCTGAACTGCGCTTGGCTGAACGTGCATCACTCGACAAAGGGCTCGCAGGCGGACAAGGCCATTACCGATGTGGGCGCCGGGGCAGGCAGTCAAAGCCGGGCGGCCGATGCGCACATCATCTTGAGGCCGCACGAAGCGACTAACGCGATCGTGCTGGATGGCGTGGTCCGCAGTTTCGCCCCGATCCAACCGCTCGCATTGAAGTGGGAATTCCCAGTGTGGCGCCCCGCCGACGAACTGGACCCGGCGGCCGTCAAGGGACGCGCGGGCAAGCACGAAGACCGCCAGTCGGAAAAGGACCGTGCGGTACTCGACAAGATTCGCGAGGCGCTTAAGGTTGGGCCGCAGACTCCACGGGCCTTGCGAGTGCCTACCGAGGCCACCCGCGAACGTCTACAGCGACTCTTGGACCGCCTGGAGAACCGCAAAGAAGTGGCATGGACCATGATCGAAATCAAAGGGCGCGAGTGTCGAGAGTACCGGCTTGTCGGCGCTGAAAATCTAGTGGGCGATTTTAGTGGGCGAGTGGGCGATTTTGAATCACCCACATCGGCCGAGTGATGAGGGTGCGCGGTCCCTAAAGGGGAACCGCCCACACCACATCACGGTTAGTGGGCGGTTTTGGGGAACAATCGCCCACATGGGACAGGAAGCCATGAAGCTACGACTCGTCATCGAAGTGAAAGAACTAGCCAACCGGGCGCCACCGATCCACCGTCTACGGTCGGCGCTGAAGAACCTTTGGCGCGGCTACGGCGTGCGGGTGGTCGGCATCGAGCCGATTCAAAATGAGTCACCGGCGAAGCATCAACCGAAAGATGCTTGACATAGTCGCTTTTAGTGGGATAATTGCTCCACCATGCCGAAGAAACCAAAATCGCCGATCACCGATTTGTTGCGGGATACGATCATCAAGAGTGGGACGCCGCTGCTCGTGCTGGAGCGTGAAACCGGGGTTGTGCGAGCGTCAATTCGCCGGTTCATCGAAGGCCGACAATCCATTCGGCTCGATATGGCTGACAAACTGGCCGCATATTACGGGTTGAAGCTCGTGCAAGATCGAAAGGAAAAGTGAGTCATGGGCGCAGTCTACAAGGAAACCTTCACGAAGCCGTTGCCGTCCGGAGCGGAGGTTTTCGTTCGCAAGGGACGGCGATTTGCCCGGTGGAAAGACGCCAAGGGCCGATCGCGCACGGCGGCAATGACGAAAGACGGCCAGCCGCGGATCAGCGTCGAGGCCAAGACGTTCACGGCGAAATATCGCGATGGCAGCGGACAGGTCCAGCGAGTGGCGACCGGTTGCCGCGACGAACAGGCCGCGCGGGCAATCTTGGCCGATCTGGAAAAGCGGGCGGTCCGAATCAAGGCCGGCGTTTTGACTACGGCCGAAGCGGGAGTTGCCGATCATCGGGCGGCGCCGCTGGCCGAGCACTTTGCCGCCTACGATGCCCACCGCGCCGCCAAGGGATTGAACGCGACTCGCATCAAAAACACGACCGCCCGACTGAATCGGCTGGCGACAAATTGCGGGTTCACGAAACTGGGCGACATGAACGGCGCCGCTCTGGAACGCTGGCTCAGCGCTCGGGCTGCGGAAAGCATGTCGGCTGGCAATCGAAACGAGTTTCGCCAAGAGCTGATCGGCTTCGCCAATTGGTGCATTCGCACGGGCCGGCTACTCGTCAATCCGTTCGCCCTGGTTGCCAAGGCCGACGCCAAGGGGGATCAACGCCGGAAGCGACGGGCGATGACCGAGGCCGAATTGATTAAGCTGCTCGACGTTGCCCGACGTCGGCCGCTGCTCGACGCCCAAATGATTCGCCGTGGCAATCGGAAGGGGGAAGCAGTCGCCAAGGTTCGAGCGGAAGTCGTGGAGCGACTAGAACGCCTCGGTCGAGAACGGGCATTGATCTACAAAACGCTAGTTCTGACCGGATTGCGTAGCGGGGAACTAGCTTCGTTGACGGTCGGCCAGTTGCACCTAGATGGCCCGCATCCGTTCGCCGAGTTGTTCGCAGCCGATGAGAAGAACCGGCAAGGGTCGTCGATACCGCTGCGGGTCGATCTTGCCGATGATCTTCGACAATGGCTTGCCGAGCGAGTTGCAGCTTTGCAGGAAGCCCGTAGCGAGGCGCAATCCGTGCCGTTCGACTCCCGAGCCGGCCGACGCGATCAATCGCAACGAGACGAATCTGGAGAACGTGAAGGGCAGTTATGTCTGCCGATGACAGGCGTCTCCCAATTGCCGGGCGACGCACCGCTGTTCAATGTGCCCAGCGGGTTGGTGCGAATCCTTGACCGCGATTTGACGTTGGCCAAGATCGCCAAGCGGGATGAGCGTGGCCGAACGATCGACGTGCATGCCCTGCGACATTCGTTCGCGACCTTGCTGAGCAAAGGGGGTGTCGCCCCGAGAACCGCACAGGCTGCCATGCGGCATTCGACCATCGATCTGACGATGACGACCTACACCGATCCCAAGCTGCTGGACATTCACGGAGCACTCGACGTGCTGCCGGCGCTACCCCTCGGCGCCAAGCCGACGACGGACCGAACAACAGCGAAAGCGACCGGCACTTATGACCAGCGGGGGAATCCGCTTGTACCAACGCTTGTACTAAAACCAGTACAAGCGAGTATATCGCTGCCCATCGCAGTCCAAACGGAACGGAATGGCCCGACGCAGACCGATCGGCGCGGCCTCGACGCAACTCGTGAACTGGTCAACAGAAACGGCCCGCTGACAAGCACTGTCAACGGGCCGAGGCCAGTGGAGCGGAAGGGGATCGAACCCTCAACCTCTGCATTGCGAACGCAGCGCTCTCCCAATTGAGCTACCGCCCCTCGATTTCGGCATTAACCGAGCGGATTAGGCTTTATACTCCGACCGATGCTGGGCAGCAAGATGGTCGAGGAGGAGTGGCGGGCGGCAAGTGAGGGACGAAGTCGAAACGTGGCGACGCGCCAATGTGGCGCCTCAACCCAACGCAACCCGCGAATACCGGCAAGACAATGGCTCCGTGCCGATCTCCTGCTTTCCCGCTTCTTCACTCGCCACGCTCTCCCCCCTTGTTTGACATCGAGGGCGGGCCAGCGATATCATGCGACCTGTCGTCGCCGGCCCTCCGGCGAGATTCCGCCTGACAGGAGATCGACGATGCCTGCCGTAAACGATGACGAATCGCTGGAAAAAGAGGCCGACGAGATGGGCTCGCAGGCGGCCAAGGCGGCCGACCTCGCCACTAGCGCGCTCGATCAACTCAAGCGTCTGGAGAGCCGCGCGGTCGTTCTTCGCAAGCTGCTCGTCACGGCAACTCAGTAACCTCGCCGCGGCATAAGTGGGCCACGCCCCCTGTTCGGCGACAGTTCCGCCCCGGAAATTTTTCGTGACATTCCTTATCGCGAGGTCGTTTCATGCCTGCTCGATGCGTCGCACAACTGATCAAGATGCAGAAGTTTCTCGCCGACGCGGGCGCCCCGCTCGAGGAACTTGTGGCCGCCAGCGCCGACCTGGATGCTCAGCAGACGGCGATCGACAAGCTGGCCAAGCAGAATGACCCGGCCAAAATGGCGGCCGCTCGCATTAAGTTGGACGCCACCAGCGCTCAACTCGCGACGATTCGCGATTCCGTCGAGGATACCCGAGGCGAGCTCGATCGAACGATCAAGCAGTTCGTAAAGTCGGTCGAGAGCGAAGAGCAAATAGACGGCACGAAAGCGGGCGACGAGTTTCAGCGATATGTCCGCAACGCCAAGGCCCTGAGCCGAGCGCTCAAGTCCGTGGCCGCCAATGTGCCAGAGTAATGCGACGGCCGCGGGCGGGTGGCCGGGCTTGTTCTCAAAGATACACGCGGCGGTTGTAGACGTACCACTCGAAGAGCAGCACGGCAAGCGCGACTAGCAACAGCAGCTTCCAAATTTCTCGCCGCGCGGGCTCCCATTCGGTGTGCGGCTTGACTTCCACATAGCCGATCTTGACCGATTCGGCCGTCCGCGGGCGGATATCCGACTCGCGGCTGTCGAACAAGTTGACGGCGAATTGCTGAATCACCTTGCCCGAGTGACGCGACTCGTAGACGCCCAGCGCATCGGTGTGCGCGAAGTTGATCGTCTGCTGGAGTCCCCGCGGCGCTTCGATCTTTTCGCCGGTCGGCGTGGTTACGACCAGCGGCGCGTCCGTTTCGCCGTGCAATTGGATCGGCTGGCCGGGCCGAGCGTTCATCGCGACTTGCGCCTGCTGGTTGTGGCCGAAGTATTGCAGCAGGTTGGAAACCAACAAAGGAAAACTGAGCTTGATCGGCCAGTCGGTGTTGGCGTAGGTGTCGCCATGCCCATCGACCGTGAGCAGCGACAGCGAAAGCACGGCGTCTTCGAAATTTTCGCGGGTGGCGATGGCCATCAGCGTTCCCTTGTTGCTGTCCAAGAGTCGCGTGCTGGCCGGGGGCGGCTTGAGCGGCCGCGCTTCGAGGATTTCGACATCGCCCAGGTCGATCCCCTGCATGATCGGATGCGCGCGATCGGTGTCGATGATCTGCGGCTGCACGACCGCGTCGTCGGCCGACCAAGTGGGCATCGGCGGCAGCGCTCCGATGAACCAAGTGTTCGTCCGCGGCATTAATTCCGGCTGGCAGCGGTCGAAGACGATCAGGTCGTAAGCGCCGGCGGCCGCTCGCTGACGATACGTGTCGGTCTTGAGAAATGGAGGTTTGTCCTCGGCGACGTCGGCCCATTTTTGCGCCGACGGAACCGTGAGCGCTCGATGCAGCGACTCGTTGCCAGAAGTAATGAACAGAACTTTGGCCCGCCGCGGAGGATTGATGACCGTCCAAGCCTGATCGTCGAGAGCCAAGTGATCGGTGGGAGAAATCGCCACGCGCAGCACTCCTTGATCGATCGCGCCTAGGTCGAAGGCTTCGCTTACCGCGTCGTTGACGGGGACGGCGACGTCGCGCGAGTCGATCAGCTTGTCGTCGAGATACAGAGAGAGATTGATTTTGACGGTGTCGGAATTCGCGGGTTTGGGCGAGGAATTTGAAGTTGAGTCTTCGCTGAGGGGGACAGCCCCCTTTTTCTCCGAAGACTCCGAAAAAGCAGACAGTCCCCGGCCGTGACTTTCCAGACGAGCGAAGGCTTGCAATTGCTCGGGATGGTTCTCGTTCCGGCCCGTGGTGAACGACACGATGCCGATGTTGGCGGCGTCCGGCTCACCGATCGGCACGAACTGCGGTTCGAGATTGCCAAGCGAGAAGCCGCGGACATCGGGAAACCGGCCGTCGCTGAAAATGTAGAGTTTCGCCGGCATCGGGTCGGCGACCGCTTTGTCCTGCTTGTTCGACGCCGTCTGACTGGGGTTCGCCAAGCCCGACGCCAATTGCAGCGATTCTTCGAGCGAAGTGCCGCGACTCGTTTGACGGATGGCGGCCAGCGCGCGACGCAGCTCCGGTAAATTGTCCGTATAACTTTGCTCGGCGCGGGCGATATCGCTGAAGCTGATGATCATCGCCTTGTCGCCCGCGATCATCTCATCGATCAATTCGCCGACGCGACGCTTGGCTTCCTCCAACCGACTCGGCGCCACGTCGGTCGCGCTCATGCTGGCCGAGTTGTCGATCAGAAAGATATATCGTCCGCCCGAGAGCCGACCCCCTTCCCAGTACGGTCGGGCTAGCGCAAACGCGGCGATCGCGATCAAAAGCAGTTGCAAGATCAGCAGCAACGATTGCCGCAAGCGTTGCCAGAGACTGTTGACCCGCAAATCTTCGATCGACCGGCTCCAGAGAAACGTGCTCGGCACCTCGAGCGGCTCGCGCTTCAGCTTCAGAAAGTACAGCGCGATGACCGCCAGCGGCGTCGCCGCCAACAGCGCCCACTGCCACGGCGAGAGCATGTTGACGAGGTGCATGGCGGGGAGGGCAAAAGTCGGAGACGGGAGTACGAGAATGACTAATGTCCAAATACCCAATGGCTAATCAATGACGAATGCTCAAATGACGAATGATTAAGGTCCGCCGGGTGGCCGGGGCTGGAGGCCTTGTAATTACCCACAAGTGTACAAAGTTTTTCGGCTGGTCGGCCGAGTGGGAATTCGATTTATCGCGATGGGTTCATTCGGGTTACGATTTCCGCGTGGGACATCTGAGGGCGTGGAA
>JBBQWR010000078.1:0-13539 GCA_038210495.1 Pirellulales bacterium
GACGCCCGCGGCGCCGGTTGCCTTGTCCCTAGTCACCAGCTCCTCGTCCCTAACCCCACTCTCTTGTGTGGATAAAGAGTAGCTTGCATCGCAAACAACGACCCATCGATCTCTGTTTTGACAAGGAGCCGGAGAGCATCAACGGCCGCCGGGCTCGCGGGGCAAGACGCCGCCGAGCCGAGCGGCAAGCAAGCAGCCGCGTAGGTCATGCACCGCGTGCATGACATGGTGAAGACTCGACGAAGCGATTTGCGTAAACCGCCAATCGAGAACCCCACGCCATGTCAGGCAGGATGCCTGACCTATGGCCGGTCGAGGACGACCGGCAGCGGCTGCAAAAAAAGCTAAAACCAAGAACGAGTCCGGCTCCTGCGGAAGCAGGGACGAGAAGCGGAGAACCTGCAAGTTTCGGATTTTTGGAAACTGGCCAGGCGTGGCCTCATTGCGCGAAAGCGCCGGAGGCCACGCCTTTTTTGTTGACCGCGAAGACGGACGAGCCAAATCTCACCGCAAAGATGCAAAGAACGCGAAGGACGAAGAACGTGAGACAGGATTTACGGGATTGGTTTCTCGACCCGGCGGCTTTGCCACCGTGACCTGCCGCATCGAGTCTCGCCCGCTCGCCGTAATCCTGAAAATCCTGTTAATCCTGTCTACTTTCCCGCTTCCTTTTTGCGATCTTCGCGCCTCTCCGCAGCTAAGAGCCCGGGGCTGACTTGTTGTTGCCCCTCTCGGGGCGAATGACGGTTTAATCCCTTTCCGGAAGGCCAAAACCGTCTCGCTTAACGAATCGTCTGCGGCTCGTATTTATGCTGCCGCTTGCGAATCACGACGGCCTTCACGATTTCGTCCGGCGGCGACTGAGTGACGCCGCGGGCCGCCAAATCGGGATTGACCCGCGTGATTTTTGCGAGCAAGTCCATGCCCTCGATCACGCGTCCAAAAACGGTATGCACGCCGTCGAGATACGGCTTCTGCATAAAGGTGAGGAAGAATTGCGATCCGCCGGTATCTTTCTGGGCGGTGTGCGCCATGCTCAGCGAGCCGCGGAAATGGTCGCGATGATTGGGAGCAAAACACTCGCACGCGATTCGATATCCGGGTCCTCCCGAGCCATCGCGCTTCGGGTCGCCCCCTTGGGCCATGAACTGCGGCAGCACGCGATGAAACGGCAGACCGTCGTAGAAGTGCTTCTCGACGAGACTGATAAAATTCGCGACCGTATTGGGCGCCTCGTTCTCGAATAGCTCGACCACAATGTCCCCCTTCGCGTGTCCTTTGCTGTCGCCAATCGTCAGTTTGACTCGGGGCAGGTCATCGGCCATCGCTTCGGCCTCGCGGAATTTCAGCTCGCGAGCCCATTTCGCCCGAGCGTCGGGAAGGCTTTCGAGTACCTTTTTTCCCTCTTCGTTCAGCAGCTTGTTGGCCACGGCCATGTTCAGGTACTTTTCGGCCCCAGCGTAATCGTTCGTAAAATAGCAGGCGGCGCCCATCGAATTGTAAATCCGAATGTCCGGATACTTATTGTCGATCAGCAGTTGGCCGATCCGCCGAGCTTCTTCGTAGTTGTCGTCGTGAATCAGCGTGGCAATGACCGAGATCATCATTTCGCCGATTTCCTTGTCGTCGGGATTCTCACGAAAACACTTTTCAGCCAGCGTCATGAGCTTCGGCCGCAGTTTGTCCCCCTCGCGCATCAGGGCGGTAAACTTCTCGGCCATCGCCGGGCGGTCGTTGGGCTCCGCGACCGGATACCGATTCTGAATGTCCTTGGCCTTCTTGAGGATGTCTTTATACTGGGATTCGAGCGCATCGAACTCGGCCCGCGTCGGAGTAGCGGCGCCGGCGATTTTTGCGCAGGCCAGCGATAGCGAAATTACAATCAGAGAACAGACGATTCGTGCCAAGAGTTGACGCATGAATTGATCCTTCGAGCGGCGGATTTGTTGGGCTACACGATAATCATCCCCACCGGGCCATCACAGTCAAGTCGAATGAAGCGAACATAACCTTGAAGTCAAAACGACCGAAGCCCGCGCCGGCCGATTCCCACGACCCGTCCGATGTCACGGCCGCCGCGCCGCGAATCATCGGTGGACGGTTTCGGCACCGGAAACTGATGTTCAGTTCGCAGCAGCATGTGCGGCCCATGAAGGATCGCGTCCGAGAGGCCCTGTTCAATCTCATCGGACCGGCCGTGGTCGGAAAACACGCGATCGATCTGTTCGCGGGCACGGGCGCCTTAGGATTTGAGGCGCTCAGCCGAGGCGCCGCCAGCGCCACGTTTGTCGAGCGGCACTTCCCCACGGCCGACATGATCAAACAAAACGCCGAAACGCTCGAGATCGCCAACATCGTCACCGTGTTGCCGGCCAATGTGCTCTTGTGGTCGCGACGAATGCCCGAGCTGCCCCGCATGGCTTGGCTCGTGTTCGTGTCGCCGCCGTGGGATATGTTTGTCGAAAACACGGAGGAGCTCATGCTGCTGCTCAACAGTCTGGTCGACCATGCGCCGCCGGGAAGCCATTTTGTCGTGGAAGCCGACGAGCGATTCGACTTGGCGCAATTGCCGCAGCCGGACCATTGGCAGGTGCGCGAGTATCCGCCCGCGATCGTGGCGATATTGAGATTGCCCGAACCGGGATCGGAGCAAAACGTCGCCTCGGGGGAGCAATTGCAATGACTTTGCGGATTGCGAATGGCGCGGGCTTTTTGGGCGACAATCTCGACGCGCCGCGGCGGTTGGTGGAATCGAGCGAGGTCGACTATTTGACGCTCGAGTATTTGGCCGAGCTGACGATGTCGATTTTGGCTCGTTCGCGGCAAAAGGACCCGGCGGCTGGCTACGCCAAGGATTTTGTCAGCGTGCTGCGGAGTTTGTGTCCCGCGCTCGTGGACCAGGCGAAGCTGAAAATCGTCACGAACGCGGGCGGCATGAATCCGCGCGGCTGCGCCCAGGCGATTGCTAAAGTGTTGGCGGAAACCGGAATGACGGATACGCTTATCGCCGTTGTCGATGGCGACGATCTGCTGCCCCGTTTGGCTCAGATTCAAATGACCGGCAGCGCGATGCATAATCTGGAAACAGGTCAATCGCTCGCCGAGCTACAGGCGCCGATCGTCAGCGCGAACGCCTACTTGGGAGCGAAACCGATTGCCGAAGCGCTGGCCGCCGGCGCCCGGATCGTGATCACGGGCCGTGTCGCCGATGCCTCCCTGACCGTCGGCCCGGCCGCCCATCATTACCGCTGGAGTTGGGACGATTGGGACCGTCTGGCCGGCGCGAGCGTCGCCGGTCATCTCATCGAGTGCGGCGCTCAAGTCACCGGCGGGCTGTATCGGCATTGGCACGATCTCGACTTGGCTCATGTCGGCTATCCGATCGCCGAGATCGCGGAGGATGGCTCGGCGACGATCACCAAGGCGGCTGGAACCGGGGGCGCCGTCAATCGCCGGACGGTCGCCGAGCAACTCGTATATGAAATCGGCGATCCGGCCCACTATCTGACGCCCGATGTCGATGTCGACTTCACCACGGTCGAACTCAATGTAACGGGACCGAATCGGGTCACGGCAAGCGGGGCGACCGGTCGTCCGGCGCCGGACAACTACAAGGTGTCGCTAGCCTACGCCGCCGGCTTCATGGCCAGCGGACAACTGCTCGTCTACGGCGACGATTGCGCGGCCAAGGCGCGGGCTTGCGGCGCAATGATTTTCGATCGAGTCGCGGCAGCCGGATTTGAGATCGAAGCCCGAAACATCGAATGTCTCGGCGCCAACGACGCCGTCCCCGGGTTGCGTTCGGCGCCCGATTCATTGCGCGAGGTGATGCTGCGAGTAACCGCTCGGGACGCCCGTCGCGAGGCCATCGAGCGATTCGCCGCGGAGTTCGCGCCGTTGATAACGAGCGGGCCGCCCGGTTTGGCCGGCTATGCCAGTGGACGTCCGGCCGCTCGCGCGGTGTTCGCTTACTGGCCAACGCTCGTTCTACGAGGGCTGGTTCAAACGCGAGTGGAGGTCCGCAGAGCCTGCGATTGGTAAATGATGCGGCAAGAGCCGCGCACGATAGTAAGCGGTAGCAAGACGCGACGAGAACACTCCGCGCTTACTTCGTGTGCGGCTCCCTGACGGACGTTGACGATCGAACGGCGTGGGGCCGATACTACGCCGACAACATCATCGGTACGCCGCCAACATCACCGGTCCCCCGAGAAATCAAATGGCCACATTCATCCCCAAACCGACCGTCATTCAAGCCGCCGGCGAGCCACCCAAGCGAATCGAAGAATTCATCGGCCGCGTGAACTCCCACACGGCCGCGGTCAGCATCGCCCGAATGAAAAGCCCGGCAGGATGGTCGGAACCAGGACAAACGCCGGAGTTTGACGAGTATACGGTCGTGCTCGGCGGAATGCCGCGAATCGAATTGCGCGAGGGGCCGATCGATCTAGCCGCCGGTCAGGCAATTATCGTCAAGGCGGGGGAATGGGTGCGGTATAGCAGCCCAGGCGGCGAAGGGGCCGAGTACATCGCCGTGTGTTTGCCAGCGTTTTCGCCGGCGACGGTGCATCGCGAGGATTGATGTCCGGTAGGTTAGCCTCGGCCGAAAGATAACTTCCGCAATCGGGCGCCACCGGCTCTGTCAGTGTTTCTTGCTGAAGAGTCATCGAGTGCGAAACACTGGCGCCGGCGCTTGCTTCGCTCAATCGCCGACCTCGTCATTCGTGCTTCGTCATTAGTCGTTGATTAGACATTCGGTATTTCGTCATTCGATTTTGGACTTCGCAGGGACAGTGGCCTTACGCCCCCGCTCGCCTTTTTTAGGCGGAGCAGGAAGCGAAGTCGCTCACTAGGCGAAGGAGCACTTCGCGAGTGAATTGGGCCGGGATCGCGCGGCGTGGATTGCCCGGTTCCTTGGTGAATCGGCAGAGCCTGAGGTGGCCTCCCGTGGCGACGAGCAGTTCATAATAGCTCCGGCCGCTCTCATTCTGCTGGGGTGGATTGGACCGCAACTGCACGATGCACTGGTGGGCGTCGGTCTCGATGGGGCTGATCGGTTCGAGCAAATATGTGAGCCGCTTCGACAAGGTCTCGGCGATGCTCTTAAGCCGATCGATCGATGCGCCGGCGATCGCGGCGCTCTGGACCTCGAACAACTCGATGGCACAAGCCATACGGTCGAGCCCGCTGAGATCGCAACGTAGCTGTTGACCAGCTTCGAGGCAGGTGATTTGCTCCCGTCCATCTGCGAAAGCGGCAATCGAATTCAAAGCTTGCTCGGCTTGTGCCCTGAGAGTCATGGCCCGGTGGTCCGCGAGTGCGTCGCGTCTCCTTATCTATCGTTAAAGGCTTAGTTCGATTTTTCGCTACTTCCGAGGCTGCGTTTTGTGCTCGTGACCGTCGTACGAAAGGATCGTGGTCGTCTCTTCGAGCGTCGTTTCAATATGCACCGGACGGCCCCAGATCCGCTGGAGGTTGACCAGCGTGTCGTGGGCGTAGCTCGTTTTAAGCTCGATCCCGTTGAATTGATGTTCCAAGAAAAGCTCGCCGCGGTTTTTGTAATTGCCATCGCGGACCGCGATCTGCGGGCGTCCCATGTTCGTGAGATTGAACAGCAGCCGCTGTTTGATCTTGGGAAACTCGCGACTCTCAATGTCGTAGGTGTCGCTGTCGTCGTTGTAGCCGAAAGAAAAAAGCTTGTGATCGCGACAAAACTCGAGCGTTAGAAACGTGTCGATGAACGTCAAATCACTGTGGATCTTGCGAACCTCGAAGATCTTCTGCTTCCCCAGTCCAGCGCCCGTGTCCCATTGCCGCTTGGCCATGAAATCGTCGCATTCGTCGTAGTCTTTGCCGAATCGGCCCCGGTTCCAACGATCTTCGATGTCGCGAAAGAGCTCGATCCCCAGCTTGTAGGGATTCAACCGCGTCGGCGAACTGGCCATCGTGCCGGAGTGGTGATCGCAGTAGCAGATCAGGTCGCTTCCTTCGAGCCCCTGGCGGGTCATGATCGTCGAGTGCCAATAGCTGGCCCAGCCCTCGTTCATGATTTTGGTTTGGCCCTGGGGAGCGAAGTAATAGGCCTCGTCGCGAACGATCGTCAGCACGTCGGCTTGCCAGGGACGTAGCGGCGCGTGGTCGAGCAAGAACAGCATCACATCGCGAACCGGGCCGCTCGGAAATTTTTCGTCGCGAATCTTCTCTTGCTTGCGGCGCTCCGTTTCAGCCGCCAGGGCCTCGGGCGGATTGATGAACTGGTCCATGTATTGCTTGGCCGCGAATCGGCCAGATTGCGGCTCGTCGTCGTCCTCGTCCTGGGGCACAATCGGCTTGGCCCGCTCTTCCTGTCGCTTGATGAACGGCAGATGGATGTCGATCAGATCCTCGATGCTCAGGCAGGCGTCGATGAAATTCTCGACCTCTTCGACGCCGTGACGGTCCATGTGGCGACGGATTCGCATGCCGTGGTTCGCCATCTCGTCCATCATCTTGCGATTGGTGTGGCTGAACCAATAGTTGTTCTTGAAGAAGTCGCAGTGGCCGTAGACGTGCGCCATGACCAATTTTTGATCGGTGATGGAATTCGACTTCATCAAATAGGCGTAGCACGGATTATTGTTGATCACGAGCTCGTAGATTTTTTGGAGTCCGTAGATGTAGCCCTTGGAAAGTTGCTCGTATTCCATCCCGAACCGCCAATGCGGATAGCGCGTCGGAAAGCCACCATAGGCCGCGACCTCGTTGAGCTGATCGTGGTCGACGACCTCGAAGAAGGTCGGGAAGAAATCCAGCCCATGTCCGCGGGCGTAGCCTTCCATCTGCCGCTGGATAGCGGAGAGTTCGGGCGAAAGTGTTTCGAAGGATGCGGTGGCCATGATGTTTTGAATGTTTAATGGCGAATGACGAATTTTTCGTCATTCGTGATTTGCTTTCTCCCTACTTTCCTTTGCCGAGGAATTGACGGATCGAATCATAGATTGCTTCTTTGTTCTCGATTTCCGAGAGCACGAGTTTTTCGTGGTTGGCGCCGAAGTCCGTCCGCAGGGCGCGGATGTATTCGCCGCTGCCGTAGGGGCTTTCGACTTGTCCGTAGCAGAACAAATTCGACTGCGGGATGAGTTCTTCGCGGAGCAGACGGAGACTATGCTCGTTGTCCTCGCCCCAGTTGTCGCCATCGGAGAACTGGAAGCAGTAGATGTTCCACTCGGTGGCCGGGAATTTCGCGCGGATAAGTTCGGCGCACACTTTGTAAGCGGAACTGATTCGCGTGCCGCCGCTTTCCCGCGTGTGATAAAACGTGTCCTCGTCGACCTCGCGGGCCACCGCGTCGTGGATGATGTAACGAACCTCGATGCCGTCGTACTGGCTCGCCAGCCAAGTATCGAGCCAGAAGGCCTCGGTCCGGACGATTTGCTTCTGCTCGTCGGTCATCGAGCCGGAAACGTCCATGAGATAGAAGACGACCGCGGTCGTTTGCGGCAGTGGTGTCGTCGTCCAAGAGCGGTAGCGCTTGTCCTCGCGGATCGGAATCACGCGCGGGCTGCTGGCGTTGTAGGTGCTGGACGAGATCTGCCGTCTCAGGGCCTCCAAATACGTTCGCTTGAAATGTCTCAGCGATTCCGGCCCTGAGCGGCGGATACTCGTGTACCGCGATTTTTCCTGGGTGATGTTGGCCGTTCCCTTCGGCTGAATTCGGGGTAGCGCCAGTTCTTCCCCGAGAATCGCGGCCAATTCCTCGAGCGTCACGTCGACTTCGAGGATATGGGCGCCGGCGTCGCTGCCGGCCTGACCGGTCGACTGGCCGTCTTTGCCGTCGCCGGTGGCGATCGGCGTGCCCTCTTCGCCATCGCCTTGGCCGACGCCGCCCGAGCCATTTTGGCCGTAGCGGAAATGGGGCACGTCGAGCTGGGGCAGTGGCACGCTGATGAGATTGCGGCCCTTGCGGCCGATCATCTCACCGTGCGTGATGTACTTCTTGAGATTCTCGCGGACCTTGCCGCGAACGATCTGCTTGAAGCGCCGTTGGTCTTGATCGATCTTGAGCATGGCCATTTAACTCCGCCGCTTTTCTTGTCGGCGAGTGGATCGCGCGTCGCGAGCGACGCGACTAAGGTCGGATTTGCATTGGCGTCATTTAACGTCACCGCGAGCAAAAATACTTGCCACGTAGTTCAACACGTCGGTGGCGCTCTCTTCGTCGTAACCGTAATCGCGAATCAAACGGCCCTTGACCACGTCGATCTTGGCCTGGGTATCGGCGTCCACAACATTGGACACCAGACTGGTCAATTTGATGGTGTCTTTTTGATCCTCGAACAACTTCAGCTCGAGCGCCTTGTACAGCCGCTCGTTGGTCTTGTAGTCGAACGTCCGGCCGTCGATCGACAGGGCGCCGATATAGTTCATGATCTCGCGGCGGAAATCGTCCTTGCGGCTCTCGGGGATGTCGATTTTGTCCTCGATCGACCGCATCAGCCGTTCGTCCGGCTCGTCGTATTGGCCGGTGAACTTGTTGCGAACCTTTTCGCGCTGGGTATAAGCCTTCACGTTGTCGATATAATTGCCGCATAGGCGCTTGAGGGCGTCTTCGTCGGCGGCGATCGCGCGTTGCACTTCGTTCTTCACGATGTTCGTATACTCTTGCTTGACCACGCCGAGCAGTTCGCGGTAGTGATTGCGAATTTCCTCGTTCGTGATCAAGCTGTGATGTTTGAGCCCGTCCTCCAATTCGTTCATGACCATGAACGGATTGATCGAATGGGATTCCGAATGGGCCACCAGGGCATTGGAGATCTTGTCCTGCACATAGCGGGGCGAAATTCCGTGCATTCCCTCGCTGACCGCCTGTTCGCGAAGCTCCTTGATGTTGTCTTCGGTGAACCCGGGTAGCGTCTTGCCGTTGTAAAGCTTGAGCTTCTGCAAGAGCGAAAGGTTCGCGTTCTTCGGTTCTTCCAGCCGCGTAAGAATGGCCCACATCGCGGCCATTTCGATCGTGTGGGGAGCGATATGCTTGCCCGGCACCTTTTCTTTGTTGTAGTCCTTCTCGTAGATTCGAACTTCGTCCGAGAGCTTCGTCACATAGGGGACGTCGATCTTCACGGTCCGGTCGCGAAGGGCCTCCATGAACTCGTTGTTCTGCAACCGGCGATACTCGGGCTCGTTCGTGTGCCCCAGAATCACTTCGTCGATATCGGTCTGCGCGAACTTCTTCGGTTTGACCTTGTGCTCTTGGCTGGCGCCGAGCAGGTCGTAGAGAAAGGCTACGTCGAGCTTCAGCACCTCGACGAACTCGACGATGCCGCGATTGGCGACGTTGAACTCGCCGTCGAAATTGAACGCCCGAGGGTCGCTATCGCTGCCATACTCGGCAATCTTGCGATAGTTGATGTCTCCGGTCAGTTCGGTCGAATCTTGATTCTTCTCGTCCTTGGGTTGGAACGTGCCGATGCCGATCCGGTCCTTCTCGCTCAGAATCAACCGTTTGACGCGGACGTCTTGAACGACGCGGGTCCAATCGCCTTCGTAGCGTTTGAGCCGTTCGGCGTAGACATAGCGGCAGAACGGGCATAGTTCTCCCGTGATTTTGACTCGGTATTCGCCGGCTGCGCGATCCGCATTCAGTCGCTTGACCGTGTCGGGGCGGAATCGCTCCGGCAACAGATGCAACGCTTCTTCGTGCATCGGGCACCAATGCACTGCGGCAGAATCGTCCAGCGAAACCCAGCCGAGCGAATAGAGAGCCCCCGCGTCGGACTGTGAATATCGCTCAAGGCCCTTTTTAAGCATCCGCGCGATTGTGCTTTTGCTGGATCCGACCGGCCCGTGAAGCAACAACACGCGTTTCTCAATGCCGAATCCCTGCGATGCGCTCTTGAACGCATTGACCAAGGCTTGGAGCGGGCCATCGAGCCCGAATACGGCGTCGCGACCGTGATCTTCCGGATCGTCGAAGAACTTATATCGGACGCGCCTGTCGCGACCCACCTCGTAGGTCGATGTCCCGGCGGCCATGATCATGTCGTACACCCGCTCGAATGCATTGCGAGTGGGATGAGCATCGGCGGTGACCAGATCGAGATATTCCTCGAAGGTCCCTTCCCAGTTCTTGCGTCGGAACTGGTTGATGTCTTGTCGCTGAGCGACTAGCGAAATAATGTCGCGACCACCAGGCATGCTCGACCTCCCCTTGGATTAGCAGACTGACGCCTGCGCCCGAGAGACCGTTTGGTGCTCAGCCCGCGGTGAAGTTTTTGACTTGGCCTCGTTCGTGATCGCGATTGAATTGTTTCTCGGCCAGCGTCGGCATGTCGCTTAATCGGAATTGGTCCGCAAAGTCCGCGAGACGTTTCAGACCAAGCAAATATCGCTGACGCGCATGACCTGTATATGCGCACGGCGATACGTTGCAGGGGCCCGTCTCGTTTGCCGGCGCAGCAGACATGGCTGCCAAAAATCGGGGCAACCGGCAGAGACTTGCAAATGCAAGCGCTGGAAAAGTTGCAAAAGAACGCGAGTGGAATGCAGCCAGATCGACTTTAAGGCGGGAAGCGGTCTTCTCGTTCACGCTTGTGTGAGAGTCCCAACGATTTCTACACTGGAAGCCTCACTTGCCTCCACTAGCTTCCAGTATTGCTAGGGGATGAAGCTGCGGCAATATCAGTCCATCAGCGCTTCTACTGCGAATTGGCTAAAAGTGCACCGGATAGCCCACTTAACACGTTGTGCAATTTCGTCTTATGAAGCCTCGTGAAATTCTCGACGCGGCTCACAAGTTTTTTTTGCGCGGAAAAGAGCAAATGTCTAGCGCGGCGAGAGTTCTTTCCGCGAATTGGCTTTGGATGGGGGCAGCGCCCACCTTCCATGAGGTCAGCCTATCAGTCGCTCGACGCTCTCGATCAGCCGGTCCATCGAAAACGGCTTGCGAAGATAGTCGTCGACGCCCAGCATCTCGGCGTACGCCTTGTGACGGCTACCTTCGTTGGCCGTGATCATGATCACCCGCATCGGGTCTTTTTGAGTGCGGCGCAGGCGCTCCAGCACGAGAAATCCGCTCCGCTTGGGCATCATCATGTCGAGGATCACCAGCGATGGCATCTCGCGTTCGGCCATCGCCAAGCCCTGGTTTCCATCGCGGGCGACGATGATTTCATAGCCTTTGGCGGTCAGGGCGAGCTTCAACGACTCGATGATTTCGGTGTCGTCATCGACCAACAAAATGCGTTTGTTGGGCGATTTATGCTGCTTTTCCTCGGCGGTCATGACGTCGTGGGGGCTAAGTCAAACGGGCGTTGTAAACTGCGGCGGAAGAGGCCTAGGTAGGTCACCGCCAAAACGTTCATCCCAGTATGCGGACTGAGCCCGCGTTTGCAAGCGCCTCTTTCGATCGCCGAGCAGCAAAAAAATAAAGCCCGAGGGGAAATCCCCCTCGGGCCGATTATCAACGATATTAACGCCATCGCACGCCTAATAGCCAACCGCCGCAGCTATTGATTGCTGCGATTGCGTGGCCGGCCACCGCCCGTCCCAGCTTGTCCGAGCTCGATTTTGGTTCCTTGCATCTTTTCGAACTGGGCCTTCTGGTCCGAGGACAAGACTTCGAGCATCTTGTCGTTCGATTCCTTGCGGAGCTTGGTGAACTTTTCGCGGGCGTCGCCCGGGTTACCGCCTCGGGCGGATTCCATGACCTCGGCGAATTCCTTGTTGCGAGCTTCTTCGAGACCCTTGAGTTTCTTCTGCTGGTCGTCGGAGAGCTTCAATGCTTCGGCTGTATCCTTGTCGAGCAAAGCGGCGGCGCCGCGAGCTTGAATCTTCAGTTCATTGAGGCGGTCGCGCTGCTTGGCGTTCAACACGCCGTTGATTTTCTCTTGGACTTCCTTCAGCTTGGGCGCAAGCTTTTCGCGAATTTCGGTCAGCTTCTTGCGACGCTCTTCTTGCGACAAATCCCGAAGCCCTGAGGTGGTGTCCTTGGTGGCTTCGCGGAACTGCTCTTCGACCTTTTTGATTGATTCCTTTTGCTCGTCGGTCAGCTCGAGGTCTTTTTGGACCTTTTCGTTGCGAAACAGGCCAAACGCATTGTCGCGGAGCAGACCGCCGCCGGCGCCGCCACCTTGGCGACGGGGAGGAGTCGGTTCGTCCGCGGCGCGGGCATGGGGGACTGTCCAGGCGCCGAACATCAGAACCGCGGCGGCGGCTAACAAGAAAGGGCGGGGTCGGGTCATCGGGGTAGCTCCAGAATTTAAAAGCGGGGAATCGTCACGGTTACATAAGACGGCCTAACTAAGCTATCGGTGGCCGGGGCTGGAGGCGTACTGGCCGAAGCCTCGGCGAGTGGTTTGGGTTTCGAAAGCAAGCCACCGGGGCTTCCCTTCGGTCCAGCCCCCGGCGCCCGAAACCGTTAAATTGTAGTTTCTTAAAGATTGAACCCGGACGCGGGGGAGAGGTGTCGATATTTAGCGGCCGGACGGTCGCTAAAGCGGGTGGCGCCGTTCAGTCGACAGCGGGCTTAACCACCCCGCTCGTTGATGCTATTTGCGGAGGGCGCCGATCAAATCGCCCAGTTCGTCGTGGACGTCGCCGGTTTGGCGGATGACCAAGGCGTGGAAGGCGCCAAAATAAACGACTTTTCCGGGGCCGCCGCGGATGTCCCATGTATCAGGGGCGACCGTGTCCTGGATCAGATCGGCGAGAGCCTGGCCGTTGGCATCGGTCATTTGCTGAAACGTGGCGCCCCCGCCGGCCGGCTGCCCCTGCTGCCCGCCGAAACCAGCGCCCGCTCCGCCGCCACCGTTTGGAAAGCCGGGCCGCTGCTGGGCCAAGACCCAATCCTGCGGTCCGATCGTCTTCTGAATCACGTCGATCAGATCGTTCAATCCTTCGACAGCTTGGCCACCTTGAGCGGTCGTGGCATTGGCGGCGGTCGCAGTCGTTCCAGCGGTCGCCCGGCGGTTGGCCTTAACGATCTCCGAACGGAACTGAATTTCATAACGGTTCAGCCGCGAGCGTAGCTCGACGCCCAAGCGTTGCTTCTCGGTTGCCGTTAAATCGGACGAACTTCCCAGTTCGTCGAACAGCTCAACGAGTCGCTTGACCGCCCTGGGCACATCTTTGGATTTTGCGGCTCCGGCCAGCCGCAGCGCATCGGCAATTTCGCGTTTGAGCACCTTGGAATCGGGCTGAATCATCGCCAGTTGGTCGTAATTGATGGCTTGAGACACGGCCGGTTGCGGAAAATTGTCGGAAGCCTGAGTGGCGCCGGTCGCCGCGAGAAGAAACACCCAAATCGCTTGCATTTTCCACTGCTCCACCTCGCGAATGCGAGTGTTTGCGATTAACTAAGCCCTGCCGCGAGCGTCACTCTATCGCGCAACGCCGCCGAGTACAAGGAATCTCGTTCGGTGGACAGGGCGTTTGACTGTTCAATTTTACAGGACATGCGTAGTATGCCTTTGAGTGTACGGAGTCTCTTTTCACGGAGGTTAAGCTTTGAATCCTGCCCCCGCAGGGAGTTTGCTGGAATATCTTCAGCAGATTCCCGATCCT
>JBBQWR010000079.1:0-11721 GCA_038210495.1 Pirellulales bacterium
GGGTGGATTCCTGCTTCGCAAAGGCGACGGCGAACCCGGCTGGATCACGATCTGGCGGGGCATGGATAAACTCCTCCTTGGCGTCCGTGGTCATCGAGCCATGAAAAAAAGATGTGGGTAATTACAAGGGCTGGAGGCGTCGTCGCCGAAGCCCCGGAGAGTGGTTTGTAACCTAACAGTTCCGGATGCCCGAGACTGGACCGAAGAGAAGCCCCGGTGGCTTGCACTTGAATCCCAAGAGTTGGACTTGGCGCACGATTAAGTCATCCGGCACGATGGGATTAATCGAGCTTCTGAAATGCGATCTAACGTAGGACGGACCCCATGCGATTTCCCGAGGACAAAATCAAGCAGGCTATCCTTCGGCCCGAACGAGACGTCGCTCTCCGGGCACTCCAATACTTCACGGAATCCTATTCGCAAGACCCGACGATCATGCCGCTTGTGATCCAAGCCGTGGAAATGCATGGTCGAGAGCATGCGGCCGAGTTGATCGCGTCGACCGGGTCGCTGTCGCAAACTACGGATACCGTGGCGCCGCAATGGCCGCGCCGGTAGCAAGTTTAGGATAGTCGCGGCAAGTCGGGCGAAACGAGCCCTGCCCTTGCGGCAGCGGCAAAAAATTCAAGCTGTGCTGTCTCAAGAAGCAGAACGCCGATTGAGTCAATAGGCCCATGACGGGACTCCAGCAACTGGCGAGCCTCGCCGAGGCTGACTAGAATACGGCGAATCGTGGCCCGCCCCGCCTTGCCGCTTCGCGCATCAGGAGTTCTTCCCCGTGTCTTTCGTAGACGTTCCGGCCAGCACGGGCCGCGTTCAATTCGTCGGCGGAACATAATCGTAGGTCAGGCACTCCGTGCCTGACATGCGTAATCGCATGTTCGATGTCTTGGGCTCTTAGACGACCACCCTGTCAGGCACGGAGTGCCTGACCTACACATAATCAAAATGTCCGAGTTTATCTTCACGACATGCCAAGTCGGCGCCGAGAGCGCCCTCAAAGCCGAGCTAGGCCGCGATTGGCCCGATCTGCGGCTGGCGTTCTCGCGCCCCGGGTTCCTCACGTTCAAGCTGCCGGAAAATCACGGCCTCGGCGACCACGGCGATTTGCGATCGGTCTTCGCGCGTTCGTCCGGTTTCTCGCTCGGCAAAACGATGGCCGAGTCGCTCGGAGAGCGGATCGAAGAACTCTGGCGGCTAACCGCCGCGCATAACCTTCAGCGTCTCCACGTCTGGCAGCGCGACCGAATGGCCCTGCCTCGGCTCGAAGAGCCCCTCCCCCGCAACGCTCTCGCCGAAGAAGCCGAACTCGCCATCCGCCAATCCTCCATTAACCGCGCAGCGGCAGCTCTCCACACTCCCGACTCCCGACTCCCGTCTCCCGACTCTGCCCTGTCCCTCCACCATCCGACTCGCCCCGGGGACCTCGTGCTCGACTGCGCCATCGTCGAGCAAGCCGAGTGGTGGATCGGTTTCCACCGCGCCCTTAACGTTCCAAGCTGTTGGCCGGGTGGAATCTATCAAAGCGAGGTCCCGCCCGACGCCGTCAGCCGGGCCTATCTCAAGATGGAAGAAGCGCTCGCTTGGTCGCGGCTGCCGATCGCCAAGGGAGACCTGTGCGCCGAGATCGGCAGCGCTCCCGGCGGCGCGAGCCAGGCCCTGCTCAATCACGGGCTGAACGTGATCGGCGTCGACCCGGCCGAGATGGACCCTCGCGTGCTTAAGCGTCCCAACTTCGTCCACGTCCGAAAACGGGGCGCCGACGTCCGCCGCCGCGAGTTCCGCAAAGTCCGCTGGCTCACGGCCGACATCAACATCGCCCCGAACTACACGCTCGATACGGTCGAAGCGATCGTCACTCACTCCGACGTCCACATCCAGGGCATGCTGCTCACACTCAAACTTCTCGACTGGTCGCTCGCCATAGAAATCCCCACCTACCTCAATCGCATCCGCTCCTGGGGTTTCAGCGACGTCCAAGCCCGCCAACTAAGCCACAACCGCCAAGAAATCTGCGTCGCGGCGACTGCGGGTAAGTCGAAACGCCGGTAATCGAAGCTAGTCGCCGACAGGTTGTTCGCTGTCACGGATGCATCCTCAGCTCGATACCATCGAAGGCTCCGCTTCCCCACCCCCCCCAAAAAAATCCGAGCCATTGGCCGCGCGATTGTCGGAATTACTTCGCGTCGTAACACATCAATCGGTCCTGCTCGCGCAGATACAGTTTGCCGCCGGCGATGACCGGATGCGACCAGCTCGGCTTCGACACGTCGGAAATCTTGAACGTGCCGAGCTGCTTATAGTGCTCGGGGTTCGCTTCGGCGACGACGACTTGGCCATCCTCGTAGCGGAAAAACAGCTTGCCATCGGCGGCGCCCACCGCGGCCGATCCCTTGCCTGCGTGCTTTTCCTTCCACGCAATCTTGCCGGTTTTGAATTCGACGCAAACCGGGGCGCCGCTGTTATGGCCGTGACCGCCGTACAAGTAACCATCGATCAGCACCATGCCGCCGTGATGATTCTGCAAGTCTTCGTGCTTGAGAAAGTAGACTTCGTCCGCTTTCACGCCGCCATCTTCCCTCGACAACTTGAGCAGAGCCGCCCCGGCGCCGTACCCGGTCGAGTTAAACACATAGTCGCCGCTCACGATTGGCGTGGGAATATTGGCGGTGGTGTTGGCGATTTTACCGTAGCCCCAGAGGAATTTGCCGTCGCTCGCAGCGACGCCAATTAGGCCGTGGCCGATCAGTTGCACATATTGCTTCACGCCCGCGCCATTGCTAACGACGACCGACGAATAGCCGGCGCCATCGTTGCCCTTGTTGCTGAAGCTCGGAGTGGCGCATTTCCAGATCGTTTTGCCTGTCATCTTGTCGAGAGCGACCAGCGTGTCCTCTTTGCCGCCGGGTGTGCAAATCAGATTCTTGCCATCCACGAGCGGCGATTCGCTGTATCCCCAGCCGCTCATCATCTTGCCGTCGAAATCCTTCTTCAGATTGAGCGACCATTTAATCTTACCGTTGGCCGATTCGAGGCAAGCCAAGTCGCCATTCGGACTGAGGGCGTAGACATAGGCGCCGTCGGCGGCCGGCGTGCAATGGGGGCCCGTCGAATTGTTGCCCCCGTTCCAAGCCTCGCCGATCGGAGTGGACCACAGCTCCGAACCGTCGCCGACCTTGAGCGCGATCACATATTCCTTGTTGTCCCGATCGCCCATCGTGTATATTTGGCCGTTTTGAATCGACACCGCCGAGAGGCCCGCGCCGAGGTTGGACGCCGTCCAGAGCAATCGCGGCTCGCTCGACCAATCGGATCGCAGGCCCGTCTCCGTCGAAACGCCGTCTCGATTCGGCCCTCGCCACTGCGGCCAATCACCCGTCGGACGCCTCGCGCGAGGCACGTCGGCCATGCTCGAAATGGCAAGAAGACCGACCAGAGAAAAGGCGAGCAGCAATCGGGAGCGAGTCTGGGTAAGCATGAAAAGACGTCCTGGAGGGAGATCGCAAGGTGGGAAGGCAACGGCGGTCAAGCAGCCGAAGTTTACTGCGGCGCCCGGCGGGCCGCAAGTTTTGATCGCTCGACGCCCTGGACACGGAACGCCGTGAACCGTTGCGCTGCGATGCGTTCGTGCGCCTTGCCTACGGCACATTGCTAACAATCGTGCTCGAATTTCGCTTAGCCTAGGAGACGCTAACTTAACGACTCATGGGAGGCCGGGGGCTCGCGCCGAAGGGAAGCTCCGGCGGCCCGCTCTCCAAGTCGAATTCACACTCCGGGGCTTCGGCGAGGACGCCTCCAGCCCTGGCCGCCCGGCGAATTGTTAGCGGTTCTAACGGCCAAGGGCGTATTTTGGCTTAAATCCCGGCCAGGACGCTCATCGCTTTCTTGAATCGCCCACCGTCAGGTGGTAGTTTGATACTGTCGGGCCAAGTCTGCTCGATACCGCTCACAGACTCAATTTCCGAGCAGGGGACAATCCCCAATGAAGTCGTTTCGACTTGTGTCTGGCGGTTTGTAGAGTGGTCGCGTTGCTTGCAAGGGTCGTCGATGGCTGCCTACTTTCGCTATCGCAAAGGTGAAGAGCCCGTCCCGCAGCATGTGCTCATCGAGCTGTTGGGCAAGGGGGGCTTCGGCGAGGTGTGGAAGGCCCGCGGACCCGGCGGGTTCTTCGAAGCCCTCAAAATCATCGATCTCACCGGCAACGAGGGCGCCAAGGAATTCGCCTCGCTCGAAGTCGTCCGCACGATGCAGCACCCCAACCTGGTGCCCATCCACGGCTGCTGGCTGAAAGCCGAGGATCAGCGACTGCTGACCGAAGATTCGTTCCTGGTGATGACCGAACGAATGGAAGGCGCCGGCAAAGCTAGCGCCCGGACGCAGACGCTTGCCTCTCGTCCGGTCGAGCTGCTGATCGCGATGGCCCTGGGCGAGATGAGCTTGCAGGCGGTGCTCGAAAAATGTCGGGCTAATGGCCAGCCCGGGATCCCGGTCGAAGAGTTGCTCGAGTACATGCACGACTCGGCCAAGGCGATCGACTACTTAAACGACAAAACGCCATCGATCGTTCACGGCGACATCAAGCCGCACAACATCCTGTTGGCCGGCAACAGCGCTCAGATTTGCGACTTCGGGCTGTGCAAAGCCGTGCAGGACATTCGCAAGACGCAGCCGACCCCCGTGACCGTGGCCTACGCGGCGCCCGAGTCTTTCTCCGGCAAGCCGACCGCCAAGAGCGATCAGTATTCGCTGGCGATCACCTATGTGGAACTGCGGGTTGGGCGGCTCCCGTTCGACGACGACACGCTTAGCTATCCATACAAGCTAATGGAGGCTCACAAGCGCGGCCGGCTCGAGCTCGACGCCCTATCGCCCGAGGTTCGCAAAGTGATTCGCCGCGCGACCGAGCTCGACGCCGACAAGCGCTGGCCGACTTCGCGAGCGTTGGTCCGCGCCTTGGCGTTCGCCGAGCAAGTGGCGCCGACGGATTCCAATACGACGCCGTCTTTGTTGCCGCTGCCCGATCCGTCGCGAACGACCAATCGCGGGACCGATCCTGCGAAGAGCACGCCCAAGGGCTCGACGGACGAGACGATTCTGCCCCCCAGCGACGCGCACGATTCAAATCCTTTCATAACGTCGCGTCCGCCGTCGGACAGCCTGACGCGGGCGCCGATTCCGAATCCGAGGCTGGCCCCTTCTGGACGGCCCTCTTCGGTCGCGCGCGAGCCGTCTGCGGCTGGCCGTTGGTTGGCGCGCGTGGCTGCGATGTGCATTGGCGCCGCGCTGGTCGCGGGACTCGCCTACGGGGGCTACCGTTGGCTTCGCCCGGGTGGTTCGAAGGAGGAATGCGAGCGATTGATCGCCGCGGGCGACTTCGATCCGGCCCGGACGATGATCGACAATCCCGACCTGCCGGTATTGCCCGCCGAGAAGAAGGCGCTGCAAAAAGAATGGCAAGAAGCTTGGGAGCGCGATAGCTTGCGGCTCGCGCGCGGCGGAAAGCTGGCTCAGACGAAAGCGCGGCTCGCCGATCCGGCGGCGTCGACGAACAAGGATTTCAAGGAGAACCTGCAAACCGAGTTTCGCAATAGCTGGCAGAATGCCTGTGCCCAGCTGGTTCGCGATGGAAAACTCGACGAGGCCGGCAAGCAGCTGGCGGATGCCGACGAACTCATTCCAATCGAAACCAAAAACAGCCTAAACGAGAGCTTGCAAACCGAGCTTCGCAAAAGCTGGCGGACCCGAACTGTCCAACTTCTTCGCGATGGCAAACTGAACGACGCTCGAAAATCGATGGCCGACGCCGGCGGCCTGATGACTCCCGAGATCAAGAAAGATCTAAGTGGGCAATGGCTCGACGCTTGGCTCGACGCGAAAAAGACCGGCGTCGATAAATGGTCCGTCAAGAACGATCCGCTGTTGGAACTCGCGGGACTGCGACCCGCCGTGCTGGACGATGAGACGGCCGAGCGCGGCAAGCAAGACCTGTGTGCGTTTTGGCGCACTTGGGCCGAAAACTTCCGCATTCGGCAGCCGACGCCCTCGTTCATCGAATTCAAATCGCTGCTCGCCAATGTCCCGCCAGAAATTGCGGCGACGGAAAAGGCCGAGGTCGACGACCTTCGGGCGAAAGCTCTAATCCAGTGGAAGGATGAGCGGCTCGGGGACATAAAGCCGGCCGACTCGCTCGACGCACTGGCTGCGGCGGCCGATTTTTTCCCTAAGGAGCAGACCTCCTCGCTCGGCGAATTCGCGCTCGGCCAATGGGTTCGCCGGGCGGTCGATCGGTCGCAGGAATACGACAAGCCCAAGGTGGCCGAAGCGGGGCAAATCTCCGAGGCCATGCTCGCACGGCCCGATGCGCTCACGCCTGAAACGCGATCCGAACTGCACCTAATTCGGGCTCGCGCGCTATGGCTCGCGGGCGACCGAAAAGGCGCCCGAGATGACCTCAAGGCCGCGGCCCAAGGATCGCCGCTCGCCGACAAGCTCAAGCTGCTCCACGCGGCGCTCTCCGTGCTGGCCAACGAAGGGTCCGATTCCGATCCGCAAACAAAAGCCGTTCGCGAAAAATACAACGCGGTCAAGATACTTGCATCCAGCCTACAGGGCATTTTGCCGCTCAATCCCTACGAGCGGCGAGAGCTCGAGACGGGCTACGTTCCACCCGTCGCCCCCAAAGATCCGATCGAGTCCAAGACGGGAAACCTAGCGGACGTCCAAACGGCGATCGGACAAAAGAAATTCGCCGCGGCGAGACAACTTCTCGGCAAGTCGAAACACGATTCGAGCGACGCCGAATATTTCGAAACGCTGATCTCGCTGGCGGATCCAAGCACGGCGAATGCCGACGTCGATCAATGGTTCGGTTTGTGGCCCGAGACGCTGGCCAACGCCAAGCCCCAACAGCGCGACTCCCTGATCGCCGCGCTCGGCGATTTCGCCCGGCGAGAGCCAAAGTTTCCGGCCGACGTTTTGCAGCGGACGATTCAAATGGTCGGCGTCGCGCACAACGGCGCCCCGGACGACCCGAAGCTGACGGCCCTTCATGCCGAGCTTTGCTCGAAGCGAATTCTGAGTAGCCTCGACGCGCTGCGCGCGCCGCCAGCCCCCCCCTTCCTCAAGCAGATCGACGAAGATTACAGATTCGCCGTCGCCGCGACGCATCCCTCGGGCGTGGATGAATTGTGGCTCGAATGCCAAGCGCTCAAGAGCAAACCGAATCTCGGCCAAAAAGAAATCGTCGACGCCATTAAAACGACCGTCAACCGTCAGCCGGCCGACAAGCGATATCGCTATTCGCGGTACGTCCTCGCGGTGCTCCGCTCTTCGAAGCCTTCGGTCTCGCGAACCAAAGCGGATTGGCAGTACATCCACGATCAACTGGTCGCGGCCTGCGATGCGCATAGTCTCGCGTCGCCCGAACTCGACGAAGCGCCATTTCGTCGCGAGCAGGCCGCGAAATTGCTATTCGACGCCGTCGGGCATCTCTACACCCGTCAGCCCGCCGTGCCCGATGCCGAAGTCTCGACCGAAGATTTCACGAAGCGATTGTCGCAGCCGTACGCTTCGGCCAGCGACGCCGAAACGGCTTACCGCAGCCTTAATATGATTCGCGATTGGTCGCCCACCGTAGCCAATCAGGCAAAGTACAAGCTCGATCTGGCTTTGGCCGCCTGGTTCAGAACCGCCAAGCCTGGGCAGGACCCAAGCACGACAAGTCACTTGCTGAGCGACATGCTCGATCGCGATAAAGTCTTTCTCTCCGCGTCCGACGACGCGAAGTTCGAGCGGCTCATGGGCGACGACGAACTGACAGTCCTGGTCTTGAGCGTCGAAGGAGAAAGCGGCAAAGGGGGCATTCCCTTGAACGCAGTGCGGTGGGCCACGCGCTTGGCCCGACTGGCGTCCACCCAAAAATGGTTCATCAAGAACGACGCGATCGCGAAGCTCGTCTACGAACGGGTCCTGGCGCCGGCGGAATTGCTCGCCAATGCCGCGCTGCCGGGCAAGGCGCCCTACTTGCACGAGTATTACGGCGAAACGAGCCGGTTCATTGAGACGTATCGTTATCTCGATGTCGCGGACGCCTGGCCGCGAACAAAGCCGCTCCGATATCAGAAAATCGAAGAGCTGCTCAATCGCGCCATCGACGACCTCGGACAGCGCGAACCGTCGTATCTGGTCCGCCGCGGCAATTCCATGGTCGATTTCCAGCGATCGCCGCCACTGCTTCCCGCGGCGCTCGATGACGCCACCGCCGCCTTGAATGCCCTGAAACAGACCGGCATCGGCGTCGAGCCGGGCCAAAAGGCGAGCGCCGAATTGGCCGGCGCCCTCAGCTTGCGCGGACTGGTGAACTTGCTTTCCGCCCGGCAGTCGAAGTGTTATACGAATCGCTTGAAGCTCCGCGAGCAGTCGCTCAACGATTTGAAGTGGATCAACCAGGGTAACAGTGGCGCGGACATGGCGAGCGTCGACGATCGGGCGGTCAACTTCATTTTGGAAAGCATGGCTCGGCTCGAGCAAGGAAACGATTTGGCCGATAGCACGGCGAAATTCATCGAGCTCAACGCGGCCGTCCAAGCCGCTCAAAACGCCAATTCGTTAAATGGCCAGCATTATCCCGAAGCTGCGTTCGAATCGCTGGGTAACGCCTGGGAAGACGTCGCGTCGCAAGTCGCTCACGAGACGGACGAAAGTTATCAAAAGGCGATCGAAGCCTTCGACGCGGCGATCGACGCCAAGCCGCTTTCGCCGATGCTCGTTCGCGACCGGGGTCGCTGCTTGTTCAAATATTTTGCCTGGCGGATGGGATCGCCCAAGGAAGCCAAGCCGTTTCGCAACTTGACGACCGACCAAATCGGGGGCCTGGCCGAAGACGATTTGAAGGCCGCCCTCATCGGCGGGGGGCCGGCGATGGCCGTGCAATCGCATTGGTTCCTCGCCCAATTCGATCAAATGCGCAAGAAATGGCCCGAAGCCGATGCCCATTTCGCCAGCGCGATCGAGGCCGCGCGCAAAGTCAACGATCCGGAACTCGCCCTGTACATTCAGAGTTGGGCAACGACGCCGATGTACGAATTTGGCGATCGATTCAACAAAGTCCATCCGGCCACGGCCGCCGACCGTAAATCGTTCACCGACAAGATCACGCAGCGGGCGGAAAAGCTGCGCGCCGCCGCAATCCCCCTGCAATCGCTAATCGAACCGAAGCTCGAGGCCGACTTGCTGTTGGCCCGCTCGACCATCGGCGTCGAGGGAGACGCGGCGGCGGCGCTGGCGGCGCTCAAGGGTCTGCCCGACATCGTCGCGGAGGGCCAATGCGATTTCGACCTCTCGCAAGTGAATTTGCTGAAGACTCGCGTCGATTTGCGATTCGCCGCGATTCAGCAGCACAAAGAGAAAAAGACCGTCACCGAAGCTGAAGTCATCGATCTCATGAAGGACGCCTACAAGCTGCTCGGATCGAAAGTCGTGGCTAGCTTGGACAAGGCATTTCTCTCGGACAAATGTGCCGCAGTCCGCTTGGCGGTTCAATTCTCCGATCCGCCGCCGTCGACCGCCGTCGCGCTGGAGTACAAGAAGGGCGCCTTGGAAGATTACCGCAACGCAATCGACTACTCGTCGCGCGGGGGGAAGCCGGCGCTCGCCGCGCAGTTCAAGTTTAGTCGAGCCGTCGTCGCGTATGTCTACTCCCTGGGACTGGCCGCGCCCGCCAAAAAGCCGGTCCTGACCGACGCGCTCAAAGACGCTCAGGACGCGAAGCAATATTTCAGCCAATTCAGCTATCCCGACGGCATCACCCCCACGGAAGTCGACGGCCGAATCATAAAGATTCAGGAGGCTCTGAAATAGCGAAGGGGCTAGGGGTGGTGGGGCTGGGGACCAGGGACGAAGGCAGGGCGATCGGCGCCGTCGCAGTTCAGCTATTGCACCTTTAACCGCGCCCACCCAATCCGCCCTTCGCCGCCGGTTGATAATTTTTGCTCTCCTCGTTCCCTAGTCCCTATCCCCACCACCCCCTAACCCCTTCTTGCCAACATCGCTCTGGCGGAGCCTTTCCATTGGCCCCCGAGGGCGTCTTGACCGATTGGCAGGGGCGCGCCTATTCTCTGGGGGTCGAGTCTTTCAATAGTGGATAACGCAATCCAGGGTGCTTACGCTCCCCGCTCGCCTTTGTCTCGCCTCAAAGTCTCTAGCCCTCTTTCCATTGCCATGACGCAGCGCGTATTCAATTTTTCGCCTGGCCCCGCCGTGTTGCCATTGCCCGTCCTGGAGCAAGCCCAGCGCGAGATGCTATCGCTGCCGGGGGTGGGCATGTCGGTACTCGAGATCAGCCACCGCAGCAAGGCGTTCGACGCGATCCTGGCGGAAGCCCAAGCCTCGATCAAACAGCTTCTGGGCGTCCCGGACAACTATCGCATCGTGTTCCTGCAAGGGGGCGCCCACCTGCAATTCACGATGCTCGGAATGAACTTCCTGCAAGGCTCCGGCAAGACGGCCGATTTCGTGCTCACCGGAACTTGGGGCAACGCAGCCATCAAAGAAGTGCAAAAGCAAGGTCCCACGCGCGTCGTTTGGGACGGCAAGGACGAAAACTATTCGTATCTGCCCGCCTGGAGCGAACTGAAGCTCAACCCCGACGCGGCCTTCGCACACTTCACCTCGAACGAAACGATCCAAGGCATCCAGTTCGTCGGTGAGCCGGACACGGACGCCGTGCCGCTGGTCTGCGATTGCTCATCCGATTTTCTCTCGCGGCCGATCGATGTCGAGCGCTACGGGTTGATCTACGCCTGTGCTCAAAAGAACGCGGGCATCGCCGGCGTCACTGTGGCCATCGTGCGCGACGACATGCTCTCGCGTGCGCCGAAAAATCTGCCCGGCATGCTGGATTACGGCAATTTCGTGAAAAACGATTCCCGGCCAAACACGCCCCCGGTCTTCGCGATCTACATTTTGAACCTCGTTTGCCGCTGGCTCCGCGACGACATCGGCGGGTTGGCGAAGATGGACGCTCTCAACCGGCACAAGGCCAATCTCGTGTACTCGGCGATCGACGACAGCGCTAGCTTCTACCGGCCGCACGCCCGGCCCGATTGCCGCTCGCAGATGAACGCCACGTTCCGGCTCCCGAGCGAGGAACTGGAAAAATCGTTCATCGACGACGCCAAGAAGCTCCAGCTTTACGATCTGAAAGGCCACCGCTCGGTGGGCGGAATCCGCGCCTCGATCTACAACGCGATGCCGCTGATCGGCGTGGAAACGCTGGCCTCGTTCATGCGCGATTTCGCCAAACGCAACGGGTAGGGTGGGCATCGCCGGCTGATCATCGGCGGCTGCGGTTGACGGCCGGACCAGCCGTCTTGACGATTTGATGGCTTCGACCGCTAAGCCGCGGTAGCGGCGTCATGTGAATAGCCGGGGGTGGAGCACAGCAAAGCGGAGCGGAACCCCCGGTTCGAACAAAAAGAGGCGTTTAGCCGCGCTAGCGGCGTGACAGTTTTTACGCCAACCGTCGGCGCCGAGGCATTGTCCGATTGTGACGCCACTAACGTGGCTCAACGCATCGACGATAACCGTGTCCGTTCGGCGAACCCCAGGGGGCCATTTTCGCTGAGCGGCGTTCCGTCGGCGGATCAGATGGGCAGAGGCGCGAGGGGCTCGGCTGCGTCTTCCCGTTTCCAGATGTCGGGAAGGAAGTGGGTGAGGTCGGCG
>JBBQWR010000080.1:0-11210 GCA_038210495.1 Pirellulales bacterium
GCTTGATTGTACAGTTCGGGTTGATGTCTGGTGGAAGCGGTCATCAGACAACCGATGGGAAGTCGAACGAATTCGCCTTCAGATAGGTAAGAGGGCAATTGAGTTTTCTGGCTTCGCCCCACAATTGTTTACCCTCAGTTCGCTAATCGTATGATGCGGCGAGCGATAGGGCCGGGTGGCCAAGAGCGGCTGACCTGCCCTGAGCAGTCCCATCGCGCTGTAGATGCGAGTTGTCTCGATCGATTCCGGCCCGGTTAGGTCGGGCAAAATCGTCGGGATGCGCTTGGCGAGCATCGTCTTTCCCGAGCCTGGCGGGCCAAGCATTAGCAAATTGTGGGCGCCACCGGCCGCGACGGTCATTGCCCGTTTGGCCATTTCCTGACCGCGCACATCCGCGAAGTCGACATCGTAGGCCGCGAACTGTTGAAACCATTCGTCGAGTCGCGGCGGAGTCGGCTCGATTTCCAATTCGCCGGCGAAGAACGCGACCGCCTCGGACAGACTCGATACGCCGATGACTTCGATCCCCTCGACGACCGCAGCCTCGGCGGCGCTGGAGGAGGGCACGACCAAGCCGCGCAGGCCCTGCTGCTGCGCCGCGGCGATCGCCATCGACAAGGCGCCTCGGGCTGGCCGCGTCGCGCCGTCGAGAGCCAATTCGCCGAAAACCGCGTAATCGCGAAACTTGTCGGAAACGATTTGCCCGCTAGCGGCCAACAGGCCCAGCGTGATCGGCAAATCGAACGAGGCGGCTTGTTTGGGTAGCTCTGCCGGCGCGAGATTGATGACGACTCGATCTTGCGGACGCTGAAAACCCGAGTTCACCAGCGCCCGTTCGATCCGATGCACGCTCTCCTTAACGGCCGCTTCGGGAAGACCAACCAGCACCGTCTTAGGCAGCGCCCCGGGCGAGACGTCCACCTCCACATCGACCGGCAACGCCTCGATGCCCAACAGCGAAAACGTGCGAAGCTGAGCGAGCATGCGGTCCGACGAGAGGAGCCAGGGAAACAGGCGAGCGGGGAGCGTAAGCTCCCTGTCACCGACGTAGCGACAGGAATAGCCATAACTTTCCCCGCCGCTAGCCAAATTCGGCCCTCATTCTCATCCCCCCCAAACATCGCTGCAAGAGCCCAAGCGATCTTCCATCGAATTCGCGGAGCAAATCACATCGCCGCGAATCCACAAAGCGACCGACGAGGCAAAATTTACTACGAACGCGCGAAGTACGCGAAGAAGTAGGCGATTCTCGCCGCTGGCGATCCTTTGCTTTCTTTGCGCCTTTGCGGTAAATAAATGCCTGAGAATGTCGGGCTTACTTGCGGTCGCCGGTTTTCAATTGCTTCAATATTTCCGTCTCTCGCACGAATAAACTACCATGACCGAAACACGAGTTCAGCCGGAAGTCATCGAAAAGCCGCTGCTGGCCAGGCGCCACGGCCCTGGGGCGTTGCGCAAAATCGGCCATCTGTTCACCGGGGTGTTTTTATTCTTCCCGCGACTGTTGCGGCGTGGCCGGCACGTCGACGAGGTGGTGATCTACTCGGCCCATCCCGCGTTTTTCCTATGGTTCGTGATCGCCACGGGTTTTGGCTTGGCGGCGCTGGTGGCGATGGTCCCTGGCAGCGAACACTTCGCCGGCTGGGCCTATATCTTCGCGCTCACGTATTTCATCATCGCGATTCTCTACGACCTGAGCGCCAAAAAACTGCTGCTCTGGACAGGCGTGGTTTTGCTGTTTTGGTTTGGCGCCAAGTATTTTGAGCACCTGCACAACGTGGCGATCGTCGGCTGGATCATCCAACATTTCTCGGCCCTCGCGCCAAAATTCGATCGCGGAACCGTGCTCGTGATGAGTTGGCTATTGCTGCTGCCGTGGATCGGGGCACTGTGCGAAATGTATTTCAATCGCCGGAAGAAATTCAGCCCCAACGAGATCAGCGAATATCATTTCGGCGAGGGCTCGGAGCTAACCGATCGCTCGGGCCTGCGGTTCGTGACGAAATACCGCGACGTGCTCGAGACCTTGCTCGGCTTCGGCGGCGGCGACCTGATCGCGGTGGACAACCAGCACAACGTCATCAAACGCTACGAGAACATCATCGGCCTGTGGTTCCACTGGAAAACGCTCGACCGCATCCTGCACCAGCGAGCCACGCTGTTGGACGATGAATCTGGGGATGGCAAGAAAATCGATTAAGGCGCCCAGACCTTGACGGCGATACTCATCGCCCCATTGTCTCGCAATTTCGGGAAGCCGAGTCACGACCCCTCCACAATCCTGTAAATCCTGGTAATCCCGTCTATTTCATTTCTTTCCGTACCAAGCAAGACCAGCCCAGCGGATAAAGGCCCGCGGAGATTTCGGAATCAAAACGGAATTCGCGCAGCCAAACAATCGTAAATCGGCGGCCCATCTCATTGCGAATTTCGCTTTCTTGCACGGCCGGCGGGCCCTTTTCGAGCTTCTCGTTCGCGTTGCCGGTCAGCAGCAGTCCGTAGCCGCCGACCGCGAGCGCTTGGTCGAACGTGTTCAAGTAGCCCTCGACGCTCGTGAGACGCACGATGTGGTAACAGCCGCGATCGAAAACGAAGTTAAAGGGGCCGCCGAGATCGGGTGGCGCGAGAAGATCGCCGGCGAGAAACTGCCCATTCGCGCCAGCGGCGGCCGCATTCGCTTTTGCGCGTTGAATCGCCAGCGGACTCAGGTCGATCGCGGTTACGTCGAAGCCCTGTTGCGAGAGCCAGATCGCATTCGTGCCCGTGCCGCAGCCGAATTCGACGGCTCGGCAAGGAGAGATTTTTTCTTCGGCGACGACGCGAATCAGTTCCGCGGAAGGGCGACCGCTGTCCCAGGGGGTGTCCCCTGTTTGGTAGCGAGTATCCCAATGGGGTACGGATGACATGGTGATTGGCTCCTGATTCTTTGGACACGACGCATCGCGAGCGACGCGGCTACGGGGACTTGGGGGTTGTTTGAAGACGGGCGGCGATGAGTGTGTTTTTCAAGAGCATGGTGACGGTTAGCAAACCCACGCCGCCGGGGACGGGCGTGATATAGCCGGCGACCTCCCGGGCGGAGTCGAAATCGACGTCGCCGCACAGCTTGCCGTCCACGCGGTTGATGCCGACGTCGATCACCGTTGCGGCCGGCTTAATCATGTCGGCGGTGATGAATCGCGGCTTTCCGATGGCCGCGATCAGGATATCGGCTTGCCGCGTAATTTCGGCCAGATTCGGCGTCCGACTATGGCACACGGTGACCGTCGCGTCGCCGCCGGGGCCGCGCTGCATCAGCATAATGGCCATTGGCTTGCCGACAATGTCGCTGCGGCCGACAACAACCGCATGCTTACCCCGCGTCTCGATACCATTGCGAATCAGGATCTGCTGAACGCCGCTGGGCGTGCAGGGCAGAAATCGGGGCTGTCCTTGCACGATCCGGCCGACATTTTCCGGATGAAACGCATCGACGTCTTTCCAAGGGTTGACCATCGCCAGCACCCGACTCGTATCGATTTGGGGCGGTAGCGGCGTTTGCACCAAAATGCCATGCACGGGCGGATCTTTGCTCGCATTGAGGCGCATGACCACATCGAGCAATTCGTCCGTTGTCGCCGTGACCGGCAGGCGATGCAGTTGCCCTTCGATCCCGACTCGCTCGCAGGCCCGGCGTTTGTTGCGAACATACACTTCGCTGGCCGGGTCTTCGCCAACCAACACCGCCGCCAGGCACGGGACCACGCCCGTCTCCTCGATGAACTGGGTGACCTCTCCCGTCAGCTCGCGCTGAATTTGGTCGGCCAGTGTCTTGCCGTCGAGCAAAATGGCGGTCACGCGAAGAGTCCCGGGAAAGAGAATAAATAGTGATGCCGCGTGGCGAACGACGCTAAATGTCATTCTATGAAATTGGCGGCAAACGTCAGCCCCATGCCCAGTCGAGCGCGTGAATCCAGTGCAACAGATGCAACGCGAGGCAGGCGTATGTCGCGGCCGCCCAGTCGTCGGCCATGATGCCTAGTCCCTCGGGCAAATGCTCCAATTGCCGAGCCGGCGGCGGTTTGGTGATATCGAACAACCGGTGCAGCGCAAAACCGATGACGAGTATCAGCGGGCGTCGAACAACCTCGGCCGGCACGAGCAAGAACACCATCGGTATGCTCGCGATCTCGTCGAGCACGATCGCGCCGGGGTCCTTGACGCCCCCGAATCGCCGCACCGCCGCCGTGCAAATCGGAACGCTGACAGCTGAAAGTACGGCGATCGAGCACCACTGCTGCCACGGCGCCGGCAAAAGGCTAATCGCGACGCTCAACGGCAAGCCCCACAGCGCGCCGATCGTGCCGGGAGCGATCGGACTGCGTCCGGCCCAAAGACCCGTCGCCAGGACAACGGCCGGATGCGACCAAGTGATCGAACGCGGATCGGCAGTCAACTTAACCGTTTGATTCATACGCCGGATGCTAACGGGCAACGACGCCGCTTACAACCGTGTAACTAGCCGCGGCATCCTGCTGCGGAGTCCAGTTGGCGGATCGATTTGCGTGGCGGCGCCAATCCAAACGCAACACTCCGTAGCCGGATGCCGCGGCTATTTATTCGGCCCACCCGTTAAATTCCGCCATAGTCCGCCAGTTCGCAAAATGTTATCGTAAGTTGACGAATCGGCGACAATGACAATAATTATAGTAAACATAGTCATCATTCTTGCCGTGCCGCGAACCACATCAAAATCGCCTCTCCACCACCCGTTTTTGGACAATGACTGAAAACAACGGCAAAAAACTCAGCCCCGTCGAAACGGTCAAAGCCGACAGCAACTATCTCCGCGGGACGATCCGCGAAGAACTGGCCACCGACAGCACGTCGTTCGGCAAGGGCAATGTGCAGTTGCTCAAGCATCACGGCACATATCAGCAGGACGACCGCGAGGCCCGTACCGCGCGCGAAGGAGGCGGCAAGAGCGTCAAGTCGTACATGTTCATGGTCCGCTCGCGAATTCCCGGCGGCAAGTTGACGAGCGATCAACTCCTGGCCGAGATCGATCTGGGAGACGAACTTGGAAACGGAACGCTAAGGATCACGACCCGGCAAGGCTTGCAACTGCACGGCATCCTGAAACAGGATCTGCACAAGACGATCCGCCGGATCAACGAAGTGCAGCTTTCGACGCTGGCTGCGTGCGGTGACGTCGAGCGCAATGTGATGTGCTGCCCCGCGCCGCATCACAACGATCCGGTCCACGTTCAAATGCAGGCGCTGGCGGATCAGTTGGCCCATCATCTAGCTCCACGCACGCGCGCCTATCACGAAATTTGGCTTCGCGATCCCGACACGGGCGAAGACCAACTCGTCGGCGGCGGCGCCCATGGCAGCAGCGAGCCCGACCACGAGCCGATCTATGGCAAAGTTTACCTGCCGCGAAAATTCAAGACCGGCATCGGCCTGCCTGGCGACAACTGTATCGACATCTATGCCAACGATCTGGGCCTGATGGCGATCACCGTGAACGATCAGATCATCGGCTACAACGTTTTGGTCGGCGGCGGCATGGGAGTTGTGCCCAGCGCTGCGAAATCGTTTCCCGCAGTGGCCAAGCGGATGGCGTTCGTGCGGCCGGATCAGGTCGTCGATGTAGCGACGGAAATCATTAAGGTCCAGCGCGACTTCGGCAATCGCTCTGATCGCAAGGTCGCGCGGCTCAAGTACACGATTAACAACATGGGCCTCGAGCAATTCAAGGCCAAGGTCGAAGAGTATTACGGCCAACACTTGCCCGAGCCGCATCCGGACGACGTCCGCGGCTTCGACGATCATCTGAGTTGGCACGAGCAGGGCGACGGCCGCTGGTTCTTTGGACTGAACGTCGAGAACGGCCGAATCCACGACACCGAAACACTCCAACTCAAGACGGCGCTGCGCGAGATCTGCCGCGAGTATCGTCCGCCGATTCGGCTGACCGCGCATCAGAGCATCCTGTTCACCGACATCGCCGAAAGCGATCGCTCGGCTTACGAAGAGATTCTGCGTCGCCACAAGGTCAAGCTGCTGGACGAAATCTCGACGGTCCGCCGCTGGTCGATGGCCTGCGTCGCCTGGCCGACCTGTGGGCTGGCGATTACGGAAGCCGAGCGAACACTGCCCGGCATGATCGACGAACTGGAGGTTGAGTTAGCCAAGCTCGGCTTGGCGGGAGACACATTCACGCTGCGAATGACCGGCTGCCCCAACGGCTGCGCTCGGCCATACAACTGCGATATCGGCTTAGTGGGGCGCACGGCCGAAAAATACACGGTCTTCGTCGGCGGCCGGTTGCTCGGCGACCGGCTGAATTTCATCTACAAAGATCTCGTGCCGTCGGCGGAAGTCATCCCGACGCTCGTGCCGCTGTTCGTCTATTTCAAGACGGCCCGAGCGGGCGGCGAAACCTTCGGCGACTTTTGCCACCGCAAAGGAGCCGAAGATCTCCTGGCATGGACGGACCGCTTCGCCACCCAAACCGCCGGCGCCTAACCTGCCGGGGTAGGGAGTCACGAGTCTGACGAGACGGGGACAATCCCCGACGGTTCTCGAGGCTCTAGCCGATTCCGCGGCGGCGGGCCGCTTTTCTTCCGGTCGCGATGGCTAGGCAGCCGATTCCCACTGCCGCGAGGGCTATCGTTCCCGGCTCCGGCACGAGATCGTAGCCGATCACATCCAGCGCCCTGAGCTCCGCGCCCAACGTCGGCTGGCGGTTCGGGAAAATGAAGGCGTCTTGCACGCGAGTCGGCGGCGTGGGACCCGCATTGCCGGTCCCATTGCCGCTCCACCAATCGCCGTAATCGCCGCCGGCGTTGTTGCCTTGATTGAAGCGGACCAGATCCGTGGCGCCGCCATCGATCGAGAAATAGGCGTCGTCGCCAGTCGTGACGTAGCTGCGAGCGCCGCCTGATGTGAAACGAAATAGGTCTTCCGGTAGCGGATCGTTGCCGCTTAGGCCGCTGGAAAGCGCGGAGCCCAGACCCAGGATTTCATCCACCTCGTGCTCGACCACGGCCAACAGATTATACTGGCCCGTTGTGCCGGAACTGCCGACGTCGGTGACGTGCGTGTTCAACGAAATAATCCCGTCGACGCCCCCCGATAGCCCGGAATTCAAGCCGTTGATGCCGATCGCCCGCAGATTGGCCGTCTTTAAATTGATTGACGAGTTGCCATTGATCGGGTTGGTGGCGCCGGGCGGCAAGTGAGCCAAAGCGGTGGTGTCATCGCTCGTTTTTTTGTCCGCCGTCAGGGTCGTGATGAACTGCGAGTAGGGAATGTTGTAGTACCAATAACTGCTCGATCCCAAGCCCGTGGTCATTTCTTGAAAACGGATAGGCACGTTGATGGGATCGGAAAACTTGGCCTCGTAGTTGGCGATAGCTTGGTTGATGACGGCCTTGATGGCCGTCGAGTTGGAGTCGGTATTGAGATTGGCCCCATAGGTCGGCGTGATAATGAGGCCTGCGGTGGCCCGAGCGACCCAAAGAATCAGGCACGCGAGAAACGATGACGCCGGAAGCGCGCAGCGACATGTGCGTCGATAGAGTAATCGGCTCCGAGTGAAATTCATGAGCGTTACGAGGGTTAGCCGGGCGATTACCCGACCGGCAATCCAAGCGGTTGCCAAATCCCACCGGCAACCGACTCAGTCAAGTGAAAACGGCCACAAACGGGAAGAACTTCCCTCACTGGCCGACCCGCCGCGGGATTCGCGACACTTTTCACTATACTCGAAGTCCTCGGAAAGGCAACATGTCGCGAATCCCCCTAGGGTGGGGTTCGCGGCGAAGGGAAGCCCCGAGAAGGCGGAAATGACGAATAACGAAACACCCAATGTCTAATCAATGACGAATGCTTTAATTACGAATGACCAAGGTTTCTAAGTGGCGCTGCGAGCAGCGCTCTGATGTCGAGAAAATGAGACCACATAAAACCGCCGCTCAAAGCCAATTTCAAGCCTTCGTCATTGGTGCTTTGTCATTCGTCATTGATTAGACATTCGTCATTAGACATTCGGGCTCATCGCCCCTCCGAGGCATCAGCGAGGACGCCGCCAGCCCCGGCCAACCGGCGTATTGTCAGCGGTTCTAAGCTTCTTTCTATGCTAACGTTGGCCTGTGGCTCTGCTTCCGGGAACTTCGAGCGATGTCAATTGCCGGATCGCCTGCGGCGCCATACTCGCCGAGCGGCCGGCGGCGGCTCGCTGCTCTCCCGTCAATTGTTGCAACAGGTCGGGCGTGGCTTTGTCGATGACGATGATCTCGCTCTTGGCCTGCCGGTTGCTGGACGACCGTACGATGCAGATCACTTCGGCGCTGCGAGCCTTGTCTCGAAGGTCGGTCAACGTCGCCAATTCGTCGGCCGAGAGCGATCGCGCGGCGCCAGCGTCGGTCCCGTCGCCGACTGGGGTTGGCGATCCACCGAGCGCGACCGACGGCATTCTTTCCGGCATGGGCGGCAATTCGCTTTGTCCCTCGGGCGGCGCCGTCGAGTTCGAGTTCGATGTCGATGTCGCCACGGCCAAACGATCGCCGCCCGCTCGATAGACAAACGTCAACCCCGAGCGATCGAGTTCTTTGTATACCGACGCCAGCGCCGCGAACAAACCTTCGTTGTCCGTCGGATCGGCCGCGTTGCAGACACCGATCACTTGTCCTGCCGCGTTGAACAGTCCGCCGCCGCTTCGACCCTGTACGGGCTGCCCTGCGACTTGGATATTCGGAGGGCCTTTGAAGCGATCGAGCGAATTGACGCGACTTTCTTGAATCGTCGGATCTTCGCCGTGGCTACAGCCGATGGTGATGATACGGTCACCCGGGTGAACCTTGCTCGTCTCGGGAGCGACTTGCGCCGGCCGAATCGAATATTTGGTTGCGAAACTCACGAGCGCCACATCGCGCTCCAGATCGCAACTCACGAGTCGAGCGGGAATTTTTTGCGGGGCGCCGGGACCGAATAGGTCGACCGTGATTTCCCCTTTTCCGTCGGAATCCCGAAAGATGTGGCCACACGTGAGGACCAGTGCTTCACCCTGCCGAGCGTCGATGATCGTGCCCGAGCCGATCGAGTTGCCCTTGGAATCGGTGACGCGCAGGCGAGCGCAGGCGGCGATTGACAGTGCCGGGGGTTGCGTGGCCGCGACTGTGTCGAAAGGCGCGGCGGATCCGCCGGCGCCTCCGTGATCGGCTTGACCGGCGGATTTGCCGGCTGCGGTCGTCGCTAGCGGCGAATCGCTGACGACGCCCGGAAATCCACTGCCGGGGGCAGCCGCTGAATTTGAAATAGATCCGGCCGCCATTAAGCCTGCGGAACCTACTGCCGCCGGACCGCGAGAGCGACGCCCGGGAGCCGATGCCACGCTACTATCGGGACTGAACCCGGCCCGTTGAAACATCGCCTGCAATGCGCCGACACTGTTCACTCCTTTGATACGCTCGACTTCCTGACCGCGGACGATCAGCACGAAGCAGGGGATATTCGAAATCTGAAACTTGGCGGCCAGCGCTCGATCCTGATCGACGTTCACTTGCCGCACGGGATATCCGGCTGCCGAAAGTTGTTGCACGGCGCCGTCCATCGAGCGGCAGGGACCGCACCAATCGGCGCGAAAATCGAGCAGCACGACGTCGCCGCCGGTCGATGTGATAGCCAGCAGAAGCGTGGCCAAATGGGCCGTAAGCATGGCACCCCTCCTTGGGTGGCGGCGACTCGACAAAACGATCGGGGGCGGGCGGCCAATCGGCCGGGGTCGGGCAGAGTCGCGCTGCGATGACGAACAAAAAACGCACGGGAAGGAATCGACGGGGCGGCATCTTTGTCGAGTTGTGAAAATTTTTCAATGCCAGTTCGGCCAATTTCGCTCCGGCGAAGGCATGCAGCGTGGCGCGTGAAGCGTGGAGCGTATGTAGGCGCCCAAGGCGCCAAGGCAAGGACGGCCGGCAAGTGCTGCTTAGAAATGCTAACAATACGCCCGGTGGCCGGGGCTGGAGGCGTCCTCGCCGAAGCCCCGGAGAGTGGTTTCGACCTCGGGAGTAGGCTACCGGGGCTTCCCTTCGGTCCAGTTCCGGCCACCCGACGCTTTCGGCGGACCCTACCGGCGCGGCTGGTCCTGTGGTACAAATTTCGCTGAACCGGCGCAGCCGATTTCCGCGCTCTCCCGCATCCCTTTCACGCCGTAAACCTCGTGTGGAAAACTGTCGCGATCGTTGGCGTCGGTCTAATCGGTGGCTCGATCGGCTTGGCTCTGCGCGAGAGGAAATTGGCTGAAAACGTCATCGGCATCGGCCGCCGAACGTCGACGTTGCGGAAGGCCCGCGATGTGGGCGCCGTGACCTCGACGACGTTGCGGCTCGAGCAAGGAGTCGCATCGGCCGACTTGATCGTCGTCGCCACGCCGGTCGATCAAATCGCCGAGAATGTCCGGCAGGCGGTCGCTCACTGCCCGGCCGGGGCGCTGATTACCGATGCGGGGAGCACGAAAAGCCAAATCGTGCGAACGCTGCACGAAACGCTTCCGCCGACGACGCGGTTCGTCGGCAGCCATCCGTTGGCAGGCAGCGAAAAGAATGGCCCGGCCGCCGCCGCCGCAAATTTATTCGAAGGCCGCGTGGTCGTCGTCACTCCGCGACGCAATGGCCCTGGGGACGTCGCCGCGGCCGTGGCCGATTTTTGGTCGGCCTTGGGCGCGACGGTGTTTCTGATGAGCCCCGAGGCCCACGATGAAGTCATCGCGGCCACGAGCCATTTACCGCACCTAATCGCATCGCTGGTGGCTCAAGCAACGCCGCGCGAGGACCTCCCGCTAGCCGCGAGCGGATGGCAAGACACGACGCGGATCGCCGCCGGCGATCCCCAGTTGTGGACGCAAATTCTGCTGGACAATCGCGCGAACGTCTTGAAGGCGCTCGGCCGTTTCGAAAAGTCGCTGGGGCGAGTTCGGACCGCACTAGAACGGGGCGAGTCCAAGCCGCTGGCCAAACTGCTGACCGAAGCCAAGGCAATTCGCGATGCGCTGCAAACGTAGAGAATGGTCGCCCCGAGTCCAGCCAGGGCGTTTGACTGTTCAATTTTACAGGACATGCGTAGTATGCCTTTGAGTGTACGGAGTCTCTTTTCACGGAGGTTAAGCTTTGAATCCTGCCCCCGCAGGGAGTTTGCTGGAATATCTTCAGCAGATTCCCGATCCT
>JBBQWR010000081.1:0-10572 GCA_038210495.1 Pirellulales bacterium
TTCGTTCGTAGCGATCCAGGCCGCCTGCTGTTCCGATTTGCGTTTACCCAGCGCCATGCGTGTGCATCCTTGCCAGTGGGAAGAGAAACCCGCCCGTAGTGTACCACAGTGGTCAAGGGGAGATTTTCAACAGGCTGCTAAGATGCAGTGCAAGAGCGAGGTTCGTCGAATTTCCGGTGACCGGGATAAACCTGGACGAGTCTAGCAAAGCTCCGAGCGGACTGATAGTCGCTGAACCTAACGGAATAATAAGGGGACGAGAGTGATAGTATTTCTCATCCTGGTCACTAACATCGCCGCTTTGCTCCGCCCTGGCTGACTTGTTGTGGCGCCTATAGGGCGAGCGGAAAATGTACGTGAACGGCAGATCGGCGGCTGATGGGTCTTGAATTCGCAGGGCTGGATCCGCGGTTGGTTCAGAACTCCCTGGCCTTGGTTTATGCCTTCTTCGGAGCGGCGGCTTTGAAGTAGGCTTCTTCGGCGGCCCTTTCTTCATCCGAGGCCATTTCTTGGCTCTTTTTGAATTCTTCGAGCGAACGGATGCGGCGGTTTAGTTCGATTGCGAAGTCGCTGACCATCGCTCGGAAAGTGGCGATGCTGGTTACTTGCGGGAAAATTTCTTGCATTTCCAGCGCGCCGACTTCGCCCTTGGCCTCCGGGGGAATCACGGCCGATTTGCGGAGCTTGAGGAGGACGCCGTTGACTCGCTTTTGCAGTTGATCGAGCGGCGCGTTGTTCACGGCCGCGTAGGGCACGTGGATGGTGGGGTAGGTTTCTTGGGGATACTTCATGCTGAGCAGGATGGCCGCGTCGAGCAGACGGAAGAAGTATTTCGAGGCGTGAACGTAGCCCTCGCCCGTGGCTGTGTTTTTGGCTTGCGTCTTTTGGTCGGCGCCGTTCGCGGACTGTTCGGCTTCGTCGACGACTCCGTCGAAGTGCTTCATCTCCTTGAACAGGTCGGCCACTTGCTCGTTGACCGATTGCATCAGGTCGGAGGCGGAGAGCTTGTCGAGCGCTTCTTGCCGGGCCTCGTCGGTTTTGGCTTGCAGGGCGCCGACCACGTGGTTGAGCGCGCCTTGGCTCATGATCGCTTCGTTGGCGAAGATGATATTGGTGAACATGTCTTTCTTGACCTTCACCTCCAGAGCGTTGAGCTTTGTCTTCGCCCAGGCGTCGTGCTCTTGGCCGGGGTGGGCCGTTTCGCACGGCTCGTCCGGATGGTCCTTGGCCGGGCCCTTGCCTTGCTTCAGCGCGCGGATCGTTTCTTGATCGTCGCGAAGGGAGCCCATTTTTTCCAGATAAAGAGCGTCGGTCACATCCATCGATTCGTCGGGGAACGCCTCCTCGAAGAGGTCGAGAATCCGCGGCAACAGCCGCTGCGACAGGACCATGGCCTCCTTGCCGGGCTCGCCCTGAGCCTTGTCGAAATCGTCGAGATACTGCTTCAACTGGACGACGTGCTTGTCGGCCGACTTGCCATCGAGCTGGACCTGGGCACGAATTTTGGCGACCTTTTCGACCGACGTCAGCAGATAAATGTCCTCGCCTTCCTCGTATTGGTTCTCGATCCGATCCTTGGTCGTTTGGTCGGGCGCCTTGTCGAGCAGGTCCTGCAGCATTTCGTTGAATTTGTCCTCGTCCAGAAAGCGGCGCTGCTTGAGGAGCGTTGCGACGTCCTGGTCGATCGTGCTGAGCTTGAGCGATTCGGCTTGGTCGGGCTCGTCGATGCCTTCGTCCTTCAGTTCATCGACGTTGTAGCCGGGCTTGAACGAATCGCCGCGGAGAGCCCGGTAGTCGCGGGGATAGATATTGACGTCGAACACGCGTCCGGGGGGCTTTTTGAAGCGTTTTTTGATCGCTTGATTGAATTCCTGTGCCGCCTTCACGTCGTTTCCGGAGCCGGGCGTGGCGAAGGCGATGTCGATGTCGGACTCGATGTCTTCGCTGCCCGAGGCGCTGGCGATGAGTGTCGGATACTTCTTGCGGAGCTTGTCGATCTCGTCGTTGACGACCTTGCCGCGATACTGCACGAGCTTCCACATGTCGTCGTCGGTGAACGGGCGATCCTGTCCGCCGAGCTTGATCTTCTTTTGCTTGCGACACTTCTTGAGGGCGAACCAATCGTAAGCGACGAACGTATCCTCGCAGTTTTTGGCAGTCCAGGGGCTGCCCTGTTCCTCGGCGAACGACTTGCGGGCATTCTCGCCGGCGTCGATGCCCAGGTCTTCGGCCTGCGCGGTGTTGTCGAAGATGGCCGCGGCGATGGCCCGCAGCGCTTGCGGATCTCCCTTCGCGCCATCGAGCTTTCCTTTGAGCAGGTCGAGATCTTTCGCGTTGTCCTCGCGTGCTTTCTTGAGCGCGGGGGTGATCTGGGTGTCGATCTTGCGGACCAAATCGTTAATTCCCCGGGTCGCGCCGGAGAGATCGTCCTTCTTGGCGAGTTCGAGCACGCTTTTCCATGCGGCCTCGACCTCCTTGCCGTATTCCTTGTCGGTATCAGGATTTGTTTTCTTGATCTTCGAGGCGGCCTTGACCTTGGGCTCGTGGGCTAATTTCGCCGTGAGGAATGGCTTGCGCTTGATGACCAGCTGCGCCTTGCGATGGGCGCTGTCGAGCAGCTCGGCGGCGGCATCCCAGTCTTCGTCGTCAGCTTCTCGCTCGGCGTTGGCAAACGTCACCCCGATGTCGGCGCCGCCGATCTCCGGGCTTTCGGCGGAGGCACTGTTGATGGTGGCGAGGAACTTTGCTTTTTGTTGGCGATAGTGAATGGCGCCCATGTCCTCCATTTCAATTTCTCGGTCGTCGGCTAGAGGGCCGTCCCGGCCGCCCAGAGCTTCGTTGCAGTATTCGATGATGTCGGCGATGATTCCCATCGTGTCTTTCTCCAGGAATTCCCGCGGCGCCGGCGGGGGCGCAAGCGGGCGAGATCGAATTTAGGTCGCGTGCTTTTTGAGTTCGGCGAGGACCGCGAGCAGAGGTTCGCGAATCTTGACGGTGAAACCAAAGGGATTGGGTGTTTCCGCGTCGGTGAAGATATCGTCCGTCTGGACGTAGCGCACGAGCTCATCCACTTGCCGCGCGGTGGCGGGGCGCGGGGTCAGGTTCTTCTTGATAACGGCTTCGAGCAGGGCGACGCCGGCGCCGGCTTGCGGGTGACCGGAGGTCTTGAATGCGGCCACGAGCTTCGTCAGTTGGCCGACGGCGTCTGAGCGGGCTGCGGTCCAGGCCGCGAGCGCGGCGGTCATTTCGGGGCTGTCCGGTTTGGATGCGGCGCCGTCTTTCTGAACCGACGCGCCGTCTTTCTGAGACGCAGCGCCGGTTTCCGCGTTCTTGACCAGTGGTGTCAGCTCGTCGAGCAGCTTAGTCGCCGCGGCGAAATCCTTGGTCTTCAGCTGGTTGCCGACCGCGACGAATAACGTTCGCACGCGGTCTTTGTTCGGCCCGGCGAGAGCGGCCTTGATTTCGGCGGTCATGCCGTTGAGCCGCTTCGTCACTGCGTCGGCGGTAGGCTGGGCCAACGCGGCGGCGGCGGGCGGGGCCGATGCGGCGGATTTGGGCGACGCGGCGGCGTCCGGTTTCTTCACCAGTGGTGTGAGTTGGTCCAGCAGTTCGCTTGCCTTGGCGAAGTCATTGCTTTTTAGCTGCTGTCTGATTGTGGCGAACAGCGACTTAACCTGGGCGTCGTTCGGACCGCCCATGGCGTCCGTAATCTGCGGGGTTAGGGCGTGAAAGCGTTTTATGATCGCCGCGCCATCGGGCTGCGCAGCGGCTTTCGCCGGCTGCTTCACTAAGGGCGCCAGTTGGTCGAGCATCTGGGTCGCCTTGGCGAAGTCTTTGCTTTGCAGTTGCTGTCTGATTGCGGCGAACAGCGCCTTCACCTGCGCGTCGTTGGGGCCGCCCATCGCAGCCGTGATGTCCGCCGTCATCGCGTGGAATCGCTTCGTCACTGCGGCGCCGTCCGGCTGGGCCGCAGCGGTGGACGGGGCAGGCGAATCCCCTTCGTCGGCGAGCAGTTCCGGGACGGCGCTGACGCGGAACTCGGCTTTAAGGGCCAGTCCGGCATCGCGTTTGGCGATTGTTTTGACAGCTTGGGCGGCCGTGGCGGCGGCCGGTTTGGCCGTTTCGAAGACGTACGTCCCCTCTTCGTACGAGCAAAAGCCCTTGAGGACAGCGGAGCCGCCACTCTGCTTTTTGGCGTCGGCGATATCGGCCGGCGGCACTTTCGTCTTGGAGACGATTAGGGCGCCGTCGTTGCTCCCTTTCAGAACAAGGGCAAAATACGCCCGCTTCGACTTGGCCGCCTTCAATCCCGCAAGCAGCTGCGTGTCCATCTCGGCCGCTTTTGCCATGATCGCATCCTTCCCATGAGCCAAGAAACGTGACGGTCGCCGATTCGCGCCGCAGCCATGCCGCCGCGCCGCAAATTCAACCTGCGTCCGCCCGCGCGACGCAGCCGCCGGCCAGCCACTGGGACGCCTCGCGGCGGAGGCTAAATCATCGGCATCGATTCAAAGCGTGTCAATGATTCGGCGGACGAGATGTGCCTGAAAAAATCGGACTCGCCGAGCAACTCAATTCGGGGGCAGGGAGTCTCGCGGCCGGCCAAGATGGCGGCTTAGGTTAGCTGTCCCTACTTCCCTCTGCTAATCGCCGCTCGCTCCAGCGTGCGAACACCGACAGCGGATAGCTCATTAGCAGATAGAGCACGCTGGTGATGATTGCCAGCTCCAGAAATTGGCCGGTGCTTTGGGCGAGGATCGAGTATTGCTTCGTTAGTTCGATCACCGTGACGACGGAGCAGACGGAGGTGTCTTTGAAGAGGGCGATGAAATCGTTGGTCACGGGTGGAATCACGATGCGGAAGGCTTGCGGGAGGATGATCCGCCAGATGGCTTGAAGCGGGCTCATGCCGAGCGAGAGGGCGGCTTCCATTTGGCCGCGGGGAATCGCTTGCAGGCCGGCCCGATAGATTTCGGCTTCATAGGCGCTGTAGTTGATCGCCAGGCCGGCGATCGCGGCGACCAGCGGATTGACCGAGATACCAAGATTCAGCATCGCGAAGAATTTGGGGAGCAGGAAGAAGATCGCGTAGAGTTGGAGCATCAGCGGCGTGCCGCGGAGGAACTCGACGTAGAGAGCCAGTAGCTTGGCCAGTGGCCATGGCCCGTACATCCGGCCGATGGCGACCAGGATGCCGATCGCGACGGCCAGCGGCATCGAGGCGAACGACAAGACGACCGTCATCGCGGCGGCCTTAAGCAGAATTGGCAGGCTGTCGGAAAGCACATCCCAGGGGGAAGGATAGGTCGTGACCGGCGGCGCCGCTTGGGTGTCGGCCAGGGCCAGCATTTGCGATTTGCCGGAGAGGTCCCAGCGGTCGTACAGTTTTTTGAGCCGGCCGTCGGCGATGAGTCTGCCGATCGCCGCGTCGATGGCCTCGTGCAGCCGGGGATTCGTTTTGGAAGCGAGTACGACATAATAGCCTTCGGCCACCAGCCGGCCGACGCGGCGCAAGTTGGGAAACTGATCGGCGTAGAAAATGGCGATCGGGTCGTCCTGTAGCGTCATGTCCATGCCGCCGTCGGAAACTTTGGTCATGGCGTCGGTCACGCCCTCAAACGACGAAACGGCGACATTCTTTTGCGTTTTCATGTACGTTTCGGCGGCCGATCCGCCGAGAACGGCTGCCGTCAGCTTGGGCCCGCCGGGCTGATCGAGCGTCGACCAATCGCGAATCGGGCTGTCGCGGCGGACCATGAGCTGTAGGCCGTACACATAGTAGGGGCGCGAGCAAAGGTAGCCGCGCTGACGGGCCGGCGTGAGCTCGTAGCCGTTGAGGACGATATCAATTGTGCCGTTGTCGACCAGCTCTGGAAGCTTGTCCCAGGGTCCCCGTTTAAGTTCGGCCTTGAGGTGCAACTCGGCGGCGAGCATGTCGGCTAATTCGACTTCAAAACCTTTGGCAATGCTGGGGTCTTTTTCGTCGGGATAGACATAGGGTCCGCCGCCGGCGTCGTCGGCGCCCCAGCGGAGAACGCCGCGGCGCTGGAGATCGTCAAACTCGTCGGCATGGGCTGGGGCCGTGCGGCCAATGGCGAGGGCTGCGATGGCGCAGACAACGAAGACTTGGCGACGTCGGACGGCGAGTCGTGGCGCCACGGGCGCACAGGCGGGAAGCCCGTGCCATGGTTGACCAGCTACGCAGGCTCGAAGCCTACGCCACGGTGGATTTCTTTTCGCGGCGACCGGCGCGGGCGACGGCGGAGTGACGTATAGTGGCGGCAAGGTCGGGATAGTTCTCGCTGAAGGGTGAATTGCGGACGGGACTAAAACGCGGCCGTAAACGTCCCAGTGGGCGGCGTTGTCCGTATTTGTGCATTTTCGGCGGACCTGTCAAGCAGCCACGTCACTGCGGGAACTTTTTTCGGCCGCCTGGCGTCCTAGGTGCATCCTGAATTGCGATTCTAGGGCGCCGCCGGATTCGCGATTAACCCCAACTTTTCCCTTTCCCTCGCACATCCCCGACGATCTATGACTAGGACTCGCATCGTATTGGCTTTGGGCTTGCTTTCGATCATTACGGCCGCGGCCGTCACATTCGCCGCCGCCGATCCGGCGCCGACGCAGCAGCGGCGCGATGAGCTTCGCAAGCAATTCGACGCCGGCAACTTCAAGGACGCCTACGAGGGCTACCGTGCCATGGCGCTCAATAAGGAAGACGATCCGCTCAAGGTGGGCGAGGATCTGCAGAGCGGGCTCGATTCGCTCGCCCGGCTGGGGCGATTGGACGAGACCGACGATTTTCGCGAGCAGGTGATCGACACTCACAAGACCAATTGGCGCCTGCTGTTCGCGGCCGCTCAGAGCCTGCAAAACACGCAGCACTATGGGTTCAAGGTCGCCGGTAAGTTCTATCGCGGCAATAAGCGGGGCGGCGGGGAGTATTCCAATTCGATCGCCCGAGACCACGTGCGGGCTCTGCAACTGATGCAGGAAGCGAGCGAACGAATCAAGGCCGATGGCGAAAAAGCCGGCAGCGGCGCCGAGAAGAGCGATTTCTTTCTGCGGCTGTCGGAGATGTTGATGGCGGGCCACGGCGACAACGAGGCTTGGCGGCTGCAAATGCTCACCGATCTGAAGGAGCTACCCGATTACGAAGTCGGCTGGGGCTACAACAACGGCAATTCTCGCGGCGCGCCGGTCGACGCGGACGGCAATCCAGTCTACTACAAATCGCCAAAGCGCTGGGGAGACGCCAAGAACGACGGCGAGCGCTGGCGGTGGTGCTTGACCGAAGCGGTCGAGATGTCGGCCGACCGAGCGAACCAGGTGCGAATTATTCTGGCCAATTTTTTGCACGAGCAGTTCGGCGTGCAGACGATGGCCGGGTATGGCGGTTTTCAAGTGGCCGATGACGGCGATCCGAATCACAAAGACGAGGCCGGCCCATTGGCCGTACAAACACTGGGCGAAGACGAGACGATCGCTCGACTGGCCACGGGCATCAAGCGCTTCAAGCTGCCGGATGAGTTCAACTTCATCAAGATCTATCAGACCGTGGCCGACAATCCGAAAACGGGCCATGGCGACGCGGCGCTGGAATATTTGGCCCAAATTTTCGAGAACCGCCGGCAATACAACAAGGCCGTCGAATGTTGGCGGCGAGTGATAAAGGAATTCGGCCCGGGCCACGAGAAATATCGCCAGAAGCGGCTAGAGCAGTTGATCGGCATTTGGGGCCATTTCGAGCCGATCGTGGCTCAGGCCGCCGGCAAAGGCGCGACGGTCGATTTCAACTTTCGCAACGGCGAGAAGGTTAGCTTCGAGGCTCACGCGATCAAAATCGACAAGCTGCTTGACGATTTGAAGACGTATCTGAAATCGCGGCCCGGGCAACTCGATTGGCAAAATATCAATATCGACAATATCGGCTACAGGCTCGTCGAGCAGAATCAGCAGCAGTATATCGGCGACAAGGTCGCATCGTGGGACCTGGAACTCAGGCCGCGGCCCGAGCATTTCGATCGTCGGATTACGGTGACGACGCCCCTGCAAAAGTCGGGGGCCTATCTGCTCACGGCAAAGATGGCTGGGGGCAACGTGAGCCGGATCATCATCTGGCTTAACGACACCGCCCTGGTGAAAAAGCCGCTCGATCACAAGACGCTTTATGTGGCGGCCGACGCGGTGACGGGCCAGCCGCTGCCGAAATTGAATGTCGAATTCGTCGGCTATCGCCTGCGCTGGATCCAGAACCCGCCGCGACAAGAGATGGATTATTTGAACTTCGCGGAGTTCACCGGCCCCGACGGCGAGCTTACGCTCGGCGCCGACCGGCTGCCGCAAGACTATTCGTGGATCGCGATCGGCCGCTCGACCGAAGGGCGGCTCGCATACCTCGGCTTTAGCAACGTCTGGTACAACCCATACTACGACGCCGAATATAGCGCCACGAAGGTATTCGCGATCACCGATCGGCCCGTCTATCGGCCCGGCCAGCCGACGAAGTTCAAGTTCTGGGTCCGGCACGCCAAATACGATCAAGAGAACACTTCGGATTTCGCCAACCAAGATTTCTTGGTCGAGTTGCACAATCCGAAGGGCGAAAAGGTCCTCACGAAGACATTTAAATCCGACGCCTACGGTGGCATCGAAGGGCAATACGATTTGCCGCTCGACGCGGCGCTGGGCGTGTATAGCTTTCAGGTCATGACGCCGCCGAACCTTTATCTGGGAGTCGGCTCGTTCCGCGTCGAGGAATACAAGAAGCCGGAGTACGAAGTGTCGATCGACGCTCCGAGCGAACCGGTGATGCTCGGCGAGAAGATCAAAGCCACGATCAAAGCGAAATACTATTTCGGGTCGCCGGTGGTCAAAGCCAAGGTCCATTACAAAATCACGCGAAGCAGCTACACGGAGACTTGGTATCCCGTCGGACCGTGGGACTGGTTCTATGGACGCGGGTATTGGTGGTTTGCCTACGACTACGATTGGTATCCGGGCTTTGGCGAATGGGGCTGCAAGCGGCCGTCCCCGTGGTGGATCGGCCGGGGATACAATCCGCCGGAGGTCGTGTCGGATGTCGAGGCGCCGATCGGCGCGGACGGCACGGTGTCGGTTGATATCGACACGGCCATCGCCAAGGCCGTGCATCCCAATCAAGATCATCGCTATGAGATCACGGCCGAGGTGGTCGATGAGTCGCGCCGCACGATCGTCGGCACGGGGGCCGTCCTGGTCGCTCGCAAGCCGTTCCAGGTCACCGTCTGGGTCAATCGCGGTTACTATCGCGCGGGTGATACAGTCGTGGCCAACTTCGCCGCCCACACGCTGGACAACAAGCCCGTGAAAGGCGAAGGCCATTTGACGCTGAACAAGCTGAGTTACGACGCCAACGGCAAGCCGATCGAGAAGGCTGTCGAAGAATGGAACGTCGATACGAACGAGGTCGGCGAGGCGCATCAACAGCTCAAGGCCGCCGCGCTCGGGCAGTATCGGCTGTCGTACAAGCTCACCGACTCGAAGAAGCACACGATCGAGGGCGGCTATGTCTTCGCCGTCACGGGCGAGGCGTTCGATAGCGCCAGCTACCGCTTCAATGACATCGAACTGATTCCCGACAAGAAAGAATACGCGCCGGGCGATAAGGTCAAGTTAATGGTCAACACCAATCGGGCCGACGCTCCAGTGTGGCTATTTATTCGCCCGTCGAATGGCGTCTATCAGCCCCCGAAGCTGTTGCATATCGACGGCAAGAGCACGGTCGTTGAGATCGAAGTCTCGAAGAAAGACATGCCGAATTTCTTCGTCGAGGCGCTGACGATCGCCGGAGGCAAGGTCTTTTCAGACGTGAAGGAGATCGTCGTGCCGCCGGAGCAGCGAATTCTCAACGTGGCCGTCAAGCCATCGAAGGAAGACTACAAGCCGGGGCAGAAGGCCAAGATTTCGGTAACGCTGACCGACGTCGACGGCAAGCCGTTCGTGGGCTCGACGGCCTTGGCTATTTACGACAAGGCTCTGGAATACATCTCGGGCGGATCGAATGTGGCCGAAATCAAATCGTTCTTTTGGAAGTGGCGCCGCACCCACTATCAACAAGGCGAGACGAACCTCGGCCGGATGTTCTCGGATCTGCTGCGGTCGGGCGAAACGCCGATGGCTGTGCTGGGCGTGTTCGGCAACCTTGACATCCGACTTGCTAGCGGGCTGTCCGGTCAAGGAGGCGGCAGGGGGGAAGGTCGAAATCGTGGCTTGGCAATGGCGAAATCCGCCGCGGCGCCAGGGGCGCCTATGGATGGCGCGGAGGCTCAGTTCGGGGCATTGCGCAAATCGGATGCAAAAGCCGAAGCGGTTAACGGCCTACAAGCGGCCGACAAAGCGGGCGAGCAAGCTGCTGGTGGCGGTGAGGCGCCCCCCATGATGATTCAGCCGACGGTGCGCTCGAAGTTCGCCGATACGGCGCTGTGGGTGGCTTCGCTGACGACCGACGACAAGGGCGAGGCCGAGGTTTCGCTCGATATGCCCGAGAACTTGACGACTTGGAAGGTCAAGGTTTGGGGCATGGGCCATGGC
>JBBQWR010000082.1:0-9770 GCA_038210495.1 Pirellulales bacterium
CGAGACTTTGAAACGCAACGCGATCAGGCGTCGCTCTTCGTTCGTATCACATGCGGCGAGGACCTTGCCGCGAAATTCCACGTCATACGGTTCCATCCGGTTCACCTCCTTGAGATGAACCCAACCTACCGAAACCTCCTAAATCGCGCTAGGCCATCCGTGAAACCGCTCTAGTCATTGATTGGACATTCGTCATTAGAGATTTGCGCTCTTCGCCGTTCCAAGGCTTCGGCGAAGATGCCTCCAGCCCCCGCCACCGAGCGTATTGTTAGCGGTTCTTAAGACGATGTGCCGGCTGCAACGGTACTCCGCAGCAGGATGCCGCGGCTATGTATGGCCGACGCGGCAATGATCGAGTGTGGCCGCCGGAGTTGAGACGTAGCTGACGTAAAACGGCCCGAACTCGGCATAGCGGGCGCTCGCTTCGTCGAATCGCATTCGGTAGACGATCTCCTTCAAAAATTCCGGGCGGCGGGACCAGAGCGTCACGCCCCATTCCCAGTCGTCGAATCCCAGCGCGACCGTAATCAACTGCGTCACGCGGCCGGCGAACGTCATGCCCGACCTGGCGTGTTCCGACATCAAGCGGCTCCGCTCGTCCATCGGCAAGAGAAACCAATTTTCGTTCACCTTTCGCTTTTTATTCATCGGATAAAAGCAGGTGCATGGCCAGGCAGGCAGGTCGGGCGTGAGGCGCTGCGTGCGCATCATTACTTCGCGGTTTTCGTAAGCCTTCAGCTTGGCTCGGTAGGTCGGGCTGTCGGCGACTTCTCCTTCGTCGACCAATCGCTTGCCATACTGCTCCAGCGTGAGGACGTATTCCGAGATCTCAGTGATCGACACAAACGAGTAGGTCGGCTGGATCGCCGCCCCTAGTGGACCCGCGATCAGCCGCTGGTGTAGGGCAGCGATTTTGAGCGGATTGGGATCGAGCAGCATCAGGCCGAAATCGGCTTTGTGGCCACTGACGAGGGACGTCTGAGCTCGGGCGGGCGCGTCCGGTCCTTGCGGATCGAGCGCCGCAATGAATTGCTCGCGCCCCGCTTGGAGTTCCGTTTCGGTCAGCCGCGCCAGCGCGCCGCGATCGAAGCGGTAATAGAGATGGCTACAATGCCAGCCTTGGGCCGGCTCGAGGGAGACGTCAGTGGACGGTGGAGAACCATGACTCATGAGAAAGCTCTTGGAAGGCGGCGAGGAATTGCTCGTTGATTGTAAGGGGGCGGGCCAATGCGGCAAAGTGGCGCCAGCCTTAGAGCAGCGCACGAAGTAAGCGCGGGGTGTTCAGATTGCGTCTTGCTACCGCTTACTATCGTGCGCGGCTCCAGTTCGCTCGCCCCCCTGGCTTTCAGGCGACGGCGTCGAGTGCCTGGGCAAATTCGGATAATCTGAAGCGGCGAACTAAGGTGGATGCCTCCCAAGAGGCGGATCGATCGCCAATGATGGTATGGGCACTGCGCAACTGCGCTGGTGTCGGGTTAGCCCCTTCGAGCGCCACGAGCACATTGCACTGGGCTCGGCCGCTAAACCGGCCATCGCCCGGCAAAAACAGAATCTCCACTTCGCATGCGGAGTGCCCGTGGTCCGGCCCACTTGACCGTGGCGCGTGGCCGGATTCTTCCCAGAGCCGAGTGACGCATCGCGGATCTCTTGGCTGCCCCACCTGACGGACGTTCAAATCGGCGACGGTTCGCTTTCGCAAACCGTTACGGCAGCGAATCAAAGCCCCCTGGCGGAGAAAGTAGTTAATGTTCGGTCCCTCCCGCCACTCGTCGGTTGCCGTTGGATCGCGCGGATGCCAAAGATGATACAGTCGAGTTTCACCCAGGATCGATTGGAGCTTGACCCCCGCTCGCTTCAACCTGATTCCCAGGTCGTCGTCTTCCTGGCCCCAGCCGCGGTAATTCTCGTCGAAGCCGTTCACTCGTTCGAAGTCGCTCCGCCAAATACTGAAGTTATTGCCGACCAGCTTTGGCTTTCGCCGGCGTCGCAAAAGATTATAAAGAATTGTTTTACGATGTTGACGAGCCAAACGCTGCCGTTCGCCGATGACGCGCCAAGCGAGAAACTCGCCCTGGCGAGCGCCTTCTTCGGTGAGCGTGTCTGATATTTCTTGCTCGATTCGATAACAATCGCCGATGAGCGCTCGGCCCGGCAAGCGGCGGGCCAAGTGCAGCGCCACATGGTCGGGAGGCAAAACGCAGTCGCCATCGAGATACAACAGATACGGCGCGCTCGTCGCTCTCGCCCCTTCGTTGCGGCAGCGGCCCACTTGAAAGGCCGCGCGCGGGTGAGTCGTAAAATGGACGTCAAATGAAGCGCCGCGACGGAAGCTGGCGACGATGTCGGCCGTCTCGTCGGTCGAGCCGTCGTCCGTAACAACCACTTCCATCTTGGCGTCGACGCCTCGCTGGCCCCGAATCGACTCCAGCGCCCGGCGCAAGTGCCAAGGTTTTTGATAAGTCGTCACCGACAAGGCAATTTCGGGAGACGGCATGGGTGGGGAGCGTGAGGCGTGAGGCGACGCTTTCTCTATTATGAAAATCTCGTTCAGGCCGCTTTGCGCCCGGATTGGGCTTCTGGATCTGGCTGTGCGATTGCGTTTTGGAGTTCCCACAGCCGCGCTTGCTTTAGGAAGCCGGTGAACGCCGTCAACATGCAGATTTGCAAGCCGGCCAAGCCATCGAGAAAACCGAGCCGGAAAAAATACAATTGCACAAATCGCAACGGCACTCGGAAGAACATCCCGGCGAAGCTGGCCCTCCGCCCACGGTCGCGGAGATCGCGAGCGCCCAAGCGCGTGTAGTGCGCCATCTTCGCCAAATAGCGATCGTAGTCCCACACGGTGTAATGCTTGAACTTCCCTTTCAGCCGGCCATCGCGACCCTGAGCAATATCGACCGCCTCATGGACTCTCCGATTGGTGTAGCGGCAAACGTCGCGGCGAAACAGCCGCAGCACATCGTCGGAGTTCCAGCCGCAGTGGCGGATCAATTGGCCCATGAAATAGTTTTCGCGCCCGATCCAATAGCCATCGATTTCCACGGGCGGGTTGGCGATCGTCAAACGGATTTCGTCGGCCAATCGCGGCGTGATTCGCTCATCGGCGTCGAGCACCAGCACCCACGGATGGGACGCCTGAGGAATGGCCCAATTCTTGAAATTCGAGAAATCGATCAGCTCTCGCTCGATGACCCGGCAGCCACCCATTTGCCGGACGATATCGAGCGTGCCATCGCTAGAGCCAGAGTCGGCGACCAAAACCTCATCCGCCAGCGCACGAGCCGATTCGATGCACGGTCGAATATTGAGCCGCTCGTTCTTGGTTGGAATCAGGACGGTTAGCATGATTGCTAATTCGAGAAAAAATCCGGCGCCGCGACGCTAGCTTGCCCACCTTCGCCTCTTGACGAAGGAAAAGATACCAACCCTGCCCGGCGCGGACCAATAGCAGTTGCGGAGGCCGACGAATTGGTCAACACGCTGCGAATCGCCCCAGAGGCATGGGACCGGCGTTACGGGCGGAATTGCCTTGCCGGTTTAATGTTCCGGCGAATTGTCGAATTCGATTTCGGAATACCATGCAGCGGCCGCCTCGTTGACGCCTTTGGCATGAGGGACATAAAATCGCCTGTCTGGCGCCGGCAGCTGGCGCGGCGCGTTTGGTTTGCGCGGTTCATCGTTTTTCAAGGCCCTTTCATGGCAGTCCTCCAAACAGCCTCTGGCGAACACATCGGCGAGAAGCATGCGATCGCCGGCTCGCTGGCGATTCTTGGTCGGCATCCCGATTGCCATGTGGTGCTCGACTCCGGGGCCGTCAGCCGGCAACATGCCCAGATCACCTGCGTGGACGGCAAGTATTTCATCGAGGACCTGCGGAGCCGCAACGGCACGTTTGTCAACAATCAGGCGATCCAGACCGCGCATCAACTGCAGGATGGCGACCGGTTGAAGATTTGCGATCTGTCGTTCACGTTCTTCCACGACCAGCCCAGCGAACGCATCCCGCCCATCGGGCTGAGCACGCTGGCCGAAGCCATGCTGATCGACGATGGCGACCACGTTGGCCGTTCGACGATCATGTCGAAGCTCGACGTGACCAGCGGCGCAGCCGGCGTGCGCGTGAACGTCAATCCCGAAACCAAGCTTCGGGCTGTCATCGAGATCACCGAAAATCTGCGACGATCGTTGAAAGTTGACGACGTGCTGCCCAAGTTGCTCGATAGCCTGTTCAAAATTTTCGTGCAGGCCGATCGCGGTTTTGTCGTGCTCCGCGGTCCCGCCGGTCAACTGCTAATCAAAGCCGTCAAGCAGCGCCGAGCCGAAAACGAAGACATGATCCGCATCAGCCGCACGATCATCAACCACGTGCTCGACAGCAAACAGGCCATTCTTTCGGCCGATGCCGCGACCGATGCTCGATTCGAGATGAGCCAGAGCATCGCCGATTTTCGCATCCGCTCGATGATGTGTGCTCCGCTGGTCAGCAATGAGGGCGAAGCGCTCGGAGCGATTCAAATCGACACCACGGATCAGCGGAGCCGGTTTCAGCAGGACGATCTGGACGTGCTGGCCGGCGTCGCGAATCAGGCGGCGTTTGTACTGGAAAACGCTCAGTTGCACGAGCAAGCGGTGAAGCAACAAGGGATTCAGCGCGATTTGGAACTGGCCCACAAAGTGCAGCAGAGCCTGCTCCCTAGCGCGCCGCCCCGGCTGGAGGGCTTTCATTTTTTTGATTTCTACGAACCGGCGAACCAGGTAGGTGGAGATTTTTACGATTACATCCGCTTGCCCGATGGTCGGATCGCGATCGTGCTGGCCGACGTTTCGGGCAAGGGAGTTTCAGCGGCCTTGGTCATGGCTCGAATTTCCTCGGAAGTGCGCTATTCGCTCGTGAGCGAGCCGACGGTGTCCGATGCCGTCAACCGAATCAACACGACGTTTTGTCAAGCCGGTTGGGACGATCGGTTTGTAACGATGGTCTTGCTCATGCTCGATCCGCATCGCCAGGAAGTGACGTTGGTAAACGCCGGACACATGCCGCCGCTATTACGCAAGGGCGCGAACAAAGTGGAGCCCGCGGGCGACGACTTATCCGGATTGCCGCTGGGTGTCGACATCGACCACCACTACCTTTCGAGCACGATCGCGTTCGAGCCCGGCGATTTCATGACCATTTTCACCGACGGAATCAGCGAAGCGATGAATGCCGGCAATCAACTGTATGGAATCGAGCGGCTTAGCACCCAAATCGGCAGCCCTGTCGACGATGTGGGGTCGCTGGGCCGGCATATTTTGGACGACGTCAAACAGTTTGTGGGAGGCCGTCCACAAAGCGACGATATGTGCTTGGTATGTTTCGGCCGCGATCGTCGATGAATGTTGGGTTGAGACAGGCGATGCGCTAAAGTTTTGGACCGGATTTCTGCGCAGCGAATCAGAGGCAAGGCGCCTATGCACTTTTCACGGAGGTCGATGCATGCGCAACTTTGCGAACGTCCTGAAAGATGAGGTTCGCCGATTGGCTCGCAAAGAGATTCGGATCGAACTGCTACCGATCAAGCGTGTAGTGACTGGGCAGCGGCGAGAAATCTCCCGGCTCAAGCGTTCGCTGGCAGCCGTTGAAAAGCAGCTCGAGACTTTGAAACGCGCAAAAACTCGCGAACCGGCTGTTAGATCGGGGGAAGGCGCCCCCCCATCGTCGATAAATCGCTTCTCCTCCCGCTCGGTCCGGGCCCAGCGCCGGCGTCTCAAGCTGTCGGCGGCCCAATTTGGTCAACTCATGGGCGTCAGCGGCCAAACGATCTACCAATGGGAACAAGGCAAGTCGCGGCCGCGCAAATCGCAGTTCAACGCCCTTGTGGCCCTCCGACAAATGGGCCGCCGGGAGGCGATCGCCCAATTGGAAGGCCAAGAGTAGGCCCTGGGTCGCCGATTCGATCGCCACCCGGCAGCCGCGACGATAATATTCCTCTGTTTTGCATCGGCGGCCTGCGTTTTGCAATGTCTACTTCCCCTCGGCTGGCCGTCCGTCTCGAAATCCGCATAAAAACCGGTGGAGCCGGGCTCGCACGGCAATTGCGTAATAACTGCTGGTGGAACTTGGATTCCAGTCATGGGAGGTCGCCTCAGCTTCCGAGTGGGCGCAGCTATTGGGTTGACGTGCGCGCTCTTGCTGGTCATCGGAGGCGTGGCCGCCTGGTACGTTCATCGCCTCGAAAAATTCGTTTCGAACCGGCTGGCGGAAGATTTGCCCAAAGTCCGGACGGCCGATGAGTTGATGGCTTCGGCGCGCGACCTGCAAGTTGAATTGACGCGATACTTGGCGACCGGGGAACGTAAGTATTTGACCAACGTTCCGGCCATTTTCAACTCGCTCGACGCTTGGCTGACCCGGGCCACGCCCGAAGCGGATGGCGAGGATGAGGCCCCCCTCGTCGCCGAGATCCGTCGTGGCATGGACAGCTTTCAATCGCAATTCGCGAAAATCCAGCAGCGACAAGCCGGCGCCGAAGTTCGCGAGGGTATTGGAAGCCTTAACGATCGCGAGGTTCCGAACGAAATTCTTAGACCTGCCCGCGAGTATCTCGATCGAAAATCGCAATCGATCACGCGCGTCAGCGAGCAAAATCAGCAGACGGCCGATCGAGTCGCCTTAGTGCTTCTTTTGCTGGGCGTGTGCGGCTGCGTGGCGGGTCTGCTCGCCGGATTTGCGATCACCCGACGCATGCACCGAGCGATGGTGAAACTGCAAATCCCTGTCCTCGACGCGACCGGAAAATTGGCCGAGGTCATCGGTCCGATCGATGTCTCATCGACTGTGGAAATCGAGCATTTGGACGTCGTTCTTCACGATATGGCGGCGCGGATCGGGACCGTGGTCGACCGTTTGCACGCCAGCCAGCGCGAACTACTTCGTAACGAGCAGGTCTCGGCCATCGGACAGTTGGCGGCGGGAATGGCCCACGAGCTTCGCAATCCCCTGACCACCATGAAGATTCTCGTGCAGTCGGCCCTCGAGCAAGGTCCCGCGGGAAATCTCAACGGCCGCGATCTCGAAGTGCTGCAAGAAGAAATCATTCGCCAGGAGCATTCGCTCACGGCGTTCGTCAATTTCGCTCGCCCGCCGAAGCCCCATATCCGAATATTCGACGCGGGAGAGGCGCTCAGCCAAACGCTGAACGCAGCCCGGCCTCAAGCCGAGCGTCAGGGCATCGAACTTCGCGCGCGGCTGGCCAACGAGCGGCTCTTGATCAACGGCGACCGCGAGCAAATTCGGCAAGTTTGCGTTAACTTGATCCTCAACGCCTTCGACGCACTGCCCAATGGTGGTACAGTAACGATCGACGCTTCGGGCCATACGATTCGTTCTCCGCTAGCCAATGTGCCGCCCGCCGAGGGCCAAGAACAGGATTCCCTCGGTTGGCTGCACATTTGCATCGCCGACGACGGTCCGGGAATTCCGCCCGAGCTGGGAGATCGTATTTTTGAGCCCTTTGTCAGCACGAAAGAGACCGGCAGCGGATTGGGGCTCTCGATATGTCGCCAGACGATTTCCGCTCACGGCGGCCAGATCACCGGCGCCAATAATCCTCAGGGGGGCGCCGAGTTTACGATTCGCTTGCCGCTAGCCGCCGCCCCGGTTCCCAAAGATGCGGCCGAGACGGATTCACTACTTAGCGCCCATTCAACTCACCAGGAACACGCCCGTTGACTCGCCGCAACCGCTTCGGGCGATGCGGTCCGAACCCTCGGCGGACTCCTTTTCAAAAGAGAAAAACAAGGCCATGTCCAAATTGCTTATCGTCGATGACGAAGCCAATGTTCTCTATTCGCTGGAAAAGGGCCTGCAGTCCGAATCGCTGACGATCGTCACCGCCGGCAACGCGAAGAAGGGTATCGAACTGGTGCAAACCGAGCGGCCCGACGCCGTGGTGCTGGATGTTCGGTTGCCCGACATGTCGGGTTTGGTGGCTTATGAGCGAATCCGCGAAATCGATCCGCGGTTGCCCGTTATTTTGATCACCGCCTACGCCGCCACGGAGACGGCGATCGAGGCCATGAAAAAGGGCGCCTTCGAATATTTGCTCAAGCCCGTCGACCTCACTCAGCTTCGCGACGTCGTGGCCAAGGCGATCGAAGTCAGTCGCTTGTGTCGCGTGCCGGCGGTCTTCGATGGCGGAGAGGAGCAGGATGAGTCGGTGGATCGAATCGTCGGCCGGTCCGCGGCGATGCAAGACGTTTACAAGGCGATCGGTCGGGTGGCGTCGCAAGATGTCAACGTGCTGATTCTCGGCGAAAGCGGCACCGGCAAGGAGCTCGTCGCTCGGGCCATGTATCATCACAGCGGCCGGAACAAGGCGCCGTTTTTGGCGATCAATTGCGCCGCGATTCCCGAGTCGCTGCTCGAGAGCCAATTGTTCGGCCACGAGCGAGGCGCATTCACGGGCGCCGATCGCCGGCGGATTGGTGTGTTCGAGCAGGCCACGGGGGGCACGATCTTCCTCGACGAAATCGGCGATATGACTCCCGCCACCCAGGCCAAGGTCCTGCGCCTTTTGCAGGATCAAACCTTCGAGCGAGTCGGCGGCAACGAAACGATCCAGACCAACGTCCGGGTCGTCTCGGCGACGAATCAAAATCTGGAAAAGCTCGTGCTGGAGGGCAAGTTTCGCCAGGACTTGTTCTACCGCTTGAACGTGTTCACGATCCGTTTGCCTCCCCTGCGCGAACGAATGGACGATCTGCCGCTGCTTGTGGAGCATTTTATCAAGCAGGCCGCCCCGGCCCTGGGCAAACACGGCGGCGTCATGCCGCCCGAAACGATGCGGGTGCTCGAGCAACACACTTGGCCCGGCAACGTCCGGGAGTTGCAAAGCGCCATTAAGTTTGCGCTCGTGCATGCCCGCAGCGAGGTGTTCACGCCCGACTCGCTTCCAGCCAGCACTCGCGAGTCGCACGCGGCATCCAGCGCGGAATCAACCTCGGCTGGTTCAAACGATCCGCACAAGCTGGAGGTTTCCTCATTCGTTCGCTCGCTGCTGCTTAACGCGCCGATGGAAATTTACTCTCAGGTGATCGCGTCGGTCGATCGCGTTGTGTTGAGCGAAGTGCTTCGGCACGTGAAGGGCAATCAAGTCGCCGCAGCCGAATTACTCGGTCTTTCTCGCAACACGCTGAGGGCGAAACTGCGATCTCTGGGCCTGTCGATTGAGAAGCAGGTTCATCCAGAAAGGGATCATATTGGTCAGTAATTGCGCATAAGCCTAAAATGCAAAGTCGGTATGTCCTTTGCTAACTTAATCAATGAACGGCTCGACACCCCAAGTATTCCGGTCAACCGATTGAGTTAGCGATGACTTCATGAATTTGGACGTTTCAAGGAAACTGACTTATTTCAACGAGAAGCGCACGCTCGCAGCAGACTCACAAGTTAACCGGCGGCCCTTTTCTGCGACCGCAAACCGTGCCACCTTGAAACCTTCGTTCGCCAGATTGTGGGTCCAAATTCTCATCATGCTGGTCGGACTATCGCTCATACTCGGGTGTATTGTGTGGATGCAATTGCTCCGCGGGTTTCTTTAGAACTCCTCGCAAAACCGGCTCCAGGGCGACGGTTTAGTTTCCACCGAACCAGGGCCTTTCATTTTTTGGATTTGCCTAGTATGGCCAAGAGGCGGGAGAGGTTCCAACTGTACGCGCGTAAGCCGGCGGCGATGTTTGTATGGCCGTGAAGCCTGAGCAGCGCCAGCGTCGCGTTGCGTAAGGCGGCG
>JBBQWR010000083.1:0-9339 GCA_038210495.1 Pirellulales bacterium
TCGCCGCGCCGCGCTGAGCCTGGTCAAACAAGAACGCATCGAGAAGGGAAGCCTGCGCCGTAAGCGACTGCGGGCCGGCTGGAACAATGCTTACCTCGAAAAGCTGCTAAAATGCGCAAGCTGAAATGCGTTCGCCCTGTCCGGAGGGCAGACCCGCAGAAGCGGCCTATCACCGTGTCGCTAGCCGCCAATAATGAGTGGCCAGAGCTATCGAAAAGCAATTCTGTCGATTTCGTTCAAGTGCATCCCTACGCAGCCGGGAACGCCCACGGCGACCTCGACGTACTGATTCTGAAAGTCGTAAGGGAGCAATTGAGCCGCTACGGCAAGCCCGTGCTTCTCGGCGAGTGCGGTCTCGATTGGAGACCCCCACGCGAGACGTTGGACGCCTCTCCGCGGGCCGAGACTGGCATCCATCATGCCGTGTGGGCGTCCGTCGTCAGTGGAGCGATGTGCGGCAGGATGCTCTGGTGGCAGGATGGTTACGACCAGTTCGAGAAGGCCGACCTTTTATCTCACTACCAGGATATAGCGACGACTGCGGCCGGATTCACGAAAGACGTTGATTTCACAGGATTCGTGCCCATCTCCTGCGAGCCGACTGCTAAACTCGTCGGCGGCGTGTTGGGAAACGATGTCCGCATGGTCGGTTGGTTTCGCGACGCGGAATGCAGGGCCCCGGACTGGCCGGTTCGTTCGGTGCAGAATACCGTCGTGACCGTCCCAGTGGCACGCACGGAATGGGTTATCGACTTTTTCGACCCGGCGTCCGGCAAGACCACCGCGTCGACGCGAGTGAAGGCAGTGAACGGCCGGATTGATGTAAGCTTGCCGACGTTCCGCGGCTCGGTCGCCATTAAGTTTTCGGCTGACTAACAGGAAGCATCAGTGACTCCTTGGCCCTCGGACCTCCGACTCTTCGTCGGCTGTCGTCGGCCGGCGCGCCTGTTTGTGCTTGATGCAGCGGGACGGGAAGAAAAAGGTGACATTCTGACATTCTACTTTTCTGGCTTGCGGGGACGTCCGCGAGCTCGAATTGTGGCCTGTAATCCCAATCTTTTGGCGGCGAGTTGTCGTTCGGCGCTTAAAACCAGCCAGTCATCGGCGAATCAAAACCAGCCATTATGAGAAAGGGATTCGACCTATAGGTCTTCGGGCGGTTGTTCCGCACTTGGAGATCTGTGATGTCGAATCTGCTCACGATGGCGATGGTTCAGTCGATTCTTTCGTTACATGCGCAAGGCTGGTCCCAGCGGCGAATTGCCCGCGCGCTGGGAATCGACCGGGAGACGGTCCGGCGGCACGTCCACGGCGATTCAAAACCAGCCAATGCGCCGGTCGGCTCGGCAATCGCCGGCGACCCGTCGAACCCGGCCAATGCGCCGCTCGGGTCTGCCGTCCAAGAGGCGGTCCAATCCGCCGGAGGCGGACCGACCGGGCCGGGGCGGTTGAGTGATTGCCTACCGTGGCGCGAAGTGGTGCTGGCCAAGTTGGAATCGGGGCTGTCGCTCACGCGGATTCACCAAGATCTGGTGAACGAACACCAGACCCAGGTCAGTTACGACAGCGTGCGACGATTCGTCAAACGACTGGGGCGGACGCGAGCACTGCCCTACCGCCGCATGGAGTGCGAGCCGGGCGAAGAAGCCCAGGTTGACTTCGGCGCCGGCGCGCCGATCCTCATGCCCGATGGAAAGCGGCGTCGAACGCACGTCTTCCGGATCGTGCTCTCCCATTCCCGCAAGGCGTATAGCGAGGCCGTCTACCGGCAGACGACCGAAGACTTCATCCGAGCGATCGAGAACGCCTTGTGGCACTTCGGCGGCGTCCCCAAGACGCTGGTCATCGACAATCTCAAGGCCGCGGTCAAGCAACCCGACTGGTACGACCCCGAACTCAACCCCAAGCTGCAAGAGTTCTGCCGGCATTACGGCACGGTGGTCCTGCCCACCAAATCGTACACACCTCGGCACAAGGGAAAGATCGAACGCGGCATCGGACACGTCAAAGGCAACGCGCTGAAGGGCCGCACGTTCGAGAGCTTGGAAGAACAGAATCGTCATTTGCTCGATTGGGAACGGACCGTGGCCGACACGCGGATCCACGGCACGACGCACAAGCAGGTCAGCAAGCAATTCGCGGAAGTCGAACGCGCCGCATTGCGGCCCTTGCCGGCCGAACGATTCCCGTTCTTTCACGAGGCCGAGCGCTCCGTGAATCGCGACGGCCACGTGGAAGTGGCCAAGGCTTACTACTCGGCGCCGACGGAGTATCTGGGCCGGCGGGTGTGGGTTCGCTGGGATTCGCGCGTGGTGCGCATCTTCAATCATCGCCTGGAACAGATCGCAATTCACGTGCGGCATGAGCCCGGACGGTTCAGCACCCAAAGCGTGCATATCGCGGCCGAGAAGATCAGCGGCGTGGAACGGGGCGCGACGTGGCTGCTGACGAAGATCGACCGCATCGGGGTCCATTCCAGCCGCTGGGCCAAGGCCATGCTGGAAACCCGTGGAATCGAGGGAATTCGCGTGTTGCAGGGCCTGTTGAGCCTGGCCAACCGGCACTCGACCGAGGCGATCGAACGGGCTTCCGAGACGGCCTGCTCTTACGGCGCTTGGCGGTTGCGAACCCTGCGGCAATTGATCGACCGTCACGGCGCCAAGCAGGAGACGTTGCCGTTTCTCGATGAGCACCCGATCATCCGACCCCTGGCCGATTATGGGCAACTGGTGCGCGCCGCCCTCCTCAAGCCGGAGTCTTGCGACAACGCCGCGGTGGATTTTTCCAGGCATGGCTCGGGCGTTCGAGGGATTGCCGACGACCGTCAACAACAAAGCCCCGGCGGTATCGGCCGCCAGGGCTGTGGCGCCTCCTCGACGCGCCCTCGATCCGGCTATCCCTCGCCGGGTTGCGTCCCCGCAGAGCCCGACTCCGTTTCACCGGACAGTTCAAGCGTAGTTCACCCCTTTCCCCTGTTCAAGGAACATCTGCCATGAAAGACGCCTTATTGACCACGCTCAAGCAACTTCGTCTGTCGGGCTTGGCCCAGACGCTGGAGGTCCGTCTCCAGGAAGCGGCCGGCCACAATCTCAGCCACGACGAATTCTTGGAGTTGATCCTCCAAGACGAACTGCTCGTGCGCAGCGAGCGGCTGATCCAGCGCCGGGTGACTGCGGCGGCGTTCCGCGAGATGAAGCCGTTGGACGCCTTCGATTGTCATTCAATCCGTCGATCCAGAGGAAGCAGCTCTTCGACCTGGCGACTTGCCGCTTCGTGCGCGAAACCCGCGACGTGCTCTTCCTCGGTCCGCCGGGAGTCGGCAAGAGCTTTTTGGTTCAGGCGATCGGCTATCAGGCCATCAAGCAGGGATTCGTCGTGCTCTACCGCTCGATCTTCGACTTGGTGCGCGATGTTTTGCACGACGACGCGCTGGAAAGCAACGACAAAGTGCTGGCCCGGTATCTCAAGCCGGATCTGCTGATCGTGGATGATATGGGCATGAAGCAATTGCCCAAACGCTCCGGCGAAGTGCTGTTCGAGATCATCATGCGGCGTTACGAAACCCGCAGCACCATGATGACCAGCAACCGGCCGCTGGAGGATTGGGGCAAGCTGATCGGCGACGTCCCCAGCGCCACGGCGATCCTCGACCGGTTCCTGCATCATGCCGAATTGGTGACGATCACCGGTAAGAGCTACCGCCTGCGCAATCGCGCCAGCCAGTCCCCGGATCTGGAAACGGGGGCGCCAAAACCAGCCAATGCGCCGATCGGCTCAGAATCGCAGCGCAAGGCCCGGACCAAGTCGCAACATCCCCAAAACTCGGCGGCCAAAGCCGCGTCAACTTGATAATTGCAACGATTCGGAGGAAGATCAGGATTCCCAGGCCGGCTGGTTTTGAAGCGCCGATCCGTGGCTGGTTTTGAAGCGCCGAATGACAGGCGAGTTTTGTCCAGGCCTCCGATCCGAATGGTGTTCCTCGAGCGACGGTTCGTCGAAGCGATTCCAATTCCGCGCTCGTTGGGACTCGATCGACGAGTTCCGTCCAATTGGCCGGCAAGGGAACGGGGGGCCGCAAGCCAACGACAATCGCCCGCCGGCATCCGGGATCGGAGGCTGGACCACGGCCACTGATCGGCGGAGCGGACAAGGCCGGCGCGAAGCGGATTACGTTCGACGTATCGCAGCACCGTTAAAAAATGCTCGTCGCGCTGAATCGGAAAGGCCTTAAATCGGCCTTGCCAGACATGACCGCTTCCGCTGTAATGGCGATGGTATCGCCTGACGTGACTGGTCGTGAGCCATTGCATCCAGCGGCCCAGATCGCCATCTTTCCGAGGCCACAGCAGCAGATAAAAGTGGTTGGGCATCAAACACCAACCGACTAGCTGCATCTCGATCCGCTCGCGGGCGGGTTCACACAAGCGAATGAATGCCGCGAAATCCTCGGCCTTATGAAAAACCTCGGCCCGGCCGTTGCCCCGATTGAGGACGTGATAGCAGTTCCGAACCCTTGTTTGGGAGGATCGAAAGTGAGATTGTCATTAGGCATTATCCGGCCAAAATCCGATCGTCTGGCTCTGTGGGCCACGCTCGTTCTGTTTCTTGTTTGCATAATCGCGGGGGATAAGCTCGGGCGTTCGGGCGAACCGTTGCCTCCCGCTCTCATGCCCACCGTCGAAAGGCCGCTGCCCACCCCCGGCATGGGATGGTCGACCTATAATTTTTTCACCTCTCGTTACAACGAAGAGTTGTTCAAGCGCATGGCCAAGGCGCTGACGGCGTCCGGATTGAGCGATGCCGGCTATACGATTCTCCGTCTGGACGGCGGTTGGTGGGGCGACGACGGAAACCGCCGTTGGTATTACTGGACAGATGCCGGAACATACTCCGGCGGGCTTCGGTATCAACCGGGCGATCCGCGGGTCGATCCGAAGAACTTTCCAGGCGGATTAAAGCCGCTGGCGGATTATTTGCACGAGCGAGGTTTGAAGCTCGGTTTTTACCTCGCTCCGGAATTAAGCACCGGCAGATCGGAAAACCATCCGGGCAACAAGGAGGCGAAGCTCCAGCCGCCGAAAGCGGGGCCGACGCTAGTCAAGCAGCACGCTCGTTGGGTGGCCGACAACGGCATCGATCACCTGTTTTATGACGGTTATGATTGGAATCAGGATAAAGGCGCCGAACCGTACACGGACATGTTTCGTTCCTTGCGGCAGGAGGCCCAGCGAGTCGGTCGGCCGATCGCGTTCTCGATCAATAGTGGCTGGAAGGCGCGCCCGCCGCAATGGGCCGACGAATGGCGCACAAGTCGCGATATCAACGGCGACTGGCCCACGATCTTGGAGTGCTTGGGCACGGTGGCGGATCCCGGACCGGCGGGCAACGGGCATTGGAATAATCCAGACTACCTCGTGGTCGGATTCACCGGCGATGAGGAGGCCAAGAGTCAGATGAGTCTTTGGTGCGTAGCCGGCGCGCCTCTCTACTTGTCCCACGACTTTCGAGTTCTTAACGAATGGGATCGTTACATACTCCTCAATACGGAGGCGATTGCCGTGGACCAAGATGGGGCGGCGATGCCCGGACGTCTCATTCGTCGAGAAGGCGACATTCAGGTATGGGCAAGACGGCTGTCCGATGGGTCCGCGGCGGTCGTGTTGCTAAATGCCGGCGCCAAAAAAATGCCGCTGGTCGGCGTCTCGTGGTCCGAGCTCGGGCTCCCATCCGGCGCGGCGCAGGTCCGGGATCTTTGGGCACACAAGACTCTTGGTTCTTTCGAACAAAACTTTAAAGCCGTCGACCTTCCCCCCGCAGGTTGTGCGTTCGTTCGAATCGCCGCGGGTTCCCAGGCCATTCCCGACCCCAAAACGAATTGGGCGCCTCGCCCCGATCCGAAGCCATCGTACACGCCGCTCAAGGCCGACGGCTGGACCTACCGCACGAATTTCCCGCGAAAAGACGACTCTCTAGCGAATCTTTTCGACGGAGATCCCAAAACAGGTTTCTGGAGCTATGCGCAGCCGGGTAATTATCTGGAGGTCGACTTCGGCAAACCGATGACATTCGACCGCGTGGTCATAGATCAAAAAGGGGTCGGTCCGAATCCTTGGCCCTACACCGTGTTTGCCCCTCGTTCCACATTCACGCTCGAAGTATCCAAGAATGGCAAGGATTTCGAAAAGATCGCGGAGGATAGCTTTGGTCCAGCGTACACGCTCGCGAAGTTTCACTCGTTGACGGCTCGTTATCTTCGAATCGTCATCCGAGAAATGGAGCGGACGAGCGCCTACGACGATCCACAGTGGGGCGCGCAAGATATTTACATATTCGATACGCGTGATCAACTCCGCTGATGCAAAAAAAGTGGACACTCCGAATGTCCCCTTTTTTGCGATCACTGTGGACGGCAACGGGCGCTGACAACTTTTTTGGTTTCACGTTTGCCGGAATTAATGCCATGCGTAGAGCGTATCCTTAAGCGGAGAGTCGTCCTTCGTCGGCTCTGGCTTTTGGGTCCGGACTCGGTCCCACCAGTCGCGATAGACCTTGACGAGCGCCGCATGATTCTTCTCCGAATCTTCCGTCCAATTTTTTAGCTCAAGGCCGCGTTTAAAGCAGAGGGCGTTGTTCGAGGGAAACTTTCCGCCCAGATGGACACCCTCGATCAACCAGAGTGCCACCATGCCCTCGCTGCACTGGGCTTCGTACTGCGATGAGAGGCTGTTTCGTGGAAAAGACTTCAAGCTTTTTGTGCTGTCGACATGCTGGAGCAGCGCGGGCACGTCCGACACCTCCAGTTTAGGGAAACTCATTTCGGCATACTTGCCCGCCCGCATCGTTTCGAAGAGAGATTCGACACGATCGTTTCGAGCGGCGGCGGGTTGATCTGACGCAAAACAAGGTTTCGCGGCGCCGCCGAATATGAGGGAACAACCGAATACGACGCGTGCGATCGATGATCTGAACATAAACTTGGCCTCCTCAAAAAGTCGGTTACAGCCCGACCGAATTGTACACTTTCCTCGGTTGGCCGCATGTAACGGTCAGGTAACTCCCAAACGCTCCTCGACCAGCCACGGCGAGCTACCGGACCTCACGTCGCCATCGGCATCCCGATCGCAGTCGCCAGGAAGCCGTATCAAGGAAATGGCTCCGGGGGGAGCAAAAGGGGACGCGACTCGTTCTAGAATCGAGTTGCGTCCCCTTTTATCTCTCCCGCGACATTTTGCCTCTTGCGCTGATGGCGCCATGGCTCTGTTCCTTGGGGTTAAGAATCTGGGCTTTGCAGCCCTTTGTTATCCCTGATCGTGTGCTCGGCCGCAAGAAAAATCGATTAAGAGCCTATCCGAGAACCGTCGGGGACTGCCCCCCTCTCCTCGCACGGTTCGCGGATAGGCTGCAAATCGGATGGTCACGGCATCGGCGGCGGGAAAACAAAATTCTTGACGGCCAATCGTTGCAATGAGTAGTCGATGTCCGGTAGCATAACGCAATCGGTGTGGAGCTTCTCACATCCGATTGTCTGATGCCCGCCATACACCAAGGAGGCCGTTCCCATGTCGCGCAGCTTGCCCGTCGGCGTCGTCGGTAAAATTGCCTTGGCGCTCATTCTGTTGGCGGCGGCCGGAGCGCCGGCGCTGGCCACGGCGCCCCCCGACCGAATCGCCCAAATGGCGCAGGCCGTGTTCGCCCGCGCCGGCGGCACGCAAGCCAAGGGAATCACGAAGGAAAAATTCACGGCGGCCGAAGGAAAGATCGACGAGGCGATCGACAAGCTGACGGTCGACGGCGTGATCGGCGGCGACACGCCGCCGCCGGTGATCATCAAGCGCGATCTCTCCAAGAAAGAGACAATCAGCAGCGTCGAGTTCCTGCATTATTTCCGCGGCTTGGTTTCCGATCGCGATCTGGAGATCCGCCGCAAGCTCGTCGATATGAATATCGCTCAGTCGGGCGCCGCCAAAGCGGCCGCCGACGCCGCGCGCGAGGCCGCCCTCGCTCAACGTTCGCAGGCCGAGGCCCAATCCGCCCAAATCGCCGCCCAAAACAGCTCCAACCAAACCGCTCAACAACAGAATCAACAGCTCGAATATCGCAACCAGCAACTCGAACTACAGTTGGCTCAAGCGCGCCTCGCGGAACTCGAATGGTATCGCAATCATCCCAAGCAGCCGATTCAACTCACCGACTCACAGGGCAACGTGGCGCCTAACTCCGGAAGCAGGTCTTCTGGGCCGGTCGGCGGCCTCGGCGGAGCGCCCACAATCTCCGGGCAAACCGGCAGCGGCGCCGTCGGACAAGGCTTCGGCGGCGGCAGATCAACCGTCGCGCCGATCATTGGCGGCCAACCTACCGGCATCAAAGTCAACACCCTTCCGCCCCGTAGTTCCAGTCAAGGCATCGGCGGTGGGGGCGCCTCTTCCACCGGCGGCAAGAGTCCCGGCGCAACGGCAGCCGACAAAGCCAAGGACAAGGATAAGGACAAGGATAAGGACAAGGATAAATCGAAAAAGTGAACGGTGACGACCGTTCCCCCGGACTTGTCGCCGGTGATTTGGCCGCCGTCCACGTGGCCGTGTTCTTGTTCGGTCTGTCTGGGTTTTTGGCCCGGACCGTTTCCGCCCCAGCCAGCGCGATCGTGCTCGGCCGCGCTCTGATCGCGGCGGCCGCGCTTTGGCCGATTATCTTTTGGCTATCCAGGAACCGTCGAAGTCTGTCCCCTTTTGTGCAATCTTTGGACTTCGGTGACCTCGGTCGAACCGAACGAAAGGGGACTGTGCCCCTAGCCGCGGACGGTTCCCCCGCAGGCCCCGCGCCGTTTGGCGCCCGGCGAACGGCTCTCTTCTTTCTTATCTCCGGAGTCACGTTGGCCGTTCACTGGCTGACGTTCTTTCACGCGATCCAAATCTTAAACGTGGCGGTCGGGCTATTGTCGTTCGCCACGTTCCCGCTGTTCACGACATTTTTGGAACCGCCAATCTGCGGATCGCGTCTGACCGCCCGCGGATTTGTGACCGCGCTGGCCGTCGCGATCGCGGGAGCAAAAGGGGACGCGACTCGTTCTTGAATCGAGTTGCGTCCCCTTTTATCTCTCGTGTATGAAGTGCTCCAAGAGCGTCCGCTGACCGATGCCGATCGCGCGGCCGCCGTGCTCAGCGACCAAATCGTGGTCCTCGGCCAGGGGCGAAAGGCCGACGCCAGGGCGAACGCATCACAGCCTATACAAATTATCACCATGTACACTGGTTTGGGCAAGGCTGACAGCGAAGGATGGATTTCGGGGCGACAATTGTTGTCGCCTGACGGAACGAATCCTTTGGTTCATGGAGGTTGGTC
>JBBQWR010000084.1:0-9176 GCA_038210495.1 Pirellulales bacterium
GACCAACCTCCATGAACCAAAGGATTCGTTCCGTCAGGCGACAACAATTGTCGCCCCGAAATCCATCCTTCGCTGTCAGCCTTGCCCAAACCAGTGTACATGGTGATAATTTGTATAGGCTGTGATGCGTTCGCCCTGGCCCTCCGGACGGCGTCAGCCACGGCCTTCGTAAACGCCACAGCCTCTTTCTCATTAGAGCCGGTGATGAGATTGAGTTCTGAGAAAAGCTCCCACGCGACAATATTGCGATATTTTCCCCACCGCTCCACGAAGAACTGAATTCGTTTCAGCCACAGCTTCCGGCAGTCGGTGTCGTGAAGCAAATCCGTGGGACTTCGGCCCGGACCCCCGTTTGCCGCATTGAACGGGTTCTTGTCCCATGCATGCCAGGTCTCGTTACCGCTGCCATCATTCCAATCCGCCCACACACCCAGCACCGGTAAGATTGCCAAACCATTCTTCGCGGCGGATTCGAATAGATGGTCAAGGAATATGATGCCGTCAGGGTAAATCTCGCCGGCTTTTTCTCCGGGCGGCATGTACGCAAAGTGAATCCGCATCAGCCGTTCACCGGCTGCGGCCGCGTGGGCAAAGTGCTCGTCGAATGCTTCGGGACTGACTCCCGCCGGATTGCGGCCGAGCAAGAACCTTGGCACGCCCTCAACGCGAAAGAACTTTTCGCCGGGACGGAGTTCCACCTTCGCGGTTGAACCTTCAACCATCGCGGACGGTGATTTAAGCGGTTGAACAGTTGGGGCATGCGTGCCCCCATCGCAGCCAACGGTTGCCGTCAGACAGACCAAGAGAAGGAGTGCCACGCATTGTAGAGAGCGATTCCGCACGGGCATCTTATGAACCCTCTTGGCCGGTGAATCAAAGCAATTCTCGGCGTTTCACAATGCGAGCGGCGATGACGATGGGTCAAGATGGTGCTGGTGGTCGCGGGGCATTGGATGCGGATCTGCTGTCTTGGCTTTGAGCAGCCCTGCCATTGTTCGCGGCTGCGATTGCGGCCGCGATGACGAGGGCCAGCGTTACGATAGCACCGATTGGAACAAAGATCATCATCGGGAGCACGCCAGCCCAACCGATTCCGAGTCCCGTGTTTCCTGGGATTGATGCCAGGGCAGCCCAGATAAGTGGAATCCCTACCGTTAGCCCCGCGGACCAAATTGCAAGGCGACGAAGCTGACGTGGCTTGTCCATGCCTCCGAATCTAACAACCCAGTCTCCCCGCCGCAAGCACGCGGCAAAATTCAGAATGGGCAGAAAAAGGGGCATTCTAGGACAGTCCCCTTGCCAATTGAAATGTGCCCAAGTTCGGGAGAGATAAAAGGGGACGCAACTCGATTCAAGAACGAGTCGCGTCCCCTTCGGCTCCCCCGCATCGAGCGTTTCGGAATTCTGCCAGATGTACGCGGTCGACAGCAACGTGGGACCGCCAAGATCAAATGCGATAAACGCATGAACGCCGCTGGGATCATCGACGCCAATGCGATTCGAATCGTTGACCCTACCTTGGGCTTGACCGCCGGCCCGAGATCGGCGCGGTCATGGGCTTGTCCTTTCACCAGAACGAAACGGTTGCCTGCGCCGCGGCCATCCAAGGATGACAAAGCCAGTTAGCGCGAAACACGCGAGCTCGAGCGTCGCCGGTTCGGGGACCACGGATAGACTTGTTTGCTCATCGACGCCGAATAGCGGCGATAAAACAACGGCCCCAACGGGGCTCGCGCCGCCAAGCAGTTGGTCGCCGTTAACGAGTAACGAACTTGACGGCCGAAGCGAGCCAGCAAGCAGTAAGCCGCTGCCGGTGGTTGTCGCCAACTCGCTCCGGGCTGGCGACAGGCTTTGTCCAACACCGGCGCCGCCGGCCGTCGGGCTGCCCTGGAAATTGGAAGCCGCGATGGTGAATGTGGCGCCGTTGCCGATCGAGAGCGAGGATTGGTTGATGTGATTCGCCGTGAGGCTGGCGTTGTTGGCGATGGCGACGCTGCCCGTGCCATCGATACCGCCCACTTGCTGGCCGGCGCCAGAGACGTACAGACCGCCAATCGCCGCTTGGCTGTAATTCGTGATGTTCACGCGGTTCGAGCCAGCGGACAACGCCGACGCCGAGCCCGCTAATTCGAGCGTGGCGCCGGCGGCGACCGTGGCGGTAACATTGGCGCCGATCGTCGGGGCGGCCGACCCCGAGGCGACGTTGAACCGGATCGAGCCGCCGCCCGTTTGGAGTTGGATGGCGCTGCCCGTGTTGAGCGTCGGCGCCGCGTCGAGCTCCAGCGTGCCGCCGCCGGTTTTGCTAAGCGTGCCGGAGTCGATCAACGTTGCAGCGAGCGTGCTGTTGGAGGACTGATTGACCGTCAGCGTCGTACCCGCGGCGATGCTCAAAGTGGCCGCCCCGGGACCGCTGCCGGAAAGACTGCTCACCGTTTGACTGCTGCCGAGGATGACGGCGGTGACAGCTCCGTTGGCTGCATCGATCTCCAGCCGCCCGTTGCCGAGCGAGCCCGACGCCGTCGTGCGTAGCGTGCCGGCGGTGGCGGTTGTCGTGCCGGTATACGTACTTGCGCCGGCCAGCGTCAGCGCGCCTAAGCCGATCTTGGTGATTCCCCCGTCGGCAGTCGTCCCGAGGGCCGGATCGTGCAGCAGGTTCTGCGCAATGGTGACATCAAAGCCAGCCGTGTTGATGGTCCCGCCGCCGGCCTGAACGAGCGCATTGCCGATTCCGTGAAAGAACGTCGTGCTGTTGGCGCTAGCTTGCAAGGCGCCGCCATTGAAATTGACCGTTGAAGAGCCGGCGCCGCCGCTGACGCTACCTGCAATCAGTGTTCCGCCGCCCAGTGTGTAAGTGCCCGCGCCGCCGGATTGGCTGCCGAGCACGACGGCGCCGGCGGTGTTCGCGCCGCCGCTTTGCGTGAACGCGCCGGTCCCGGCAAAGCCGACCTCTTCGTTGTTCGGTTCGGTGAGCGTGCCGCCCGAAAGCGCGTAGCTTCCGATGGCGCCGCTATTGTCGCCGATATATAGCCAGTTGGGCGATGCGGCGTGCAGCGAGACGGCCCCGCCGGATTGCATGACTTGCCCGGAGCTGCCGCTGTTCTGGCCGATGAATGCATCGCCAGTCCCGACGGTCACCGTGCCCCCTTGCACCCTCAGCGTCCCCACGCCGCCGACGCCCACGTTGAGGCCGTTGTTCGGATTGCTCGCGCTGCCGTCGATCGTCAGCACGTTGGCCGAACTGGCGGTCACGGTCACTGTCGCGGCGCCGTCGATCGACATCACGCCGGTCACGTGCAGCGCACGGCCACTATCGATCGTGGCGGCGGCCGAGGAACCGCTGATGCTGTAAAAGCCACCTATGGTGGTGTTCTGCGTGGACACATCGAGCAGGCTGGCGGCGGCCGAATTGGTTTGCGTGAGGCCGCCCAAAATCGCGGTCGATCCAGTCGTGTTGAACGCGCCGACGCGAAGCGTGCCGCCGCTGAAATTGAACTGATGGGCGACACTGCCGGCGGAACTGGAATAGATCGACGGCGTGACGAGCGTGCCGCCGCTGAGATTGTAAATGCCGCGGCCATATTGCTGCCCGCCATTGGCGCCGCCGCCGAAATGCACGTCGGTGGTCGTGGTCACCGTGCCGGCGGTTTGAGCGAAGACGGCATAGCCGTTCCAACCAACCTGGATGGCCGATGCCGTTAGCGAGCCACCGCTCATCGAATAACTATCGGGATTGGCCTGGGTGGCGAAACCCGAGTGATCGCCGATGCTCACATCCATCGTCACCGTATTGGTTCCGCCCGTTTGCATGAACGCGCCCAGGCCGTCTTCGCCGACGATGATTCGCTGGGTGGCGTTGAGCGCGCCTCCTTTGAGTTGATACGTCCCGACGCTGCCGCCGACATTGCCAATGATGAGCGAATTGCCGCTAAGCGTAACCGCGCCGCCGGTCTGCGTGACCGAACCGTTGCCGCCACTGGTATTGCCCAATAGCATTTGACCGGCCACATTCAACTGGCCGTTGGTCACTTTGAGCGCGCCGGTTCCCGCCTCGCCGACGTGAATGGCCTGACTGGCCGCAAGCGTTCCGCCGCTGAGCGTGTACTGGCCATTGGAACCGGAATTCACGCCGATCACGATATTGCCGCCGGTGACCGACACCGTGCCGCCGAGCTGTGTGTACGTCGACAGGGCGGTCGAGCCTTCGCCGATCGCTAACGCATAAGCGGGACCGCCATTGTCGCTGCCGCTGCCGTTGACCGTCAGGCTACTCGCGCCGGATTGAAAGACTGTTCCCTGGCCGTCGGCGTACCGGCCCAACGCGACTCGCGGCGCGGTCGCCTGACCATTATTGCTCAAGCGGAAATTGCCGACGCCATCCTCGCCCACGCCAAGTGTGTCGTTGGTCAGCGAGAGGGTGCTCGTCCCCTGGAGGTTGTACGTGCCCGAAGATCCGCCGCTCGCGCCGATTTTCAGCCAGGCCTGCCCACCATTGAGATTTAACGTGCCGGTCGATTGAGTGAACGTCGCGCCGGCGCTGGTTTGGCCGACATAGAGCTGCTGGATCGTGCTATTGAAGTTGGGATCGTCGATCGAGTCGATATTCGTCGAACCACCGGCCACGTCAAGAAAGACGTTGTCTCCGGCGGCCGGCAGCGCGGCGGGGTTCCAATTGTTGGTGGTGTTCCAGTCGCTGCTGGTCGCGCCGGACCAATTGACCGTCGCCCCCGCGGCCGACGCGGCGGATAGCGCGAGGGCCACGCCGGCTGCGCAAAGCCAAGCCGACAATCCGCGGATAAAACCAACGGGAGATATCACGAACGCGGTTTCCAGTTGAAGATCAAATGCGAAGAACACAGCGCCAATCTCGTTCAGGTCCGCGCCCTGCGGCGGCGATAGGCGAAGGCGGCGACGAACATGCCCATCGCGGCCAGCACGATCGTCGAAGGCTCCGGCACGGGCGTCGGGTTCAGTTGGCTGCTGAACTCGGCAGTCAATTGCTGAGAGTAGGCGCCTGGAAACTCGCTCAAGAACAACGCCACGTCTTGATTGCTGACCTTGCCACTGCCGGTCAAATTGTAGAGCCAGTCGGTGCTGCCCAAATGTTGCAAGAGCGCATGGTAATCCGCCTGATCGACCGTAGCATCGCCGAGGAAGTTGAAGCGCCGCGTCAGCAGGTCGTTGTAGGTGGACAACAAATTTTGACTGGCGCCATTGGCGAGCAACACATCTTTCAAGTCGATCAGATCGTAGGTATCGACCTTGCCATCGCCGTTGATGTCGGCGGCCGGATTGAACTGCCCATTCCTGCTGTAGAGCACCTGCTCGAAACAGCCGGTCGCATTCACCAGGTCGTTGGCGGCGAGTTGGCCGTCGAAATTCAGATCGCCCAGACCGGCCCCGATCGCCGTGGAAAAATATTGGCCGGGAATCCGCTGGATGTTGTAATTACCCGTGACCCGATAGGTGACGATCGTGACCACGTGATTGCCGCTTTGAAGCCCGTTGAAGCCATAGGCAAAGAGGTCGGTGTCGATCTGCCCGGCGGCGCCTTGGCCGCTATTGACCATGCCCAGGATTTGATCATTGGTCACCGCCGCCGGCAGATCGAGAAAAGCATGGACCGTGTTGGCCGTGCCGTCGACCGATTTAACGATCAATTGCCGATTCTCGTTCACGCCGGCAACCTGCGGGGCGAAGCTGTTGATCGCGGAATTCGGCTTGTGAAGGTCGACGTAGATCGTATCTTTGAAGTCAGTGTAAATCGCCGGGGCATTGGAATTGTCCCCGTGGCGAAATACGCGGACGTCGATGTAATGATAGCCGTCGGAAAGCTTGGTGGTGTCGATCGTCTGGATGTAGCTGCCGTTGTTGCTGAAAGTGAAATAGCCGGGATTGGATACCTGCGTGAATTGCTCGAAGCCGTAACTGGCCGTGTTAGGATCCACGAAATCCACGTTGCCGTGGCCGTTCAGGGCGACGCCGCCATCCACCTTGAATATCGCGTTGTCGCCGTCGGCGTTGTGATCGTGAATCGAGCCCAGCAGCATTCGCTTCTGCGTTTCCAGGTCGATCGTGAACGTGTTGCTGCGGATCACATCGACATTGCTCAACAGCGTGGTGGCGTTGGCGTAGCCGTCGTTATGGGCGTTGCCGGTGATTTGCGGGGTCGCGCCTTGCATGGTGAGCGCGATGTTCGAGAGTGTCAGATTGCCGCGCGGCGATGGCAGGCCGTAGACCAAATAGCCATTGCCCGTGAATTGCGAGACCCCGTTGGTATCGACCGTGGAATTACGCAAGAATCGCACGTTGATCATCCCGTTGCCATCGACCTGCACGATCTGCGGAATATCCCGATTGCCGAACTGATCGCGAATCGGGTTGGTGGAGTCGCTAGCGGCGTTGCCGGTCAATTCTTCCAGATAGGTTCCGGGCGAGAAGGCGGTCTGCAACGTGCGGCTGTCGAAACCCGCGTCGGTGCGGTTCGAGAGCAGGGTGATCGAAGCGCCCTGCCGTTCGAATGCGTAATTCTCTTTTTCCAACCAACGCTCAGTGAAATTTCCCTGGCCGTAAACGTCTCGGATTTTTACGAGCGTGGTGATGGCGCTACCGTACATGCCCCCCAAGGCGTCGCCGCGTCCGTCTTTCGGGAAATTGCGCTCGGCGGAACTCCCGAACTCATGGGCGTTGAAGTACACGATGCAGTTGCCCGGCATCATCAAGGAATAGGCGTATGCAACATTGCCGAGCGTCGGGCCTTCGTTGTCGTGGCTGCTCGCAAACCGCACGCCCTGCGACCCGTTGCGCAGCCCGTCGTCGTTTTCGTCGAGCACGTCGATTCTCTTGACGTTGTTCCAATCGTTGTTAAAGCCATTACCCGTCAAATTGTCGTGGAGCGCGAAGAAAGCCGGAAAATTCAACGTATCGCGATTACCGCCGATCCGGCCCGGATTGTTCGGATCGATGTTCTTCACCACGAACGTCTGCAGATAACTGACGTTGCCGTCGTAGGCCTCTCCGAAGGAAAATACCTGTTCCTGCTGCCCATTGAGCAGCGTCCGCCGGCTTTGCCGATAGACTGAGCGGTCATAATAGTCGAGTGCGAAGTTGAGCATGTTCTTCGTCGCGTCCAGCCGAAATCCGTCCACGCCGATCGTCTGCACGAGCCATTGCGTGTTCCGCATCAGGTAGCCAGTGACGTTCTCCGGCGTGGGCGTGCCGTTGAGCGGGTTCTGCAAATTGAACGGATAGATGGGGATGTTTTGCTCGCCCGTTTTCGGATCGTAGACATAAATGGGCTGCTGCGTGCGATCCGGATAGAACTGGGCATTGCTCGCCGTCGGAACGTTGGCGATCCGGCCGAAGGCATAAGCGGTCCCGGCGCGGATGTTCCGCGAATCGTTTGGATTCACGGGACTGCGGATCATCTGATTGTTCGTGCCAAAGTTGATTTGGATCAGCCCGGCCAAACGGCCCTGCTGGTCGCCGTAGTCGAACTTCCCGAAGAAGTCGCCGTCGACCGCATTGGGCAACGTAATATTTATGCCCGGATAGCCGCCGGCGTCGTAGAAACTGTGGTTTGTCGAACTGTCGAACGAGCCCAAGTCGCTATAGCCATCGTGACCGAGCACCAAATCGACAAACGAGAGCATGCCAGCCGAATGGGTCTTGTTGACCAACGTCTTCAGGCCGGTTTGAGTGCCATAGATCGTGGGATTGCCCGGGCCGCCCAAATCGAACCGATCGTATGGATCGTAGCCAACAGAGTAACTGCCTTGGTCCGAACGCCCCGGCGGCGGCGTATAGATCGAGCCATAGCCGGCCTGAAATACGTCCGGCATCCGCTTGCTGATCGTGCTGTAGGTGCTCTCGAAATATTGCAGAATCGGGGCGGGGGACGTGTCGAAGGCGCGGGTCGACGCGCAGCAGAGCAGTTGGCAGCCGACGGTCGCTAAAATAAGCCATAGCTGCGCCGGGAAACAGCGCACGACGCCGCTCGCTATCGCGCGCCGGCGCGCCGAAAACCAACCACCAACACCACGCATGGGATCTACCTCGGCGCCAGACAATTGAATGATCCGCGACGGGGCCCGCATCGCGGGATCCGCCATCAATCGGAAATTATAGTCGTTGCTGCGGTCTGCACCTAGAAAAATTCCGCGATTTTCTGGCGTTTCGGCAGATCCCAGCGCCGCGAGCTCGCATTGTTTTTTTCTGCCGATCTCCTTCGGATCTTGCGGACAAATGAATCGGCTGGGATCGCGAATTAAGAACCGCTCACAATACCGCCGGGGACTGTCCCCTTTCGATGCGCACTCGGCATGGATGGCCGCAGGCGTTCCGCTTGCGTTGTAAAACAGCAAAAAGCGGCTCAGACAGTCGCCAAATCGACGCGGCGGGAAGCGACAAAAGAAAATGCGACTGACCGAATGATCGAGAAAACAAGCTCTGGTCGCACTGCGGCGGAACTAGCCGCCCCGCTAGTCTTGAAAGAAATGGGCGATACAGGCCCCGTACTAACTGCGAATCCTTCGGGAAATACGCCCCGCCCGTCTCAAAGCGGCGCATAATCCGGCGCACCCGGCGCGCGAATCGGCCCTGACGATACCCGATTGGCGTCGGTTATTGAAGTATGGCCGACCCTATCGGAGCGGATCAAAGCCTGGCATTGGTCCGAGCCGCGGGCGGGTAAGCAGGATCGTCAATTTCACCTATTGATTTAGGTAAAACCCGAGAGGCGTCCGATGGGTGGATATGGAAGCGGGAACTCGCTCACCCGGCTAAGCAAATGGACCGTCGAGGAATCAATAGCCGTGGAAATGCGCGACTTCCAAACGGCGATTTACGCACGGTCCCCCAATAATTACAGTTTGACTTGGGAAAGCGGCTTCAACGAGCTTTCGATTGGGCTCCTGCTTGATTGGGACACTGCGGGGCCGAGCGTCACATTGGATTATTGTTACGACGAGGAAATGATTTGGATTCCGATTCGATTGCAAATCTCGCCGACAAACTTCGATGGCGAGCGATGGTGGTTCACCAGGGCGAACGCATTTCAGCTTGCGCATTTTAGCAGCTTTTCGAGGTAAGCATTGTTCCAGCCGGCCCGCAGTCGCTTACGGCGCAGGCTTCCCTTCTCGATGCGTTCTTGTTTGACCAGGCTCAGCGCGGCGCGGCGA
>JBBQWR010000085.1:0-7442 GCA_038210495.1 Pirellulales bacterium
TTGACCTGCTGTCCATCGTCTACGCCTTTCGGCCTCGACTAAGGCACCGGCTAACCCTGGGCGGATTTACCTTCCCCAGGAAACCTTAGGCTTTCGGCGGGCAGGATTCTCACCTGCCTTATCGTTACTCATTCCGGCATAATCACCTGTACACCCCAACATCGCTCCTTACGGTACGACTCGTATCTGATGTACAGCGCTCTCCTACCACTCGATCGGCCCGTAGGCCTCACGAATCCACGGCTTCGGTATAGAACTTACTCCCGTTCATTATCGGCGCAGAATTGCTCGGCCAGTAAGCTGTTACGCACTTTTTAAATGGTGGCTGCTTCTAAGCCAACATCCTGGCTGTCACGGCAACTCAACTTCCTTAGTGACTGAGTTCTATTTGGGGACCTTAGCCGATGGTCTGGGTTGTTTCCCTCTCGACCGCGAAGCTTATCCCTCGCGGACTGACTCCCGATATAGTCGCCCCGGTATTCGGAGTTTGGTTCAGCAGAGTACCCTGGAAAGGGCCTCCAGCCGATTCAGTATCTCTACCCCCGGAGCGTAGTGGATCGAGGCTAGCCCTAAAGCTATTTCGGAGAGAACGAGCTATCTCTGCGCTTGATTAGACTTTCACTCCTCCCCACAAGTCATCCCCTCGGTTTTCAACCCAAGTGGGTTCGGTCCTCCACGCGGTATAACCCGCGGTTCAACCTGCTCATGGGTAGTTCGTGCAGTTTCGCGTCTACCACCAGCGACTGTGTCGCCCATTTCAGACTCGGTTTCCCTGTGGCTCCGGTCCTTAAGACCTTAACCGAGCCGCTGACGGTAACTCGCCGGATCATTATGCAAAAGGCACGCCGTCACGCATTGTCCATAAGGACCATAGCGCTCCGACCGCTTGTAGGCACATGGTTTCAGGTTCACATTCCTCCCCTAGCAGGGGTTCTTCTCATCTTTCAGTCGCCCTACTGAGTTTACTATCGGTCGTTAGGTAGTATTTAGCCTTACGGGATGGTCCCCGTCGATTCAGTCGAGATTCCACGTGGCTCGACCTACTCAGGTACCCTTCGGGAGGTGAATTGCTTTCGCGTACGGGTCTGTCACCCTCTGTGGACGAACTTTCCAATTCGTTCCGCTAGCAACGCACTTGGTAACTCCCATGTGAAAGGCCCTACAACCCCGTCGAGGAAAACCTCAACGGTTTGGGCTGTTTCCCGTTCGCTCGCCGCTACTGAGGAAATCGATTTTTCTTTCTTTTCCTGCGGATACTTAGATGTTTCAGTTCTCCGCGTTCGCCGCATGAGCCTATGGATTCAGCTCATGCCAGTTCGGGTATCCCGGGATCAAAATTCGTTTGACAATTCCCCCGGGCTTATCGCAGTCTTCCACGCCCTTCTACGCCTCCTAACGCCAAGACATCCCCCATGTGCCCTTAGTAGCTTGACCACCTCGATCCACCGCTCGAGCCCCGAACGACCTCTTGCGAAGTCGCACAAACACCCAACCAGTTTTTCGAAGTTTTGCTACTCTCAATTTGGACCATCATCGCCGGCAAGCGCGCCGACACCATGGTCCAAGTAACGTTTTTCTTAATCTAAAACTACGCAACCTTTCCCTACCCAACCCTGCGGAAGAGTAGAGACGTTTGCGTGCTAAGAGCCTTGGAGAACATTGATAACTCACCGCTAAGGCTTGCGCCCACGCGGATCGCCATCTTTGTTCATATTCAAGATGCCAATTACCACAAACCAAATTGTCAAAGATCGGTCGCACAAATCCAGTCTTCTCCAGCAACCACCTGCCGGCGATTGGTAAGAAGTCTGGCTTTGTTTCGCTGTCTTAATGGACAGGGGCCAAGCTCGTCTGCTCAGGGTGACCCACCAGGTCACGGCTGCAATCGAACTTGGCCTCTGGCCACTGAAACTCACTTTTTGTCGAACCCCGAGTGGTTCAAAGCGATTCAGTGATAGGTAGCTTCGCAGTAATCGCCGACGCCCAATCTCTCTCGAGACGTCGGCATCGGGCTACTGAGGAGGATTTTGCAAAGGGCAGCCTCGTCTCGGTGTTTCGTCTAGGTGGTTGTCGCGTGGATAGTGACCCGAGTCGGCTCAATTTTCGCCTGCGATCAACGCGGCTGAGCGATTGGGAAGGGACTGACTATACAAAACACAAATGATGATGTCAAAGGGGTCGTAAAATAATTTTCAGAAATTGCGTCCGGCTTCGAGCCCGTCGTCAAGTGCCGGTCGGGCGACCCAGCGAAGCAAGAAACTCACGCCGAGCGACCATCCTTAATCGGTCGCCGAAGATAAGCGACTTTCGGCATTATAAGGAATCGCGGCCGATTGGCAATCGGGGTAAGGGACGAAATTTCGATTCGCCAAATCACGCGGTAAATTTGCTCGCGATAAAGGCTTGTGGTAGTCGAATCGCGGCAGATCGTGAGGGAATGGGTCGGCGCGGCATAATTTTTTTCCGCGACGAGGGCGGGCATGGCCCGAAAGGTTTGCCTGATCTGCGCGGGTTCACGTCGCGGCACGGGCTTTCAGACTGTAAAGGTAAACTCGAAACGTCGCTGTTGCGCGTGCGACTGAGAAAGCCAGCCGCACAGGCGCTGGAAGCCTGTGCCACGGGCGGCTGTGCCACGGCGGCTGATTGTATTCGAGCGGCGTTTCTTCTAAGCTCAGCGCCACCGTCCCAGCTTTGGACTGCCGCGGGCGTCGCGGACACCTTCCTCCAGAATATCGATCAGGGCGTTTTCTCCGAAAGGAATCTTCTCCGATGAAAAGTCGTATCGCGTTCGTTCTCGTTCTGTTGGGCGTCGCTCAAATCGCAGCCGCCGCCGATTGGCCGCAATTTCGCGGGCCCAATCGCGACGACTTCTCCCACGAAACCGGTCTCATGAAATCGTGGCCCAAAGACGGCCCGTCGCTGGCTTGGCAGATCAAGGGCCTGGGGGGCGGCTACTCCAGTATCAGCGTGGCCGGAGATCGGATTTATACCCTGGGCAACGCCGATCGGGTGTCGAAGGTTTTTGCGCTCGCCCGCGAGGATGGCAAAATGATCTGGTCGGCTGAGGTCGGCGAAGCGGGAGGCAATCTCGGCTGCACGCCCACGGTCGATGGCGACCGCGTGTATGCGCTTGGGCAAAAAGGAGACCTCGTCTGTCTGCACACCAAGGACGGCAGTCAGGTGTGGCATCGCAATCTGCTCAAAGAATTCGAGGGCGCCAAGGGAGGTTGGGATTATTGCGAATCGCCGCTGGTCGATGGCGATCATCTGATCGTCACTCCGGGCGGCAAGGACGCCACGATGGTGGCGCTTGACAAGAAGACGGGCGAAACGATTTGGAAGTGCGCGATCCCCTTGAAATCCCCGCAGGCCGGCTATTCGTCGATCGTCATCGCCACTGTCGGCGGCGTCAAACAATACGTGCAATTGCTCGATGGCGGACTCGCGGGCGTTTCGACCGATGGCAAACCGCTTTGGAAGTACGAAAAACTCGGCCCAAACACGGCCAACATACCGACGCCCGTGGTTCTTAAGGATCAAATCCTAGCGGTGGCGGGCTACGGCAAAGGGGGCGCGCTGCTGAAACTCACGGCCGAAGAGGGCGAAGTGAAAGCCAAAGAGGTTTACTTCAATCGCGAACTCACCAACAAGCACGGCGGCGTAGTTGTGGTTGGCGATTATGTCTACGGCGACACGGACGACCAGGGCCGACCGTACTGCGCCGAAGTAAAGACCGGCAAAGTGAAGTGGAAACGCGATCGCGAAGGGGACGGGCACGGCTCGGCGTCGGTCACTTACGCCGATGGCCGGCTGTATTTCCAGTACGACAACGGCGTGATCGCGCTGGTCGAAGCCTCGCCCGAGGGATACAAGGAAACCGGCACGTTCAAAGTCGCTACCGACGGCCCCGCTTGGGCGCATCCCGTGGTAGTCGGCGGACAGCTATTCTTACGCGAAGGAAATTCGCTGTTTTGCTACAACGTGCGGGACGGGAAGTGATTTGCAACCCGCCGCCACATTTATGAAAATTCATATATATCCGGAGACCTCCATGAACAAAAAACCGCTAAACATCGCATTCGCATTGACGTTAACCGCTGGCGTCTGCTCGACGTTGTTCTCCGCCGAGCGGCCGAAGCCGCCGTCGCGCAATCCGAACACGCCCGGCTCGGTCGAGGCCAAGGAACTTGCCGATGGCGCGGTTCCGCCGCTGGACGCCGACGGCAATTTCATCATCGGCCCGACTCATAAGAAAGCGGCTGAGATGGCCGTGCAGCCAGGCGTGCCGCAAGGAACGGTTCATAGCCTCACGATGAATTCGACCGACAGCAAGATTTACCCGGGCATCGCGCGAGAGCCCAACACGTCCGGCAAAATCGACCCCGCCGATCCGGCCAAGCTCGTGGTGACCACGAGTCACGCCGCTGCGTACACTCGGCGAGTCGAAGTCTATGTGCCGAAGCAATATGTGCCGGGCACGGAGGTGCCGTTCATCGTCGGGGCTGACGGCCCCGACCACTCGCTGTTCACGGCTCTCGACAATCTCATCGCCCAGCACTTGGCGCCGACGATGATCGCGATCTCGATCGGCAACGGCAGCGGCGACGCTCAAGGGAGCGAGCGCGGATTGGAATACGACACGATGTCCGGCAAGTATGCCGAGTTTGTCGAGAAGGAGGTGCTGCCGCTCGTGGAGAAGCAATGCAACGTGAAGCTGACCAAAGACCCGGAAGGCCGAGCGACGATGGGCTGCAGTTCCGGCGGCTCGTGCGCGCTCATCATGGCCTGGTATCGACCCGACTTGTATCATCGCGTGCTGACCTACTCGGGCACCTACGTGAACCAGCAATGGCCCTCCAGCGCCGAGACGCCGCACGGCGCTTGGGAGTTTCACGAGCACTTGATTCCGGCTAGCCCCGCCAAGCCGCTGCGGATTTGGATGGAAGTTGGCGACCGCGATCTGCTGAATCCGAACGCGATGCGCGACGACATGCACGATTGGGTGCTGTCCAACGAAAATATGGCCAAAGCCCTAGCCGCGAAAGGCTACCATTATCAATTCGTTTTCGCCCGCAACGCCGGCCATTGCGAAGGCAGCGTGAAACAGCAGACGCTGCCCGAAGCGCTCGAATGGCTGTGGCACGGCTATCCGATCGCAGCTACCGCGCCGGCGGCGAAGAAAGACGATCAAACCAAGTAAGGCGACGAGCGGTAACGGCCCACTGATTGTGGGGTGGCAGGATGATGTAATCCCCAAAACGCGCCGCGTCGAATAGCGGTCCGTGTTTCGCCCGATGTTCGCAACTCCTTGCCTTCAAGTCTTGCTCCGTGCGGGCGGCCGCAATCTTTGTAGCCTTGCATAAACGTCGGCCAATTGGAATCGTCGGCCAGATGCGTTCACGCATTTCCTGATAAGACATTTTGTATTCCAGTTCCACGGGTTAGAGAACACGCATGGGCGTTTTGCTGCAGATCAAGAAAGCTCACAAGAGTTATGGCGACCAGGTCTTGCTCGACGGCGCCGACGCGACGTTGACGGACGAGGTGAAAGTCGGGTTCGTGGGACGCAACGGCGCCGGCAAGAGCACGCTGCTGCGCATTCTGTTGGGCGAGGAAGAGCTCGACGCCGGCGAAGTAACCCGCCATCCCAAGCTGCGGCTCGGTTATTTGCGGCAACACGATCCGTTTTTGCCCGGCGAAACGGCCGTCGATTTCCTGATGCGCGACAGCGGCCAGCCCGACTGGAAATGTGGCGAGGTGGCCGGCCGATTCGAACTGAAGGACGCCTATCTCAACGGGCCATTGGCAAAGCTCTCCGGCGGCTGGCAGACTCGCGTCAAGCTCGCGGCCTTGCTACTGCACGAACCGAACCTACTGCTGCTCGACGAACCGACGAACTTTCTCGACCTGCGGACGCAGATTCTGCTGGAGCACTTTCTTCGCAATTATCAAGAGACCTGCCTCATCGTTTCGCACGATCGGGCGTTCTTGGCCGCGACGTGCAGCCACACATTGGATCTGTCGCACGGAAAGCTGACGATGTTTCCCGGCAAGATCGATGCGTTTCTCGAGTATCAGACCGAGCGTCGCGAGCACGACGAGCGCTCGAACGCCGCCGTCCTGGCCAAGCGTCGACAGCTCGAAGAGTTCATCGCCAAGAACAAGGCCCGGGCCAGCACGGCCACGCGCGCCCGCTCGAAGAGCAAGCAGCTTGAGCGGCTGGAGGTCACCGAAATCGCCGGCGATGAGCCCACGGCCAACATTCGCGCCCCGCGGGTCGACTCCCGCAAGGGGCCCGCGGTTCGCTGCCGCGAGTTGGCGATCGGATATCCGGAGCGCGAGATCGCGAACCAAGTCACGCTCGATATCGAGCACGGGTCGCGGGCCGCGATCGTGGGCGACAACGGTCAGGGCAAGACGACATTTCTGCGTACGGTGGTCGACTCGCTCCCGCCGCTGGCGGGCGAGGTGCGGTGGGGCCACGGCTGCCAGATCGGCGTCTATGCCCAGCACGTATACACGAGCCTGCCGGATAAACAGACCGTGCTGGAGTATCTTGAATACAACGCGGCGCCAGGGACGAAGAACCAGGAGATTCTCGATTTGGCCGGCGCCCTGCTCTTTCGCGGCGAACAGGTCAAGAAGCGAATCGTGGTGCTCTCCGGGGGCGAGCGGGCGCGACTCTGTCTCGCCGGCCTGCTGCTTGGCCAGTACAACGTGCTGGTGCTGGACGAACCGGGCAATCACTTGGACGTCGACACGGTCGAGGCATTGGCCGAGGCCCTGCTGGCCTACAAGGGGACGGTGATCTTCACCAGCCACGACCGGCATTTCATGAAGCGGGTCGCGACGTGCATCATCGAAGTCCGCGATGGCCATGTGACGACCTATCGCGGCGATTACGAGGCCTATCTCTATTCGGTCAACAAGGAGATCGACGAAGGGGAACGCGAGCAGGCGAAGACCTTGGCGAAGCCGCCCACAGCGGCCGGCAAACCGTCGCGGGCGCCGGCTCGAGCGACGGGGCGAAACGAGCGAGACGTCCGCAAAGAGATGACGGCCCTGGAGCGGACCGTCGCCCGGCTGGACGAAAAAAAGCGGCAGACAAGTAGCGAACTGCTGACGGCGACCGATCCGACCGAGGCGCTGCGTCTACACAACGAAGTCGCCGCTTTGACGATCGAACTCGCCGCAGCCGAAGATCGCTGGTGCCGGTTGCAAGATGAGATCGCAGAAGCGGAGAGCGGGGAATAGGGGTAAGAAACTCAAACTTAACGGTTGTGGGTGGCCGGGGTTGGACAGCTTGTAATTACCCACAAGTGTACAAAGTTTTTCGGCTGGTCGGCCGAGTGGGAATTCGATTTATCGCGATGGGTTCATTCGGGTTACGATTTCCGCGTGGGACATCTGAGGGCGTGGAACGAGGTTTGCTTTGCAACGAG
>JBBQWR010000086.1:0-6560 GCA_038210495.1 Pirellulales bacterium
CTTCGGTTTCAAACCACGAATCTCGACGGCGTCCATACCTGGTTCTCCGGGAAGGCGATCATGAGCCGGTCCTCCGACCCCAACCAAGTCTCGCCGATTCCGACAGATTCACCAAGAGGAACCTGGCGCTGTAGTATTAAGAGGGCCTGCTTTATTCTGTCAATGGGGGTGGCTGGCAAAAGACGCCCTGGAGATGCTCCGCGCCGAAGGAAGTTCTGACCGCAAAAAGGGTTGGCCCGATCAAAGCCGCCATGACATGAGGACCATCCGGCGCACAGGACAAACTTTGCGCGCTTATGACGCCAACTTTCCATGTTTTGCGCACATCGAGTGCCGATTTTGCGCAATTAGCGTAACGCTATGTTTGACGCTTGTGGCTCATTTGCTATAAGACGAATCAATCGTGTCATACTCGGTCGTATTGTATTCGCCGAGACCTGCTAATAAGTGAGTTGCCTTAAAGGGCTCAATCGCCAACCGAGTCGCTTTCGCCGCCCGCCGATGGCGCGAGTTTGCGGAAAAGTGGACAAGCCGTCCACTCATCCAAAATCGATCAGCCCAGTGAGTCGCTCGTTGGCGCCGGCTGTTCGATGCAATTCGGTCCAGGGACAAAGTATTGATCAACGTGATTGAGATCAATCATCTCCGGCTCGAACCGCAACAGTTTATAAAAGATCGGCAAGGGAGTTGGCGCCTTTAGCAAAGCGGCCTGTTCGTGAGTTGCGAGTTCTTCCCATAAGCCTGCCTTATACAGTCTTTGGGCTAAATCAATGGGGGCCATTTCATTCCAGCCTTGGAGGAGTAGTAATGCGTTGATTGCATCCATCGATATGCCGCGCCATTGAATTCGTCCGCCGCTCTCAGAACGCTTTGCTTCTTAAAAGGCCTAACTCAGTTGGCAAGGCAGAGGGGGGCAGCCCAATTTTGCTCTCGGGCATCGCCAAAATCGGGACAGACCCCGCCCGGTTGAGTTAGGGCTGCTGATGAATGGCGGATGGCGACGAAAGCACATCCCTCGAACATACTCATACATATTGTGAGGGGAATCCCATAAATATGGGTATCTGCCTCGCGGGACCAAGTTCAAGGGCGATTGAGAGGATTCCGCAGCGTGACGAAAATCTTCTCGGAAGCCGATTTGGCGGATACCGTTCGCCTCATTGGCTCGTTTGCTGGGCCTGGCCAACAGGAAATCGTCGATCGGCGGCGAACATTGGCCGAAGGGCTGCGCCGGTTGGTCGACGCCGATGTTTATTTTTGGGTGATCGGCGTAGCCAATTCCGAGAATCCATCCGTCGCGATGCCGACCAGTTCGGTCGACGGGGGATGGCAAAACGATGAACTGTCGAACGTGCTTAACCTTTCGGTCCACTCTCCCGAAATTCAAAGTCTTTATGGAGAACTGACGAGATTCGTTCGAGATAACACGCCCAAGACGGTTTTGCGCCGCGATCTGGTGACGGACGATGCCTGGCGGGCCATTGGGAAGCCTGTTCGTCAAGCCGGCTTCGATGAACTTATGTTCAGCGTCTATCCGCTGACCACGGTGGGCCACAGCACAATCGGCTTGCACCGTCGGTTTGGCCGCCCCCCTTACACAGAGCGCGAGCGCCTGCTCGTGCACTCGGTTTTTCAGAACATCGACTGGATTCATTCGCCTGGACCGCAAGTCGACGCGGGGCTCACGTCGACCGGGCTTACGCCTCGGCAACGCGAAGTTTTGCTGTGGCTGTTGCGCGGTCATTCCCGAAAGAAGATCGCGGCCATCTTGACGATTCAGCCGGATACGGTTGGGGACTTCATGAAGGAAATCTACCGCCGGTTCGACGTCCAAAGCCGTGGCGAACTGATGGCCCGATTCATATCGGGCGAAGGAGGCATTTGAACCGACCGGCGAAATGGCGCGCGCCCTTGCTAACAATACTCTCGGTGGCTGGGACTGGAGGCGTCTTCGCCGAATCCTGGGAGAAAGGTTTCGACTTCCAGAGCAGGCGCCTGGGTTTCCCTTCGGCGAAAACTCGAGCCACGCCAGAGCCGTCGAGTTAGCGTCACGTAGTCGCGTCATCGTTTCCATGAGTTTTCCGGAATCGGTTGGGGCTGATTCCGTACTCTCGCGTGAAGGCGACACTCAAGTGCGTGCCACAGCTGAAGCCGGTAAGGAGGGCAATCTTGTCGATCGAGTCACTGGTGTTGGTTAGCAGCCGTGCGGCTTGTTCCAGACTCATGCGTCGGATTTCGACGCCTGGGCTACGCCCGGTGACGGCCCGGAATCGCTGTTCGAGAGACCGCCGTGACATGGGCACGCGTTTTAGTATTTCCTTCATGCCAAGCGGCTTTCCCGACATTCCATAGATGAGCCGTAGCACCTCGGCGATTTCTACATCGTCGATGGCGCAGACGTCGCAGGATCGGCGGACGGTGACGCCGGTTGGACGCAGAAGCCGATGCTGGACGGGCGCCATGCGTGACGCAAGGTGATCTGCCAGGCACTGCGCCGCCTCGTAGCCGATTTGCGAGAACGGGCTCGAAATGCTGCTCAAGATGGGGTCTGCTCGTAGGCATACGTTCTCATCGTCGTCGGCTCCGATGATGGCAACGTCATGCGGCACTCTCAAACCGACCGCGCGGCAGATTTCGCAAAGACTGAGGCCCAAGAGATCGCTCACGACGAAGACACCGATGGGCTTTGGTAGATCGATCAACCATTGTCGTATTTGCGGATTGTCGGTCGTCGGCGAGAGCACAGCAGGCCTATTTCGCCCCTGAAGCCGATAAATCGTCCATTGGAATGTGCTTTGCTGTTGAACGAACTCGATAAAGCCCTCGCACCGCCGCTGCTCGCCCGCCCCGGCTGCGAAGGAAAGGCAAGCGAAGTTTTGCATGCCGCGCCGTGCAAAGTGTTCGGCTGCCATCATACCGATCGCATAATTGTCGACAGCAACGCTCGATATTTTTGGCGACCTCACAGTCTGATTGACGGCGACAACCGGCCGCCCCAGCATCATCAAGCTCAAAACCAGTGTTTCGTCCTCTAGGTGAGCCAAAATACCTTGCGGGCGCAATTGGGTAATCGCCTCGAGGGAATTCAGTCCCGCGTCCAGCCACTGCAAATCCCAGGTTCCTTGCGTGCGAGCGAAATCGGCGATACCCCGCTTGACGCTGCTCGACCAATCTTCGCCCGTCGGCAGGACGATCGCAATCTGATGCGAAACGCCACTCCAACGAGATGACTTGCTAGATTCGCTGATCACGGCCGTCCTCTCCGATAATTGCAGACAATCGGTTTCAGGCGCAAGAAGCCAACGCGCGAAGCTCGCTCAGGCCTACCTAAAGAACGAACGATTCTGTCCGGTGTCGTAAAATTATCCTTCCGCCACCCTCGAGAGGACTCGCGAGCCCTAATTCGACGAAGGGCCGTTGTACGTCCTTTTTTTTGAAGTTAGACTGATCCTTCCGGCGGCACGGCAGCTTGGGAGGCTAGGGTGTCCAAGTTGGTTGAAAACGATTCATTCGCGCGCTATTCCGAGGACTTAGGCCGGACCTCGACGAGTTTGCTCGTTCGATTGCGGTCCTCGGACCAATCGGCCTGGGGATGCTTCGTGGCGCTTTATGGGCCGCTGGTCTATTTCTGGTGCCGCAATGCTCGACTGCAGGCGTCGGACGCCGCCGACGTGGGACAAGAGGTCTTCCAATCGGTCGCTCGCAAGATCGCCGATTTTCGCCGCGACCGGCCCGGCGACTCGTTTCGCGCTTGGCTAAAGACCATCGCTCGAAACAAGATTTTCGATTTCCATCGGAAACGATCAACTCGCGAGGCTGCCACGGGCGGGAGCGACGCCCACCAGGCCATGCTGGGCGTCGCCGCGCCGGATGAGCTTGAGACAGATATCCACGTTAATTCAGAGACGGAGCAAACCGAACGTACGCTGCTCTTGCGGCAAGCGCTCGCGATCATTCGAGACTCGTTCGACGAGCGACGATGGGCCGCGTTTTGGCGAGTGACCGTGGAACTCGAGCCGCCCAAGGCCGTCGCCAGCGATCTCAAGATTTCCGTGAACGCCGTTTACCTGGCGAAATCGCGAGTCCTTCGCCGTCTGAAAGAGGAATTCGGCGATCTCATGGAGTTGGGAAAAGGGGTCGCGTCCAAGCCATTTGCGTGAACGCTCTCGATTTGCCGAAACTTCAACCTGCGTCTGAGCAGCGGGCGACCATGAACATCTCAATTCAATGTCCTGATCGCGAAGAACTCTCGGCGCTGCTGCACGGCGATTTGAGCGAATCGCGGATGGATGAAATTGGGGAGCACCTCGATCGCTGTGAGGATTGTGCGAGGCTTGTCGCCGATCAGCAAGTTGACGATTCGCAAACCGCGTCGGTCGCGTTTTCCGCGCTGTCCACCAACGCCGATTCGATTTTGCCCGTGGTGAGGGAGCGGGAATGCGAGGAAATGATCGCCCGAGCGAAAGCCGGCGATGGCTCGCAGTCCCGGTTGAAAACGAACCAGGCGATATTGCGAGTCATTCAAGGCACGCCAATCCCCGACGTTCTTGGCCCCTATCGGCTGCTGGAGCAGATCGGCGCCGGCGGCATGGGCACGGTCTTCAAGGCCGAGCACCTTCGGTTGCAGCGGGTGGTCTGTCTCAAGATTCTCGCCGGTCATCGCCAGCAGGATCCGCAGGCGACTGAGCGATTCATGCGCGAGTGGGTAGCCCTGGCTCGATTGGAAAATCCGCACATCGTGCGGGCGATCGACGCCGGAGAAGATCAGGGGTTTCACTATTTGATTATGGAGTATGTGGATGGGGTCGATTTGGCGAAGCTGGTCAAACAAGTCGGACCGCTCAGCGTGCCGGACGCCTGCGAGGTGGCCCGCCAGGTCGCCGTGGGCCTGCAATACATCAGCGAACAAAACCTGGTGCACCGCGATCTTAAGCCGTCGAACATTATTCTCTCGCGCGACGGCGGCGTGCGAATCTTGGACTTGGGGCTGGCCCTGTTCAACGAGGAATCGTCCAGCGACGGGCTAACGCTCGACCGGCATGTGCTGGGCACGGTCGACTTCATGGCGCCCGAGCAGGCGTTCGACAGCCACCAGGTCGACATTCGGGCCGACCTGTATAGCCTGGGTTGCACGCTCTATTATCTGCTCTGCGGCCAGGCGCCATTCAGCGGGCCAGAATTCCCGACGGCGCTGAAAAAGCTCTTGGCGCATTCGCAAGGCGCCCCACCATCGATCAAGGATCGCCGCCCAGACGCGCCCAAAAAATTGGATGCCCTGGGGCGGCAGTTGATGGCCAAATCGCCCGAGGATCGACCAGATAACCCCGCCACCGTTTTGCATGATTTGAAGTCGCTGACCTCGAAGTGCGACTTGAAACAGTTGGTCGCGGCTGGCATTTCAGGCGGCGCCTCCAGCGGCGCGATTCCTGTCGTCAAGCTCGCGAGGCCGTCATCGCGCCATAGGAGTAAATCCAAATTGGGTTCGGCATTGGGTGGCCGCGCGCGGTGGCTGACCGCGATCATCGCCGCCATCGGTTTGGCCATTCTGGCCGCAACTTTTCCCAGGCTGAAAGCTCTCGTGGCGGGCGGCGAGCCTGATCCTACGAGCGGGTTTGTCCTCCCGGCGCCCAAACTCGCCACGGATGCCGAGGCGGCTGGACCCTGGCAAAACTTGTTGCTCAATCGGCCAAATCCGCTATTCTTCAATTCATCCAATCCCGCCCATTGGTGGATGCACGACGCCGCGTCAAATCAGTTGCGATACAGCACGGGTCAAGCGATCTTGCAACTAGGAACGACACAGGAAAAGAATTACGAGATCTTGTTGACGATCGGCGCCCAACCGTGGAGCGGCTCAGTCGGCGCCTTTATTGGCTGCCATCCTCTAGGCCCGGATGCGTGGCAATTTCAGGCTATTTTGGTTAACCAAATGAACATGCCGAATCAAGCTGTAAGCTACAACATTCAGCGGATTAATGAAAATACAGCTAAACACGAAAAAAACTATGGTGCACGCTTAGAAGCACCTGTTACATTTAATGGCCACGGGCCCCATCGCTTGCGGCTTGTCGTTCGAAACAGTAAGTTGGCCGGCGTTTGGCTCGATGATACGGAAATACCCGAGATTCTGGATAATGTCGATGGACTCACGGATTTGAATGCCGAATACGGAGTCGGAGGATTCGGCCTAGCCTGCGAACGGAGCAGTGGAACTTTACTCGATGCACGTTTTAGAGTCTTGAAATCTTCGTCGGTAAAATAAAACGGTAATGCGTATCTTTCATTAACAATTATTAAAAGGATGCCAAACCAATGGTACCACAAAATGACGCGACCGAAGACGAGGGCGTTGCCGCAGAAGGCGCCCAACCCCATCATGGCACATTCGACGGCATTCTTTTCAGTTCGCCAATTAGCGGCGCCAGGGCGAACGCATCACAGCCTATACAAATTATCACCATGTACACTGGTTTGGGCAAGGCTGACAGCGAAGGATGGATTTCGGGGCGACAATTGTTGTCGCCTGACGGAACGAATCCTTTGGTTCATGGAGGTTGGTC
>JBBQWR010000087.1:0-6223 GCA_038210495.1 Pirellulales bacterium
GGCGCAGGCTTCCCTTCTCGATGCGTTCTTGTTTGACCAGGCTCAGCGCGGCGCGGCGAAGCATTGCCATGTTTTCGGGGCCGTTGTCCTTGCGCAAGCAATGGGCGTCCTCGCCGAAAGTCACATCGAGCGACCAATGCAGGCTATTTTCGATTCCCCAGTGTCCGCGAATCGCTCCCGCGATTTGTTTGACCGAGCCCGAGCAACTGCTGATGTAGTACCGTGCTTCGCCGCTCATTTTTCCGTTGATCATCCGTTCGCAATAGACCATGGCCAAGCAGCGCAAATCGGCCCACAAGTCGCGATCGCGAATCTTCGACAGGTCGCGGGTCACCACATACTCTCGCCGCTCCTGGCGGCCGTGGCCTTGCTCGCTGGTCGCGCGGAGTTGATAGGTCTCCCCACGCTGCCCTTCAAAGGCCTCTTCGAACGTCGCTAACACATCTTCGTACAACCGCGGTTGGTTTTCCTTCACGGCCAGCACATAATCGGCGCCTTGATCGCGAATGGTCTGGGCAATTTCCTTTTGACAACCCATGGCGTCGTAGGTGACAATCGCCCCTTCCAATTCCAGCACCTTGAGTAGTTCGGGGACCGCCGTGATTTCATTACTCTTGCCGTCCACCGCGCGTTGGCCCAACGACACACCGTTTTCGACCGCCCAGGCGCTGATCAGATGCAGCGCCGACTTGCCCGCCGCTCGATCGAACGAATGTCGCAAGGTCTTGCCATCGATGGCCACGACGCGGCCCTGCGTGGCCTCGACCAGCCCCTGCATCCAACGGGCGAAACAGGCTTGAAACGGCTTCGGATTCAACAGCCGGAACACGCGATTAAAGGTGTCGTGCGAGGGAATGCCTTGGGGGAGGCGAACGAATGTTTTGAGCCACGATTCCTTCTGCCGGCCGTACTCCGCCACGTCTTCCCAGCTTTCCGCGCCGCAGATCACCGCACACAAAGCGATGGCGATCATGTCGCACAAGTTATGCAGCCGACCCCGCTCGCGGCGAGGATCGTTCAAACCGCCAAAGTGCCGCGCGACCGACGTTTGGGCAAGAGCCATGACCAACCTCCATGAACCAAAGGATTCGTTCCGTCAGGCGACAACAATTGTCGCCCCGAAATCCATCCTTCGCTGTCTGCCTTGCCCAAACCAGTGTACATGGTGATAATTTGTATAGGCTGTGATGCGTTCGCCCTGGGTCACGATCGTGTCGGCCACGGGGAGCGGCAGCAACATCCAGGTGATCGTGCAGCCGATGCCCGTCGTCGATCCGACGGCGACAACCTCGGCCAGCGGCAGCGGCAGCAGTTTCGTTTATCAATCGTCGCCCGTGTCATTGGTGCGATAGCCGGGCTGGCAGCCTGTTGATTCAACGTGGCATGGGCTTCCAGCCCATGTGTTTTCTCAAGGAATCATGGGCTCGAAGCCCATGCCAGGGGGGGGCAAAAGGGGACACAGCGCGAATATGAATTGAGTCGCGTCCCCTTTACCCCTCCTGTTGGACAATCGCCGATTTACATTCCTACGAGAGCGAGCCGATTCAATTCTTGTCAACGCGGTTGACGTTTGCGGATGACTTAGTATCTTCATTGTAGATACCTGGAGGCTTCTGATGAAAACTCGCGTGCAAAAATGGGGCAACAGTCTGGCCCTGCGAATTCCGAAGGCGCTCGCGGTCGAGGCCGGTTTAAACGAAAATTGTGACGTGGAGCTATCGATGTCTAGCGGTACGATCACCATTCAGCCGATCGCGACCCCACTGAGGCTTGCGGACCTCTTGCGCGGCGTCACGGATGAGAACTTGCACGGCGAGTGGGCCACCGGGCCGGCGGTTGGTAAGGAGATTTGGTGAAGCCGAAACGCGGATATGTCCCCGATCGCGGCGACGCCGTGTGGATTACGCTCGATCCGCAAGCGGGGCATGAGCAGGCGGGGCGCCGTCCCGCGCTGGTTTTATCGCCGGCCGCTTACAACGGCCGAGTGGGACTGGCGTTGATTTGCCCGATCACGAATCAGCACAAAGGCTATCCGTTCGAAGTACCGTTGCCCGCGGGATCGCCTGTCACCGGCGTCGTGTTGTCCGACCAAGTCAAGAGCCTTGACTGGCAGGCGCGGAAGGCGACCAAAATCGGCAGAGTGCCCCTGAATGCTCTGGCTGCGATCTTGGCGCGGCTCCAAACACTGCTCGCGCCGGACGAATAACGTTCGTCGAGGCTCGGGAAAAAAAGGGGACGCAGCTCAATTCCGATTCCTCAGGACGCGATTACTTGGACCGGTCAATTCCCACACGATTGCCCGCAAGATAGGTCGCCAGCACTCTGGTTTTGCCGATCGCGTCGACGGGACACTGCAGCAAATCAGTGTCAATCACAATAATATCGGCGAACTTACCGACCTCAAGGGAACCGATCTCGCGCTCGCGGCGAAGCAACAAGGCATTGTTGATCGTGTAGAATTGAATCATCTGCCGGCGATCGAGCGCCTCTTCGGGATGCAACGGTTCGGTCATCCCCCGCGGGATGCGCGCCACGGCAGTCTGCATGGCGAGCAGCGGATCGTAGAAGTTAATGGCTCGCAGCGCGCCGATCTTTTGCATGTGGTCGGAGCCGCCGCCGGCGATCCCGCCGACTGCGAAGATCGATCGCAGCGGTTGAAAATACCGCAGTCGTTCGACGCCGAATTGGTCGCTAAGCGTCTTGCCGTCGAGCAGCAGCCATGGGGATTGGATATCGAGCGACACGCCCAGCCGCGCCGCCTGCTCGACCGATTTGCGGCTCATGAAGTTACTGTGGCTGATCGCCGGCCTGGACCCGCGGATCGGATGGCGGCGGTTGACCTCTTCGTAGACGTCGAGGAGCGATTGCACGGCCCCGTCGCCGACGGCGTGGGCCGTGAATTGCAGGTCGCTTTCAACCGCCGTTTCCACCAGCGTCGCGAGTCGGTCCTGCGGAATGAACCGCACGCCGCGATACTGAGGATCGCGGATCGAATAGATTTGGCTAACGCCCCACGGATCGACCATCAATGCGCTGCCCGTGAGCATGCCGCCGTCGAGGAACGTCTTGATGCCGACAATCCATAGCCGGGCGTCGCCATGAACCAGGGGATCGGCGGCGACTTGGCGAATGTTCTCCTTAACCGTCTCCAAGCGGCCGTCCGTCTCGACCAACCGCGACATGGCCACGCGCACGGTCATCCGGCCCGACTTGGCCAACGCCCGGTAGCGACCTTCCGAATCGACCGATGTGGCCCGGTCGCACACAGTGGTCAGTCCGACAGCGTTGTAGTCTTGAAACAGTTCGCACAGCCGCTCTAGCCGCTGGGCTTCGGTGGGCGGCCGGAGGAATGACTCGATTTTGAGATAGCGGTTGCAGCCGTGCATCACGCCAGTCGGCTCGCCGCTGACCGGATCGCGGACGATTTCGCCGCTGCCGGTCAACTCAAAGTTCAGGTCGATTCCACAGCGGGCCAAGGCCGCCGAGTTGAGCGCGGCGTCGGGGCCGGTGACGAATGCGACGGGGTTGTTCGGCGCCGCGGCGTCGAGCTCGGCCCGAGTCGGATAACGCTGTTCGGCCAGTCGCGTGATGAAGACCTGATGAATTTCGATCCACTTGCCGGCCGGCACGACCTTCGCCCGCTCTCGGACGTGCTGGAGCACGTCGCCTATCGATCTCATGTCGGGGATCGGATGATCGAATTCGGTGAGCGAAGCGTCGGCCGGATGGACGTGAGAGTCAATCAGACCAGGCAGCACCATTTTGCCTTGCAGATCGACGACTTCGGTCATCGGGCCGCGCAGTTTGAGCGCGTCGTCGTTGCCGCCGACCTTGACGACGCGCCCCCCGCGCACCGCCAACGCCTGGACGATCGTGAACTTGGGATCGACCGTGACGATTTGTCCATGATGCAGGATCAACTCGGCGGTTTCATTTTGCGCCGGAGCGGCGCCGATCGCTTGGGCGCCACACCAGGTCGCGACCGCGAAGGTTACGAATCGCGCGGCCGCCCCTAGGCGCAAGGCAGCCGCGGTATTTTTCGGAGAGGCCATTTGGGCACCGTCGCTTGCCGCCATTTCCATGCCCCCATCTTAACGCCCGGCGGAACGAAAATCGTTACGAATCCCTCACATAACCGCCGGGGACTGTCCCCTTTTCCGAGGCGGTTTTGTGAGGGCTTCTATGCAACGCAGGCCTTGGCGGTCGGCCCGAAACTAATTCGCAGCGGCTGCGCGCGCTTTCCGCCGCGCCGCCTGATTAAGAGCCTATCCGAGAACTGTCCGAGGAGAGGGGGACAGTCCCCTTTTTCTCCGCGGACTCCGAAAAACGGGACAGTCCCTGACGGTTCTCGGATAGGCTCTAAGGCCGATTAGACCGCGCGCGACCCGTCAGCCGAGTCATGTTTCCGGCGGTATTGACCAGCCCCCAGCAAGCCCATCGCGCCCAGACAGGCCAAGAGGCAGCACGAAGGCTCGGGAACAGCCGTGATGTCGGCCAGTTGCACGTTGTCGAGAAATAACGTCGCGTCCGTAAAACCGTGATCGTTCGAACCAGCGGCTAAGAATTGCAGCAGCGGCGCCGAATCGGTGACGTCGGCGGTAAACGTGTAGCTGAAGAGGTTGTAGCTGTTGTTAGTCAACAGCGAAGCAACGGCCAACGCATGGCCGCCGACCGAGACGCTCAGTAGCGGATCGTCGTAGCCCGAGCGAACTGCCGCGCTGAACGACAATTGATATTGATGGCCGGCGACGAGCGACGCCAATGTCTGGCTCAAGCTGGCCGGCGTCGCGCCCTGGGCTTGCAAGAGCGCGACTTCATTTCCATCCGGAGGCGTGCCGACGCCGAAGGGGCTATCGCCGTTGGTCATCGGGTTGATTCCGGTGGCGCCGGCGGCTAGCCAGCCGGCAATGGCGCTGGTGTAGCCGGGGAAGCCGATCGCCTGACTCCCCTCGAAGCTCGGATTGGCGATCACGACTTGGCTGGCGTTGCGCTGGACGACCGAAATGCCGTCGATGAGAGCCGTGTTGTCCCCCGCGCCGCTGATGTTAGCGAAGGTCAACGCCCCGGACGACGTCGTCGGCGTGAACGGCACATCGATGAACGAGTAGGTCGGAACGTTCGGGCCGGCCAGCGTTGCCGCGGCCACCAGCGTCTGGCCGCCGTAGGTGACATTCAGCACGGGCATGCTGCTGTCCTGCCGCTCGCCGAAAAAGACCTGAAACCAATATTGCTGGCCCGGCGTGAGCCCGCTGATGGTTTGGCTGAGCGTGCCCGTATCGCCGTTCTGCTGAATGAGCGCGACGTGGGTGTAATCGGGAATCACCGTGCCGGAGGCAAACGGCTGACCACCGTTGTTGACGCCGATTCGCCCGTCGTTCGTGTCGGTCCAACCGAAGATCGGACTATTCCCGGCGACGTAACCGGGATAGTTACCGAAGTCGCCGTTCGATTCGAAACTTGGATTGACGACGTTGATCGACGGACCTTGCGCCCGAGCCGGCCCCGCCGCGCAGAGCAAAATTCCCGTGCCGAGCAGGACACCCGCGCTGAGTCGGGCAACGGAGCCGATCCCGGAAGTCATCGCGACGCGAGAAGCGAGTTTTTTGAGGAGCATGAGCATGAACCGAGAGTAGGAGAGCACGCTGATTTGGAGAACCTGGATTCGGCTGAAACGATGAGTCGATTCCACCAACTGCAGCCTAATCTCAGCAGTTCGAGTGAGTCAAGGATTTTTCGATAATTCGCCAGGATACTTAATTGCGAGATCGCCCCAAAAGTGTGGCAATTACCCAATGGGGGGGCAAAAGGGAACGCAACTCGAACATGAATTGAGTCGCGTCCCCTTTTCCACTCACATTGTGCTACCTCTTGATTGTAATTCCTGTCGCTTTATTAACGGCGATTGCTTCTCCTTCCGTTATCTGTGTTCGAAACACAGAAATGCAATGAATATTAGGCATCGCGGCAAGCCCGGACAGCATTGTGAAGGTTATTTCCGTGTCAGTCAGGTTGATTTCGCGAAGCTTCGGCAGTTTGCGCAGAGTCAACAATGCCTTATCTCCGATGGGATTGTTCGAAAGATCTAGCAGCCCGTTGAAATAAACCTCTTGCCCCCCAAGGTATAATCTGGGCACGGTGGCGGCAACTGAATCGGTAGGGAGGCCAGTTTCCGATGGCGATGGGAAAGCACAAGCAGCTTCAGGAAGCGTTGTTCATCACGGCC
>JBBQWR010000088.1:0-5957 GCA_038210495.1 Pirellulales bacterium
CTTGTCAAAACAGAGATCGATGGGTCGTTGTTTGCGATGCAAGCTACTCTTTATCCACACAAGAGAGTGGGGTTAGGGACGAGGAGCTGGTGACTAGGGACAAGGCAACCGGCGCCGCGGGCGTCGAAAGCCGACCTGTCGTTTTGCTCCTCACTCCATGCCCTCTCTCCGCCGCCTCGCGGCGGCGGCCCACGCCATGACGACCCCATGTTGGGCGGGAAAGTCGCCTACAAACTCCCGAACTGTGTACCCGGAGGAGGGAAATAAGATTTGGGAAATGGGTGGCGGGATATTCGTCGTCGGCGGCCGCCGGCGCTTCTTCCCCCTCCCCGAATCCCATCTCCCAGTTCCGCCCTCTCAAGCGAGAAAGGCGCGAGCCGGCTTCGCCATGACGCTTTCGCGTCAGCGGGCGCGAGCCATCCGCCGGGCCGACAAGAACACCAAACCCGGCGGACTCTTTGACGCTCGACTTACCATGCCACACTGGATTCCAGTCAAAATTGCGCAGCGGCCTTTCTCGACCATTTCAGCTAGTCGCGATTAGAGTACATGCGTATAGGTTTGGCAAGAATGGAATTGGGCCAGTGAGCGGCGGCAAAGTCGGGAGTCGGGAGTGGACGTGGCGGCCGATCACCTCATTGAGCGAGGTAGCGGTTGCCTCGACTCGAAGGTAGAATTCAATCCCAGAAGGATTACTAAATGAGCATCTCATTTGAGTTGCCCAGCGGCATTGAACAACGCCTTCGCCTGGAGTTGGGCGATCTGAATCAGGCGGTGAAACAGGCCGCGCTGGTCGAGCTGTACCGGCAACGCGCGCTGACGCATCATGAGTTGGCGGTCGCCGTGGGGGTTATCCGTTTGGAAACGGAAGCCATTCTCAAGCTGCACAACGTGGTGGATGACGGCGCGACGTCCGAGGAACTGAACGAGCAAATTTCGATGCTCCGCAAGCTGACCGGCGTATGATCGTCGTTTCGGACCATTGACCTGCGTTTATCGTTGCGCCTCCTCGCACTCGAATCTGAAACCACTCTCCGGGGCTTCGGCGAGTACGCCTCCAGCCCGGGGCACTCCTAATGTTGTTGCTGGGCCCGATTTAGAAGTCGAAGAATACGCGGCGGCCTTCTTGGTGGCTGGCGCTGGCGGCGAGCACGATCGAGAGGGCGCGGTAGGTGTCTTCGAGGCCCGAGGGGTTGCGGACTAGGCTGGTGACCGAGCGGTAGAATTGCGCGAGGAGCTGCTCGCCGACGGGTCGCTCGCTGTCGAGCGATTCTTGGTGGCGGCCGGCGCGATCGAACCAGATCAGCGTCGAGGGCAGGTCGATGAACGCGATGCCGTTTTTGCAGGCGACTTGCAGAGCCGGCGGCGGGCGGAACGCAACGGCTTCCTCCCAGAGGACCGGCATGTAAGTGCCGCAACTGATTTGGGCGGCCGTGCCCGAGCCGGGGGCGCCGGGACCGGAGAAATCGACGCTCATCATGCTGTAGTCCTGGGCGCTGGCGTCGCTGTCCGACTGATGGGCGATGCCGAAGACCGACGTCGCGTCGCGGCCGACGACGTAGCTGCACCAGTCGACGAGCTCGATCAGGTCGCGGATCTCGGGGGCCTTCGACTTGTGCCGGCAGCGGGGCTGGAGGACGGCTTCCTTGAGTGGCACGCGGCGGTGGCAGAACAGCAGCCGCGGCTCGCCGAGCTTGGTGGCGATCAATTCTTTCAGCCGGAGGGTGGCGGCGGCCTGCCGGCGGGGAAACTCGGCCATGAAGGCGATGCCCGACTGGGCGACGCGGTTTTTCAGGCGGAGGGCTTCGTCGGCCTCAAGCTGGGGCGTGACGGCGCAGTACAACGCCTTGCCGGCGTCGCAGGCGGCCAAGATCGGCAGCGAGCCGTACCACTGGTCGGCCAGCATGAGCAGGGCGTCGATGTCTTCCCGCTGGGCGAGGGCTCGAAAACCATCGACGGCGGTGGCCCCAAATTCCTGGGCGGCCTGCTCGGCCCGATGGGCGACCTGATCGCAGATGGCGCGAACTTCCAGGCGGTCTCCGAGGGCTCGCAAGGCGGGCCGATGTCGGGTTTCCCAGGCCTCTCCGAGTCCGATTAGGCCGACGCGAAGCTTCATTGGATCGGCGGGGAGCGTAGGGCGAGAGGAGTTTAAGGAGACTGGCGGCCCGTGACCGCAGTGGATTATATCGGTGGGTGCTTGCGTCGCACAATCGACAGTTGTGGTGAGCGAGGGGAAATTTGCAGTTTGGTGGCGGAGAGGGCGGTGGGCGCCCGGGCTGGAGGCGCCTCGCCGAACTCCCGCAGAGTGGATTCAACTTTGAGCACGCCGCCGCCGGGGCTTCCGTTTTCGGTCCAGCCCCGAGGCGCACAATGATGTTAGCGGTTCGATCAAAATTGTCGTCGGGGACAGGGGGCTTACGCGCCCCGCTCGCCAATTTTTTTGGCCTAGTCCCATTGTGGGACGGTGACCAACCGCCGGCTAGGTCCGTGCGTTCTACCTGTCAACCCCAAACGTAAAATCCTTCGCATCCCCCCCTTGCGTATCCATCTTATCTAGATAAACTTCGACGATTCACGTGGACTATGTGATCGTTGGTCGAATGGAGACACAAGCACGGACGCCAGTCGGAAGGGATGCCGAGAGACTCGCGTCGGCCAACTTCTTTCTGGGCACTGCTTGCCTTCGGTCGGCCCAATCTCGCGTAGACCGAAACGCCGCCGCTGAAATCTGATTGCTTGGCGTCGGCAACATCGCGTTTTGACCCGCTACAAAGGAGTTCTCTAGTGTCGACCGCTTTATTTTCCGTGCTTTTGAATCTATCCGTGCTCACCGCCGGAACACCCACTTATACGGACGCTTATCAAGCGGCCAACGCTGGCGACGGACGGCCGCTCGTGGTTTTGGTTGGGGCCGATTGGTGCCCGGCTTGCCAGCAGATGAAGCAGACGATCGTGCCGCAACTCCAGCAGCGGGGCACGCTCAACAATGTGGCGTTTGCGATGGTCAATACCGACCGGGATAGCGCGCTGGCCAGCCAGTTGATGGAAGGCGGAAGCATCCCGCAACTGGTGATGTTCGTAAAGACCGACAAGGGTTGGACGCGGAAGCAACTGACCGGCGGCCAGAGCGTGGCCGGGGTGGAGAGCTTCTTGGCCGCGGGCCGGGCGGCGCCGATCTCGAACGTGACCAGCACGGTCAAGCCGGCGGCTTTGGCGACCGTTCATTAAGAAGTTGCGAGGGGCGGGTGGCGGGTGGTCGAACCCCATTGGCCGGGGCTTCGGCGAGGCGCCTCCAGCCCCGGGCGCCCGATGACGGCCCGGCCACCCGATAACCGCTCCGGCGCCCATTTTCGGCTATCTAGCGGTGACTTTGTTGGTTGTCGTTTGCAGTTGGCGGGACTTTTCGCTGTCGGCTTGGGCTCGAGCTTGATCTCCTAGCTGGCGGTACGCCATGCTGCGGCTGTCATAGGCTTCGGCGTACTTGGGGTTGATCCGAATCGCTTCGGAATACGAGCGAATGGCTCCTTGCCAGTCGCCGGCGCCGGATTGAGCGATGCCGCGGCGGAGATAGAGTGTCGCGTCTTTGGACGAAAAGCGAATCGCCTGATCGAAATCGGCGATCGCCTTGTCATATTCTTTGAGCGAGATGTAGGCCAAGCCGCGATTGACGTGGGCGAGCACGAAGTGGTTGTCGAACCGCAAGGCCTGCGAATAGGCGTTCACGGCGTCGCGCACCTGGCCCTTTTGAGCGAGCGTGATGCCGCGCCAAGTCAACGGCCGAGGGTCGTTGAAATTGACGCCGGCCGCGTCTTCGAAGTCGGCCTCGGCTAGGTTGTATTCCTGCTTGTAATACCAGCAGACGCCGCGGCGGAGATAGGCGTCGCCGAGTTCGGGGTCGAGCTTGATCGTTTCGGAAAACTCGCCGATCGCGTCGTCGTATTGATGCAGCATCCGGTAGACGATGCCGAGCAGATAGTGCGGAGGGGCCTCGGTTGGAGTCGTTTCGATCGATTTCTTGAGCGGCTCGATCGCTTCTTTGTACTTGCCGGCGTCGACCAGGTCCTGGGCCTTCTTCAACAAAGCCTGGGCCGGGGTGAGTTCGATTTCGCTCGGCTTGATATCGGTCGGCAGATCGAGCGGCGAGGATTTCGGCTTCGCCGGAGTTTCAGTATCCGGAGTGGTCGACTTAGTTGGGGGAGTTGCTGGCGCCGGCGCTTCGTCGTCGAACGGGTTGACGCGGTCTTTGTTGGCCGGCTTTTTGGGGGGCGTGGCCGGCGGTATCGTTTTCGGCGGTTTCGTATCGAACGGATCTTCGGCATTCGCCTTGCTAGATCTTTTGTCGGCAGTCGTTTTTGGCGATTTAGTAGCCGGTTCGTCGCTCGAACCGCGCGTGGTTTTCGAGGGCTCGCTTGGTTTGGTGGTGTCTCCCGGCTTCGTTGTGTCTTTAGGTTTTGTCGTCTCTACCTTGCTGGGCGCCGGGGTGTCGGCGAACGGATCGTCTTGGACCTTGAGAACATAGCCTCCGTCCTTCCGCTTGACTTCCTTGTCGACCGGGGGAGTGGCGAACGGATCGTCGGGATCTTTCTTCACGGTCTTGGCGGGTTTTTTGGGCAGCGCCGCCGGATCGTCGGGAGCGGCGAGCGCCCGGGCTTCGGCGGAATCGGGGGCTTTGTCTACGCTGTCGCTCTTGTCGTCGGACTTCTTGGCCTGGGCTCGACCGATGGTTGGCGCACCGGTCGTCGCGATGATCGCCGCCAGGGCGATGGCCAAGGAGAGAACGAACTGGAGTCCGCCGCCGCGTCGTGAGTTCATCGTGCTGATCCTACTGAACAGTTTCATGCCGCCGGCGCCGCGAAAGCCGCGTCGTTGGTGGGGCCGACCGTGATCTGTATCCGCCTATGGTCTAAGGAAATATAGGTAGCGGAATCTGACGTTGACGTTTAATCTTCGCATCGAGTGGGGCTTTTCCGGCGCCTACGATCGCTAGAATCGTCAGTTTCAAGCCGGGACGCCGATTTGGGAGCCACAACCCGCCGCCAGCAGCCTGCCTGCCCAAGATTTATGATAACAACTTGGTCATCTCGTCGCGAAGAGTTTGCTCGATTTTGCCCTTGAACAACATGGCCGCGAAGGGAATGGCGCCATCGAACCGGACTTCGCTGGCCTGGACGGCCATGCTTCCCTTGACCGCGAAACCATAGGTTTTGAACGCGAAATTCAGCACATTGTCGGTCCAAGACTGCTGGAGGTCGCTCACTTGGGCTTCGTATTTGGCCTGAACCTTGGCCAGGAAGGTCTTGACTCGCGTCGTGGCCTCGTCTTGGCCGAGCTCGTGCGGGACAGACAGTTTCAGGCTCGGCATTGTCGACTCCGTCGATGGTGAATGAAGTGAGCGGGTCTCCTAGCAGACCAATTTTCAGCGTACCACACGCCTTCCGACGGCGACAGCAGTCGGAAATTGGGAGAGGACCGCGCCGATGAAGTGACGGTATGGGGGCCAGGCGCGGTTTGCTTTTTTTATGCGGCTTGACCCACCAATTTCGTCGACCGTGGGGCACCGACAACTCACGGGCCATCCGTACACTGCGCAGCAGGATGCCGCGGCTATGAGTCGCGGCTCCCAGTTCACATGCCGGCACAGTCATCGTATACTTCCCAGTGTTGCCGGGCCACGTGGCGGTCGGAAACTGAACCGGCGACCACGAGGTATATGGAGGTAGGAACTCGCCAAGGGTGGATCTTGGCGAGCGCCGACCGGGGCTTCGGCGAAAACGCCTCCAGCCCCGGGTGCCCGATGTACTTCGGCGAGTGCCTCTAGCCCTTGTAATTACCCACATCTTTTTTTCATGGCTCGATGACCACGGACGCCAAGGAGGAGTTTATCCATGCCCCGCCAGATCGTGATCCAGCCGGGTTCGCCGTCGCCTTTGCGAAGCAGGAATCCACCCAGGCCGGCG
>JBBQWR010000089.1:0-3176 GCA_038210495.1 Pirellulales bacterium
AGCTAAGTGAAGGCGACGTGCTGATGGACAATTTCATCGTCCCATCGTTGACTGCGGAATTGACGGCCAAGCGCGACCGGCTCCTGGAGGTGCTGCACGGCCTCGGTAAAACGGCCGTAGCGTTCAGCGGCGGCATCGACAGCACAGTGGTTGCGAAAGCGGCCCATCTCGCTCTTGGAGACAATGCCGTCGCCGTGACCGCCGACAGCGCGAGTATGCCGCGCGCCGAAATCGCCGGCGCCCGACGGCTGGCGGAGCAGATAGGTATTCGCCACCTTGTCGTCTCCACCGCGGAGTTTACCAATGCGGATTATGTCCGAAACGACGGCAGCCGCTGTTATTTCTGCAAAACGGAGCTGTATAGTCGCATTGAGACGCTGCTGCCGCGATTGGACATTGCCGTGATATGCAGCGGCGCCAACCTCGACGACCAAGGCGACTACCGGCCCGGCCTCAAGGCGGCGGCGGAACACGGCGTTCGCCATCCGTTACAGGAAGCGGGCTTCACCAAAGCCGACGTGCGCGCCCTGGCGCTGGCGTGGAGCCTGCCGACGTGGGACAAGCCGGCGTCGCCCTGCCTTTCGAGTCGTCTCGCCCCCGGCGTGGAAGTCACCGTGGAGCGCACCGCCCGCGTCGAAGCGGCGGAGGAGTATCTACACGGCCTCGGCTTGCGCGAATGCCGGGTGCGTTTGCACGAAGGCGACTTGGCCCGCGTCGAAGTGCCGGCGTCGGAATTGGCCCGTTTCGCGGCTCCGGAGGTCCGCGACGGCTTGGTGCGCCGGCTGAAGGAACTCGGCTTTCGTTTCGTAACGCTGGATTTGGAAGGCTTCCGCTCCGGCAGCCTCAACACCCTTGTAAACCTCGAAATCACACGGCACTTTTCCCCTACGACGCTATGAAAATCGAACCGCTGACCGCCGCCGAAGCTCTCGAAGCCTACTTCCTCGAAGCTCGCAGCAAATTGCTCGACCTGGCCGCCATGCTCGATCGCATCGACCGCGGCGCCGCCGTTTCGGACGTGGAGAGCGATCCGCGCTTGGTCAAAGTGCGCCAGGCGCTGCAGTTGCTGCATGACGGAGTGGGAAGCCGGGCGGAGCGCGTTCAAAAGATATTTTCGCTCGATTATGACCCGAAATGGGAGAAGCCGCAACCGCGGTAGTTCACAGTCTCTTGTGGTCATACCGTTGCCGGTGAAAGCTGATGACGGCCTTCCTCAGTGCCAAATGCGCCAGGATCGTTTATGCGGAGCAATCAGGGCGTACCACTCCATAGATCATCAATACTGAGCCGATTACGGGTTGTCAGAATATCCTAAAGCGTCATCGACGCGAGAGAACGCCGAGCCGCCAACTGAACATCGCTGTAAAGCCGATCCACGGTGTTGGCGACGGCGTGTAGGGCCGCCTTCGGATCGACCACGGCGAACTGCACGAGGAAGCTGACGCGAATGGCGACTTTGTTGGCGGTCAAGATTTCCTGGCCCTTGATCGGCAACTCGCGGGCGCGCATATCGACGAGAACGACTTCGACGATTGGCTTACGCTTGAGACCGAAAAGGCGCCGCCGTAAATATGACCTCGGCGATCCAGCACGGATTCCCGGCAGCGGAGTCGATTACGCTCTTGATCCATGCGGAGCCGACTTCCGTCACACAGCGTTTGACAAGTGTGCTCGCGTCAAAGAAGAGAACAGCCGCCAATCGTGTTCGGCACTCTGTTTGCCGAGGGGGGTTATTGAGAGAATTGTACCGGTACGGCGTCCGATCAACAGAGGTTTGGGAGGGATGCGGCGGCAGAATGGGGATCAGCGTTTTGTGTGGGCGTCCGGCAGCGCGCAGCGTCCAACGCGGCGGCCGTTGATTAACAGACCACCGTCACTATTTCGCGTCGTGTTTTTTCAACTTGTCGAGGTGAGCCAGCAACTCGTCGAGGTCCGCGACCCCGATGAAATACCAGCAGATCATCTCATAGGTTCGCAGCGTGGGCTTCCGGCCCGTCCACAAGCTAATCAGCATGCAGGCAATGATCGCGCAGTAGGTCTGAATCTCGATGCCCTTGCGTGAGCCGCTCAAGAGGTGGCGGCAGCCCAAGATCTGCTTGAAGAAACGAAAGAAGATCTCGATCGTCCAGCGGTAGTGATACAGTAGCGCGACGACCTCGGCGGGCGCGTCAAGCAAGTTGGTGGCGATGCGGAGTGTGCCATCGCAACCCGGAGCCGGCACGGCGGTTGTTTTGTTATGCGGCTTCGCCTCGATCATGATCAGCCGCACCCGATGCTCGAGCGGTTGGGACGAGTCGGAGCCCAGCGACACAATGATGTCGCTCGTGACGCGTTCGGCAAGGGCCGACGACGAGAGCGGCCGTTCTTCCAATACTTCGTAGACACTGTTGTCGCGAATGCGGCAAACGTAACTGCTCTTGGCGGCGACGATGCGGTTGAAGAGAGCAAACTTGGCGTAACCGCGGTCCATGACGTAAAGCCGATCGGCTTCGATCGTGCGTTCGAGGACGGAGCGTTCGTCATCATCGCCGCCGCCATTGGGTGTGACGTCGATGCGTCGCGGCACGAAGCGATCGACTTCGAAGTGGGTGTGCAATCGCCACTTGACCACGCCATTGGCGTTGGGCGGATTAAGCGACGCCTCGGTGAGGTGTGGCAAGATGGAAAGCAAGGAACTGTCAACCAGCGTGATGGTGCAGCCCATGTCCTTCAGGCGTGAATCGCGGCCCAGCGGCTGGAGTTGATTGCCGAGTTCGGCGATGATTTCCTTGAGCCGTTCGGGATCGAAGACCGTGACCGATTCGGAAAGGGAACCGAGCGAGGTTCGCGGACAGCCGAGCTTTTTCTGAACGTTCTTGAGTTCGCTGGCCTGCTGCAGGCCGCGGAGAGATTTGACGACGGGGTTGAAAAGAAAGAGCAGGATCAGCATGCAGTACTGATCGTAGTGCAGGGAGCGATTGCCGGCGGTATCGCGTTCGCAGCCGACGTCGTGGAGACGTTCGAGCAAGGGAGCGAGTTGATCGAAGTACTTGAGGCCGCGGACGTCCTTCTCCTGGATTTTGAACTCGGATTGGGGACGGTTGGCAACCATGCCGCTATGATGCCAAATGGTTGGGCCGGGCGCAATACTGTACAGATATATTTCCCAGGCGCAAATATTGTGCCGAACACGATTG